>JBMFKQ010000012.1:19357-39799 GCA_049972095.1 Elusimicrobiales bacterium
TCCCTTTTGTAGATTTAGCTTTTAGATATCATTTGAAATTGAATGAGTATATAGTCCCCTTTTTTTATGAGTTTGGTATGGTAAAAGATAAACTAAAAAGAACACTTGATTTTTTTTGAAAAATACCTGTTATACTATAATTATAAGATGATGTGTGAGAATAAGAGGATATCCTTGTTGTCGAGTCTTAGAGTGTTTTTGATTTTTTTTGTTTTTTCTTCCTCTCTTTTCTCTGAAACAGCAGTAAAAACTGTTGAATTTAATTTAGGTGGGTATTATTCACCTAATGGAACTGATATAGCAAGTGGAGTGCAGTTTAACTTTCCAACAAGGTTTATAAAACTTCCAGAAAACTCAAAGGTAATTCGCTCTGCCTGGATTGATTTTATGGGCTTGGCTGTAAGTGCTCTTAATATAAATCCAATTGTAATATATTTTGATGCAGGCACATCAGCAACAACAGCAAGATTTACATCAACGCAATACACCACAAACAGCGGCGAGTCAATTTTAATAAGGGCAAGGGCTGATGTAACATCTGTTATATCAGCTCAGGTTTCAAATCTTTCAACTGGAGTTAATTTTACTTGTGGTGTTAAGATAACTGGTCCAGCAACAAATATGCATACAGCAAAGCTTTATATAACATATGAGTATGATGATGCCTCACCTTATCAGATTAAAACTGTAAGATTTCCACTTTACTCTGACTGGTTAAACAAGATTGCATCATATCAAACAGTAAAAGCGCCAGGGACATTTACTATGCAGTATTTAGCTGATTTACCTGATATGACTCAGATATATCAGCAGTGGGTTGAGATAACCGGATTTAGAATTAGTAGCCTTGAAGGGTATATCTATGTAAGTGGTGATGGTATAAACAACGAGCCAACACAGGACCATGACCAGTCATTGGCTGATTCATATTATTTTAGATACCTTTCATCATCAACAATAGTGGCTGGTTTTTCAACCGGAACTCTTAACAATATGAATATAACGCTTAGCGGTGAGAATGTTTTGATGCTTGGTGGTGAGGTTGTAATAACATATGAGTATAACCCAAACTCAACATATAAGGTTAAGACAATAAGAGAGTTTTTGGGGCAAAGCTCTGTTGGAACAAGCGCAAGTGTTTTTTCTAAGAATATCTATCTAAATGAGGAGGATATAACACCGCTTGATATTTATCTCAACATATCTGGAAGCAATGATACAACAACCACAACAAATATATTTTCTGTTGACTCATCTCTTGGCGGATATAGTGTTGTAAGGGCAAGCTATACTGCATATTATGCTGGAGCTTTAATAAGCGGGTTTAAGGTTATACACTCTCTTTCATCTGCCTTATCTGGTTTTTCAAATGGATCTGTTGTTGTATCAACTATAAATGCAAATGCAACTGCTGGTGGATATGGAGTAGAGCTATTTATAACATACAAATACAAAAATGATAAAGCCCATACAACAAACTACTCTTGCTATGCTGGAAACAACACAACTGTTGCCACAAGCTATGATTATTCACCAGTTCCTTTATACTGGGTTGAGTCTGGTAGTTCAAAGGTTGTAAGCTCTGGCTATGCCCTGGCAGATTTTGTATCTGCTAACCTATTGGGGGATATGCAGACAGGCCTTGCTTTTAACTCAAGAAACTCCCCTTTTACTGTTACACATCACACAATAAATGAATCGCCAACACTTTTTCAGGTTTATGAAAATCTATCTCAGATAAACACATCAACAACATCATTTACACTAAACTATACAAATGTATCTGGCAGAAACACTGCCTTCTCAGGTCAATCTGTCATAAAATATCGATACACCCCACCACCAAGACTTCCTTATAATTTAGGGCAGAAAAGAGCTGACACAAACTATGAGATCCCAATATCATCCTGGATCAATACAAACTCAGTTAATTTTTATACCTCTCTTTCAAGCTCAAAGACATATGATAAATTAGCTTTTGCAGTTGAGTTAAAACCAAACTCATCATCATTTGATGAAACTAACTTAACAACATCATCATTTGTCTCCTATAACGCAAATACCTCTACTTATAACATAGTTTCAGTTTCATCATCCGGTCTTATCTCTGGGGTTGTTTATAAATGGAGGGCAAGGGCTATTGGAGATGGGGGAATGAGTAATTGGGTTTATTTTTCAACACCTTCATTTGGTGTGGATCTATCAAGCCCACCACCACCAGGAATGAATACAATTACACCCGTTGATAGATCTTCTTTTAACTATACCTCTGTTAACTTTTCATTTGAAGGTGTAGGTGATATTGATGGATCTGGGGTTAGAAACTATGAGGTTTTGGTTTCAACAAAAGAGGATTTTTCTGTTATATCCTTTTCTTCAATGCCTTTTACAACAAATGCATCTGCTAATCTATCTCAAAACAAATACTTCTGGAGGGTTAGGGTTTATGACAATGCTGGAAATATAGGTATATGGTCTTCTACAAGAAGCTTTATAATTGACCTAACCACACCAACTGTAAACGATCAGCAATCTGGTGATGATGTATGGATTAGCTCAAACTCACACACATATTCAGTTTTCTTCAATGATACTGGTGGCTCATTACTAAACAAGTTTCAGTTAAAAGCAACAACTGGACCAAATCAAACCGGAGAGGTATTATTTGACTGGAGAGATTTAATAACAGGCATAAGCTCAACATCATATAACACTCCTTGGTCTTTGACACAAACCTTATGGGATTTATTGAAGAGTGGGACTAACTACATAAGTGTAAGGGTATATGACAATGCAGATAATGTGAGTGTTTCAACTGATGTTTTTTATATAAGAAAAGACACAGCTACACCAACAGTAGTTGACAATCAAAGCGGTGATGATAGCTGGTATAATTCAAACCCCGGAAGTATATTTAATGTTGATTTCTATGATTATAACTCAAGGCTTTTAAGTGCAAGCTATTATGCATATACCCAGCCAAATAAGGGTGGTATTTTTGTATCAAGCGCTGATATATCTGGGGTTTATAATGTTGATAGTTTTACATCAAACTGGGGTGTTGATTTTGATAAACTTAAAGAGGGTTATAATTATATAAGTGTTGTTGTCAAGGATATTGCAGAAAATACAACGGAGTATGTTGATGCTTTTTATATTAAGAAAGACACATCCAGTCCGATCATTGAAGACCTTCAAAGCGGTGATACAAACTGGTATAGCTTAAACCCTGGTAATATCTTTAATATTAATTTTTATGATTATGGCATAGGTATAACAACCGTTTCTATTAAAGTGACAACAGGACCATCTATGACTGGAACAGTTTTGATAGATGGCTCAACATATTATTTGGGAGCTCCAACAGGTCAGATAAACGGATTTGGATTTAGTGATTATCAGTGGTCGCTTTTAGATAATGGCACAAGTTATGTAAGCCTATATGCCTATGATGGGCTTGGGAATGTAAGGGTTTCAACTGATGTTTTTTATATTCAAAAAGACACAGTTCCACCATCTGCAATTACAAACCTTAACTCAACAACATCGCTTAATGCTGTTGATGAGGGGAGTATTCTTTTAGATTGGATTGCAACAGGTGATGATGGGACTACCGGTGCAGCAAAATCATATCTAATAAGATACGCCACATATTCTATAAGCTCATCTAATTTTGACTCAGCATCAGTTTACAACTCAACACTTGTTCCAAAATCAGCAGGTCTTTCAGAGTCGCTTAAGATGACAGGGCTTTCTCCTGGAACAACATACTATATTGCAATTAAGGCTGTTGATAAGGCTGGAAATAAGAGCGATATATCAAATACAACATCTACATATGCAACACCTGATTTAACTCCACCTTATGCGATAACCGATCTTAATGCTGTGCCTGGAGATTTCACAGGTCAGATAAAGATAAACTGGACTGCAAGGGGAGAGGGAACGGCTGGTGTTGAAGGAACAAACGCAGCAACTGGATATATTGTAAAGTATGCAACTTACTCAATAAGCTCAACTAATTTTGACTCAGCCCCAACATATTCTCAAAGCTGGATACCAAAACAACCTGGCCAGACTGAAGAGCATATCCTTGAAGGACTTATACCTGAGGCAACATATTATATTGCTATAAAATCATACGATGAGGTAAATAACATAAGCAATATATCCAATACAACATCAACCTATGCTGCACCAAGAGGTGCAAGGGACGGTTTAATTTTATATTCAAAATCTGGATCAACAACACTTAAATACAGAAAATATTCAAATGCTCAATGGTCAGCTGAGTATGACACAGGTATATCCTTTGCTGGAACTGTAAGATGGATTGTTTTAAGAAGCATTCCGGTTATAAGAAATGTTGTTGTTGCAGGTGTTATTGACTCAAACAACACATTAAAGTTTTTAAAATATGATGGAATTAACAATATCTGGTCTGATATAACACCAACACCCGCACCAACACCAGGAAACTCACTTTACAGAAACTTTGATATATCAGTTGAGCAGAACAATGGAAGGGTTGTTGTTGCGTATTATAATGGAACTCTTGGAAGTGTAAATTATGCAGTCTGGTCTTCAACATCAAACTCATGGGTAGTAGGTCCAACATCCCTTACTATGGCATCTTTAACAGGTCAGATTTACTGGGTTAGGCTAAAATCAGCACCAAACTCAAACAGGGTTGCACTTGCTGTTTTAGACGCAAACTCTGATATATCTGCTGCTATATGGAATGGAGGCAGCTGGATTGATAATGTTAATCTAACACTTTCTGCTGCAATTGCAACAGGGGAGGATTTTGATATAGCATGGGAGAGTTTGACTGGGGATCTTCTTGCTTTATGGGGAACTGGCACAACAACAAACTACCGTAAATGGTATTCAACTTCAACCTGGGGTGCAAGCTTGGCTGGTCCAAATATTGGTGGAACTGCCAACTGGATAAGACTCTGCTCAAGCCCTCTTTCAGACAAGATAGGATTTACTTCTCTTGATGGTGGAAGCGACTGGAATGTTGCCATATGGAGGCCAACTGGAACTGAAGGTTGGTCAGCCCTTCCAACCGAGGATGCTGCTATGAGTGCAAATGATAAAAGAGTAACTGACTGTGCCTGGCAGTCAAAAACAGAAAAGTTTATGGCAATTGCGGTTGATGATTTAGGAACATATGACACACAGTTTGACTGGATAACCTGGTCAAATGGGACATGGAGCCCAGCATCTCCGTCAGTTACAGTTGCAAACACAAACACAACATTTTCCACTGATATAAAATGGACATCCTTGCTCAATGACCCAGACACTGATAATATTATGGCTTGGGCTGTTGATACATCTAACAACCTAAGATCCACTGTTTGGAGTGGAACTGGCTGGGCAGCAGTTGGAAGTGGCAATAATTTTTATCACGGACTTGTCCAGGATTATAACTATGAGTCTTTTGCAATAGAGTTTAAAAGAGAGGATAACATTCCACCGACATTGACTGATAATCAATCAGGGGATGATATATGGAGAAACTCAAACTATGCAACATACTCTGTTTTTGCAAAAGATAGTGGTGGCTCATTGTTAAAAGAGATACAGACAAGGATATACACAGGTGCTTCTGGAAGAGGAGTTTTGGTTGAAGACTGGACACCACAGATTAGCAATATAAACTCATCATCATACTCAACACCATGGATGCTTAGCAATGCAACATTCAACAAGCTTGTTCAGGGGGCAACAAACTATATCTGGGTAATGGCAGTGGATAATGCTGGAAATATATCATCAACTATCATTGATGCCTTTTATGTTAAAAAGGATACAACACCACCAACAATAACATCAAATATATCAACAACATCATTTAACTTCTGGACATCAACTGGTGTTGGTTCGATAAATATTGATTTTTCCGATTATGGTGGCTCAAAGCTTTCAAGCGCCACATATTCAGTTTGGACAAGCACTAATTTAAGCGGCACAAATGTGGCAAATAACATCTTGATATCTTCAAACATAAATCAGAATGTTTATGATACTGATTGGAATATTAATTTTTCACTCCTTGCAAATGGAACAAACTATATAAGCGTCGTTGTATGGGATAATGCTGGCTCATCCACAACACTTATAGATGCATTTAAGGTGCTTAAGGATACGATACCGCCATCTGCTGTTACAGATCTTTCAGCCTCCCCTGGGCCTACAGCTGGAACTGTTCTTTTAAGTTTTAGTGCTCCAGGGGATGATGGAACATCAGGGAATAACACTCAAGGTGGTTATATAATAAAATATGCTACATTTAGTATAACAACAAATGCTCTTTTTGATCTTGCTACAACATATAATGAAACTATTGTTCCTTCAAACTATGGAAGTACTGAAAATATAGTTATATATGGTCTTAATGAAGGAACAACCTATTTCTTTGCATTGAAGTCTTATGATAAAGCAAACAACTTATCACTAATCTCTAACTCTACTTCATCTCTTCCACAGACTAAAAGCGTTTTTATAAATGAGATCTATCCATCAGGCTCAGCCGGCAATGACTGGGTTGAGCTATATAACAACACATCTCAATCTTTTAGTTTAGATGGATGGAAGCTTGTTTATAGACAGGGTGCAGTTGATGATTCATCAGCGCCTGAGGTTGAGGTCTGGACAGGAACTACTACTGATAGTATTTCGTCTGGTAATTTTAAGCTTATAAATCTTTCATTTGATTTAAACTCTGCTTTGAGCTATTCTATTATATTGAAAAATCAGTATGGAAAGATAGTTGATAGGCTTCAGTGGCCAGCTTTATCGCAAGGACAGTCTTTTTCAAGGATCTATGATGGTTCTTTGTATTTTGAGATAGATCCAAGCCCAACACCTGGCTATGCTAACTCCATCTCAACATATGTTAAGATCAACGAGGTTTCTTATAGAAACTGGGAGTTTATAGAGCTTTATAACTCAACTAACTCACTAGTTCATTTAAATGGCTATGCCTTAAGAAACAAGAATAACATTCTTTTTAGATTTAATAGAAAGATTTTTTCATATTCTTACACTATGATAGACTCATCTACATTAAGCCTTGATAATTATAGCTTTAGTGATGCTTTCGGATGGCTTGATGAGAATGGAGATTTTGTTGCTCTTGAAAATAATCTTGGACAAACTCTTGACAGGGTTAGCTGGAAAGCAAGCATCGCTCCACTTTATAATTTCAAAGCCCAGTCTGCCATAAACGCAAGCTATGCCCCAGCTTCTTCAATTACATCTATAATCAGATCAACTGATGGCTTTGATACCGATGATGATGGTATAGATTTTGTTAACTCACCAAAGGTAAGCCCATTATATAGAAACAGCAACTCAGAACTCCTTGGAAATAACACTCTTATCTATCCCTCAGAGAATAAATATATTCCGTATAACTTTCCATTAAAACTACAGCTTAATACAACAAACTATTCCTCTGGTTATAATGATATAATAGCGTTTATGAATACAGATGGGAAGGATGGGAAATCTCCTCATATCTTTAGATTATCAGATCTTGGATTTGATATCTCTACTACATCTCAACAAGAGATATTGTTTAACCTGGGCAGTTTTACAGATATTGATGGGAATAATCTTGTTGACAAAGCGGTGTATAAGGTTTTGTTTATAACTGACTCATCAACATCAACCTCAAATGCTATATGGCTAAGCAGTGTAACTACTGATATGTCATACATAACTGCAAATGCTTATGATACAAGAAATGTCTATCTTAGTGCAGATAGGCTTGTTGATATATTTAAGCTTGTAGTTTATAACCCAGCTGGTTATGATATTTATATAACCTCTGTATCCCTTTCATTTAAAACAACAGACTATATTAACATTACAACAGAGCAATTAAAAAACATGCTTAAAAGCATAAAGATAATTAAGGATTATGGAAACAATGGGATTTTTGAGGAAGGGATTGATAGCCAGACATTGGTTAGTGTTTTGAATGATAGTTTTTCAGTAGTTGATGGCACAATCTCTTTAAATATACAGATTAGCAGTGTTTCTTTGATACCAACAAATTCTTCATCCACATATTTTGTTGTATTTGTATCATCTGATAACTCATATAGTTATAATCCAAATCAATTTTTATCCTTGATTGATATCAACAAAATAAATCTTTCTGACTCTATCAATTATATTTTGCAGAACAAAACAACATCATATTCGATATGGAGTTCAACCATATCTTCTGTCTCACCCTCAGCTGACTATATATGGAGCTATAATACCAATATATATTCAAATATTGATACAACTGTAAACTACTGGTCAAATGTTTATATAACTGCAAATGATGGTATTTTAAGGACATTGGATTATAATATTGGCGGTGAGAAATGGAGTTTTGCAACAAACCCGCTTTCAGCAATAAAAACATCTCCTCTTGTAAGTATTGGTCCAAATAATGAGGTATATCTGTATTTTGCTACATCCTCAGGTGATGTTTATAAAATTCAGGATAATGATACATCATATCTTCAAATATGGAAAACAAATATAGGCACATCTAGTGTTAAAGGAAATATTTATGATTCTGACACATCAATATATCTTGGCACTGAGGATAATAGAATAATATGCCTTAATAAATCAAATGGTGCTGTGTGTAATGGCTGGAGTTATGATAGTGCGGTTAATTCTGCAATAAATAGTGATTTTACAATAGATTTCAGATCTGATGTAAATCTTGGTTGGGTTGGTCTTTTAAATGGCAAGGTCTTAGCATTTAGGTTAACTGATGGGGTTGTTCTAAATCAGTTTCTAACTGGTGGTGCAGTATATTCTGCTCCATTTGTTGAGTCAGCATACTCGCAGGCATCAAATAATCTATTTATAGCATCAACTGATGGAAAGCTTTATTCAAGAGTGGCATCTAATCTAACTATTACACCCACAGGATGGAGTGATGTTGTCTTAAGCTCAGCTGTTTATTCATCTCCTTACAAGCCTCCGTATAAAAATTATATTCTTGTTGGTGATGATTCTGGAAGGTTATATAAGATAGATTCAACCTCTGGAACTATTTTGGCTGTGTTTAAAACTGATTGGCCTATAAGAAGTATGCCGCTTGAATGGAATGGTGTGGTTTATTTTACAAGTGGTAAGTATATATATGCTGTTAATGAAACTGATTTTAGCTTAAAGGCTGGATATCCATTTTATCTTGGAAGTGAGGTTAGGGGTAATATGGTTTTGGATAACTATGATGGATATCTATTTTTCTCAACAAATGCTGGTAAGGTTTATAGTATTGATTTGTGGTAGGGGGATAGGTGAATAGTTATGGATATATTTTGATATTCTTAGACATAGTGTTGAATATTTCCTTTCTTGGGGCCAGTGGTTTTGGATTTAATAATGGAAGAAGTTCTTTTATAGACTCTTTTATCTCAACTCCATTAGAAGAGAAGTGGCATGTGCAGCTTCCTGGTAATATAATATCTTCACCTGTGATATATAAAGATAAGGTTTTTATAACAACAAGGTTTGGATATCTTATTGCCCTTAATTTATATACAGGCGAGTGGTTATGGGACTATTCAACATCTGGTTTTAATGATTCTACACCATATGTAAGCTCAAATACGGTTATTCTAACATCTATGGATTCAAAACTTTATGCATTTGATATAGATGTTGATACCTCTATAACCTCAAATGCAAGGATAAAATGGATCTTTGATCTAAAGTCTCCATCAGTATCATCACCTCTCGTATATAAAAATAAGGTTTATGCTGGTAGCTCTTCCCCTGAAAATGCTTTGTATATAATAGACTTTAAAACAGGTAGTTTGATATCTAAAAAACAATTTACAAAGCCAATCTCCTCTGTGATAGGTATGTGTATGGGTAGGATAATATTTGGTGGCAACGATGGAAGGATCTATTCTATGTCAGAGGATGGGGGTGAGATCACATATTATCAGACACGCGGCGGGTCTTTTAATATGAAGGCAATAGCGTGTGATAGTTCAAAGTTATACTCATTGCCTGGTTATGATGAAAGAATGCTTTATGTTAACCATGCGACCAACACTGCACTAATTAATCAATCAGGGGATCTTACAGGTAACTACGGAACAGAGCAGTGGAACTGGCAGAATACATCTTCGCCAGCAGTTTCAACAGATACAGTTTATTTTATAGTTGGTATAGACACAGTAAATCTTGTGGCTTTGGATAAGTCTGATCTTTCAGTTAGATTTTCATCAGGCCCTTTTGGGAATATATCCGACTATAAGGTTTTATCAACACCATTAGTTGTTGGTGATAAGGTTTTTTTTACAACAACTAATGGAAGGTTCTATGTCTTATCTGCAACTGGCAGTGTATTGCAGGTTTTTGATCTGAACTCTCCATCATACTCATCAGTTTATATCAAAGATGGCTGGGTTATAGTTTGTGAGTTTGATGGTAGTGTTAGAGGATATAAATCAGCAAGATATCTTTTTTTTAATACACCAGAATATGATGAGATTATAACCTCTAATACATATATCACTATAAACTTTAAAGACAATCCAGACTCTTATATTCTTGATTATTCACCGTACTTAGAGGATAATTTTGTTCTGATCTCAAGTGGAGCTATATCCGCAGGTGAGTATAGCTCATATAAACTTTCAGATTTTAATATTGACTCTATCCCAAATGGCGATTACAAATTAAGAATAAGACTATTTAATTCAAACAATATGATCTCTTATGCAACTCAGAAAATAAAAATAAATAAACCTCCATCTCCTCCAAGCTCTCTTGTTGCTATGGATAATCCAAATGACAACTGTAATAAAATAAAACTCTCATTTAACCCGGTTTCTAATGCTATTGGATATAATATATACAGAAGCTCATATGGTCTTAACAACTGGATATTACTTGATAAGACTACATCAACAGTTTATATAGACAAAACAGCGATATGTGGATCTACATTTTCATACAGAGTTAGTGCTTATGATGAGTGGGTTGAAAGTGAGTATTCTAATATATCCTCAGCATACTCCATAAATGATAACCCTTTAAATGACCTTATACCCCCTGCTGATGTTAGTGATCTTGTTGTATCCGCGGCTCTATGCCCAGGCTCTGTTTTATATAGATTTAGTCAGGTTGGTGATGATGGTTTTGTTGGCAGGGCAAGATATTATGAGATAGGATATTCAACATCCTTGCCTTTTGACTGGAATAATGCTGTAAAAATAAGACGAGATGTTATGGCAATGCCTTATGATATTGAAAATGGTCTTATAAATAATCTTTACTACAATACAACATACTATTTTCAGGTTAGGGTTTGTGACTATGCTTGTAATTGTAGCAATTCTAATACAGCCTCTGCTAATACAAGCCCTGATAATGTTATGCCACTTCCACCACAGAACTTTAAAGCCTATGATACTGAAGGGGATAGGGGAGGAAGCATAACCCTTATATGGGAAAAATCAGAATCTGAGGATTTTGATGATTGTGAGAGATTGATTTATGGCTATAGGATATACAGAACTACAAAAACATTTGACTACACATTGCCTTATGCAGAGGTTAGTAAATCAGTTTATGGATATGTTGATAAAAATGCAATAACCGGGATTAGATATTATTATAAGGTTTGTGCATATGATTCAACAAATATAGCCTGTTCCAATCCTTTTGGAGCTATATCAGCTGATAACTTTAAATATGTTAGTATTAAAAATGGAGGGGTTCTTACCACAGATAATGGCTCTTCTATTACTATAAAAGAAAGATCATTGAATCAGGATGATTATATGATTTTTTATCGCATAAAGAAGGAAGAGATTTTAAATAGATTTTCGCAATATTCATTTAAAAATCAAGCTCAAAATTCTTTTATACCAACTGATATAATATACAGGTTTGAGACTTCAAATCCATTAACAAAGCTTAACTCTTATGCTACAATAAAGATTGTTTATCTATCCACAGAGGTAGCATCGATTGACGAAAACAACTTAAGGATTTATTATTATGATAATGGAAGATGGATTATGCTTAGAAACTCAAAAGTAAATCCTGAAGGGAACTATGTAGTTAGTGAATATGATAAGTTTGGTTATTACGCTGTTTTTGGCTATATTCCTCAGGGTGAAGTTTTTGATAATGATTGGATATACACATATCCAAATCCTGCTAAGGGTGATAAGCTTACTTTTAAGTTTGTTGTAAATTACAACTCTGATATAAAGATAAAGATTTATAATGTTGCTGGTGAGATTATAAAAGAGCTTGAGATGAAGAATGCACAAGGCGGGCTTATAAATGAGATGGTTTGGGATATAAGAGATATGGCAAGCGGAGTTTATGTTTATATCTTTGAGGCAAGTGGTAGTGGTGGGAAGAAGAGTGTTAAGAAGAAGCTTGCCATAATACATTAATGGAGATGATGTGATAAGGCATTTTAAAAGAGGTAAGTTTTTAATGGAGTTTATGCTGATATTGTTTCTTATCCTTTCAACTTCTTTTAATATAGCCTCTGCGAAGATTCATCCTGATGCTGGAAAAACATCAGCTGCTTTTCTTAAAATTCCTCTTGGAACAAGAGCATCCTCTATGGGTGGTGGGTATGGAGCGGTGATAGGTGATACATTCTGTTTATTTTATAACCCTGCGGGTATGGCAGCTATTGAGAAGAAAACCCTTGCTTTTATGCATAACATACATTTTGAGGATATAAAACAATATGTATTTGTTTATGGTTTTCAACCAGATTTAAGATATGATAACAAAGATTTCATATCATTTTCGTTTAATTATCTAACATATGGATACTTTGAGAGAAGAAGTGGGCTTTATGAGGCAGAACCGTCTAACCCAAGTCCTGTTGAGGGAGGTTTTAAGGCAAAGGATTTAGCTTTTACAGTTAACTACTCATCTATCTTTTCAACATCAGTTATTTTAGGTGGAAATATAAAGTATATAAACCAATCAATAGATGATGAATCAGCTTCTTCTTTCGCTTTTGATATAGGCGGGATTAAAAAGATAAAGATAAACAACAGTGATTTTAATATTGGTTTTTCAGTTTTAAATGCTGGCTTGAAGATTAAAATGGCATCAAAGTCATATCCTCTTCCCCTTGCCTTCAAGCTTGGTTTTTCAAAGGAGTATAAAAGATCACTTTTTACATTTGATATACTCAAATATATAGATAACTACCCATTTTTAATAGTTGGCTTTGAAAACAGAATAACAAAAGAGCTTTATTTAAGGGCAGGTTATAGATACAGAATATATGGCAATGAGCTTGGTTTCTGGTCAGGTTTTTCATCTGGTTTTGGCTTTAACTACCATGACATATCCTTTGGTTATTCAATTACTTCTTATGGCGATTTAGGATATTCTCATAAGATAGATATTAAGATTTGGTATTAAAAAGTGTTTAGATTTTTAGCTATTGATAAAAGTGTGTGTTTTTTGGAAAATTTTATAAAATTTATTTATGAAATCTGATAAGGCTGCCTTAATACTTGCCGCAGGGCTTGGCACAAGGATGAAATCAGATATACCAAAGGTTTTACATCTTTTTGATGGTATACCTCTTGTCTTTCATATAATAAGAAAGATTATAAATCTTGGTATAAAGGATGTAATAGTTGTTGTTGGATATAAAGGTGAAATGGTAAAGGATTATATAGAGAAGGAGTTTTCAAACTCACAGCTGGATCTTTCATTTGTTCATCAAAGATTACTGAAAGGAAGTGGAAGGGCTGTTTATGATGCATCACAGGAGATTAAAAAATTTAACTCTGTTCTTGTAATTTCAGGTGATGTGCCTCTTGTAGAGGAAAAGACCTTAAAATCAATGATTAGAATATTTGAAACAGGAAATTTTGATGCTGTTGTTTTAAGCTGTGAGGTTAAGGAGCCAAAAAACTATGGTAGAATTATAAGAAACTTTGATGGAAGGGTTATTTCAATAACAGAGGCGGATGAGCTTAGTGATAGTCAAAAAGATATAAATGAGATCAACGCAGGGATTTATATTTTTAAAACAGCCTCACTTTTAGATGCAGTTTCAAGGCTTAGACCAAAGGGTAAAAAGAAGGAGTATTATCTTACAGATGCTATTGAGAATATATATAAAAGCGGTGGGAAGGTTGATGCTTTTAAGATTAATGATGAGATTGAGGTATCAGGAGCTAATTCAAAGTCTGAGCTTATTGAGTTAGAGAAAAGGTATTATCTTAGAAATGCAAGAAAGCTTGCAGACAGTGGTGTAATTATAAAGGATTTTAGCTCAGTTTATATCTCCGCTGGTGTCAGGATACAAAAAGACACAGTTATATACAACAATGTTCATATAAAAGGCAGCTCAAAATTAGGTAAGAATGTTATTATAGGCCCTTATGTTATCATTGAGGATAGTATAATAGAGGATGACTGCGTTATAAAACCATTTTGTTATATCTCTAAAAGCAGGATAAGAAGCTCAAGTTCAGTTGGTCCATATTCACATATAAGACCTGAAAGTGATATTGGACCTTTTGCTAAGATAGGAAACTTCTCAGAGATAAAAAAATCAAGAATAGGAGAGGGTTCAAAGGTTCCGCATCTTAGCTACATTGGGGATACTGATATGGGTAAAAGGGTTAATATAGGTGCTGGGACTATAACCTGTAACTATGATGGGGTAAAAAAACACAAGACTATTATAAAAGATAGGGCGTTTATAGGCTCTAATACAAACCTTGTTGCGCCTGTTGTGATAGGTAGTGATGTTCTTATAGGAGCTGGCTCAACAATAACAGAGGATGTAGCTGATGGTAAGCTTGCAATAGCCAGGGCAAGACAGGTGATTAAGGAAAGAAAAAGGATAGAATGAGGTGTTTATGAGAAGATATTGGGAGGATAGAGAGTTAAAGATATTTTGTGGCAATTCAAATCCTACTCTTGCAGCAAAGATTGCTAATGCTATGGGAGTACCTCTTGGTAAAATAAGAGTTGGGAGATTTGCTGATGGTGAGATTGATGTTCATATACTTGAAAATGTAAGAGGGAGCGATTGTTATATTGTTCAGTCAACATCTTGTCCTGTCAATGAAAATTTAGTTGAGCTTCTTGTGATGATTGATGCTTTTAAAAGGGCAAGTGCAGGAAGGATAATTGCAGTCATTCCCTATTTTGGCTATGCAAGGGCTGATAGAAAGGCTGAGCCAAGGGTTCCAATAAGTGCAAAGCTTGTTGCAAATCTTCTTACAGTTGCAGGGGCTGATAGAATTATAACAGTAGATCTCCATGCACCACAAATACAGGGTTTTTTTGATATACCTGTTGATAACCTTTATGCAAGACCGGTTTTTCTTGAATATATAAAGGCTATGGATCTTTCAAACACAGTTGTTGTTTCACCTGATGTTGGAAGTGTTGATAGATCTAAGTCGTTTGCAAAAAGACTGGATCTAAACCTTGTAATAGTTGATAAGAGAAGACCTCGGGCAAATATGGCTGAGGTTTACAATATAATAGGTGATGTTAAGGATAAAAACTGCCTTATCTTTGATGATATGATAGATACAGCAGGAACCATAACATCAGTTGCAAAGGCAATAAAGGAGGCTGGTGCCTTAAAGATTATTGCATTTGCAACCCATGGGGTTCTTTCGAAAGATGCTTTTAAAAGAATAGATGACTCACCAATAGAAGAGGTTGTTCTTACAGATACAATACTTGTTGATGAGAATAAAAGCAGTAAAATAAAGGTTATCACTGTATCAAGACTGCTTGCAGAAGCTATAAGAAGAAACCACTTAAAACAATCTGTTAGCGAACTTTTTGATTGATAGATTTGCTAAAATATAAGACAGGTAAAAAGAATATACTATTTTATTAAGAATGGAGGATCTTTATGAATAGATATCTTCTTAATGCTGTTTTAAGGAATAATCCCGGAATGAGGGGAGGTTTGAGGAATCTTAGAAAAAATGGCATGATACCTGCCGTTGTTTATGGTGGTAAAGATAAGCCTGTTAATGTAGCTGTTAATATAAAAGAGTTTTTGAGGGTTATTAAAGAGGCAGGAAATTCTGTTATAACTCTGAGATATGAAAATTATGAGGATTCTGTTATAATTAAGGAGATACAAAGGGATGTTGTTACAGATCAGATAATACACATTGATTTTAACAGAGTTACTCTTGATAAGAAGATAGATGTCAAGGTTCCTATCAAATTTGTAGGTAAGCCATATGGTGTTAAAACACAAGGGGGTATTGTTGAATATAATATGAGAGAGTTGAGCGTTAGGTGTTTAGCACAAGATATACCAAATGAGATAGCCGTAGATATATCACATCTAAAAATAGGAGATTCAATAAGAATAAAGGATATTAAGGTTGAGAAATTTGAAATAAGGGAAAATCCAGAGAATATTGTTATAAGCGTTATATCAGCAAAAGAAGAAGAGCTTGCTACTACTCAAGCTCCTCAGCCTAAAGAGCCTCAAGCCCCACAGCCAGAGGTTATAGAAAAAGGTAAGAAGGATGAGAAAAGCAAGGAAGAAAACAAGCCTTAAAGAAGATAGTATAGTTTTTTAATGGACGCTTTTATATTCCTGTGCGGTCTTGGAAATCCAGGGAGTGATTACCTTTTTACGCGCCACAATACTGGGTATCTTTGTGTTGATTATATTCATAAAAAATTCAATTTTGATAAATGGCTTGATTTTGACTCAAAGGTTGACTACTCAAAAGGGTTTATAAATTCACAAAGGGTAGTGCTTTTGAAACCTAAGGAATATATAAACAACTCCGGGAGATCGCTTAGCCATTTTTCAAATTATTTTAAGATAAACAGCAAAGATATTGTTGTGATATATGACGATGTTGATATACCTGTTGGATGGGTAAGGGTTAGAAAGAAGGGATCAGCCGGTAATCATAATGGGATGAGGGATATAATAAACTCCTTTGGAACTTTGAATATATCAAGAATCCGTATAGGTATAGGTCCTAAGCCTGCTGGCATAAGTCTAAAAGATTATGTTCTTGGTCGCATTACTGATGATGAGATGAAGAGACTTTTAGAATCTTTTGAAAAAATCTCTGGTTTTCTTGCTGATATGATCTCCAAGGGTATTGATTATGTAATAAGCCGATATTCTGTTTGATGTTATTTTTTTGTATCAAGTTTTATTCTAACAGACATATTTATTAGATATAACTCATATGGTTTTGAGTATATATCCCCTGATTTTATATCATTTATATCTCCGTCGTAGGTAAGAAATGCTTTTATCTTGCACCTTGGTGTTACTATATGGGGATAGAGTATATTTTTTCTTGTTATTTTAAACTCAAGGGGGAAAACAGGATTTATAACCTCTTTTACCGCAAAGATTATGCCATAGCTGTTGTGTAGTGTTATGTAGAGCATGGCATTTGGTCTGATTTCAGATTTAAACTCATCTTTTATATCAACATTTCCATGAATGTATGTGATGAAGGGATATATCTCATATCTGAAAAGATATGTAAGAAAAACAAATAATGCTATTGTAAAAATAACAGAAAATAATTTCATAGATTTAGATTAGATTTTATTTTAGAAAGCTAAGTTTTATATTGACTGCAGATTTATACTTTTCTTCTTTATACTGCTCAACAAGCTTTGTCGCAGCCTCACAAAGAATCTTTGGTTCAACGGGCTTTGTAAGGAAAAGATTTGCATAAGTCTCAACTGAGCTTTTTATTTTAAGTTCAGTTTCACTTTGCCCTGTTATTATTATTGGTATTTTTTTAGTTTTTATGTTTTCTCTTATCCTCTTTGCAAGTTCTATGCCATTCATATCAGGAAGGTTTATGTCTATTACTACAACATCAGGTCTAAACTCATCAATCTATTTTCTACATAGGTAGCTAAAAAGTTAGATTTCTCAAAATAGGCTTTGAGAATATTTGCAAGCGCCACATCATTCTCAACTATTAAGACCCTATTCATTCTGACCTCCTGCTTCAAATTATGCTAAAATTATTTTAGCATATTTTTATATCAATTCAATAGGAATCTATGCAATAATCTTTTAACAGGCATTTAATAAAGATTTTACATTAGTTCTTGTAGAATATCTTTAACGGAGAGATTTATGGAAAATGAGATTGAAAGGATAATAGCTGATATATCAACTATAGATACAGCAAGGATGAGTTTGAGGTGGGCTTTGGAAAAGATATCATCTCTTGAAAAGGAAAGGGATGAGCTTAAGAAAAATCTTGAGATAGTTGATAGTGAGAGAAAAAATCTTTCTGAGAGGTTAAAAACGCTTGAGGCAACACTTGCCTCCAGGTTAAAAACAGTTGAGGAAAAGGAGGATTTTTACAAGAAGCTTGAGGCTACAATATCACTTCTTGGTGAGGGAAAGCTTAATATAGACGATCTTATTAAAAAGGAAGCAAGGATTGAAATTTTAAGAAGGGAGCTTGAAGAGGAGTATCAAAGAAGATTTGAAGAGCTTGATATAAAACAGAGAAATCTTGTTGATATGTGGAACAAAAGGCTTCTTGATGTTGAGTCTCAATATGCTCAAAAGGTGAGAGAGCTTCAAAATAAATATGATGAGCTCAAGAAGAAAAGTGAAGAAGAACTTCTTAAAAAGACCGCTGAGCTTGAAGATCTATATAGAAAAAGAGAAGATGAGTTAAGACAAAGGGTTTTAAATCTTGAGGCTGAGGTTAGAGAAAAAGAAGAGCTTCTTGAAGCTGAGAAGGAAAAGCTTGAGAAAGATTATATTGTTAAAAAGCAGGAGCTTGAAGAAAGGTTTGATAGAAAAACCGAGCTTATTAAACAGATTTTTGAGAAAAAAATTAACTCTGTTGAGGAGGAAAAGAAAAAGGAGATTAATAATTTAATTGAGGCTTTTGAAAAGCAGAAAAAAGAGCTTTGTGAAAAGGTGGATTATCTCAGTAAAAAATATGGAGAGGCTGAGTTAGAAATAAAAAGACTTGAGAAGATTGAAGGGGAAAAAAATAAACTTATTGAAATAAATAGCAATCTGCTTGCAAAGATATCGGAGGCAGAGAAGAGAATATCCGATGAAAAAAGCAGGCTTGCAGAAGAGTATTCAAAGAAGTTTGCTGAGCTTGAGAAAAGGTATGCTGATATTGAAAACAAATTAAGATATGAATATGAGACAAAGTTAAAAGAAAAAGAGGATTCATATCTTACTATTATAAATGAAAAGGATGTAAAGCTAAAGGAGGTTGAGGCATCATATTTTCAGCTTCAAAAGAGTTTTGATACAAGGCTTGTTGAGCTTGTATCTCAGAAGGAGAGGGATCTTATAGAGGAGATCAAAAAGCTAAATGAGGTGAAGAAAAATTATCAACAGGAGATTGAGGCTCTTAAAAAAGAGATTGATGAGAAGGATAAGAATTTTGCCATAAAGATTGAAGAGATAAAGAATGTTTTTAGACTGGAGGAGGAGGAGAGGATTTCCATAATAGAGGAGGAATATAAGAGAAGAGTAGATGCTCTTATTGATCAACATAACAAAGAGAAAAAGATCTTGGAGGAGAGGTTAGAATCTTATTCTAAGGTTGTGGAGGATCTTAATCTTAAGCTTCTTGAGAAAGAAAAAGACTTTGAGAAGAGGATAGATGAGCTTTTGAAGGAGCTATCAGCGAAGAGGGATGAGTTTGATTTAAGGATGAGGGAGATGATTTCTGCCAAGGAGCAGGAGTTTTTGAAGCAGGTTGAGGCATTTGAGAATGAGAAGAAGGTTTATCTTGATAAGATTGAGCAGCTTAAGGGTGAGCTTGAGCGTGAGAGGAAGGATTTTGAGATGATTTTGAAGGTGAGGGAGGATGAGATAAGGAAGGGATATGAGAAGGAGATAGGTGAGTATCGTGCTAAGGTAGATAGTCTTTTATCTGAGATGAAGAGGAGGGAAGAGGAGTATAGGCAGGCTATCATCAACATAACTGAGGAGAGGGACAGGGAGGTAAAGGATAGGATAGCTCATTTTGATGAGGAGATAAAGAGATATTTATCTGAGATAGAAAGCCTTAGGTCGAAAGAGAGTGAGATGAGGAAGGTTTTTGAGGCTGAGAAGAAACAGATGATTGAAGACTATACAAAAAAGATAAAGGAGATAGAGGAGAGATATCTTTCCATTATTGAGGGGAAGGATAGGGAGAGGGAGGAGGCTATAAAGGAGCTTACCAGCAAGGCTGAGGAGAGGGAGAGGGAGCTTGAGGTTTATTATGAAGGTGAGAAGGCTGAGTTAATTGCTAAGTTTGAGCAGGAGAGGAATAACATAAAGGAGATTTTTTTGAAGGAGATAGCCATAAAGGAGAAGAGGATAGATGAGCTTTTGAAGGAGCTATCAGCGAAGAGGGATGAGTTTGATTTAAGGATGAGGGAGATGAT
>JBMFKQ010000013.1:0-37909 GCA_049972095.1 Elusimicrobiales bacterium
GTAAATAAATGTCTTGAATGTGTCTGCTGTTGTGTAAGCAATAATGAGTATGATAGAAAAAGTTATTACACCACCTATAAACTTTAACCAAAAAGATGTTCCAAGTAATTCATCTCTTTTTTCTGGATATTTTACAAGCTCCCTTACTACTATTCCATCAAGCCCTAACTTTGCAATCCCCTGAAAAATAGCAACAAAAGCAAGTGCATAACTGAAAATCCCATACTTTTCGGGTCCTAAATACCTTGCAACCCAAACGCCAACAAAAAATCCAACAATCATTCTGACAAGCTGGTCAAAGAAAAGCCATCCTGTGTTTTTTGCGTATTTCTGAAATCCTTGATGCGCTAAAATATCAAAAATTTTATTTTTTAAGTTATTAAACATATTTTTAAGCTTCTTTTTTCAACCCTTGTTAACCTTCAGGGTTAACAAAGTTCGCTTAAATAAGACCTTAAAATCCTGAAAATTGGCCTTATTGTAATATTCCCTCTTTTCTGCATCTAACAGAGAGCCTAATTTAACTTTATAGTCATTTTTTGTAAATTTTGCTATCCTGTTTCCAATTAATAAGGCTGTGTTTCTGTCAATTTCTGGCTTTATCCCTTTTTTAAACATAAATTTCATATCATAAACATCCCGTATCTCATTTCTGTCCAAAAAGGCTGAAATCTTGGCAGCCATCATATCTTTGAGAGAAACTGTATTTACAAGGACCTGCAAGTTAGAGTTTGGAGAATAAGCAATACTTTTTTCTAATCTAATATTTTTAATCTCTTTTCTTATCTCTATTTTAAGAGCCCGTGGATATTTAGGAGATGTGAATTCAAATAGTATAGAAAAATGATTGTTATAAGAGTCTTTGATATTGTATTCAGCTAAAAAAACTTCTTTTATTTTTTTAAAAAGTTGTGAAAAGTCCATTTTTTAATATCCAGAAATCTAAGCCCACTGAATGCCTGTCAAGTCCATAGCAGAGGCGAAGCATAGTTCCGCCGGTAAATACAAGACCATCTAAAATTTTAGAGTTGTGAAGTTTTTCAAGCACTTCCATCTCAAATTGTTCGTGCCTTATTATATCCTGCATATTTTTTTATCGCTTTCCGTGTTTTTTCTGGATATTCCCTTAACATGACAGAAAGTTTTTTTAAATCCAGTTTTGAAAGGTTAATGGCGCTTAAATCTATTTTGTATTTACCAAAAGAGTAAAGATAAACCGCATCTAAAAAAGCCTTTTCTTTTCCCGCCACGAAAAATTCGTTTTTCCGGACAAAGCTCCTGAAAAAATCTTTGTTTATTTTGTGATATCTGAAAATAACGCCTTTGACCGAATATTCCTTGCTTGCAAGTGTCGTAACGCTTTCAAAACAGGAGTTGGGTATTTGTGTGGTAATCTCATAGTAGTAATGCAAGGCAGAAAGCAGGGAAATATAAGAGGAAACTCTTAGAATAGAGGATATTTTATAATAATCCTCATGCGAATTTTTCTCCCATTTCTGCGCCATGGAATAATAGTTGTTTTTCAGTTTTATGAAAACACCCTTGCGGGGATATCTGCTGCAAAAAACACTGGAAGATTTCATGCCCATCCCCAGTATATTAGAGATATCCCTTGTGGTGAAAAAGGGTTTATCGTATAAGGGCGCAAGTTTTATCTGATTTTTAGTAAGCATAGATTATTATCACTTATGATAATATAGTGTATTTTGAAACTTTTGTCAATTTTTACCAGAGTATTCTCTGTAAGCCTTTTTTATTCCTTCTTCAAGGGTTATTTTTGGACGCCAGCCTAACTTAAAAAGCCTTGATACATCTAAAAGTTTTCTTGGTGTTCCATCTGGTTTAGAAAGATCATGTTTTATCTCACCATCAAAGCCTACTATATCTTTTATCATCCTTGCTAAATCCTTTAGCTTTAAATCCTCACCTGTGCCGATATTTATTAGTTCCCCTATGTCCTTATAGTCATAGTTTTCCATAAGAAAGATGCAGGCATCAGCAAGATCCTCAACATATAAAAACTCTCTGTATACATTCCCACTTCCCCACATAACAACATATTCAGAGTATATGCCAAGCTGATTAAGTGTTTGTTTGATTGATTTCTCATCTTTGAGATTTATCCTTTCATCCAGTCCAAAGCCAAGTGGGTTTTGCTTTATATCATTTACTATTCCATCATAATCTTTTTTAGATAAAAGTTTTGCTAAATGAAATTTTCGCATCAGGGAAGGTAGAACATGTGCTGTTTCTAAATTATAATTATCTCCTCTACCATATAGGTTTGTTGGCATAACTGAGATGTAGTTTGTGCCATACTGCTCGTTGTAATAACGGCATAGCTTTATTGCTGCAATCTTTGCAACGGCATAGGCTTCATTTGTAGGCTCAAGATAGCCTGTTAAAAGATACTCTTCCTTAATTGGCTGAGGTGCCATCTTTGGATATATGCAGGATGATCCAAGGTTTAGAAGTTTTTTAACACCATATTTATATGATGAATGAATTATGTTTAAAGAAATAGCAAGGTTATCATAGATGAACTCTGCTTTATATGTGTTATTTGCTAAAATTCCACCAACCTTTGCAGCAGATAAAAAAACATACTCCGGTCTTTCCAGATCAAAAAGCTTTTCTGTATCGCTTTGCCTTCTTATATCAAGCTCTTCTTTTGTGCGCAAGACAAAGTTGTTATAGCCTTTATCTTTAAGCCTTTGAAGTATGTTGCTTCCAACAAGCCCTCTATGACCTGCTATATATATCTTTGATGTTTTTTCCATAACATATTCCTTTTTAGCTTTTTTTATTTTCTAATATCAGTGTTTTGATTTTATTTAGATCAGACTTCATCTCGTTTAACACATCATTAAGATTAAAATGTCCTTCAAGCTCTTTTATGTCTTTAGTATAGGGTGAGTTGTTTTTGAGTTTTTCAAAGGCATTTTTTATAAATACAAAGAAAATAAGAATGAAAAAGGTAATTAGAGTAAATTGAATCACAAAAACCCTTCTCTTTGGCTTGTATTTTATTACTGGAACCTCCGGTTTTTCAACCAGCTGTATTACTGTGCTGTCTTTTGACTCATCAAGCCTTGCTGCTTCGTACTGTTTTAAAAGTATATCATAGAGGGCTTCATTGTATTTAAACTCACGTACCTTTCTTATGTATTCTATGCCATAAACACTAGCCCTTTTGGTTGAAAGCATAGCCTCATCTTCCGAAGGGGTCTTTGACTGCAACTTTGAAAGCTGCTCTTTTAAGGCTGTTATCTCATCTAAAAGCGTTTTATACTCTGGACTTTGATTTGTGGCATAGCGTTCTAAAACCCTTAGTTGAACCTCTTTGGATGATATCCTTGCTCTCAAAAGTGATATCTCCTCTATTGCAGCCTTTGCTTCTTCATCTATCTTTATTGAGCCGGTTTTTAGTTGAAATCTTTTCATCTCCTCTTCTGAGTTTATAAGGTTTTCTTTTGCTATCTTCAGCTGTTCTTCGTAGAAAAGACGACGCTGTGCGGCTTCAGTTATGGCAAGCTGGTTGTTGAGTTTTTTAAGCCCTTCAATGAAGGATAAAACTACCTTGTATGAAAGCTGTGGGTCTTTGTCTATATATCCTACTGTCATTATTCCAGATTTTCTATCAGTCTCTATATAAAGGCTATCAACTATTCTTTTTCTTAGATATGGCTTGAGTTTTATTTTATAAATTGAGGCAAGATTGTTATTATCTGCAACATAATCAACAACAGTATTTGTTTTTAATAGCTCAGCATATAGCGCTAATGTGTCTTTAATACTGCTACCCGGAACAGGAACCCCAGTCAAGGTTGAAAACTGGGTTAATACCTGTTGAGATGCTAATGAGTAAGGTTGTGGTGGTATGATCTTTGCATATGAAAGATACTTTTTTGGAAGGATCAGGCTTATTAGAACCGAAATGAAAAAAGCATAAACTGTCCATTTAATTATAAAGTTTTTGTTTTTTATGATAGGCGCTATCAATTCTACTAAGCTTATTTCATCATTCTCTTCTACATTTGTATAATCAATTTTTTTTAAGGAGTTTTCTGAGCTATTTTCCATAGATCCTTTCTAAAATACCTTTATAACAACACCAGCAGATAGGGCAAGATTTGTTATTATCTGGGTTATATCACGGATCTCTCTAAGCCAGGCAATAGTTTCAAACTTTTCTGGAACAACAACTGTATCACCCGGCTCAACCTTAGTGCTGAAAAAAAGGAAAGATTTTGCTTTTACTGCTGAACCATCTGCCTTTAATATAAACACCCTTCCTTTATCAGCATAATATGAATATCCACCAGCCATATCTATGTATTTCTTGTAGTCTCCTTGAGTATAAACATAACTTCCAACTGCCATAACAGCACCAGATACATTCACAACATCTGGCTTTTGTGGAATGATTATAGTATCACCATCCTGAAGTTCTATGTTATACTCTGAATCTTTGAGTTCATCAAGTGAATCAACCTTTACATATACTCTACCTATTGCTTTCGCCTTTTTTATCTGCTCAAGAAACCTTTGTTTCTGCTGGAGAATCTCTTTTTTTGATTGCAACTCTTCTTGAGAAAGAAATGTGGAGATCTCAGCCACAGACTGAGTGAAAAGCTCTTTTTCAAGTCTCTGTGCAATCTCTTCTATGTTTTTTTGCTGCTGAACCCTTACAGATTCTCTTGTAAAAATTATGCCACGAGGATATGCATTTGATGTAAAGCCACCAGCTCTTTTAAGAACTGAATAAAGCCTTTCTCCCTTCTCTATAACATAGACGCCTGGACTTTGAACCTCTCCCTGAACTGAGACATATTTAGGATAATACCAGTTTGGTATACTTTTGACCAAGATACTATCGTATGGTTTTAGGATTATATCATTATTCGGATCTCCATTTAAGGCTTTTTTAAGACTGACAGTAAATCTCTCTGTTGAAACACCGTTTTGTGTTGGATTAAAGCGAGTTATCTCAACCTCATCAGATGCATTGATAAGCAGTCCACCTGCAAGCTTTATAGCCATAGATAAAGTGGTAGAATCCTTAACTATTCCAATCTTCCCAGGATATGCAACAGCACCTGATATGCTTACTGATGTGTCAAGATCTAAGACATTGTTGATTGATATTATATCCCCATCAACAAGCGAGATATTTTTTTGAGGATTTTTATCTATATCAGAGATATCAGCTTCAAGATAATCTCTATACTGGTTGTTGAAAATCCTTCTTATTGAAACCTTTTTATTGTAAGCAGTGTTATTAAATCCACCAGACATATTTATAAGGTCTAATAGTTTTTCATCATCTTTTAACTCATAGATGCCAGGATTTTTTACACCGCTTGATATTGCAACAAGTCTTCCAACAGGGGGCACATAAATAACATCTTCATTTGTCAGTTTTATATCAGAGCTTTTATCACCTTTTAAAAAAAGATCATAGAGATCAAGCCTTGAGATGGTTTTACCTTCCCTTTTTAACTCAATAGTGCGCATACTTCCATTTTTAGAAGGACCACCAGACTCAAAGATAGCGCTTATCATTGTTGAAAGCCCTGACACAGTATAAGCTCCAGGATTACGAACATTACCAACTATATAAACCCTTATACTTCTAATGTTTCCAAGCGAGACATTTATATCAAAATCTGTATAATACCTTGAAATCTCCCTCTTAATAAAATCTCTAAGATCCTTAAACTGCACTCCGGTTGGATTTATTGTTCCAATTTTGGGAAGGTATATAGTTCCATCCCTTAATACATCAACAACCCATCTTGCATTTATCCTTCCCCAGATAGTTACTATTATCTGATCCCCAGGACCTATGACATAGTCTGGGGTGACAGGAACATTTTGATCCGGGATAAAACTGGAGGGACTTTTATAGAAAAAATCATAGCCAAATTGCTTTAAACCACCACCAACAAATTTTTCAAATGATGATTCTTCAATCTCTTTTATTTTAGTTATGGATTTAATCTTAAGGTTTACATCCTCAAACTTAGGAATTTTTGTTGAGAGTGTTTCTTCCACTTGTGGTTTAATTTGCTCTGATATCTCATTTTTATTCTCAGGATTCTCTATTGAAGATAAATTAGCACTCACATCAGCAGAAGAGGCATTGTTTAGACTAAAAATGAGACAGACTATTGAGATTATTATATTCATCATCACACCTCAAAACTATCAGTTTAAATACATTATATAAAAAAGTGAGAGGTGAAGTTTTAAATTTTGAATTTTGGATTTTGAATTATAGATTTTAAAGTTTTATCAGCCTTTCTCTGGTTAAAAGTAGAATTTTTGCTAACGATTTTCTTCTTCGCTGAAAAAACACCCAATGCTTGCTACTAATTACCTTATAAAATTTATTTATTTAATTATTTCAACGATTTTGTTTCTTGATCTATGCCCTGAAATTATTAGAACTGATGACTTTGAGATATTAAAATAATCTGCAAGGATTTCTCTAAGCTCATTATTTGCCTTACCCTCAGATGGTGGTGAGGTGAGTTTTATCTCATAGTGCTTGTCATCTATCTTTAAAACCTCTTTTTTTGATGAAAGTGGTTTTACTCTGATTGATATCTTCATATCTCAGTTGCAACCCTTCTATTATAAATTGCTATTGGAGGCTTACTCCTTTTTAAAAACCTTTAATATTCCATCTGATAGGTTAAAGAATATGTTTCTCCCGATGCTTTTAAAGAATATATCCCTGCTGTTATAAATTGACTCATCTATTGAATAATACGACGAATCTGAGCTAATTGGAAGCTCAAAAATAAAAGCCATATTTGAAGATAAAAATCTACATAAAGAGCTACATTCAACCTTTCTTCCATATACTACTCTATATTTTTTTGAAGAGAGAGCCATTTCATATCCAATGCTATCTACCATCCCAATAACATCTGAAAGCTTTTTATCAACAACTACTCCCTGCGGTCCTTTCACTACTATTCTGCTTGAATAAGGATTACTCATATTCGCATATACCTTTGCGATATACTCATCCCCATCTATGTATATTTCTTTAGAACCGCTCATAATTATGCTTAAGTTTATTATATCTTTTATTCTGACGAACTGTGTGGTTGAGTTTGCTGTGAATGTTAAAAGAAACTTATCCATTTCATCACATCTTGATGATCCATCAGGACAATTTGAGGCCTTAGTTATACTCAAATAGACAGTTGTGTTTTTTGATGTTTTAAATGTAAGGTTTGTATAGAGATATTTATCCTTTATAAGGTTTAGATCAAAGGTATAAAGAATTTGAGGTGATGATATTGATTTATATCCATAGTATTCAATAGGTTTTTCTGGTCTTCCAAAAAGCATATCAAGCTTATTGAAAAAGTCAGAGATCTGTTTTGATGTAGTTTCTTCTATCTCTATCTGTGGTGAAGGCATAGTAATGTCATGCTGTTTTTTAAGTGAAAAAGAAAACTCCTCGCAGAAAGTGTATGTGGAAAACATTGTGAAGAGTATAAGAAAACCCTTCATATTCCCTTCTTTCTCATTTTTTAACAGATAAAAAACAAATCATCAAGGAACCTTTGGCCCTTTGGATGGAAAGAAAGGAAAAGATGTTAAAATCAGATGATCAATGATTTTGAATAATCATATCTCCTTTTTAAGCTCATTTAGTATGTTAAGCGCCTCAATTGGAGTTATCCTATCAGTGTCAATGAGTTTTAACTTATCAATAACAGGATGGGGTGAGAAGATTGGAAGGAATGATTCCTCTTTTTTTATCTCTATTGTTCTTGATTGAAGATCCTCAAGTATCTTTTTTGCTCTATGAATGCATTGGTGAGGAAGCCCCGCAAGCTGTGCAACATTAATTCCATAAGACTTATCACACACACCATCAACAACCTTGTAAAGAAATGTGATCTCAGTTTTCCCGCTTATGTTTGTCCATTCCTTAACGGCAATATTTACATTTTTTATCCCATTGAATCTGCCTGCAAGCTCTGTTATTTCAAAAAAATGTGTTGCAAAAAGTGTCTTTGCCTTTATTTTTGTATGTATGTATTCAAGAACTGCATATGCTATGGATATACCATCAAATGTTGATGTCCCTCTTCCAACCTCATCAAGAAGTATAAGACTTCTTTGTGTTGCAAGTTTAAGAATCTGGCTTGTTTCTTTCATCTCTACCATAAATGTTGACTCCCCCCTTGCAAGCCTATCAAATGCCCCTATCCTTGTCATTATTCTGTCAACAATGCCTATTCTTGCTGATTTTGCTGGAACAAAGCAACCAGCCTGAGCCATTATAACAATAAGAGCAGCCTGTCTTAGATACACACTTTTCCCGCTCATATTAGGCCCGGTTATTATAAGGGTTGTTGTATTTTCATCAAGCTTTATATCATTTGGCACAAATCTTCCCTCACCCACAAACCTCTCAACAATAGGATGCCTTCCATCCTCTATCTCAAGTATATTATCAGTTGTTATCTCTGGCAGGGTATAGTCGTTTTTTAAGCTAGCCCATGCAAAAGAGGATATAGCATCAAGATATCCAACAAGACCTGCATATGAGCTTATAACCTGGGAGCTTTCAAAAACAGATTTCTTTATCTCGTTGAACATGTAAATCTCAAGTTTTCTTATCTTTTCCCCTGCGCTTAATATCTTTTCCTCAAGATTCTTGAGTTCCTCTGTTATAAATCTTTCTCCAGAGACAAGGGTTTGCTTTCTTATGTAGTTAGAAGGTACCTTTGAAAGATGTGGCTTTGTAACCTCTATATAGTAGCCAAAGGTTGAGTTATAGGCTATTTTCAGAGATGGAATTTGTGTTTTCTCCCTTTCTCTCGCTTCAAGGCTTCTTATAAAGCTCTGTGTATTGCCTATAATTCTTTTTAGCTCATCATACTCGCTGTTCCAACCCTCTTTGAAAAGATCCCCTTCCCCAACCTTAAGTGAGGAGTTTTCATTTAGTGCGGTTTCAAGAAGATTTGCAAGCTTTTTTAAATCTTTTAATTTTTCAATACCTATCTTCAACTCCCCAAAGTGTTCTGAAAGCTCATTTTCAACAAGATTATGTATCTTCTCAAGATTTGATATAGCTTTTTTTAGGGCTATGCAGTCATGTGGTGTTATAGATAGATTTACTATCCTTCCATGTATTCTTTCTATGTCAGGTATATCATCAAGAATGCACGAGAGCTTTTCAAGTACCTCTTTATTGTTAAACAGAAAATTCACCTCATCAAGCCTTTTTTTTATCATATAATAATCTGCAAGTGGATTTGAAAGCCACTTCCTTATTGTTCTTGAACCCATTGGAGTTCTTGAATAATCAAGAAGCTCTGCAAGAGACATCCCCTCAGGATGCTGAGACTCAATGACCTCAAGTGTTTTGAGAGCAGTTTCATCCATTTTTAGATTTCTATCATCATCAAAGTATGAAGGAGTAGGCAGCCTTTTAATGGATGGTTGAACTTTTTTAAGATACTCTGTGATATAGACCGCTGCTTTTGATGCAAGTGGGTTGTTTTTCCAAATAGGCTGTTTTGTCCAATCAGACTTTTCATCACCATAGACATCAAAGATACTAAACTGAACAGGGAGTTTTATACCATACTCTTTGATATAATGTGCAGTTTTTGAGTCAACTATTATCTCTGATGGATTGAGCCTTGCAACAAGAGATGTGAATGATTGAAGTTCAACTCGTCCAAGGTAATTTATTGCCATAAACTCCCCAATTGATGGATCTATCCACGACATCCCCCAACCAACACTATCCAAGACTATACTTGCAAGATAATTTGTAGCTTTTGAGTTTAGTAAAGATTCCTCTATAACCGTTCCTGGCGTTATTATCCTAACAACCTCCCTTTTAAAGAGCTTTGCTTTTTTATCCTCCTCTCCAATCTGCTCGCATACTGCAACCTTATAACCATTTTTTATTAGCTTTAAGATATAGTTTGATGCTGAGTGATATGGAACTCCACACATTGCTACATCATGGCGCTTTGTTAAAACTATACCTAAAATCTTTGAAGCAACTAAAGCATCCTCGCCAAACATCTCATAAAAATCGCCAAGCCTAAAAAAAACTATAGAATCAGGGTGCTTTTCCTTAATCTCTCTGTACTGATTCATTAAAGGTGTATTTATATCGATTGTATTTTTGTCTATATCCATAAATACATTTTATCAAATAGAGCAAACCTCTCTGTAAGAACAATCATTGCAGGGTGGATCTTGTGATGGTTCAAAATATGGTTTTTCTATTATTTCTTTTATAACTGATATTATAAAGTTTTCGATAAGAGGTTGATACTTCTTTTGAGCTAAAGGATCTTTATAAAGATATTCGAGGCTGCATTCTTTAGAACCAAGACTTATAACACAAGAGTTTTTGTTCAGATTAAAATGCTCTTTGAAGACTAAAAGGTAAAATGGAAGTTGAATAGATCCAGGTGATGATGCCTTACCACCTTCAAAATAACTCAGTTTTGGAAGGTATTGTGAGGTATGTGATGATGTTTTAAAATCAACAATAAGAGTTTGTGATGAGGTGCTTAGAACAAGATCTGCTCTTCCTTTTATTTTGACTATCCCTTGGGGAATGCGAATATGTGTTTCTGATGAAAATTCAACCTCTTCTATTGCATAAGAGCTAAAGAGATTTATCATATAGTGTGAAAGCTCGTAAGCCTTTTTTTTCGTCTGATATCTTATGAAGTATGTCTGAGGGGATGAAACATCAAACATCTTTATTTTATTCTCAATCTCTCTTTTAAACTCACACGCAATCTTTTTTGATGTTAGTTCTGATAATTTCTTACCTCTATATTTCTTGAAAACAGCTTCTATAATAGAGTGAAAAAGTGTTCCTATATCACTTTTTTCAATAAAATCAGATGTATTATCCTCCTTTATGCCAATTAGGTATGCAAAATAAAACTTGAGAGGGCATTCAATATAGAGATCAACTGATGATGGAGAAAAGCAAAAGCCTTCAAGCACCCTTTTTATTCTTTGGTTTTTTTCAACCCTTTGTGGTTTGTGTGTTCTGAAATTCGTCTTTGGATATATGACATTATCAGACAATATCAACCTCCTTTCATTTTTTTCCTTTTCCCATATCAGTTTTTCAAGAATTGGGCTTTTTGCCATATTTTTGTTTTCAACATAGTAGATAAACACATTTTTTGATGAGGCAATGGTGTTTGCTATGTGATAGTAGTAAAGCTTAAATCTCTGTGAATAGAGAGGAAGTCCAAGATTTTTTCTAACAATATCAGAGAGAAAGAATATATATCTTTCCTCATGAGGTATTACACCTTCATTTAGGTCAACTATGAATGTGTTTTCAAAGTTAAGTAGCCTTGACTCAAGCACCCCCATGCACTGAAAGGCTTCAAGTGGCTCTCCTTTGAAAGGAAATGTTATTAGAGATAAGTTCTTTTTTAAAAAACTAAAATATTCAATTGTATTTTTAAAAGAAAGCTGTGATATCTCTTTATCACAGATTTCAGTAATTTTTGCATCTATAAACCTTCCAAGAGATCTAAAAACATCTTTTTCATCCGTTTTGATTAAGCTTATAATCCTTGCTATTGATGTAAGAAAGGATCTTATGTCTTTTATATCTTTGAAGGGTTCTATGAAAATGGAACTGAATTTTTCGCCTTCCTCAATATCTGAGAAAAACCTTTCTGCTATCTTCTTTTCAGTTATAAAAACCTCAAACCTACCTATCCTATCAAAGGTTGAACTTTTAAAAATATCTTTTAACCATTGATGTGAAAGAAGAGACTTTATTTTTTTAACAGGATAGAGAAACTCATTTTTCCCATCAAGTCTTTTTTGATGAATCTCACCTGTTATTTGAAACACTGACATCCATGGTGTGTTTTCAAGAGAAAACGGAAGGGTTATGTTATAGTCAGAAATATCACAAAGCACATTCTCAATCACAGGTATGAGGGATTGTGGGTCTGGAAGGATAATGGCTGTGTGAGGTAGTGAATCTTTATTTTCTATGTTTTTATATATCTGAGAGATATCATGTTTTAGTGCAAAGATCTCTGTATGCTTTGATGACACAGCCTTCAGTGTGAAGCGAAGAGGCAAGGCTTTGTGTGTGGATGGTGGAAGTTTTACAAAATCCACAACCTCATCAAGAAGAGGACTATCTTGAAAGAAAAAGTATGTCTGTTTTTTTTGGGATATTTTTTTAAAAATTTCTTTCTCAGATCTGGTTGCAAGAAAAAAACCTGCAAAAATAATCTTATCAAAACTCATTGGAAGTTCATCATTTGTTGCCACATGCATATACATAACAGATCTTGTTACAAGATCTCTTTTTTCAAGCTCTGAATAAAATTTCTCATAAAGCTGAGAGTATCTAGCAAATTTCAAGTTTTTATTGCCATTTCTAAAAATATCTTTGTTGAAAACCTCGCTTAGTAAAAAATCATAATCTAAGAGTTTTTTTGCTTCTATCATATTTATTTTGAGCTCTTCAAACTCAGGCCATACCACAGATGTTATCTCCATTATCTCATAAATCTCCATTCTCCTTGCGCACATCATCGATAAATCATCTCTCAAAACTGTTGCAAAGACATTAAAGGCATCATAAAAATCAGCCTCAGCAAAATCCTTTTTTTTGAAGAAAAGCTCTTTTATAAACTCATCTATTGATAGTATGTGTGGGAAAAGTATTTTTGATGACGAAAGATACTTTTTAAGGTATATTGATGGCCTTGTATTTGGAAAAACAACTATAAAATTCTCGGGATCTCTTTGACCCAGAATAAAATCAGCAATACTCTTTATAAAATTCTCCTCAGGTTTTATTCTAAAAACATCTACCATAGCCCTTTGCTACTCCATAGTTTTCACTTCAACAATCTTCTTTTCTCTAACATAATATAGATATCCCTTTATCGCAGTTTTAGGATATATGTGCCTAAGCGCTTTAATGTAGTCTTCCATCTGCGATATATCTGAAATATTTGGTTGTCCTGTTTTAAGATCAACAACATTGATTCCTTTCTCATTTTCAACTATAAGATCTGATCTAAAAACATTTCCATCTTCGTTAGCAAACTCAACCTCACTTCTAATTCTATTCCCTTTAATAAGGAGAAGAAGGTTTTTATCAGAGAGGGTTTCTTTGATAAGCTCTTCAACATTTCTTGCTATTTCCTTTTTAAATGGGATCTGCTCAAGAATAAAAGCCTTCCTTACAGCAAAATAACTATCAGCACAACCCATAAGTATAAGAGATATTGCTCTGTGATAAATCCTTCCCTCATCCTGTGCAGTGCTGAGATTAGGAATAAGATTATAGGTAATTTTCTTCTTTGGTTGTGTTATTTTAAAAACAAAGTCAGATGTTTTTTCTTCTATCTTTTTGAGTGTTGTTTTTTTCCCGGCGGTATAGTTTTTAAAGAGATCAAATATATCAGGTTTTCTTCTAAGATTCATAACTATATTATAGAGTTCCTTCTTTGCCCTTGTAAGCGCAACATAAACTGTATTTATCTCGGATATTTTTTCATCCATAATGTTTGAAAGATATATGCCTTCAAGCCTTTTGTTAGCCTTTATAACACTTTGATTAAGGGAATAGAGGTTTATTTTTTGTCCATCTATATCATAGAATATCATAGCACCGCTTTTCTTTGTTTGGTCAAATATGTTTATTACAACATCAAACTCAAGCCCTTTAGCTTTGTGAAATGTCATTAGCTTAACCGCATTTATAGTTGATGATATATCTATATAAAATCTCTCATCATCCTCACTAGCATTATCTATAAAATCAATAAAATCTGACAGTGAATATATACCTTCTTCCCTCACAACCATAGATGTGAGATCCATAAGCTTAAGTATATAGCCATTATCATCTGGGAAATGCTGCGTAATTGCGTAAAGCGAGATTATAAATTTTACAAGTGAGTATACATCACTTTTTCTGCTTTCCTCAATAATATCTTCAAAATAGTTTTCCCACACTTTTGGGAAAGATTTTTTAAAGCTTTCAACCTTTGATTCTCTTTGTAAATTCGCAGTTATCATCATATCCTCAATCTCACTTCTGCTTCTAAAAATCCCCCTAAAAACAGGGCTGAGTATAAATTTTGAAAAACTGATCTCATCACTTTGATTGTTTATAAATCGAAGGAGATTTATCACACCAACAATTACACTATTCTCTCTAATATCAAGCTCGCTGTAAGACACACAATTGATCTCTTCGTCAGAAAGCCAGGCTGCAATCTCCTTAAGTTTATCATTTCTGTATGAAAGAACAGCTATTGATGAAAGTGGGAATCTTGATGCGACATCATTAATTATGCTTATAAACCTGCTTTTCAAATCATCATTTACAACTACGCTTTCAACATAACCTTCATCATCGGTCTTATGAATATGTTGTATGCTATATATTTCTTTGAATCTCTCAAAGCCATTACTTTCAAGATATTTTGCAAATTCTTGAGAGCCAAAAAATCTATTAACATAATCAAGTATTGCTGATGAGCTTCTATAATTCACTGTGGTGGTTGAGATCTCTATTCCATTCTCAAGTGTTGATGTATCAAGGTAGATTGTATTTTTTGGATTTTCTATCATATCCTTCATTATTCTATAATCTGCATTTCTGAACATATATATTGCTTGTTTAATATCTCCTATAAGAAAGCAGCTTCCACCACAAGAAAGCGCTTCCTCTATGAAGGGCTTGAGAATAAGCCATTGAGCATGCGAGGTATCCTGAAACTCATCTATCATAAAATGCCTAAAAACAGTTGAAAGCCTCATCATTATTGTTTGAATGGATAGCTGTCTATCATCATCTATCATCCTTTTTATCTCTCCAGCCATAGACGAGAGAATAAAGGTTTTTGTTTTTCTTGACGAGTTTCTAAAAAACTCCTTAAAGTATAAAAATATATTGAGATATGGAGTATAAAATATCTCTGCCCTTAAAACAAGATAATCTTTTGAAAGATTGATGATTTGCTCCTCCTGCCTTAAAATAGGGATCTTATCTTTGATTACTCTTCCCTTATCAAGGGCTTCTTTTGCTGCTTCATAGGGATTGTTTAGTTCAAGCGCTTTTATAAAGCTTGAATAAAAGCTTTCTTTGTATTTTTTGGAAAGCGCTTTTAGCTTTTTAATAATATCCCTTCCAGTATGGATAAGCTTAGAAAGTTTTTTCCCTTCTTGCTGATGATTGTTTGTTAGCTGGGCAAGATAATCATCCTCTTTCTTAAAAAACAATGAAAAGATTTCTGATAGCTTTGATGTTGGGTCGAATATAAAGCTGTTTTCGGTTTCATTTATAAAGTTTATAAAATCGTCTATGAGCTTGTTTTTCTTTAAAGATATAAGCTCACACAGAAAGCTAAATATAAAATCATCGACACTTGCTTTATAATTAAACCTAAGATTTACATCAGGAATATGCCCTAACTCAAAGGATGAAAGTAAAAAGATTGATGTTATAAATGAGTCTATAGTTCTAATGTTGAATTGATTGTATCTTTCAAAAATATTATCAAGGATATCTTGAGATTTTTGAGAAAGGGAACGATAGTCTTTAAAAAAATTGCTTGCTTGTTCGCTTCCAATAGCGCAGTTTTTTAGAAGATGTAGAATCCTTGTTTTCATCTCCTTTGCTGCATTATCTGTGAAGGTAACAGCAAGTATGGATGATATGTCATTGCCATTAAATAAAAGCTCAATATACCTTTTCGTTAGCTGAAATGTTTTGCCTGAACCTGCTGATGCAGCAATGAGCTTTACTGAAGGGACTGACATTATTGGATTTGTTTAAGCTTTATGTTTTTAAATTTTTTTTGAACTATAGTAGCCGAGTAGAAGTTTGGTTTTGCATTAGGGTTATCATCAGCCATCTCAAGAACATCAACGCGGTATTCAATATATAAGCTATCCTTGTCTGAAGAAACACCCATTATCTTGAATATACCAGGTGGGAGTTCTGATTTTGAAACAATAACGATAACATTCTCATTTGAAAAGTCAGGATTGACTTCGTTTCGTATTTTGTGTGTCTGAGAAAATGAGTTCCATGATGATGATGTCTTGAATATTATATAGTCACAGGGAGCATAAATTGGAGAGATGTTTGATGAAGAGGAAAGAGAATTGTATTCCATAACCTTGAGATTATCAACAGATGAAGCGTTTGGTGGAATTTTTTTATCAAGGTCAGATTCCTTTAGATTAACAAAACTTCTCTTTTTTGTTTTTGCCATCTCTGCAAGCCTTGTAAATGGATCAATGGGTTTCTCAGCAACACCCTCAAAATCTCTGTCTTTTACAAGTTTTATAGCCTGTGTTTCAAAAACTTGTGCCGATGATGGCTTGGTTCCATCAAAAGCCATCCTTCCTTTTATATCATCTATTGACCTTTTTGCCATCATAATGTTGGCTTGGGCATAGTTCATATCACTAAGCATAGGCATATGGAATGAAGAATATCTTCTTTCTATATAAAATGACAAAAACACAAGAAGGATTACAAAGACAACAAGAATAACAAACCTTTTTTTTTTTATATTTATCCTCATAATAAAATTTTACAATAATTCATACAGATATATCCCTGTAAAGCGTAACCCTATTTTTCCCATTCTCCTTTGAGTGATAAAGAGCTTTGTCTGCATTTTCTACAAGCCTTTCTTCATCAACAGCATCGTATGGAAAATATGCTATGCCACAGGAGATTGTAACCTTTATATCAACAAGCCCTGCTCTTATTTTGGAAGAGGATACTGTATTTCTTATATACTCTGCCTTTCTTCTACTCCCCTCTATCTCTGCTCGTGGCATTATAACTGCAAACTCCTCACCCCCATATCTTGCAACAAAGTCAGTTTCATAAACGTTATTCTTTATTATACCAGCAATCTCTCTTATAACCTCATCCCCAACCTGATGACCATATGTATCGTTTATATCCTTGAAGTTGTCTATATCAATCATCATCAGCCCAACTGTATGTTTGAAGTTTCTTGCTTTTATTATCTCCTCGCTTAACTTTTCATTAAAAATACCTCTTCTGAAAAGCCCAGTTACACCATCTCTTTGAGACATATTTTCTATCATCTCAAAAAGATGTATTTTCTTAAGTGATGAGGAAAGCTCCTTAACCAGAATATTAACCTCATCAATATCAGATTTATCATTGCTATGAACAACAAGTGAAAATATTCTCCTGCCTTTTTCTTTAACATTAACAGCATAAAAAGAATCTGATATAATGATATCTTTGTCGTTACAAGGTAGTTCAACATTCCTTCCATATATTATCCTCAAACCCTCTTCGCTATGATAAATAAGCGAGGTTTCATGCCCGGTATAGTCATTAAGGTATCTTTCTATACTTTTTAGATTTGATGTATCTGTTATTAGATTCATTACCTTTATAAGAGAATAGATGATCTCATTTCTCCTTTCATAAAGTTTTATACCTTCAGCCTTTTCTTTAAGCTGGGCAAGTTTTTTTTCGAGTTCAATTTTTTTATTGTTATAAGTTTTGATTAATGACTCATCAATCTTAAATATTCTACTTGCTCTTGTAATCAGCAGGAATGATGAGATAACTGAATACAGATAGAAAGCATAGGAGGATGGTTGAGTAAAAAAAACAGAGAACATAATCATAACAAGAAAAGCATACGCAAGCTTTATTTTATAGATAGAGACGAGATATATCAAAAGAGGCAGTGAAAGATATATGGCATCATAGCTATTCATATATCATCCTGTCTCTTCCTGCCCTTTTTGCAGCATAAAGTCTTTCATCGCAGGTTCTGATTATCTGTGTTTTGCTCTGCCCTTCAGAAGGAAACTCTCCAACACCACCGCTTATTGTTATTCCAAAACTTCTTGTGCCTACTGAAAATGAGAGTTTTTTTACAGCCTCTGAAATACAAAGGGCAATCTCAACTGCATCTTTTTTCCCTGTTAATGGCATTATAACAGCAAACTCCTCACCACCGTATCTTGCAACAAAATCAAACTCTCTTACATTTGAAATTATTGTTGATGCAAGCCCTTTTATAACCTCATCCCCAACCTGATGACCATATGTATCGTTTATTCTCTTAAAGTGGTCTATATCCATTATAAGAAGGCAAAATGGTTTTTTAGTTCTTGCTGAAACAAGGATCTCTTCATCTATTTTCTCATCAAATATCCTTCTTGTGAAGAGTCCAGTAAGAGCATCTTTTCTTGCAAGATTCACAAGATTTCTGTAGAGTGATATATTTTCAAGTGTTGTCGATGCTGTTGTTGATATTATCTCAAGTGTTATAAAGTCATCTCTTGTGAAATAGCCCTCTGATGCTGCGTATATCTTCAAAACACCAACCACCCTTGAAAACACAATAATCGCAAGCATTATAACTGAACGCTCTTTGACCGACCAGATCTTTGAATGATATCTCGAATCCTTTGATGTATCAGCTATGAAAAGGGATGTTTTGGTCCTAAATATATCCTCAACAGGTGGAGTGTTTGGGGACACCAGAAAAACCACATCAGATAAGGGATAAAGCATCTTTATTGCTCTTGTTACATTTGACATTACATTCTCTTGCGATGATGAGTTTTCTATATCTTTTAGAAATGATATTATTCTCTTTCTCAAATCAATGCTTCTTTCTTTTTTTGAGATATACTCCTCATAGAATGCAATATCTGATTCAGTTAGCGATATCTCTTTCTTAAGTTTTTCTATTTCAGATTCTATGAATATCTTTTTTGATGATGCTTTTGTGTCAGCGGAGTTTTTAAGTATGTAAAAGAGAATGACTGATGCTGATATAGCAAGGGTTTGAGAAAGCCCTTTTCCCATAATCTTTGCTGTTATAAGTGATGATATGAAGAAAACAAAAAACATTATAAAACCAAGGCCAAACTCGACATCATTATCTTCAAGAATATAAAATGGAAGTGTGAAAAATAAAATTGAAAAAGGGAATATACTTTTAAAAGCAATCACTAAACAAAGCGAGGCTACAAAAAGCAGTGTTGATAGAAAAAGTCGTTGGTGCTTTGCGATCATAAGTTCAATTTTATCATATTTAGCCTGAGAGATTTGTATAACCATATCAAAAATGCTAAACTTTAACTTATGAAGAACAAACTCATACTAATAACCTGTGGTGTTATATTATTTGCCTTTTCCTGTCAGAGAAAAGAAAAAGAACAGGAGAAGATAATTGCAAAGGTTGGAAACACATATATAACTGAATCCTATCTAAATGAAAAGATAGTTGAAAGCGGCGAGTTTGATTATCTTAAAACAAAGATAGGAAAAAAACAGTTTTTGGATGTGCTTATAAACGAGAGACTTTTAAAGCTTGCCGCCCAAAATAGTGAGGTTGCATCATCTAAAGAATATAGAGATGAGATTGAAAGGTTAAAGGATGAATTCAAGAAAAGGCTAGAAGATTACAAGGATATAATTCTGACAAGAATGTGGCTTGATAAGATAAGAAAGGAAAGGATAAACATATCAGACAGTGATATAAAGGAGTATATAAAAAAGTACCCTTACACTGTCTCATTCAATCAGGTTATCTCATCTGACTATGAAAAGGCTCAGGCGATATTTAAGTCTCTCAAAGATGGCGCATCATTTGATAGGCTTGCAGCAGATTATAGCAAGAGTAATGATGTGGTTTTTAATAAAATACCTTCGGTTCTCTACGGAGAGCTTATGGATGAGCTTAATGATATGGTTTTTAAGATGAAAGTAGGGGATATTGGTGGAATAGTTAAATCCAAACTTGGCTATCATATAGTAAAGAAAACAGCTGAATCAAAAATAGAGAATGAAAATCCACGAATAAAAGAAAGGGTTAGAAGGGTTCTTGAAAAGAAGAGGTTTGATGAATATCTTTCAGAGCTTGAAAAAAAATACTCTGTGGAGGTTCTAAATGAGGAATATAAATAGGTTTTCTATAGTTGGCATAGTTTTGTTCACTACCTTTCCTCTTGCTTGTCAGGTTAAGGAAGAGGTGGTGGCAAAGGTAAATGGGGAGCCAATTTATCTTAGCGAGGTTGAGAAGATGAAGGAAAGTCTCAATCAACAGTATTATAATTACAGCCTTACCCCACCCTCCAATCAGGACCTTACAAGAACAGCAATAGACAGAATTATTGAAGAAAAGATCTTAAAGCAGCAGGCTGATAAAGAAAAGATTAAGGTTTTTGACTGGGAGGTTAAAAGGGAGATAGATAACCTCAAAAAGAGTGTTGCTATGTCTGAGGGGATTGATGATCTTTCATCTCCAAAGGTTGAGACAAGCTTTATGGAAAAGCTCAAGGCACAGAATATGAGTATTGATCAACTTAAAGAGGATCTTAAGAAAAAAATACTTATTGAAAAGCTTATTAATCAAAAGGTTAAACCACTTATAGAAAAGCCATCGGAGGAAGAATTAAAAAAGTTTTTCAATGATATAGTTGCTGTTTCAAAAAAGACACATAATATGAATTTTTCTTCTGAGGATGAAAAAGAGTTTTATACAAACCTTGCTGAAAGAATGAATGAGATATTTGGTGAAAGGGTTAGATACAGACAAATAGTCATAAAGCCTCTATCATACAGTGATTTGGATAAAAAAAAGGCTGAGGAAAAAGCATCTTTGTTAAGGCAAAGAATAATAGAAGGAGAGGACTTTGAAGATATTGCAGCAAAGGAGTCAGCTGATAGTTTAAGTGCAAAAAATGGCGGTGATATGGGCTATGTTTTCAGAGGCAATCTCCCCCCATCCCTTGAAGGTATTGTTTTCTCACTTAATGTTGGTGAGATCTCTAAACCCGTTTGGACAGATTTTGGGTGTCACATAATACAGGTGACTGAAAAAAAAATAGCAGAAAAACCAAAATTTGAAAAAATAAAACGAGAACTTGAAAATCTACTTTTTCAGAAAAGACTTTCCGAGGAGCTTGAAAGATATATAAAAGAGCTTAAGAAATCATCCTCAATAGAGATTTTTCAGAGATGACGGTCCTCATAACTCAGGGGGATCCGAGGGGAATTGGAGCTGAGGTAGCTGTTAAGGCTTTAAAACTTCTCGACTCATCATTGAGAAAAAGAGTGGTTCTTATTGGTGTGAAGAATTTTTTTTTAAAAGCAGGCTGGACACCAACACTCTGTGCAATTTTACCTGTTGAGATACCATACACATCTGATGAAAAAAAGTATGCTGGTCTTAGTTCTTTTCGCTCGTTTGAGGTTGCCGTAAAGCTAATAAAAAATCGTTGTGCTTCTGCTGTTGTTACATCTCCTATCTCAAAAGAAGCCTGGCTTTATTCTGGCACTGGATTTAATGGGCATACAGACTATTTCAGGAAGGTATTTAAAAAGGATGTGTTGATGAGTTTTAAGAAGGGAAAAATAATATCAGCTGTTGTATGTGAGCATATTCCCTTAAAAGAGGTAAGTCGTTATGTTAAGAAAAAAAACTTAATAAACAAAATAACCCTTCTTCACTCACTGCTTTTAAGATTAGGAATAAAAAAACCATCTATAGCTGTAAGTGGACTTAATCCTCATTGTGGTGAAAATGGAAACATATCTACGGAAGAAATCAGTGAGATAATACCTGCTGTGAAATATTTTAAGCTTAAAAGTAAGAAAGTTAGCGGTCCTTTTAACCCAGACGACTGTTTAAGGATGAATATTGAGGGAAGGGTGGATGCATCTCTTTTTATGTATCATGATCAGCTTATTCCCCTTCTTAAAGTCCTTAGTCTAAACAAAAATGACATAGTTCATATAACATGGGGGCTTGGTTTTGTAAGAACCTCTCCTACGCATGGAACTGCTTATGATATAGCATGGAAAAATAAAGCTGATTGCACATCAATGCTTGAGGCAATCAAAACGGCTTTCAGCCTTCTGTTATGATTGAACTTCAACTACAAAAGGAGATCTGATTATAAGTTTGATTTTGTCAAGTGGGATGCTCCCTTTTATTCTTATCACTGAAAATCTGTATTTTTTATCCTCAGATAGTATCTCAAGATTCTCTCTTCTAAATCCGTATTCAGAAAGCTTGGTGATAAATCTGTCTATAAAGACAGTTAGACTTCTGTTGTTTGGAACCTTAACGGTTATTAAAAGGCTTATGGGTGGAGCGGAAAGCTTTCTTGATGATATGCTGACTCTCTCTACCCCTTTTATCTTAAAAAGTGAGTTGAAATAAGAATCGCATACCCATCCGAATATCACAGTATTTTTGCTCTCTCTACTGGTCTCCTCCCCTGCCATAAGAAATCCAATGGATGAAAGCTTTTTTATAACATCTAAATATTCATTCTTGTCAACAGTCACATCAACCATTGTGTATGTTTTTAGTATTGTGTTTTTTGATGGCAGTGTTATATAATAAGAAAGTGGACCAGAGGTGTTTTGTTTTTTGAGATCATAGTGAAGTGGTATTTCTGTATAGTCTGGCTGTGGAATAAGGGTGTATGTGAATATTTTATCTTTCAGAAATGATGTGCTTGTTTGTGTTATTGATGATGGAGAGTCTCTTAAAGGGTCATCCTTGAGATAGCCATATCTCTTCTCAAAGTATCTTTCAAGCTCAGGATCTATTGTTTGAGAAAAAATACCTGAGAGAGAAAAAATAAAAACTAACAATCCCATCATCTTCTCTAAAGAATTCTCCTTTTATTCATACAATTGCAAACACTTCTATCTAAAAAAATTATAACAATACTCTGTTTATCCTTTAAGGGACCTTGAGGGTAGTAATATAAGGTTTTTGGTCCCACCGGCTAATAGGACCTAATGGAATATAAAAATGGATTTAGACTTAAAAGGACTTCCACCTTCAGATGTGAGTATTTTTCTATCTTATCACTCGCCTATTATAAGATAATCCTCACCTTCTTCCAATGATGAGCTGTTTGGTTGGCTTTTAGTATCAGTGATGCTTTCAACTATAACCCCTGATTCTTTATTTTGATCATTGAGGTGAGCCTTAGAGTCTTTTAGTTTTACTTTTGATTTTTTGATGTTTTTTCTAATGCTTTTTCCTTTTTCCGAACCTTCCATAAGCATTTTTAATGTGTTTGCTGAAAGTGTGTTTAGGGGCTGAAGGATCTTTGTTTTGTGATCAAACTCAAATCTAAATTCAACTGGCTTTAAAGCCTTTGCAGTAACTGTTATAAGATATTTTCCATCATCTTGTAGCTTAGCATCCCACTTCAGTGTTGATAAATCACCCTTCTTTGATTTTAAAATCATCTTTATGGTTGTATCAAGATTGTATGGGGATTTTATTCTATAATCCTTTACCTCATTTATTATTGTTTCGAGTGATATCTCCTGCTCTTTATCTTCTTCGTGGTCCATTTGCTGAACCTTTTGCGACTCAATAGGTATTGTAGCTTCAACAGATGATGTGTCATTAACAACACTCTCAGCATTAGATCCTTCTTGAATAGCTTGCTGGGATGGAGTTGGTTGCTCAATAGTCATTTGTGGATTTTTTGATTTTAAAAAAGATGTGAAGTCAAAAATGCCAAGATGTTTAACTGCAAACAGAACTGAAAAAACCATAGCAATACTTACAAAAAAACCAACGATTACTTTTAATACCTTTGGTTTTTTCTTTTCACTCTTAGCTACGCTAACACTTGCTTTTGACTCCTGTGGTGTAGTAGATTTGTTATCAGCTATCTTTTCTCTCACAAGGGGGGCAATTGGAGCTTTTGTTTTGTTTTCAATTCCTTCATATTTTAGTTTTAAGTCTTTTATTTCTATCTCAAGATGTGAAACAAGTGTTTTTAGTTCATCAATATCTTTTTTGAATGAATCATCAATCTTTACTGAGAGAGGAGCTGTTGAGGATGATATGGATGAAATCTTTTTCTCTATCTCATTGAGAATATCATCTTTAAGTTTTGAGCTATCAAAGGACTGATTTTGCACTATAGCTTGATTCCTAAATTTTTCTTCCAGATATGACATTTTTTCATTGATAGCTGTTGACAACTCATCAACCAAACTCTTTTTAATCTTACCAATCTTTGAATCTATTATCTTATCAACATCATCTGTTTTGATTGTGTGTATCTTTTCTTGTGGCTCAGATATTTCTGATGCATTGAGAGAAAACTCTTTTGTCTCTGTTTTAAAGCCTTCAACCTGAGTTTTATCACCCTCTACCATTGTCTGTTGTGGTTGTATATCAGTGCTTTGAGCTTCTTTGAGAAGTTCATCTGTTGATGGAATTTCAAAGATCTCATCTTGTAGTCCCTTACTCTCTTTTTTAAGTTCAGTAGGCTGATTAACCGATATTTCGGTAGTTTTTTTTTGCTCCTCATGAGGTTTATCAGTGCTGGTCATATTTTCTGATATAGCATCCATCCTTTTTCTTATCTGTGAAAGTGTTAGTGGATCCGTTGATGGCATATAGGAACTGATATCAGAATCAGAGGCAGGTGTAAATATGTTTTCAACGCTAAATCTCTCTATTATTACATCTTCTTTCTTTTCAGTCTTTGAAAGCTCTTCTGCTTCAGTTTTTTTATCACCTTCAGATGGAAGATTTGATGATATCAGCAGTGCTATATCAGCTATTTCTCTTGCTTCCTTCCACTCCTTTGTATCCTCCTCAACAGGAGATTGAGGGCATACGAGGGTTTGGGGAGAAAAACCTTCAATTTTTATAAGCTCATCAGCTTCAAATGGACCCTTTATCTCATTGTTTATATAAGCCCAGTACTTCATATAAAAAATTATAAAACTACCATATTACAAAAATATGAACTTTATTTAAAACTATTTCATCTCGTTAAGTATGAAAAGTGTTTTAAGAAATACCTTTGCATCATCCATTATATTTGATATATAACAGTATTCATTTGGCTGATGAGCTGTTTCGTTGAGTTTAGAATAAACCACCGTTGGAAGCCCAAGCCTTCTAAAGTATGCTGCAACAGTTCCACCACCTATTCCATAAACAGATGGCTTAATATTTAAAACCTCTTTTATTGCCTGTTTCAAAGCCAGAACTATTGGACTTTTAGGATCAGTTGGTGGAGCCGAATAGGATTTTTGAACATACTCAAAGTTTATCTGAACACCATATTTCTTTTCAATCTCATCAGCAATCTTTCTTAATTTTTTTTCAACATCCTCAAGTTTATATTCAGGCAAAACCCTCATATCTACATAAAATACATCCTCACCTGGTATTGTGTTTACATTGGGGACATTTGCTTCTTTCTTTGTTGGTTCAAATGTTGACATCGGTGGTTGGTAAAGCCTATTTTTTTTACTGAATATTTTATAAAGATCATCAACCTTTACTGCAAGGTGACTTGCTGCCTTAAATGCATTTTTACCAAGCTGTGGTCTTGATGCATGACATTGCTTTCCAATGGTTTTTACTTTAAGCCACAGAATTGACTTCTCTGCAATCTCTATCTTTGAACCATCCTCAACACCGCTGTCTGGCACAAAAAACATATCATCTTTTGAGAAGAGATCCTTTCTTTTTTTAACAACATAATCTGCCCCATAACCAGAGCCTGTTTCCTCATCAGCACAGAAAAGAAGTGCTATATTGAATTTGAATCTTATATTGTTTTCCATAAGTTTCTTCATAACAAGCAATGATGAGACTATTGCCTGCTGATTATCCTCAACCCCCCTTCCAATAATCTTATCATCATCAACAACAATCTTGTATGGCTCTGACTTCCATAGTGAAAGTTCACCTGGTGGCACAACATCAATATGTGACATAAACCATATAGTTTTATTTGTTTTTTTGTCAGCATTATAAAAAACAGCAATGTTTGGTCTTATGCTGTTTTTAGCCCTTTTATCAGGAGCATCTATTCTTTCTATTCTATCAAACCTGTATTTTTTTAGCTCATTCATTAAAAACTCTGCCTTATCATATTCACCTTCACCACCATTATCCGGTGATATTGCAGGTTTTTTTGTAAGCTCATCTTGTAGGTATATTATATAATCTTTCTCTTTATTGATTGAGCTTATCACACTGTCCATAAATCCTCCTCAAAAAGTTTTTCTATATTTTTGAAAGAAGGCATCATCTGAGTAGCATTCCGGATCTGTGCCATTTTCAAATGAATATTTAAGGGCATCTATCTGCATATCTTTTAGTTTATCTCTAACCCATCCACCTCTTGATTGTATTCTATCAACCCTATCTATAACATCCATAGCTATACTAAATCTATCAATCTGATTAAGTATTGCAAGCTGTAGAGGGGTTGTTATTCCACCTCTTCCTTTAAGAAACGCTGTAATATGAGCTGCATCTATACCTATCCTTCTATTCTCTCTATAACCTCTAACATGCATATTTGAATGATTATTTCTTCTATAAGTTAGTCTGTGTATAAGCCATGGGTATCCATGAAAGTTGAATATAATAGGTTTATCCTTTGTAAAGTATGAGTCAAAATAGCTGTCAGAAAGACCGTCTGGATGTTCTGTGTCAGGGGTAAGTCTGAAGAGATTTATAACATTGACAAATCTTATTGATAAATCAGGGAAATACTCTTTAAGTATAAAAGAAGCTGCAACAGCCTCTTTTGTGGGTATATCTCCGCAGGAGGCAATAACCACATCAGGTTCTCTATCAAGGTTTGATGATGCAAAATCCCATATTCCTATTCCCTTAACAACATGATCAAATGCCTTTGATGGTGAGAGATATTGTATGTGCTTTTGCTTGTCTATTATGATTATGTTTATTCTATTTGTCGATTTGAAGCATATCTCAGCAATATGAAGTAGGGTATTTGCATCTGGTGGAAAATAAAGCCTTACAACCCCTGGCCATTTGTCAACTATTGAGTTTATAAATCCAGGGTCTTGATGTGTAAAGCCATTATGATCCTGTCTCCAAACCACAGAGGTTAGTAATATATTTAGTGAAGATATCGGTTGTCTCCATGAAAGATCTGATGATATATCAAGCCACTTTCCAAACTGATTTACCATTGAAGATATTATTGGAGCAAAACCCTCATATGTGTTTAAGATGCCATGTCTTCCTGTAAGAAGATATCCTTCAAGCATCCCCTCTATTGTATGCTCTGAAAGCATCTCTATGGTTCTTCCAAAAGGATCGAGCCATCCTTCATCCAGATCCTTTTCAATTCTTTTTTCCATCCACACCTTACCAAACTCAAATACATCGGAAAGTTTGTTTGAATGAGTTTCATCAGGTCCAAATACTCTAAAGTTATGCGGATTGTTTCTTATTATCTCCTTAAGCATCTTTCCAAGAGGTCTTGTATTTTCATATGTAAGCGAAAGAGGTTCTTCAATATTTAAAAAACAGTTTTCTATACCCTTTATAAGAAGTGGTTTTCTTAAAGTCCCACCATTTGAATATCTACTTTTGCTCATCTTTTTTTCATCGGATGGAATAAGCTTTTTTATTTCTTCATTTATTCTTCCATTGTCATCGAATAATTTTGATGGTTCGTAGCTCTTCAGCCATTCCTCAAGCTTCTTTAATGCGTCATCATCTTTTTTTGCATCAGATAATGGAACCTGATGTGCCCTCCAATAATCCTCTATAAAATGACCCTTAAAATATTTTGGTGCCCCAAAGCCTTTTGGCATCTTTAGGATAATCATTGGCCATTTTGGTCTGAATGGTTTTTTTGAGCCTCTTGCCTCTTCCCATATCTCATATATTTTTTTAAAAGCACTATCCATTGCCAGATACATCATCTCATGAAGTTCATCCTCAGACGAAGCATTTACAATGATGGAGGAGTAACCATATCCTTCAAAAAGCTTTAAAAGCTCTTCCTCATCAATCCTTGAAAGCAGCGTTGGGTTGTTTATTTTATATCCATTTAGAAGAAGGATTGGTAAAACTGCGCCATCCCTTACAGGATTTATAAACTTGTTTCCATGCCATGATGTAGCAAGCGGTGCTGTTTCAGCCTCACCATCCCCCACAACGCATACAACTATAAGATTTGGGTTATCAAATGCAGCACCAAATGAATGTGAAAGGGCATATCCAAGCTCCCCCCCTTCTTGAATTGTTCCGGGAAGATCTGGTGTGCAGTGGCTCCCAAGCCCCCCTGGAAAAGAAAAGGATTTAAAAAGAAGCTTTAACCCTTCCTCATCCTGAGAAAACTGTGGGTAATAGTCAGTTAAAGTTCCTTCAATATAAACAGGGGCGATATATCCGGGTGCTCCATGACCTGGACCTACAACAAAAAGGCAATCTGAGTTATATTTTTTTATCATCTGATTTGTGTGTATGTAGGCAAAACTTATACCAGGACTTGCTCCCCAGTGTCCCAAAAGTCTGTCTTTTATATGCTCTTTTTTAAGGGGCTCTTTTAAGAGAGGATTATCCTTTAGATAGATCATACCGCAGGCAATATAATTACATGCCTTCCAGTAGAGTTTAATCTTCTCAGAAACCAGCATCTTTTCACCTCCTAAACTAATTCTACAAAAAATTTTAAATTATTCTATTTTTAGCAAAGCTAAACGAGTCATCTCTGTCTTTACCTGTTATTATATGATCAAGGAGGTGTATATTTAAAAGTTCAAGAGCTGACTTTATCTTTTTTGTAAGCTCAATATCATTTCTCGATGGCTCAGTGTCACCAGAAGGATGATTATGAAATATTATAACAGATGAGGCATTCTTAATTGTTGCAAGACGCACAATCTCCTTAGAATCAACAACTGTTGCATTTGAAGAACCACTGCTCAAAAGAAGAGTTTCAATGGGTGAGTTTTTATTGTTTAAAAGAAGAATATAGAAATACTCTTTTTCTCTGTCTCTTAGATATATCCCTTCAGTTTCAAATATATAATCAATTGCATCATTAAGTGATGTTATCTTTTTTGTTTTTTTCCTCTCCTCCTTCAAAAGTCTTCTACCAAGCTCAAAGGCAGATTTGATCTGAGCAGCTTTTGAGAATCCTATCCCTTTTATCTTTGAAAGCTCATGCGCACTCATTTTATCCAAAGCATTCAGCGAGCCAAAGCTATTTAATAGCTCAAGTGCAAGATCCTTTGCGCTTTTTCCTTTGGTGCCTGTTCTAAGAATTATTGCAAGAAGATCTGTTGTTGATATGTTTTCAGCTCCCTTTTCAAAAAGCTTTTCTCTCGGCCTTTCTTCTTTGATCCACTTGTTTATTGGTAACCTTTTATTCATCGCTTAACCTATTTTTTGTATATTATTTTAAAATTAAAACCAATAATTCTATTCTACATTAAAATCTATCTCTTTGAAAACTCAGTTTTCGTAAAACTCAAAAGGGCAAATCCCCTTTATTCAGGTTGCAAAAACTATATAGAAAACAGCAACAAAGTTTTTTATTGAATGTATTATAATAGGCACAGACAGATTTCCTTCTCTTTCATAAGCATAACATAACAAACAACCAGCAAAAAAACTTACGATAATTTCTGGGAAGTGAAGGAAAGCAAAAATCAAAGAACAAATAAGCATTGATAACTTAAAAGAAAATTTTTTCCTTAAAGCAACATAAAGAAATCTCCTATAAAAGATTTCTTCCGTAACGGGAGTCAAAACACATAGAGAAAACACATAAAGGCAAAAATCAGTTTTTTTATATAAAAATTTATCTCTTAAATTTAATTCAAATAAAGAATATGAAGTATTTAGAATTCCATCAATTGTCTTTTCTTCGCCAAATACCTTTGATGCCAGTCCAAAAGAAACTGAAAAGATAAAAACCAACAACAGAAATACCAAGAGATATATTAACGAAGCAAATAAATATTTCTTTATATTTCTCAGGTTATAACGAAAAAGGATTGTAAGCTTATGAAAGTTATAGTTTATTTTTTTGAAGAAAAAGATTAAAAAAAACATTGTAAGAAAATTCTTAAAAAGATGCCAACAAATACTGAAATTTTCTTCAAAGAAAAAGCCAACCAGGACACTTAAAAAAATAATTAAAAAAACTGATATGCCCCATAAAGATAAAGAAACACTTTCCTTCTGCAAAATTTCTTTACTATCCAATGAAAAAATATCAGTGAAAAAAAACTGATCAATTAAATTTACTTTGTTCATATAAATAAAATGAGGCTGCCTTCTTCAACGCAGCCTCATTTTAAAGATTTCACCTTGCAGAAAAGATGAGTTTTGATTTTCTTCCTATCTATTTAATCCACTTTATAAACTCATCCCACTTTGAGTCAGCTGCCCATTTAAGCTCGTCATAGCTTGTTGAATAGTATGTCGGTATCCACACAGCAAGACCATATGCATTAGTATAGCTTGAGCCATAAGCCCTGTTGTGTATGATGAGTTCACTCTTCATAAAATTAAGAAGCTCATTACCTTTTACCTTAACCTCATTAACCTGAGTTGTATCTACCATCAGCTTTACAAAGTGGTAGAGATCCTTATTACTTGAGTAGTAGAATTTTTGAGCATTTGTCCTTGCATTCTTAGCATTTGCAAGATCATTTGCTGATATAACTGACCCAACAAAATCATCAATAAGCTGTCTTAGCTTGGAAAGCTTTGCTACATCTATCGCTGACTGGGTTGCACCCTGACCTACGCTCTGGTAATGATCAGTATATGAGTCAACCATATACCTTGCAAGGGTTTTCTCATCTGCTTTTGGATTTTTAACAAGTGGTTCAAGCCAAGTATTGTATGTGTATCCATCTGCAGGCTCTGTCTCCTCTGAGGCTACAACAACCTTCGCATAATCCTTAACCTCATATGCAATCTCAATCATCTGCATCAAACATGCATCCATAGCAAGTATATCAACCCCACCAATCCTCTCAAGCGCCATCCTTAACTGCGGAGTTGTTATATGATTCTTCGTCTCATCATCATACGATATGCCCTTCTCTATTAAAAGCTCGCTTATATCACCACCCTTATTCCATCCAGAACCATGATTCCAAACTATTAAAACATACCTCTTCGCAGGATAGTTCTTCTTCACCCAGTTTGCAAAATCACTAAGATACTCCCAACTCCCCATATCGCATTTTGGCGTCTCAGCTATAACAGGTGAGGTTATCTTATTTGGGTCGTTGTCTTTCTTTATGTAATACCTCTTGCATCCAGTCCAGTCTCCATCCGCAGAAGAATAACCCTTTATCCTTCCAAACTCAACAACTACATTTATCTTATCGCTTGAGCCAACCATCTCCATCTCATTAACATCACTAAGCCCATAGCTTTCAAGGTTGTTCTTGGCATTTACAAAAACCATTATAGTCCATTCTTTGCTCACATTGGCTGATATATCAGAATCATTCTTTACACTTACTGATGGCAACTCAATATTACCCTCGGCTATCACAGCTTTTATATCAACACCTGCCCCCCTATCAAAATCAAAGGACCAGGCACTATCCGTAATGAATAACATCAATGCTATAATACCTATCAAACGCATCATTACCCTGCTTTAATCAAGAATCCTTTATATTTTAAAAGAAAAGAAGACAAAAAGACAAGAACCTTTTTCCTATTGACATCAAGGAAAAAGAACACTTGTCTTGTCAATACTATACAGGTTTTCCATAGTAGTTGCTAATATTTATCTTGAGTTGATAAATTTATTCTTGAACTTTTTAAATTCAAAAAATGCCTTTTTTCTGTTTTTAGCATTATAAATTATATTTAGTCCCTGCCGACTTCTTGCCTTAATCCATGGGGAAAGTAGTTTATTACATTCCTCATTTTATGAACCCAACATTTTTGTATCCTTTGTATATGGCCGGACTAATTCTACTGCATTTTAAACCCATTATTCTCATCTATCACCACTAATTTAGAATTCTTTCCAGCCTCCTATGGTAAAGTTCATTGCTAATTTAAAATCTAAAATTATTATCATAGTGCTCGTATATCTCATCTTTTGTTATGTATAATGTTTCTTATGTTTTGCCCATCCTTTCTTTTAATTTTTGGCTTTCTAAGGGGAAGAAGGCTTTTATTTTTATCCCTTTCCTTTTTATTAGTTTATCAGTTTACACACTTTATTTTACATAACCGAATCTAAAAATATTAAAATATAAATATGAAAAGCACTTTCAAGCTAACTATAATAGATTCAAAATTAAGGCAAAAACTATGAAACAAAAAACATTGTTTGAAAATTGGGGAAAGAAGCTTACCGATTTAAAAGAAGCCAGTATATGGGCTTCTAATTATTTGAATCGCAAAGTTACCCTCTCAAACATATCATATCTAATTCAGTATGAGAGAATAAAAAAATACGGTAGTGATGGCAATCCACTTATAGATATAGAGGAACTAAAAAATTAAAGGAATGGACAAAATGAGAACAGCCAAACCGAATATTAGTAATTTCAAGGATTTTAAAAGGACACTTTTAGAATGGATATCAATCTATTTTAAATTTTGATAATTGTTTTAAAATAATTCATTTAAGAGGGAAAAGTTAAAAAAGTATATTTGAGTTGTTAGAGATACCAACTGAAATTCAATATTTATAATTCTACATCCAACATTCAAAATTTAAAATTGTCTTAGGCTTTCCATTCAATCTATATCTGATTTGAGTGTTTTAATTCTATCAGTTCTTTTCAATATAATCTATCCAGAAAGAATATCCATTTGAGATCTCATAAATTGCCGATGATATGACATAAAGTCCTGCTGAGTTGAAGTTTGAAATTTTTTCGCTCATAGTTTTTTGAGCATCCTTTTCAAAATCAAATACTTCTTGATTTATGTATCTTTTTATTTGATATTCTTTTTTAACAAAAACTCCGTTTTTATATATGTTTTTAACAGCATAATCTATCGAAAATGTCCAATCATTATCCATCGCAACAGCATAGTTGTGAAGAGGTGTAATAGATGCTTGCTGAAAAACTGAGTTTCTCTTTATACCCTCACTCAAAGCATCGTCTTCAAAAGGAAATCTCTCTGAAGAAGTATAGTTTTCTATTGAATATTCCGGATTTGGAGGGTTTGAGGAGTGGGAATCAACAACCTTTTTGAGATATATAACCTCAAATGGAGAAGTTCTCCTGTGGATTAACAATAAATAAAATTGAATGACAACTAAATGTAATACAAACTTTTACAAAGATTTGCAAAAGTTAATTGGAATAAGAGAGTGAATTGTTAGTTTTGGAACTACATAAAAGTTTTCACGTGAAAACTAAAAAAGCAAGAGGTTAGTGTTTTTAGGTTGAAAATATTGCATATCTTATTCATCCTTTCTTTCACTTCTTTTTATACCTTTTCATTCTATTATCCTTAATGATATGGTGTTTTTGATTCTAAAAAATTTCTTCTTATCACTCTTACTTTTTCATCTATTATCTTAGCTTTTACCTTGAATGATGGGATGAAGTAGTTATCTATGAGGTCAGAAAGTTCAATATAAGGTGAGATATAAAACGTGAGAAGTAAGATGTGAAATATGGAATGTTAAACATTTTATACATCTACCTTTTTATTGATTCCATTTCAAACACTTCTATCACAAAAGAGATTCTTTCTTATCCAACGAGCATTATTTCTAAGACATTTTTATTTATCTAAGTGCGGAATATTGACTTTAGTTTGATTTTATTTGTAAAATTTTAATATGAAAAAAAGAAAAATGAATAGAAATAGGAAATTATCTAAAAAAACTAAAGAAGAGGTTAACTATTCTCTGGAGAATATTCTTGAAATTTACGGTAGAAAGGCACCAAAAATTAAACCTCCTTTTTAATTTCAAGGAGTTTTCACGTGAAAACTAATTTACCTATGTGATTTGTTTTTTTGCTAAAATTTATTAATCGGGAATTCTTATGGGAGAGATTATTTCTGTAGCAAACCAAAAAGGCGGAGTTGGCAAAACCACAACTGCTATAAATCTTGCTGTTGCCCTTGCAAGCTTTGATTTCGAAACCCTTATCATAGACTTTGATCCGCAGGGTAATACTTCTTCTGGGCTTGGAGTAGATACTAAAGAAAAAAAGACTGTTTATGATATGATATCTGGAGACTGTAAGGAGGAAGAGGCTATCTCTCAAACTGATATAGAAAATCTTGACATAATTCCAACAAACCATAACCTTGCTGGTGCAGAGATAGAGCTTGTCAGTGAGTTTTCAAGGGAGACGGTTTTAAAAAAATCTATTGAAAAAATAAAGGATATGTATAAGTTTATAATCATAGATTGTCCTCCCTCACTTGGGCTGCTTACCATAAATGCTCTTACAGCAAGTGATAGTGTTATAATCCCTATTCAGTGTGAATATTATGCAATGGAAGGGGTCACATACTTCACAAATACTGTTGAAAAAATAAGGCAGGTGTTAAATCCAAAACTAAGAATAGAGGGGGCTGTAATAACAATGTTTGATTCAAGAATTAATTTAGCAAATCAGGTTCTTGATGAGATAAAGAAATTTTATGGAGAAAAGCTTTACAAAACACTAATACCAAGAAACATAAGATTGGCTGAGGCTCCAAGTTTTGGTCAGCCTATATTTATATATGACCCAAGCTCAAGAGGTGCAAGGGCTTACAAAACCTTTGCTGCTGAGTTTTTATCAAGAAGAGGACTTAGATTTGAGGATTATGAGAAATCTGAGATATCAGTAGAAGATGATATTTTAGAATATTAAATAGGAGGGGAAAATGACAAAAAGAGTTCTTGGAAGGGGAATAGATGCCCTTATATCAAAGGCAGATAATCTTTATAATAGAGATTCGATTCAGAAAATACCTATCGAAAACATAGTCTCAAATAGATTTCAGCCACGGCAGGTTTTTGATGAAAAATCTATAGAGGAGCTTGCAGCATCAATAAAAGAAAACGGACTTGCCCAACCTATAATAGTAACAAGAATTGACAGTGGAAAATATGAGATAATAGCAGGAGAAAGAAGATATAGAGCATGCAAGATGCTGGGGTGGAAGGAAATAGATGTGATAGTAAAAAATGATATATCTGATGAGAAAAAGCTTAGAATTGCGCTTATAGAAAACATTCAAAGAGAGGACCTAAACCCTATAGAAAAGGCTCTGGGATATAAAAAGCTTATGGAGATGGGTATGTCTCAAAATGAGATAGCTGTATATTGTGGAAAGTCAAAATCATCAATATCCAATACTTTAAGAATACTTGAGCTTGATGATGAGATAATTACTGCTGTTAAAGATGGTGTTATATCCGAAGGGCATGCCAGGGCATTACTTCAGGTGCCTGACATTTCAGAGAGAAAAAATTTATTCAGAAGGATAGTATCAGAAAAACTTAGCGTGAGAGATGTTGAGGATGCTGTAAAAAAATTTTATTCTTTTGAAAGAAGAACAAGAAAACCTTTACATCATAAACCCCCTGAGATTTATGATATGGAAAGGCTTTTTGAATCAAAGCTTGGAACAAAGGTTCAAATAAAACCATCAACTGAGATATCAGGGAAAGTGATAATCGAATATATGAATCTTGATGATTTTGAAAGAATAAAAAACAAGATAATTTCATAAAAGTTTAAGGGAGAGATGATGAAAAAAGTTTTATTTTTTAATTATTTTTTTACTTTGACCCTTGTCTTACCTTTAATATCTCAGGAGAAAAAAACATACAGTTTCCCACCACCAACATATGTATCTTTAATAAATGACCTTAATATGTATTATATGTATGCAAACGGTGGTTTCCATGCAGACTGGTATGTTGGTTATAATAATGCATGGATTGTAAAGCTTCCACCTATTGATACCTCTGGATATGTCAAAGCATTTATAGGAGCAAAACTTGGAAGAGCAAAAAATGTTTCGTATCCATCGGCAACTGATCTTGAACCATTTAAAAGCAAGATATTCACATCAATATCAAATTCACCCAAATTTCCCCAAAAAGTATATGTTCTGTGTGAAAGCTCAGACATCCCTCTTGAACCACTTGAAGAGGAAAGTATCAGGTGGGTTGATAGCTCAAAGTGGTTTTGGACTGAAGTGCCTCTTAAAGTTATATCGTCTCAAAAAGATAACTATGTGGCTGTGTGGGCAGAATCACCAAATCTTAATAGCTCTCAAACATCCCCAATTATAGCTGCCGGTTATCTTGATGATGGTAAGGAGAATGTCTGGGTAAACACATCTATAAAAGGCTCTCTCTCAATGCTTGAAAATTCACTTGAGACACCAATATCAGGGATGAAACCTGCAATAGTAATAAAGCTTATAAAGGAAAATGATTATCGTGTTGTCATAAAAAACTTTTCATACGATAAAAATTCAGATCTTCACTCGTTTTCCTGGAATGTAATAGCTGCAGATGCTGAAAAGTCGTGGCTTGAGATATCATTTGATAAAATAAAATGGGATAAATTTTCAAGATATATCTTCTACCCACCATACAGTATCAGTTTTAAAAACACAGAAATCCCTCAGGATGTCTTTTATATCAGGGCATGTGCGACTGATATATTTGAAAACACAGAATGCAGTAGTTATGTATCTGTTAATAATACGAACAGGAGACAATAAATGAAACCAGTCGTTTCAGTGGTTGGAGCGGGAGGGCTTGTAGGAGGGGAGATCTTAAAACTTATTGAAAAGAGAAGGTTTCCATTTTCAGATATAAGATTCTATGGTTCGCTTATTAAAACTAAATATATTCTTTTTGGAGGGGAAAAAATAAGACTTAAAAAGCCATATTTTGAGGACCTTAAAAGATCAGATATTGTTTTTTTTGTAAGCAGTGATGATGTATCAAGAAGGTTTGCAAAAAGACTTTCAAAAAATGGTGTTTGGGTCATCGATGATTCATCTGCTTTTAGAATGGATAAAGATGTTCCTCTTGTCATACCTGAGATAAATAGGTGAGCTGATAACTGAAAAAACAAAGCTTATAGCTGGGCCGAACTGCACACTCACCCCTCTTGCTGTTTCGTGCTATCAAATACATAAGAAATATAGGATAGAGGAAATAAGAATGGCAACATACCAGGCAGTATCCGGTGCTGGAAGGGATGCCTTGGATGAGTTTTTTTATGAAAGTAAGAGTTTTTTGAAAGGTAGAAAAGTGAAAATAAAAGAAAAAGTTTTTCCAAGGCAGATTGCCTTTAATCTTTTTCCGCAGGTTGGTGATTTTGATGAGGATGGAAGGAGTGTTGAGGAGAAAAAAATTGAGGAGGAGTTGAAAAAGATTTGGGAGGATAATGATATAAAGATAAGTGTTTATACTGTTAGAGTTCCTGTAATAAGGGGACACTCCCTTGCTGTCTGGATAAAGACTAAAGAGGGATGGTCTGTTAATGATATTAAAAACACACTTTTACATACACCGGGCTGCAGATTTTTTAATAATCACTATGATTATCAGACACCATTAGATGTATCAGAAAAAGAATATGTAGCAGCATCAAGGCTCAAAAAAACTCCATTTGAAAATGAGTTCTCTTTGTGGCTATGCGGTGACAATCTATATAAAGGAGCAGCTTTAAATTCAATTCAGATAGCAGAATTAATAGTTAAGAAATACTTCACAAATTAACAATAGATTTATAGCAAAAATCTGTGCCTCTCAAATCAATTTTCTGAATTTTATCAGCTGGCTTCTCTTAGGGAAAAGGCATTTTTTAAAAAACCCTTGATGTTAGCTTAAATGGTCTCCGTTTAGGAATCTACTTATGAGTTAACGATTATCCAAAAGACCTATATAATCAGGGACATTAAGCCCATAAATTTAATAGTAAATCTTTCAACAAGAGATTAGGACTTCTTTATCTTGTAAAATCTGCTATTTTCTGGAACTCTATTATTGATATGAAGTTAAACTTAATTTAGGAGGAGGGAAAGATGAAAAAAGTAATAACAGCAATAGTTAC
>JBMFKQ010000014.1:0-37461 GCA_049972095.1 Elusimicrobiales bacterium
CTGAAGTTTTTAGAATTAACTAAAAAGGAAATAATATGAAATAGCATTAAAAAATTTTGCATTAATTGATATCATCTTTTACCTAAATCTCTAAATCATTTAAAGAGTTTTTATCAATTTACACACTTTATTTTACATAACCCGGAAAATAGGTAAATGTTACCTAACTATAACATTGCCCTTTCATACTCCAAAATCCAACATTTTCTATATATCATCCAAAATTTAAAATCTAAAATCCAAAATTCATAATTCAAAATTTAAAATTTCACGTCTCGCCTTTTCACGTTTCACATACTTTTATTTAGTGAGGAAGTATGATATATGATGAAACTGGCAAAATAAATCAATTTACCACTTGATAACCTCCCTTTTCCAGCGAAAGCAAAAAACTTTTCTTTTAAATTCATAAATTATTTTTCCTTAGCATTTTTCCATCAACCGAAGGAAATCTTGATCCAAGATCATCAAGTCTAAAAAAACAAGTTCCTTTATTATATCCTAGAGCTTTTCTTTAAGAGCATGGTAATCAAGTCTCCTTTTCTCATACTCATAATTCTCAATCGTCTTATTTATCTCATTAACAGGTATTCTGTCATTTTCATTTGAGATAATAGAATAAAAAAATCTCACAGCACAGAGGTTTTACAAGTTTTCTTGTGCAGGCAAATACTATCTGTAGATCAGTATGAAAAGCAAATATTTCTGATATAGCCTTTGATGAAAAAATAGCTTGATAATGTATATTTTAGAAAGGATTTAAAAAATCTAAGCTCTGTATGTTGAAAGCTTGAACCTTGTTCTGTTTTCTAAAATGAGTTTCTGGTCCTGAAAAAAATCTGCTTGGATGCTAAATTTTGAATGTTGAATTGTATCATTAGAAAGTTTATGGAAAAGATAACTTTCCAAGAACTACCTTTTTCTTGGCTCCCGTAACTGAAGGGCAGTTTGATGGTATATCTAATAGCCTTGCTGCACCAAGAAGCGCAAAACCAGCTGCCTCTTTGGCAAGCGGATGAATGCCGTAGTCTGATATGCTTCTAACATCAGTATCATAAAAAGCATCTCTAAGATTAATCATAAGCTTTTTATTAAAAACCCCACCACCGCAGACAATTATTTCTGATGGTTTTACTTTAATAAATCTTTTAACAGCAAATCTTACACTAACAGCTGTAAAAAAATTTAAGGTAGCAAGTATATCCTCTATTCTCTCCCTTTTAAAATCAAAATTTTCTCTAACAAACTTCTCACCAAACTCCTCCCTATCAAGCGATTTAGGTGGTTTTTTTAAAAAAAATGGGTTTTTTAAAAACTGCTCAATCTTATTAAAATTAACCAAACCCCTTGATGCAAGAGCTCCATTTTTATCATACCTTCTCCTGCCATTACTATAAATCCTAACAGCCCAATCCATAAGGCTATTACCAGGACCTACATCAAAACCTATTGTTCTGATATTCCCACCAGTTAATGTTATATTTGAAACACCGCCAATATTGAGAAGAACAACAGGCTTTTTTCTATTACCAAACATAAATTCATCCATAAACGCAATCAAAGGTGCTCCCTCGCCATTAAATACCGTATCTGCTCTCCTAAAATCATAAGCAACAGGAAGATTGAACCTTCTTGATATAAACTCAACCTCACCTATCTGAAGGGTTAGATTTTCTCTTGAGTTATGATAAACAGTCTGTCCATGGCTTGATATGAGGTCTATTTTTTTTATATTGAAGATTTTAACAAAATTTTCCAACATCTTCGCCCATAGCTTACCAAGATCAAAATCAAGTCTAACAATCTCATCTATACTCATACCTCTTGCCTTCATTATCCTTTCCTGAAGTTGTAAGGAATAAGAATAAGTTTTAAAATGAATAACCTCAACCCTTCTTTTATTAAAAGATATCCTGCAGTAAGCAACACTAAGCCCATCAGCACTTGTTCCAGACATAAGTCCAATAACATAAAGATCTCTTCTCATATACTCTACTTAATCTAAAATCCTCCACTTTAAGTTCTTCTTTTCATAGACTAACTCATAATCTTCTCAACACAACATTGTCTACATATATCTGGGGCTGTGAATGAAAAATGTTCAATCTTTCTTATTCTTTTCTCATTCTCTATAAACGCATCCTTCAATGAAGTTTTTTTTATATTTCCTATATCAAAATTAACAAGCATTGGGCATGGCAGTATTCTCCCAGATGGCGTTATCACAGCACTTTTGAAAAGAAACTGACACAGCGGATTTGAGCCTTCTAAAATCTTTTCTGCTTTAATCCTTCCGCCATGGATCATTTTAAGTCTTCTTACTTTATCTCTTATTAAAGGAATCTCATCACAATGAAGAGAAACATCCACTGAATACGAATGATGATTTACAAAAACTCCGCCAAGCATCTGGTTTGTCTTATTAATGACATCTTTGCTTAGCGAGCTTGCAAGCTGGATTCTTAATAATGAAGGATTTAGTTTCATCAGCTTCATAACATCTTTATCAAAATCTTTAAAGTTATATCTTGAAAGAGTCATATATATCATTATAGAGGGCTTTTTCCTATTATATCTTCTTTTAATCTCACAAAGATTTTTTATATTTCTCTCAACAATATCATAAACACCTTCTCCCCTCAATATGTCATGATTCTTTCTATAACCATCAATAGAAAATATTAACTCATCAAACGCCTCAAACCTCACACAATCTTCTGCCAGACTCCCGCAAAAAACAGTTCCATTCGTAACGGCAGATGTTTTAACAGCAAGCTTCTTTGCAAAAAGTCCAGCCTCAAGAATATAATCCTTAATAAATGGCTCTCCGCCTATAAAACTAATATGTTTAATACCATCTGCTGATAATTTAATAAGCATCTCTCTCATATCCGTTATAGAGATAACTTCTTCTTCATTTCTTAATTTTCTATAATTATTATGCCACAGACAGCATGTCAGACATCTAAGATTGCAGGTATATTCGCTCTCAATTATTACTCTTTTTGGGTATGTCATATAATATTAGAATAACATATTTTGGAAACATAAGAAGCATATCAAGCTGGTCAAAGGTAAGCAGGGAATTACTCAATGCTCTTATAAATAAAAATATCTCAATATCAATAATTGAAACCAGAGGGTTTCTTTATGATAAAGAATTTGATATTGGAGATCTTGAAAAACATATCTCAAGAGAAATTGGAGATATTCTCATTACATTTGAACATCCATCAAAATATCCTTTTCTGCCGCCTGCTACAAAAAAGATAGGATTTCTTGTCTATGAATTTACTACACTTCCATACCTATGGGTTAAAAATATAAACAACTATCTCGATCTTATTCTTGTGCCTTCAAGATTTACATACGATGTATTTGTTAAATCTGGAGTTGATATTAAAAAAGTAAAAATCCTTCCATACGGATATAACCCAAAATATTATTATCCGCTGCATATAGAAAACAAAAGAAAAATAAGAAAATTTTTAACAATCTCATCCCCTCACAGAAGAGAGGCTTTAGATATTCTCCTTGAGTGTTTTTATGAAGCGTTTAAAGATGTAGATGATGCACAGCTTACAGTAAAACTATTATACCTTCCTTTTAAAAAAACTAAATCATTTGAAATACCTAATTTTAACAACCTTCTAAAGTCTTTTTCATCAAGGTTAAAAAACAAGCTTAAAATAATATCAGACAGACTGATAGAAAAAGAGATGGGAGAACTTTATAGAGAGCATGATGCCTATATATCACTTTCAAAGGCTGAGTCATTTGGACTTCCATTTTTAGAGGCTATCGCCTGCTCATTACCTGTTATATCCATTAAATACAGTGGTCAGATTGATTTTCTATCAGATGAAAACGCAATCTTTATATCACATACACTAAAACCTTCAGACAATGATGTTTATGAAAAAACAAAAGAAACTCAATATGCTGGATATGCTGATAAAGATGACTGCATATCAAAACTCAAAGATATATATCAAAATGGCTTTAACTCTGAGATAAAACCACCTTCCCAAAGCACATGGGACGATATTGCAGATATCTTCATAGAAATAATTAAAAAACTCTAACTCCTTAGTATAGTTAGTCTCCTTAATCCAAAATTCAAATTTTACATCTCACTTTTCACCTCTTATGTTTCACTTCCTGTTTTAACTGGAAACTATGATATTACATTATCTGCCATACCCTTATAAAACCATCATCATAGCCGCAAAAAAGCTTTTCACCAAAAAACTCCATATCATAAATCTCTGCTTCATAATAGTCATTTTTCGCTATCTCATTCATATTCTTATCAAACACATATATAACATTTGATACAGCACAAAAAATATAATCCTTTATAAATTTTATATCATTAATCCATGATGGCATCTTATAGACATTTACTATTTTAAAATCACCATCTCTAATCTCAAGTTTTTTTTCCATTGATCTGGAGATAAATATCAGCTCTTTATATGGATATATTCCATCAACTCCATAAAGATAATCATCATCAAAACTCATATACTCATTTAGATCTTCATCAGCTATAACAAGTTTTGAGCCCCCTGCAAGAATAAATCTTTTATAATAAGATACTGCTTCAACATCCCCTATCTTAAAATTCTTCTCTTTGAACGATGATGAACCACGTCTGTATATTCTAACCAAGCCATCATCACTAGCTGTTACAAATGAAAGATCATCAATAAAATCAATATCATTCACTCTTGTAGCATGTGGTTTATAATCTCTAATAAAGTTGAGTTGTATGTCAAACTCCTTTATATCTCCATCCTCTGATGAGGTGAGGAAGCTTTTTAAATCTGGAAAAAACTTCAAAATCCTTACATCCTTATCATGAGCTTTTATCTCAGCAAGAAGTGAGAAATTTAGAGAATTCCATTTTCTTACATAATCATCCTTAGCGCAGGTAAACAGAAAATTTTCACAAAAAGCCATATCAACTATCCCATCATTAGCTGCTTTAAATTCATAAACCTTATTAAATCTCATACCACCTCCTTCAAAATATTAACAACTAAAATTATATATTTTAAAGAGAGGCTGAGACAAAAATATCTGCACAAAAAAGCTCCTTCCAGCCAATTATCTTTGAGATAGCTCTAATCAGATTCATAAACCTATCATCTGATGTGAAATAATATGCATAATAAGGATTCTTCCATAAGGAGATATCAATCTTTTTAAAACCGCATTCTTTTAATGCCTTTTTAAACATTGACGAACTCCATTCCGTTATGTGATATGGAGGTTTAAGAGTTAGTGGAAGAAGTTCCTTAAGTTTGTTATTGAATCTGTAGCCCATAAAATAAGCCACTACTTTATAGATCTCAAGTCCATAGTTTAAAAATATCTTACCAGGAGATGTGTGTATAAAAAGATTACCCCCTCTTTTGATAATCTTGCTACATTGCCTAAAAATAGATAGCGAACTATTATAATCCATATGCTCAACAACATCTATCATAAGAGCTGCATCAAAAAAACCATCATCAAAATCAAGCATTAAAGCATTTTTTAAAACTATATTCATATTAAGCCTACCATTTTTAATCTCCCACCTTCTTTTAATCTCATCTGCTATATCAATAGCGTGCTTTGAAAAATCAACCGCCCATACCTCACATCCATAGATTGCAAGATTCAAAGCAAGCTCACCCCTTCCACACCCAATATCAATAATTTTTCTAGCTCCACTTTCAAGAACCTTTCTGAAAATCCTTTTTTGTCTTTTTGAAAGATGAAAACCTCCACTTGATTTAAATGTCCTAAATCCATCACATTCATTTAAAAAATAATCTCTGGTGTATATCTGCTCAAGTTCCATAAGCATCACCAATCAAACACAAACTATATTTTATTCTTTTCATACCTTGCCGTTATAACTGATTTTATTCCCCCTCTTGGTGTAAAATCACCTATAACGGTTGCTGATCTTGGTTTTACATATTTAACTATATCCTCAAGTATCTTATTTACAGCGTTTTCCATAAATATACCAAGATTTCTATAAGCAAGAAAATAATACTTAAGCGATTTTAACTCAAGGCAGTATTTATCAGGGATGTATTCTATTGTTATGGTTCCAAGATCGGGAAGCCCTGTTTTTGGACATAGCGATGTAAACTCTGGATAGATTATCTTTACAACATAATCACTACCAGGATATTGATTCTCCAAGACATCTATTGGTGGGAACCTTTTTTGTCTGAAAGATTTTGCATGCTTATCAGTGTATCCAAATGATGTTTTATTCATTGCCATAATGCCTCCCCTTATATTCTTTTTATCCATTTATCAGATAGATACTTTTCATTAGCCTTTTCTTCAATCCTTTTTATATACTCATCTCTGAGTTCATATTTTTCAAACCTGACTTGAAATAGATTTTCAAATGCCTCTGTTATCAATTTAGTGTGAAGTAATGAAGATCTTGCATTTTCAAACTGAAGAGATGCCTGATAAAGCATATAATCTGAAAACCTTCTTAATGCACCTCCAAGCACTTTTTTATCTTCCACCATCAGATCCATATTCACAGGCTTTTTAAAACACTCCATAACAGGTTCATTAATCTCATATGAGGGTTTTTTTGATGCGGCAATCTTTAGGAAAAATCCATTTTTTGTATATTCATGATATATAGCAGAATGAAGCATATTATAGGTTTTTTCGGGATTGAACTCACCAGGACTATAAAATATCAGTGAAAATGTTAAATCATCTTCGTGAATAACAATCCCCCCGCCAGTTGGTCTTCTTGTCATTTTATAGTTTTTTTTGTCCTCAGCCAGTGTTGATAAAACCTTTGAGTATCTCTGAGAAAAACCAAATGTTATGCCATTATCCTTCCATCTATAAAATCTAAGGATACACTCAGCCGGCATTGTCTCACACATAATCTCATCACATGACATCTGTTCATAAACATCAAAAGAAGGGGTATCTACAACAATACCTCTCATATATTCTTCTCACACCACTTTTCTATAACACACCTCTCACACATAGGCTTTTTTGCTATACAAACATATCTTCCATGAAGCACAAGTGCATTTGAAACATAAGCCCAGTCCTTCTTGTCAAAAATTCTCATTAAATCCTCCTCAATTTTTTTGACATCATTTGACTTACTCCATCCAGTTCTATTAGATAGTCTTTTAACATGAGTATCAACTACAATACCACAAGCCTTTCCAAAACCATTTGAAAGAACCACATTTGCGGTTTTTCTTGAAACACCTTTAAGGCTCAAAAGATCATTCATATCATCAGGAACCCTACCATTAAATCTCTCAACAAGTATCTTTGAAGTTTCAATTATGTATTTTGCCTTTTGATGATAAAAACCTGTTGGTTTGATTATCCCCTCAACATCCTTTATATCAGCCTTTGCAAGAGAAAAGGCATCAGGATAGTTTTTAAAAAGCTCTTTAGAAACTGCATTAACAGTCTTATCAGTGGTTTGAGCAGAGAGAATTGTTGCAATAAGAAGCTCAAATACATTAGTGTGTTTTAGCTCAGTTTTCGCTTTAGGATATTTCTTTTTTAAAGCCCTAACTATCTCATAAGATTTCATAAAATCACCTCCTTTCCATTCCGTAATAATAAACACCCATTATAACAGGATTATCAATAAAGCCCTCTATATTCTCCCTCACAGCCATTATCCCATAAGGATGTACTGTGTATATCTGATAGATATTTTCAAAAGCATAATTTATAATAGACTCATAGAGTCTTTTTCTTTTATTTATATCATTTTCTCTTACAGCATTCTCTATCATCTTATCAAGCTTAAGGTCTTTAAATCCTTGTGCTTGAGGATATCTTCCCATAGAATGATAAAATGCAAAAACAAAATTATGCGGATCAGCATAATCCCCCACCCATCCCCTTGTGAAAAGTGGCATCCTTCTATTCTGTGACTTTTCAAGATAAAGTGCCCAATCTATGCCTCTTATATCAATTCTAAACTTTGGATTTATTGACTCAATCTCTTTTTTGAGTATCTCGCAGGCAAGCTGTCTTATATCACTTCCAGTGTTATATGTAAGTGTAAATTTAAAGCCTTTCTCCCAGAGCTTTCCATTAAATGCTTTTTTAAAATATTTTTCAGCCTCAGTTCTGCTGTATTCATATTTTTTTATCTTATCAAACATCATAACGGAAGGCGGAACAGGGTTATATGCCCTTTCAGCTTTGTTCTTCAGGCTTTGCTTAAGAAAAAGGTCATAATTAAACGCATAAGCAAAAGCCTTTCTGACATTTTCATCCTTAAAAAAATCAGGTGGAATCCCCTCTCCATCAAGCCTACCACTACCTATATCAGGATTTGCAGTAGGATTTATATCAAATGTAAAGAAAAAGACGGGATCCGTTGAAAGCCTTTTTAGGTTTGGGTAAAGTCTTACACCTTTGACATTCTCAAGCTGTGATTCATATATTCTTGGCACCTCAATTATATCAGCATCTCCTTTTTCAATCATCAGTTTTCTTGTAGAAAACTCACTTACTGTTTTTTGAACAACCATATCAATCTTAGCCTTTCCACGCCAGTATCCATCAAATGATTTAAGTATTATTTGTTTCTTTGCTCTATCCCAGCTAACTACAGAGAAAGGACCGCTACCGCATTCAGAATCTAAAATTCTTGATCTCTCTCTTCCGCCTCCACTAAACTCCTTTATTGTTTCATACCTTCCATCCCATTCACCTGCCTTAATTGCCCATCTGCTATTCATAACATAAGACCATCTTGCTATTATTGAAAGAAATGGAGCAAAAGGTCTTTTAAGGGTTATAACAACACTATTTTTTTCAACCTTAACAGCCTTTTCAAAATCAGTCTTGTCTATTTTAAGATTACCATTCTCATCCTTAACACTTGTTATACCAAAAATAGGCTCAAGCAGAAGCGCTGATGGACCGCCAGGCATATCTGTTATCATAAACCTCAAAAGTGAGTACTTAACATCCTCAGGTTCAAGTTCATCACCGTTGTGAAACTTAATACCCTTCCTTATCGGAAATATATATCTTTTTCCATCTAAAGATATAAGCCCATTTTCTTTTGAAGGGACTTTTTCAGATATAAGAGGTATAAAAGAGTCAAGTTTATCACCATCAAAACCTATAAGCGTCTCATATACATTTATAAGGGTCCCATGTGTTATTGCATCGTAGGAATAAGCAGGATCAAGGGATGTTATCTCTCCAGTGTGGGCAAAGTATATTATCTTGCTTTTATCAGGATTAAAGCATCCTGTTAAAAAAGAGATAACTAAAAGAAAATAAATCTTTCTCATTATCCCTCCCTGATTATGCTTATAACCTTTGAAATTCTATTTTCATCTGCAACTATATATGAAGTGCCGTATTTGTTTTCTATCCAGGCTTTGAAAAACTCTTTTGAATCATAAACAATCTCAACACTGCTGTTATCACAAGCAGCAGGGTCATTTACTATGATATCACCTTTTGAGGTCATTCCCTTTATAACGACAAGATGTCCTTTTGTCTTTTTAATCGGTGCTTTTTTTAACTCTCCTGCACTATATGATATGCTTGCAATGACAGGAAGTTCAATAGAAAGAAGTCTATAAAGGATTTCAAATGAATTAATCCTTGCAATAAACGAATAAAAACCTAATGTTGAGGCATATACAGTGTTGAAAAGCCAATTACCATATATAGCACCAGAATTATCATAAACAGCCTGAGCAACCATAACAGGATCTATTTCCACCCCATAGTAATCAAAAAGCATTGACAGTGATGTTGGGCTACATATATCCTGTTTATAGTTAAAGTGTTGAATCATCTGTGATATAGGTTTTACAAAAAGCTTTATGCTCCTTAAGGGAACAAATTTTTTATACTCATTCCTCTTACCCCTATCAGTCATAACAACATTAATAAGCCTTATTCTTCTCTTTGTATCCAAAGACGAAGGCAGAAGTGTTATTTCAGCACCTATCTTATTTATTTTTTTATCAAACCTAAGCAGATCTACTTCAACAGATGCTTTAGGTATTCTTTTAGAAAAACTATATGATTTGAAGGGAGAAAAATCTCCCATACAAAATACATTATCCGAATCATAAAAAGAAAAACAAACTTTATCATTCTCATCAATATCAACCGAGGCTGATATAATGACCTCATCAAATCCTGATGGCAAGTCTATCTCAAACCTTACACTCGATCTTTCTTTATTGACAGCTGTAAGCAAATCTGGTATACTGCCCTTTTTAAAGTTATCAACCTCAAGGTTAATATCATAGGCATCTGAAATAATCCTATTAACAGAATGTGGATTCATAAATAAGAGCGAAAATAAAGATTTTATTCACAATTATATTTTACAGATTTTATATAATAGATGTAAAATGAAAGCCTTATTAGTTTTGCTAAGAACAAGCCTACTTATATTTTTAGGATTTGTGTTAATCTCAATCCTTTACTTTTTTCTTTATTCAAAACCCTCACATTATCACGGAAAAATCAAACCCCTCGATTTTTCGCTCTCATATGAGGATGTAAGCGTAAAATCGTATGATGGAAAAAGATTAAAGGCATGGTTTATCCCATCAAAAAAAAGTCTATCAGCCATAATAATGCTTCATGGATGGCCAGCAGACAAATCCGATATTCTTCCTTATACACATTTTCTATCCAAAAATTTTTCACTCCTATACACAGATATAAGAGGTATGGGTGAAAGCGAGGGGATGATATGTGGTGGAAAAGATGAAATCAAAGATATAAAAAGATGGATAGATTATCTAAGATCAAGGAATATTAAAAGGATAGGAATCTTCGGATATTCATATGGCGGTTTTATAGCAACAAGAGCGATAAATGAAATAGAGGAACTGGATTTTGCTATTGTAGATTCACCTTTTAACAGTATAAGCTGGGTAATAAAAAAATTGGTTCTTTATAAAAATCCTGCAGAAAAAATACTACTACCCTTGATATCCTTAAACTATAAAATATTCTGTGGTGAAAGCGATAAAGGCTTCTCAGTTGATAATGCATTGAAAAGAATAAAAAAGAAGACTCTTATCATATGCGGTGATAAAGATGATATATGCTTCAATGAAAGTATTAAATATAATTTGAAAATCAATCCGTATGTAAAGATTCAAATAATGGAAGGATTTTCTCATGGTGAAACACCCTTCAGTAAGAACTACAAAAATATCATAAACAGTTTTCTAAATAACAGCATATGAAGATAATTCTGGTTTTATCATCACTAATCCTTTCACAAACACAATGCCCAAACAATAGAACCTCTATAACAACACCGTGCTATGGTGAGTGTGGAAGTTTTATTGATGAAAACTCTAATGGAATATGTGATATATGGGAAAGATATAATGCTATAAAGAAAAAGAAACCTTCTTTAGAATCTAAAAAAACTTTTCAGAAGCCACAAAACAAAGTTGATCAAAAAAAAGAGTTCAAAAAAACATCCTTTTCAAACAGACTCTTTTCAAATGGGGTCTTTTATATTCTTTTCATAACTATACTTATGTCAATAGCATCTGAGATATTCTTCAAAAACTCAAAGACTATTAGGATTATGTGGGATTGGATACTTTTGTTATCAACACTTATATCTGCATTAAGCGGTTTTATTTTATATTTTGGATTTTTTGAAGAACTAAGAAAATTTTTTTATCCTCTTCATATTCAATCCTCCTCAGTATTTTTCATAGCAGCAGTTTATCATACAGTAAAAAGATTTAGATATATGATTTAAGATGATTTGAGAAAATATAGCCTTAGCGAATTAAAAACAGCAATCAAGATTGTCAAAAACAATACAGAAATAAAATGTCCTTTTTGAAGACAGTAAAAATATCTACACAAAAAAGCAAAAAGGATAGGAAGTATAAACAGATGAATAAAACAAATAATAGCACTACTCTGAGATGTTACATTTAAAATAAAGGAGGCATATCTTTTGAGTTCCTTTACAATCCTCGGGTCATTTCTCATAAAAACAACATCGCAAGGAAATGAAAAAGACTCTGGATGTTTTTTGACTATGACTCTTACATCACACTCAGCAAGTGCATCAAAATCATCAGCTGAGCTTCCTATTCCTATAATTCTTGAGCCAGATATTTTAAGCCTAAGAATGAACCCGAGTTTTTCATGAGCTGAAAGGCAGGACATAGAAAAATTTTTATCACAAGCAAGAAGGGTTTTAAGACCGGATGCTTTAAGAGTAAGAAGTTCATCCTTTACAATACCATCAGAAGAGAAAAAAACAACCGTATCAGCATAATTTATTGTCTCAAGAAGATCAATGTTTTTTATAAGAAAACCCTTTTTAACCCCTAAGGATGAAAGAATGAAATAAGCTGATGGGAAGATAATCCATAAGGCATAAGGATATGATATAAAGAAAATAATAAAAAATGACTCAATGGTTGAAAGTCTAATACGACCAAAATATGAAAGAGCAGCAAAAAAAAGAGCTAAAAGAGGAATAAACCTGATGTATTTCTCAGATGCTTTATAAATTCTATCTTCAAAACCTTTAGCAGCTTTGTTTTGAAACATCATTCTTCTAATCCCTCCATAAAAAAAGGAATCTTTTGGCTCATTTTCAACGATGAGTTTTATTCCTCCATCAACAATAAAACTACCAGAAATAACCTTATCTCCACTTTTCTTATTGGTATAATGATCTGAATTTTTTATAAGTGACTCATCAACAGTAGCACTTCCATCAATAACACATCCATCAAAGCAGACAAAATCTCCAGAAGATAGAACAACAATATCTCCTTTTTTTAAATCAGTTGAAGGTATATGCATCTCAATACCATCCTTTATAACCCTTAAAAAAACTTGCATAGGATAGCTGAATGAAGCTAATGAGATAGAATCTTTAAAATGCAGATAGTTTGAAAGATCAAAACCAATAGCAATAAAAAATAGAAAAATAAAGCTTGAGTAAAAATCAATAAAGTTGAATGGAAAATATAAAGGAAAGAAGATTTTCAAGATAGTATAGAGAACAGAAAAAACTATCCACAGTGAGGTTAAAGGATAGATGATAAAACTTTTTTTATTGACATACGATGCCCTTTTTAGATCACACAAAAACCACAATGATGCAAAAAGATAAATCAAAGATAATATGTAGATATTTGTGTCAAATTGCTTTGAAAAACAAAAGATTATAAGCACAATAGAAAAAATAAAAAGCCTTAAAAAATTAAATGTAGGTTTATCTTCCTCAATCTTTTTTAAACCACAGAATCTTTCAAGACACATTTCAATTGATGGCACAATAGAAGATAGCCTTCTTGAAATCTTATCTGAGGTTGTTGATGCGGTATCATAAATAACCTTTATAACACCACTTTTTCTAAAAATATCAATAGAAATAACCCCACCCATTTTTCTAATGGTCTCATATGCAGTATCATAAACACTATCATTAGGAACATCATTAACTGCAAAGATAATCTCTTTTGTAGTCATATAATTTAAGAGCTAAGGCTGAGTTATGTCTTTGCCAAATGCCAAGATGGAAGCATTTTTAACATCACCACTTTTAAGTAAACTTTCAAGGAAAACTGAAAATCTATAAGATGAGTATTTATCAATAAGATAACTAACAAAACTGCTTGTATTTGCATAGTATATATCAAGCTTGCTTTTTTCAAGGGTTGATGGTGAGATATAAAATAGCTGTTCTAATGGTATAAGATTACTATTTGAATTTAAGATACCTAAGTAATAGCTCCTTTTATCAGAGCAGAAGTGCGAGACAAGATACTCACAAAATCCATAATAAAGCCATGGATAAAGTTTCTCTGCTTGACCAAAAATATCACTAACCATTCCATAAACAACACTTACAACAACATCGCAGGAAGATGTTGAAAAAATAATTGTTTGATTTTCTTGTAATGTAGCATTATAAGAAGACTCATAAACAATAAATCTATATGGATAATTATTGAGCTTATTAGAAAAAGAGTAATTTAAAACAAGATAACTAAAAATATTTTCAGCAGTATTTGCAATTTCAAAAAGATTAAAAGATTTATCTGAATAGAAACAGAAATGAAGAGAGCAATATGAGTGATTAAAATTTGAAAATTGAGCTTCATCCATTATGTTAGTAATCCCAATAGAGGAGCATGACAACCATAAAAATGAACTAAATAACAGAATAAATCCCTTCATGTTATCTTAACAATACCTTTCTTAATCACCATCTTTGAAAATTCCACGGGTAAAGGAAGTAGATCAAATGGGATTTTAAATGAAATAAAATTAGAAAGAAATCTTCCTATCTCAATAAAGGCTATTTTAATCTTCACAAAATTAATATTTAAACATCCATCTTTAACATCAGGATAAAAATCAAAAACAATCTCTCCAAAAAAAAACGACCTTTTAACACTGATGAGATCATCAAGCAATATAACCTCAGTGTTTTTTTTCATAAGTTCTTCAAAAAATCTCTCAAGCGAATACTGACTTATAATCGCATTGATAATCTTTATTTTTGTATCCTTTATCTCAAGCTTTAAACCATAGCTATCAATCCCCTTATAGCCAAGGTATGCTATATCAACAGAGGTTGTTTTCTTCAAAGTATCATAAACCATTCTCATATCAGATATTGTAAGCTCCTTCGATGAAAAGCCTTTGATGCTTACATCTTTTTGAGATTCTTTAAGACACCAAGGGTTTTTAAGAAGATAAATACCTTTGTAGAAAAAGATCTCATCAAATCTTTTAACACCATCAGTTTTTTTATCTGTTATCACATAACAAGAAAAAGGAAAGAGATCCGGTGGGATATCTACGAATTTAAAACTTTCAACTCCATAGTTATGCTTTATTGTTTCAAAGGATTGAGATGAAATATTTTTCCCACTGATGTTAACTGATACTATGTTATTAGACACACTATTTTTTTTCTCATCCCTAAGAGCATAAAGAATATTCTTAACAATTCTTGATTCATAAAAGCCAATCGGACTATATCCCCAAACAGGATATTTCCCAAGATTAATTGAAAAAATATTACTACCTGATACAAAAAGAAAAAAGATCATAAAATAAATAAAATATCTTCTTACTGATGGGAAAAACATAACAGAAAAACCAACAATAAACGCAGGAACAGCAAATTTTATAGGCTCAGGACTAATAGGAATTAAAAGATAAAAAAGAGAAGGATAAAAAAACCATGCAAATATCTCCTTGCGTGCAACATATACTCCATAGACAGCAAAAAGCATCCATATAAAGAAAGGAGTTATTATAACAGAATTAAAAACACCCATAGATTTTATGTATTCAGATAAAAGCCCTTTGAGATTGAAAAAATTTAAACTCATCTCCAAAAAGGAGAATTTTACAATATAGAGAAGAAAAAAGCGGATATAAAATATCAATGTAATTAAAGCAGATGGAACAAAAATTAACATAACATAATTTGAATATACTGTGCTGAAAAGAAAGGTTGTAAATGAAAAGCATGGCAGGGTATATATAAGAAAAAACTTATCAGAAAGAAGCCCAAGTGAATAGAAAAATAGATAATATGGAACTGATGTATACTGCTCTTCATTTTTCATTTTAAGATAATAATAATATGTCCACACAACACATACAAATGCAAGGATAGATGGCTTTGGGGTTCTTGAGATTTCTATAAAAAAGGGTGTTGAAAGAAGAGATAATAAAGCAAGAAAAGCTGATGACTCATTTCTTGTAACTGCAACAAGCCTAAAAAAACCAATCATTGCCAAAATACTTAGAAGTATGTTAATAACAAAAACAGTCCAGGGTGTTATGGTAAAAAAGTAGGAAAAAAGCTTAAATATTATATAATACATCGGCATGTCAAAACCTCTTGAAAGCTTATCCAAAAGGATATCTTTAACAGTCAATTTTGAGAAGTTAAAATCCTGTATAAAATATCTAAGAGTATCTTGCTCAGAGTAAAAGTAGTAAAGATTGATAAAGAAATAAAGAAAGACTATGCATAAAAGATAAAGATAATATTTTTTGTCAATTTTTCTTGGATATGACACATCTTTCTCAAAGAGTATATTCTCAATTGCGATACGTGTTGCAAGAAATTTATCCTTAAAACTCATTTGTTCCTACCTTTTTTGCGAGTATTCATTATTTTCATTCTCTTTTTATATTCAGTTTCTGAATTCTTATCAACACTTAAAGCCATATCACAATATTCTTTTGCATTATCAAATCTTGACAACTTTATATAAATATCCGCAGCATAGTAAAGATATGAGGATTTTGAAAAATTTGAAAGTTTTATTGCAGTGTTTATATCATTAATAGCATCAACCATTCTGGAAAGCTTTTCATTTATAACAGCTCTTAGATAATAATAAATAGCATCCTCCTTTATCTTAATCGCCCTATCTATATAATCAAGAGCTAAACGAGGATCAAGACCAACACATACCTTTGCAGCGGTATAATAAATAACATCATTTGTATCCGATCTTTTCATAAGACTAACAAGATCACTATGTGCTTCTTTTAGCATAGATAGCTTGTAATATGAAAGTGCACGATAGTATCTTGCAAGAGGCATTCTATCATCACAAAGCTCAATAGCCTTTGAAAAATCCTCAATAGCTTGTGATAATAAACCCCTGTAATAATTTACAACACCTCTATTATAATAACCATAGCGATACGAAGGATTTATCTCAAGTGTTTTTTCTATATAAGGCAAAGCCTTATCGTAATAACCCATTTCTATATAGAGAGATGCAAGATTGTTTAAAGCTGCAAGATGATCTGACTTATAGGTTATTGCTCTGAGATAATCATCTACAGCTTTCATCTTATCACCTATCTTTTCATAAGCCATTGCCCTTGAGACATAAGCATCTGAATAATCATTTCTGCTTATTATTGCACGGTTATAGATATCTATGGCTCTATAATAATCCCCTGATGCAAAAAATGAATTTCCTCTTTTAAGATAGTACTCAGGCGACTGTGAACAAGATATGATAAATAGCAAGAGGTAAAGCAGAACGAAACATCTCATACATCCCCCTTCTTTCTATCTCTATCAAGAATAATCAGTATAACACCAAAGGTTATAAAAAAATCTGCAAGATTAAAAATAGCAGGGAAAAACTTAAAATCAATAAAATCAATGACATGCCCAAATCTTATCCTGTCATATATATTTCCAAGAGCCCCACCTATTATAAAATGAATAGAATAAAAGGAGAATGAGGTTTTGACTTTTCTTTTAACATAGAGAAGAAAAGCAAGAAGTGTTATATTAAAAAAGATAAAAAAAGCATTTATTCCTGAAAAAAGCCCAAAAGCAACACCTGTATTTCTCACAGGAAGAATTCTTAAAATACCACCAAAATAGCTCCTCCATAAATTAGGATTTTCTGATATAAGATTTTTTGTAATAACATCAAGTCCAAAAACAAAAAGAACAATTAAAGAGGCTAAAAAACTTTTTTGCTTAAGTATTTGAAGCATTTTCTCTCAATGCTTTTGCACACTTAGCACACACCTCAGCATAAGCCTTATCAACCCCTATATCCACTCTCCACTGCCAGCATCTGGGGCATTTTGAACCATCAGCCTTAACAGCCTTAACAGAAAACTCTCCCCTTTTAACCTCACCTTGAGAAACTATGCATGCAGCAATGATCTCATCAATATTTTTTGAAACAAAATCATACATATCCCCATCTGCAGTTATAATTATCTTTGCTTCAAGTGATGAGCCTATAATAGATTCTTTTCTTATCTTTTCTATCTCCTTAAGTACGTGTTCTCTTATAGAAAGAATTCTTAAATACTTGTTTTCTACACTCTCATCAAAACAAGGTGCGATAATCTCATCAATTCTGTTAAGAAAAACACTTTCTGAAAGCGAATGGTCAATCTCTTTTTTAAGAGTCTGCCACACCTCCTCAGATGTGAACGAAAGAATTGGAGCTGTTAAAATACACAGTCCTTTTAACATATCATACATTGCGGTCTGTGCTGATCTTCTTTCCCTTGAGTTTAAAGAATAGGTGTATAGCCTATCTTTAAGAACATCCAGATAAAAGGATGAAAGATCAATTATACAAAAATCAGCTATCTTCCTTATAGCATCTCTGTATTCAAACTCCTGCCAATCCTTTTTAACATCATTGGTTAATCTGCTAAATCTTGAAAGTATGTAGCGATCTATATTCTCCATCTCACTGTAAACTATCCTTTTATCGGGTTTAAAATCTGCAAGATTTCCAAGGAGGTATCTAAAGGTGTTTCTTATTTTTCTGTAAAGATCTACCGGCACTGATAGAAGAGCATCAGATATTCTAATATCCTGCTTCCAATCACTTAGTGAAACCCATAGTCTTAATATCTCAGCCCCATATTTAGATATCACATCCTGAGGCGAAACCACATTTCCAAGAGATTTATGCATTGCCTTTCCATACTCATCAAGGACAAAGCCATGGGTAAGAACTGTTTTATAAGGAGCTTTAGAGTTGAGTGCAACTGATGGTATAAGAGAGGTCTGAAACCAACCTCTGTGCTGATCCGAACCTTCAAGATAAAGATCTGCCGGATATGTTGCTTTTTCTACACACACATTATGCCACGAAACACCTGAATCAAACCATACATCAAGTATATCCTTCTCCTTCTCAAAATCACTGCTTCCACACTCACATTTATAATCCCCAAGAATCTTCTTTGCATCTTCAAAAAACCAAAAATCACTACCCTGCTTTCTTATCCTTTCTGCAATGGAATTCAAGATCTGACTATCATTTACAATCCTTCTACATCTCTTACACCAAAAAGCGATTATAGGAGTGCCCCAATACCTCTGCCTTGACAAACACCAATCAGGCCTTATCTTAATCATTGATGTTATTCTATCATATCCTTGAGTTGGAAGCCATTTAACATTCAAACACTCTCTTAAAAGATCATCCCTTAAAGAATTTTTATCAATCTTAAGAAACCACTGCTCCGTTGCTCTGAATATTATAGGATTTTTACATCTCCAACAATGTGGATAACTATGTGATATAGTAGAAGAGTTTATAAGAAGATTTTTATTTCTTAGTATTTCAATAATCTGGGTATTGGCATCAAAGACAAACCTATCCTCAAGAGCTTTTATCTCTGAGGTAAATCTTCCTCTTTCATCCACAGGACAAAACACCTCAAGCCCCCACTTTTTTCCTGCAAAATAGTCCTCTTCACCATGTCCTGGAGCTATATGAACCATTCCACTTCCGCTTGTCATATCAACAAAATTGCTAAATATAACCCTTCTTGGATAACGCTGTGATTTATCAAGCATATCTGAAAAAGGCGCTTCATAAAGAGTTTTTTCAAGTTCTATACCTTTTAGTTTTGTAATTACACTGGCGCTGATAGAGGTGTTTTTGACAAAATCCTCAAGCAGTTTTTCTGCAACAACAAGATGCCCATCACTAACCTCAATGACAAGATAATCCTCATTCTCATTTACAGCAACAGCCATATTTGCAGGAAGTGTCCATGGGGTTGTCGTCCATACAACAAGATAGAGGTTTGTGTAATTTAGCTTTGATTCAATAACCTTAAATCTCACATATATAGAGGGTGATGTTTTTTCTTTATACTCTACCTCTGCCTCTGCAAGAGCAGTTTCACATACAGCACACCAATATATAGTTTTTTTGTCTCTTTCTATGTAACCTTTGTAGAAAAGATTTAGAAATGCCTTTACTACGCCTGATTCATATTCATTTGACATAGTTATGTATGGATTTTCCCAATCTCCAAAAACACCAAGTCTTTTAAACTCATCCCTTTGAATCTTTATAAATCTTTCTGCAAACTCCCTTGCTTTTTTTCTAAAAGATACAACATCGTTTATATGTCTTTTTGATATCTTCAACTCTTTAAGAAGCTGCTGTTCTATGGGAAGCCCATGGCAATCCCAACCTGGTATGTAAGGAGTCTGATATCCCATAAGTGAGTATGATTTAACAACAAAATCCTTTAATATTTTGTTAAGTGCATGACCTATATGTATATGTCCATTTGCATAAGGTGGGCCATCATGAAGGAAATAGACAGGTGCTGATGAGTTCTTTTCAATCATCCTTTTGTAAACATCAATCTTGCTCCAGAGATCTATTATCTGTGGCTCTTTCTGAACAAGGTTTGCTTTCATTGAAAAGGATGTTTTAGGTAGGAAAACAGTGTTTGAGAATGATTTATTTTTCGTCTTATCCATAAATTCCTCTTAATGAAAAAACAAAATCTTTCAAACTAAATTATACCAAATATTGATATCGCTGGATTTTTTTCAGGTATTATCTATGGCGCTGCTAACCTCCTTTCTCAAAAGATCAACACTGCAGGGCTTTCTAAGAAAGGATTTAACATTCTTCTCAACCTTGAAAATCATCTCTGTTGAAGGGTCAAAATGACTTGCTGTAACCACTATAACAGGAATGTTTTTTGTCTCTTCATCTGAAAGAAGAAGTCTAAGCATCTCTATACCTGATATATTTGGCATCATAACATCCATTATTATAACATCTGGTTTATGAGATTTTGCCATCTCTATTCCCTCTCTTCCATCAGATGCTGAAATTACTGTGTAGTCACCCTCAAGAGCCATCTTAACTATCTCAACCATTACAGGATTATCATCAACAATAAGAACCTTTTTTTGTTTCATTTTTACTCCTTTGAAATGATAGAGTTTATTTTCTCTTTTATAAACTCAAGTGGATCAAGCTTAGAATAGAAACCCATAACATTCTTTTCACTCTTAGTAAGCCTCTCATTAATGATATTATAATCACTAGCGGTAAGAAATATAACTGGAATTTTTGAAATAGAGCTTTTTTTCTTCATCTCTTCTAAGACATTAATTCCCGTAAATCCACCAAGGTTAATATCAAGAAGTAAAACATCAGGCATATAACCTTCAATCTTTGAAATGATATCTTTAATCTGTGAAAAATCACAAAAAATCTCTACCTTATATTCGGACTCAAGAGCTTCTTTAGCAAGCAAAAGAAACGAAATACTATCATCAACAATAAGAACCTTCTTCATATATTCTTCCTTAGATAAACTAAAAAATACAATCCAACTTTGCCGCGGGAGAGAGTCGAACTCTCACGTCCGTTTGAGCGGACACGGGTTTTTGAGACCCGCGTGTCTACCGGTTTCACCACCGCGGCTTATCGCAAACAAACCTACAAAGAACCCTAACACCATACCTTAAAATAAATCATAACAAAGTTGAAAAACAAAAACAATAAATACTATCCTTCAATAACCTTTACATAAACACTTCTGGTTCTTGGACCATCAGCATCAAATAAATAAACAGACTGCCATCTTCCAAGCACAGGCTTAGAGTTTTCAACAATCAAAAAAATGGAATTTCCTATTATAGCTGATTTTATATGAGCATGTGAATTTCCTTCAAGATGTTTATATCCTTCATCAGGGCTTATAAGTGAGTTAAGTTTATCAATTATGTCCTGTCTTACGGAGGGATCTGCGCCCTCATTTATAAAAAGGGCTGCTGTTGTGTGCGGATTATAAACAAAACAAACTCCGTTTTCAACTCCACTTTCCTTAACAGCATCAAAGATCTTATCTGTTATATCAACAGCCTGTTGTGATGAAGAGGTTTTCACTATTATCTGTTTCATATATCACCCCTTATGTATATGGTATGTTTATTCTCAAAGAGGCTTTTGGAGGTTTCCAAGAATATATCACACTGTGAATCTCAAAAACTATGTAAAAAAACTCTCTTATTATACATACAAGGGGCACTGCGAAAACAACTCCCCAAAAACCACCTATCTCTCCACCTGCCATAAGGCTCAGCACAACAATAGCAGGACTAAGATCTATACTCTTTTTGATTATATATGGCTGTATAAACCAGTCATCAATAAATCTCAAAAAAGCAAAAAATGCAAGAACCTTCAATACCACATAAATGTTTCCATATTGAAGAAACGCAATAATAGATGATATAACACCACCAACAAAAGCACCAACATATGGAACAACACACGACAAACCAATAAAAAGGACTATAACAGTATAATAATTAATGCCCATAAAAAAAAGTCCAAAAAACGCAATTATTGAAAGCAAAAGTGCATCAATAAGAACCCCTCTTAGATAATTACCAAGGCTGTTATCAACCCTTGATACTATATGATAGACAACCTCAACATATCTTGATGGTATATTATCAACAATAAAATCAAGTATTCCTGTGCCTTTCACTAATATGAAGAATGATATAAAAGGCACAAGAAAAAGAAATGATAGATAAGCTATTACCGAAACCACATAGTTTGGAAGCATTAAAAGATAGGAAAGAAGCTTTTCCTGTAACTTAAACTGAGAGAGAAATGGAAAGGCTTTTGAAAGTTTTGAAAAAAAGCTATCTATTATAGCTGAGCTTTTCTCATAATAAACAGGCCATTGTGAGAAAAAAGTATCTATATCTATTCTTGCAATGTTAAAAACAGCTGATAATAGAAAAAGAAAGGCTATACCCACTACAATATAGAAACCACTAACAGCATAGCTTCTCTTTATACCCCTTATTTCAAAAAATCTTATAAGAGGATTTACAAGATAAGAAAAAGAAATACTGAGGAGAAGAACTATAAATGTTTTTCTTGCAAAATATAGTATAAGTAAAAGAAGTAAGAAGAAAAGCAAGGGAAAAAGGATCTCTCTAAACTCAAGTCTGTTGTTCATTTTCAATCATTGATCTAAGCCTTGAAGACAAAATACAGGCAAGATTGTATGTTAGTATTGAGGATATTCTCGGTTTTGTTTTTATCATCTTTTCAAGATTAACTCTGTAGAACATAAAGACTTCACTGTCATAAAGAGCTACTGCGGTTAATGTTCTTGTCATCTCCTCAAGAAGAGCCATCTCACCAACAAACTCTCCCTCTCTAACCTCAGCAACAAGAGGACCATTTATATTTCTATAAAGCCCAATTCTTCCACGATAAACTATAAAAAGTGCTTTACCTATATCTCCCTTAAAAAAAATAATCTCTCCCTTAAGATATTTCTTCTCATAGAGATTTTCAAGTACATAGAGAAGATCCCTTCTTTTTATTCCTCTAAAAAGATATATACTTGATAGAAATTTTATCTTTTCAAGAGTATTCTTATCGTAGGCTTTGTTGAAAATATGCTCCAATATCACAAGCTATTCATCCTTTCTGAAAAAAGATGAAATTACAGAAAAAAAACCGTTTATAAAAGAGAAAGCTCTCTGACTTAACCTATTAAACTCCACAAAAGCAGGCTTTACATCATCAACCCTTTCATTTATATTCTTAACAAGATTATTAAAACTCTCACCAGCATCTCTTATCCTCTTAAGTGTCTCAATCATCTCAATCGCAAGCACAACAAAAACAGCCGTAAATATGACCACACACACACCTATAACTATCTGCATATCAACCTCCAGCTATCTAAATTATACAATTTTTTCACCATCCAAACCTTGCTTTCAAACCTAAATCCCTCCACATAGAAGCATCCTCCATACAAAGATAAAACCTTTCTATGTCAAATCCTTTACTCTTAATCTTTTCTATTATCACATTATACATCTCCCTTCTGATATGACGCGGATATCTAAGTTTTCCATCAAAATCAATAATCATCTCAGCATCAAGCAAACTGCTTTGAGGAAAGCGTTTTTCTATCTCCTTTTTTGTATGAGGATAGAAACGAAGTGTTCCTGCACTTATCCATATAATATCAGCTGGGCTAACCACATCAAAAAGCTCATCAATACATTTGCAATAAAGCTCTCTCCAGCCATCTATCATTATTATCGGGTCAAAATGAACCCCAAGCCTCCATCCTACTTTACTAAGCTCTTTCATCTTTTCAATGCGTTTATCATAACCTGCTGTGCCATGCTCAAACATCTCAATTATCCTTGAAGGGTTAACTGAGAATGAAACCACAATGTTTTCAGCTGGTTTTTTGTTGATTATAAGATCTAGATTTGATGATTTTGTTTTAAACTCAAATATAATATGTGGAAATCGACAAATAAAATCTATTATCTTTACAGAATGATGAGTTATATTATCATAAACAAGAGAATCTGTAAACTCACCACTCCCAACTCTAATCCTTCTGCCACGAGAAAAATCTACAAGAGCTCTTAGATAATCCTCAACATTTGCGTTTATTATAATGCCATCAATATTTTGATAGCCACTAAGATAGCAGTACTCACAGTCAAAAGGACACCCAAAACCAAGGTTTATAACATTATAACCACAGCTTACACAGTTTTTAGTACAGGGGCATTTTTTCACAAAATCATATCTTTCATTAACAACATATATCTTCTTTTTTCTATCACTATAAGAAAAATCATATTTATGCTTTTTAATATACTCTTTTATTGAATCAATCTCTATAAAACTTGCTAAAGGATATTCTTTTTTTAGCCTATCAACAAGATTGATATCATCAACACTTTTCTCTATAAATATCTCCTTCACAGAAGATTCATTTTCCCTCCATATAGATCTTTCATCAAACTCAATGCCTCCAAGAAAAAAGCTATTCATTGGATATATACCATAGGAGTTAGGATATCTTATTTTAAGAAGCGACTTTTTAAAATGCTCATAATTTTTATACTCAGGGAGTTGAGAAAAAGACAAGATCCTGCCACTTTTTAAAATCTCAAAAAGAAGCCTTTCAATCTCTCTTTTTTTGTTAACCCCAAGAAAAGGATAATTTTTCTCTATAAAAGCTCTGACATTTAAAAGTATCTCATCTGACCTCATCAAGCCTCACAAAAACAAGCCCTTTTTTCTCCCCCTCCTCAAGCAAAGCCTTAAGAAGCCTTAAAGCCATTTTATTTCTTTTCGCAGTATCATGCATAAGAATTATCTTTCCAGCAAGAATATTTTTCCGATATCTTGATATTATCACATCTTCATCATCATTCTTCCAGTCATATCCGAAATCCCAGTTTATAACCTTATATCCCATATCAGAGGCAATCTCAATTGCTTTTTGAGAATGATAACCATATGGATATCTTAGATACAAAGGTTTCACACCAATTATCCTAAATATCTCATCCTCAGCTTTTTTAATCTCCTGTCTTATAAGAAAAATATCATCCCTTTTTTTATAGAAGTTTATATGTGAGTAGGTATGATTTCCAACAAGATGTCCATCAGCAAATATTCTTTCAAGCATCTTTGGGTATCTCTTTACATTCTTACCCAAAACAAAAAAACTCGCCTTTGCTTTGTGTTTTTTTAGAAGATCACAGATATCAGAGGTTAAAGCTGAGGGACCATCATCAATTGTAAGATATATATACCTTTTATCATTAGCTGAGCATATCATTATAAAGATAAAGATGATAAGGAACTTTAAAATCATATCACACCTCTATCATCTCAAGGCTTCTAACCGCTTTTTTAAGTAATAAGCCAGCAATAATAAAACTTCCAACAGCAAAAATAAGAATTGATGAGTTGAAAAAGAATGAATCAAACTGAATATTTTTTAGATACCTTGATGCAAAATAGATCTTCAAAGGATATGCAAACCAAACTGCTGTAAAAACAGTATAGAATACAGAAGAAACCATAAAAAGAAAACCACCATATGATGATTCAATATGATGTATATTTTCAATATTGAAATCAGGGAAAAAAGCTCCCATAGAAACTGCAAGGGCTGATATGAAAAAACTCATTATAACTGATACAAATACTGAGAATCTGAATATAAGAATATCCGTTGTAAGATAGTAATTTGAAACACCAACTATTATCAGATTGAAAATAAGTATATAGATAAAATAAAACAGAAGCTTTGAGTAAATTATATCTGATGTTTTTAGTGGCAGTGTTTTTAAAACCCACACATTACCATCCTCAATACTAAGCGATGTAAATACAAATCTTAAAGCAAGAGCCGAGACCACAAAACCACTTACAATAAGATTTATAAAAGCAACAATATTTTTTGCCTCCTGTCCATCAACAGGTATATTCTTTATGCTGAAAACATAGACCATACTGAGAGCAAAAACAAGCACTGTTTGAGAGTAATATCTTACATCCCTTGTAAAGTTTTTCCTCTCTTTTAAAAAAAGCATCATAAGGTATTTAATCCTCTTAAATCTTTCTGAAACAAAAAACTCAAAGCTCTTTTTGAAGAAGTATTTTTTGGAGGGGGTGTTTTGAGAACCACTGAAAGCAATTAGATAAACAGAAGAGGCATATCTCATTATCAAAAATGTTGCAAATAACATAACTGCATATTGTCCAATAGAATAAACTATAAAATAGAGATAATCACCGTTTACAAACTTTATCAAACTGCGCGTAAACCACCAGCTTGGAAGATAGGGTGCTGTTGGAGCCTGAAGATATGAAAGATAGTTTGCAATTATTCCAACTGCATCAGGCCTAATAAGCCTTTCAGGTTTTGAAAATCTTATAGCCACATAAACAGCTGCAAAGGAAAGGCTTGATGCAAACCATACAACATCCCTTGTTCTTGGACTTGGAAATCTGCTCATAAGAAAAAGCGAGAGAAAAACACCAATGTAAGATGCAAGAAACGCATAAGGGACTATAAGAAAAATAAAGGCAAAAATAAAAGATAGATTAAGTCCAAGGGATTTGACCATTGCAAAAGCATATGGAATCATTATAACCACAAGGCTCCAGGATGAATAAAAAACACTTAAGATAATCTTTTCAAAAAGAACAGTTAGATGAGGGATAGGTAGTGAAAGCAGAAACTTCAAATCACAAGAATAGAAAAGTGTTGTTATAGATATTATGAGAGATGAGATGACTATCATACAAAAATTAATAAGAAAAACCATTGCTGAAAGCTTCCATATAAGAAGCCTTCCAACTATATCTACAGAGCTTAAATATTCAAGAACCCTTACAAAACCCGCATATAAAAAGGTAAGGATAACAATAATAGCAATAGAGAATATAGTATTCTTTATCCTTTTCCATTTATCAAGATTTTTTATTCTGTTAACAAATGAACGCAGGCGGTATCTTAAAAGAATTTGAAAGAAAGGATTCATTAGCTTTGAACAACTTCAAAAAAAACATCCTCTAAGTTTTTGTCCTTGTTTTCAAGAATATTCTTGACACTTCCACTTAAAACTATCCTTCCTTTTTTCAAAACGCACACCCTATCACAGAGTTTTTCAGCCATCTCAAGTATGTGAGTGCATATAAAAACTGATGTTCCCTCATCTTTAAGCTTTTTAAGATATGTTTTGAATTTTTTAACACTAATAGGATCAAGTCCAACAGTTGGCTCATCAAATATCATAAGCCTTGGTTTTCTTAGCACTGCAGATGCTATAAGAAGCTTCTGTCTCATGCCATAAGAATAAGATGAAAGAAGCATATCTATACTATCATAGAGCTCAAAATACTCAGCCACCTCATCTATTTTTTTACTATAATCTTCAACATCGTAAATCTCGCATATAAAACTCAAAAATTCTCTACCTGTAAGATAAGGATATACAAAAGGCTCATCAGGTATAAATGATATCATTCTCTTTGCTTTAATAGGCTGTTTAACAACATCAATCCCACACAATGTAATCTTACCCGATGTTGGTTTGAGAAGACCTGATATTATTTTAACTGTTGTTGTTTTACCAGCACCGTTTGGTCCAAGAAGCGCAAATATCTCACCATCATTAACCTTAATGGATAGATTATCAACAGCAACCTTTTTGTCAAATATTTTTGTAAGATTTTCAACATCAAGCATCAGATATTTTCTCTGCTTTCAAATTTCTTCCTAAAATCCTGAACCTCAAGCTTTGATATAACACTTCTAAGGTAGTTGTTTGCAATATCTATAAACTTCTGTTGTTTAACTGCTGCGGCAAATTTGTTATTATCCTTAATGCTTTTATCCTTGATAAACTGACGATAAAATTCTAACTCATCAGGCGTAACCTTAACAGCCTCAAGAAGAAATGATTTAAATCTTCCAGAAAGTCTCTGATTTCGTCTCCAATCTTCATATTCAGCCGGAGTCATTCTGTATTTTGACCAAATACTACTGACATATGCCCTTGCATCAAATCTTCCATCTAAAAGAAATGCGGGGGTATTTTGAATCTCCAGCGCAACCTCAAAATCGCTTATCCTAAAGTCAAATTTCTCTGCCTCCATCCTTAATATCTCATCAACTATCATCTCCTTAAAAACCTCATCCTTAACCATTTTTTCAACAACCTTATACGCCTCCTCCCCTTGAAGTTCTTTATGTTCTTTAAGAACTCTATCCATTGCTATTGAAAACATCCTCTGATAGTGTTTCCATCCTATCTTTCTTGAGCCAACCTTTGCAACAGTGTCACCCAACGAGATTATGCCTACATATGCACCAAGACCGAAAAATATACTCACAACAAAAACAATAACTGTAATAAGAAAAATAGTTTTTTTATGTTTTAAAAAGAATGCTATCATTTCTTCTCCCTTTTCATCTCAATCTTGCCTGAAACAAATCCCCCATCTTCAACCATTATCCTTGATGTCTTAACATCACCACAAACTGATCCTATTGACATTATCTCAACAATATCATTTGCAGTTATATTTCCATTGATGCTTCCATAAATACTGCATCTCTCGCATATAATATCTCCATTGACTCTTGCAGTTTTTGCAATGAAAACATCCTTAGAGCTGTTTATATTCCCCTCAACAATACCCTCAACTTTAAGTGAACCTCGTGTGCTTATATTACCAGTAAAAACACAGTCCTGCGCGATTATGCTTTCAGTTGATGTAAGTTCCAATATCTTCTGCTTAATTGCCATAATCAGCTTTCAGAATAGTTTATGTATTTTACAGGATTTTCAAAAACACCGTATCTCCAAACTTCATAATGAAGGTGTGGCCCTGTAGATGTTCCCGTAGAACCTAATTTTCCTATAATACTGCCCTTTTTAACCACATCACCAACCTTTACATTCACCTGACTCAAATGACCATAAAGGGTAGTGTATCCAAAGCCGTGATCAACTATAACACAAAGTCCATAACCCATCGCCCAGCCGGTATATCTTACCACACCATCAGCACAAACCTTTATATCTGTTCCGGGATCATTAACAATATCAACCCCGCTGTGAAAATCATATGAGAGGGTGAAGGGATGAATTCTATATCCAAACGGAGAGGATATGAAACCAGCAACTGGCCACCCCTTTGGTATAGAATTTATCATCGAGGCTTTGGATGTTATATAATTAAAAAGTTTTTCATAATCCCTTATTCTTTGTTCAGATTCATCCTTTATTATCTTGTAAGCATCAATTATATCTCTATTACTCAGTTTTGAGTAGTCTATACCGCTAATCATACTTGAAAATCTCAAAGAATCTGCTGATGTTGGACCTCCGATAGGAAGCCTTAACTTAGGTCTTCTTTTATTGTAAAAGGTAAGTTCTTCAATTTGTCTGTCAACTCTTTTAACAGCATTAAGATATAAGAGCCCTTCATTTGCGTGTCTAACTATGCTTGCAAGTTTATATTTAAGAAAGATGTTTTCCGTTTTAAGAAGGTAATAATCAATATATGAAAAAACACTGAATAGAGAAAAACCAAAAACTAACATAAAGAATGTTAAAAAGATAAAAAAACTAAAAAAACTTAGATTAAACCTCAAGGAGGGAAGATAAGAGGTTGGTGTTAAACTTATGTATATTCTGTGTTTTAAAAAACTATTAAAAAAACTTCTCAAAAGACTAAAAAAATCTCTCATTATAATATAATTTAACTTAATATATCATTAAAAGTCAATCTTTTGTAAATACAAAAAAACATTCAAAAACTCATCTAAAAAATAAGAAACGCCCCCAACGGGATTCGAACCCGTGATTTCCGCCTTGAAAGGGCGGCGTCCTAGGCCACTAGACGATGAGGGCAAGACAAAGAAATAAATAAAGTGATTATATCTTACAAATTTATTTTGTATAATGTCAAATATAAAAAGTGGACTAAAACAAGACTTTTGGTATTGAAAATAAGGGAGATATTTATGGAAAATAATCAAAATCAGCAAAAAGATTCTCAAGTGACTCAAGAAACTGAAATACAAAACCAAATATCAGATGAGGTTGAAGCAATAAGAAAAAGAAATAGGCTACTTAAAATACTCATTATTATACTGACATCAATTATTATAATATTCGCAGCAATTGTATACTTTCTTTATTCAAGATATACAAGCATATCGAAGAATATTGAAGAGGTTGTATTTAAAATCTCACAAGAAAACAAAACTAACAATTTAGCCGATCAAATTGTGTCAAACCATCAATTAACACCATCATCAATATCATTTGAAAGCTCATCACTTTCAAAAATAGGTTTTTCAAAGGAAATGATGGAAAGTATGGTTAATTCTCAAAATACTAAAAAGGTTGAGGAAATAGTTGATGAATACTATAATGATCCTGCGATAAACAGCTTTATAGAAAAATTTAGAAATGATCCGGAGATAAAAGATATATTTGAAGCACCCCCTAAGGAAAGGCCTTTAAAGATGTTTAAAAAAATGAATGACCCTATATTTATGCAGAAGATAACAAAAGAACTTCTTTCAAACCCACAGCTTATGAAGTCATTGATGAAGATGGGAACAGACCCAAGAATATATCAGATGATGAAAAACGCATCATTTAACAAAACTATAAAGATTTCAACTACCCAAGAGAATAAACAGGACTAAAAATATGTTTTATGACCAAGAATGATAAAATATATCTGTCCCAAAGATATACCACCATCATTTGTAGGAACAAGGCTGTTTGAATAAGCCTCATATCCATTTCTTGAAAGTGTTGTAAGCATTTTATTGAGAATATATCTGTTCTGGAAAACACCACCACTCATAACAACCCTTTTTATCCCATTTTCTTTTGATAAAATCTCAATAGCTTCAAGAGTTGAATTAATAATAGCATTATGAAATTTTACAGAAATAAGAGTGCTCTTTTTCATATAATCATCAATAACCTCATCAACTGATTGTGAAAACCTTATTACATACATTCCATTTTCACACACAACCCTAAATCTATAAGCATCGTTGCTTTCTTTTAACAACGCCTCCATTCTCATAGGCCCTTCAGCCTCAAAATCTGCTATAATCTTCCCACTAACAAGCACGGAAAACGCATCAAATAATCTGCCACAACTTGTTGTCTTAACAGTATTTACATTCTTTTCAATCATATTCAAATAAACATTAATTGTTTTTAAGGGAAGTCTGTTTTTAAGAATTTCGAACACAAAATCCTTGCGGTCTTTAAAAACAGATATAAAACTTCTCCATATCTGCTTAATAACCTTATCCCCACCAGCCTCAACAAAACTCTCAAGGTGTGCTACCCTCTTGACTATCCCTCTTTTAACGCAGAATATTTCCCCTCCCCAAACTGTTCCATCCGCACCATATCCAGTTCCATCAAAAGCTATTCCAATAACATTATCTTTTATTGAATTTTCAGCCATAACTGAATAGATATGAGCAATATGATGTTGCACCTTAAAAGTTTTTTTTATGCCAAATCTTGATGACAAGATGGATGATCTATAATGAGGATGCATATCGCTAACAAGGATATTGGGCTTGAATGAAAAAAGTTTTTTGATATTCTTATAGGTTTTTACATAGTGATCTGCATTCTCCTTAATATCAAGATCACCAATATGTTGGCTTAAAACAACTGTTTTATTTCTGAAAAAAGCAAATGCATTTTTTATATCACTGCCGCTTGCAAAAATCTCATACTTAAAATCTGAATCAACATTTATGCCATCAGGAACATATCCTCTTGCCCTTCTTATCATTCTGATATCCCCTCTATCATCAACAAAACAAACACTATCATCAATCCTGTTTACTATCTCTCTATTGTGAAAAAGTGTTGGGATATCTTTAAATTTTTCCAAAACTTCACTATTATCAGCAATTATTGGCTCATCCTTAAAATTTCCTGATGTCATTACAAGGGGGTTTCCAAATCCTTTTTCTAAAAGCCTCATAAAAAGAACGAGATGAAGAGGAGTATATGCCACCATAACTCCAACATTATCAAGAAGCGGAGCTACATATTCAAAAACTTTTTTATTCTTTTTTCTAAGCATAACTATTGGTGATTGAGGTGATGTAAGAAGTTTTCTTTCATAATCATTTATAAAGACATATCTCTCTATATCCTTGATATCTTTGACCATTACAGCAAGTGGCTTAAACTCCCTTTTCTTAATCTCCCTTACTCTATTAACACCTTTTTTATTAAATGCATCACATGCTATATGAAACCCTCCAAGTCCTTTTATAAGAACAACATCACCATCAATTATTTTTTGGGCTATAAAATCAATAGCCCCAACTCCAAAGATTTTCTTTTTCCCATCATAGCACCACACCGTTGGACCACATAAAGGGCATGCATTTGGTTGTGCATGGAAACGTCTGTTTAAAGGATCATCATATTCGTTTCTGCAGCGTCTACACATCTTAAAATATCTCATTGATGTATTCCTTCTATCATAAGGTATCCTTTCTGTTATAGTGAATCTTGGGCCACAGTTTGTGCAGTTTGTAAAAGGATATAGATAGCGTGAATTTGATAAATCCATAACATCTTTTCTACAATCACCACAGATAGATAAATCAGATGGTATAAATGCTGTTTTCAGCATTGTTTCTTCGCTTTTAAGTATGACAAAATCGCTGAAGTTTTTATCATCAATCTGAAAAAAATCAATAGAATCTATCTTTGAAACTGATGGTTTTTTTTCTCTTATAAGGGATATAAACCTTTCCACCTCTGAAAGCTCTTTAACATTTATCTCTATAGAAACTCCCGCAGATGTATTTGAGACACTACCTTTTAGATTAAGCGAGTTCGCAAGATTGTATATAAATGGCCTAAATCCAACCCCCTGAACTGTGCCGGTTATAATTATTCTTATGGTCATTTAACCTCACTGCTAAAAACTATGAGGTATTAAGTATGTGAGAATTGTTATAAAAAATGAAATAAGTATCGCTTTTCTTGATTCAAAACCTTTAAGCAGTCTATATGCAGCATAGCTCCAGAATATAAAGGACACTAAAACCTTATTATCGGTCACATCACTACCAAAAGGAAAACCACTCCAAAATATTCCAAAAGCCTCTTTTTGAAGAAGAGCACCCAATACAAATCCACCAATAAACATTGAAAGATAATTAGCCCAAAAGACCTTGGAAGAAAACTTTTTTTCAAAAACTACTTCTAAAAAAAGATAAAAACAAATAACAAGAGATAAAAACATAAAAAATATATGACTTATAAGAATCCATCTTCTAACCTCATTTTTAAATCTGAGTACTATTTTATTTAAGTTAATCTTCTTACCATCAACATAAAAATCATACTCTATCTTTGAGGCTGGCATAAAATCGTCAGGGATAATAACAATGCTTTTATTACCATCAGATTTAAAATAAATTTTTTTAAACTCCTCATCAACCCCTAATCTTTTCCATGATATATAAGCATTTACATCATTTTTGTAGATATAAGCTATGCATTCACTTTTCTTAATTGTACAGCTTCTTGGAAGTTTATATCTTACATTTCTACCATTGTAGTCAAGATCCCCCTTAACCGGATATGTAGGTCCTGTAATTCGCTGAAAAACAGTAAGAAGCAAAGTGAGGATTAATGATACAAGGATGTAAAAAAACTTTTTTAGCATATTCTTGGAAGCTGCTCTGCTGAAAAAGGGACTATCATTCTTCTCATACCAGCAGTAGTTTTAATGTAAACCTTTTTCTCATCAATAACCCTTCCTATAATTCTTGCTTTTTTCCCATAGCGATGTTTCCTCATACGCTCAACAATATCTTTAGCATTCCTATAATCAACAACAACAATAATCTTGCCCTCATTTGCAACATATAAAGGATCAAGTCCAAGCACTTCACACGCAGATCTCACAGATTTGCTTAAAGGAATTTCCTTCTCATCTATCTCAAATCCATATCCGCAAAAATCACATATCTCAATAAGTCCGGTTGCAAGACCACCCCGAGTAAGATCCTTCATACACCTTATTCCTTCAACACCTCTAATAAGATCAACAAGCCCATTGAGAGGTGCTACATCACTCTTGATCTCCCCACCAAGTCCAAGATTATGTCTTGCATTTAAAACTGCAACACCATGAGATGCTATCTCACCATTTATAATCACAGCATCACCAGCCCTTGGATTTCTATATGAAAAATCATAATCCTTATCAAAAAAGCCCAAACCTGCGGTATTTATAAAAATCCCATCAGCCTTGCCTTTTTCAACAACCTTTGTATCACCACATACAATAGAAACCCCTGCCTCAGCACAAGCCTTTTTCATTGAATCAAGAATCTTTTTTAGCCTTTCAATCTCAAAACCCTCTTCTATAATAAAACCAGCAGATAAAGCAAAAGGAGTTGCTCCTGAAACAGATATATCATTAACTGTTCCACACACAGCAAGCCTTCCTATATCACCACCTGGGAAAAAAAGAGGAGTTATAACATATGAATCTGTTGTAAAAGCAATTTTATTAAAATTTCTCCTTAAGGTCCATGAATCCTCAAAAGAATAATTATTCATCCTTATACCAAGCTCTTTCAAGAAAACATCTTTAATAAGCTCAAAGGTAAGTTTTCCACCACTCCCATGCTCAATGCTTATTCTGCTCATAATTCTGCTTCTTTTTTAAAAGTATAAAGTTTATAAACTTGTTTACATCCCTTGAGTATTCTCTTCTTTTGTTATATATCATATAAACAGGTCTAAAAAAACCTGATGAAAATCTACTCACTTTAACTTTGCCATTTCTTTCCTCATTCATAACAGCCCTATAAGGAAGGATGGAGCAACCAACACCAGAGATAATTGCAGCCTTTATAGTATCTATGTTATTAAGCTCCATTGTAACATTGATCTTAACAGAATTTCTTTTAAGGAAATTCTCAATATATTTTCTTGAAGGTGTGTTTTTTTCAAAAAAAACAAGCTTCATAGATGATATACACGAAACAGGTACTTTTCCATTATGGCCATCAGCATTCTGAGGCATAACAACAACAAGCTCATCATTACACAGGTGAATTGATGAAATATTATGGTCATTTACTCTCTTACAAGCAATAAATCCAAGATCTGACTTACCTTCAATCACCCTTTCTATAACCTCACTCCATTCAAAGTAGCTAAGAGAAATCTTCACAGATGGGTTTAGTGACATAAACTCTCTTATATAATCGCCAAGAATATATATACCAACGCTGTATATTGAAGATATTCTGACCTCACCAGTTAGCGTTTCATTAAAACTTAAGTTAACATTCTCAAACATCTCATAATACCTTGATATGATATCGGAAGAATAGTCATAAACTATCTTTCCTATCCTTGTAAGCTCAAGAGAATCGTTCTTCTTTATAAAAAGTTTTGTTTTGAAAATTATCTCAAGTTTTTTCATGTGCTGACTTACTGCTGATTGTGTGACAAAATTAAGCTGCGCTGCTTTTGTAAAACTTTGGGTATCTATAAGATCCTTAAACATCTTAAGTGTTTCTATGTTCATCCTTTAACTCCGTACTTATACCACGCAGCACATGCACCCTCAGAAGAAACCATACAAGGTCCAACCGCATCCTCTGGCTTGCATTTTTTAGCAAAAAGTGGGCATTGTATTGGTGTAGCAATACCAAGAAGTATCTTTCCACATAGACATCCCTTAGGTTCAGCCACAACTTTCACCTTGATACTAAATCTTTTAAGAGCATCAAACTCATCATATCTATCAGAAAAAACATATCCTGATTTTTTTATAACACCAACAGCTCTCCATCTTGCATCTGAAACACTAAAGACATCTGACATCATATCACGGGCTACTCTATTTCCATCACAACTAACAGCACGGCTATATTCATTTTCAACATCGCCCTTCCCTTCAAGTTTTTTATCAATAAGAATGTCTATGCTTCTCAAAATATCAAGAGGTTCAAAACCTGATATAACTGAGGGGACTGAATAATTTTTAAGAAAATCGTATGCAGACTTGCCTATTATAACGCTTACATGTCCCGGGAGTATAAAACCGTCTATTACTCCTATCTTAAAATCAAGAAGATATTTAAGTGCAGGTGGAACAAGCTTGAAAAATGGCGTCACATAAAAATTTTTAATGCCATTTTTCTTAGCATAAATAATAGATGCTGCAACGGTTGGTGAGGTGGTCTCAAAACCAATCCCTATAAAAACAACATTTCTATCTCTATTCTCAACAGCAATCTTCACAGCATCCATGCTTGAGTAAACAACTCTCACATCACACCCATCAGCTCTAAGTGTAAAAAGATTTGCACCATCAGAACCCTTCACCTTCATCATATCACCAAAGGTTGTTATTATAACATCATCTCTTTTACCTATCTCAATGACACTATCTATATCTCCCTGATCTGTAACACATACAGGGCAGCCGGGCCCCGAGACAAGATTAACATAACCTTTTAAAGCCCCTCTTATACCACTTTTTGCTATAGCCATTGTATGCGTTCCACAAACCTCCATAAGGCTTATAGGTCTTGCATAATTTTTAATGAACCTCTCAGCTTTCTTTTTGATTGAATTAAGTATTGAACTTGCTATATCAGAATCGGACCATACTTTCCAAGAAAACACATTATTCTTTGTTTTCATAGATCTCTTTGAATAGTTTAATGGTTTTAGTAGCCTCATCCCTATCAAGTTTCTGTATCACAAAACCTGCATGAACAAGGACAAAATCATCAACCTTTAGATCAGGAAAAAGCATTATTGAAACCTCTTTCTTGGTGCCACCAAAATCAACTATTGCATTCATCCCTGATATCTTTTCAACCTTTGCTGGCACTGAAAGACACATAAATCAGCTTCCTCAAAAAACTTAATACACCTCCAGCCCTGCTATCCTAACTTTAAGTACACAAAGATATAGTGAAAGACACTATCATCTAACTATATATTAGTAAAACTTATAGATACCGGTCAAATAGCCTGACAAAAATGGGTGTGCAACATCAACAGAATAAACCTCAAAGACCAAAAAAATTATCTTGTTTGAAATACATTGTCTTTGTTCTAACAAAAGGGAACTAAATTATCCTTCATATCTAAAATTCAAAATCTCCACAAAATTTTCTATTTAATCTTCTTTATTATCTTTGAGTCGCAATTACTGAACGAAGCGC
>JBMFKQ010000015.1:0-36366 GCA_049972095.1 Elusimicrobiales bacterium
CTACTCACTGATCACTTTTTATTACTCTTTCTTGTATATTATAAACAAATTTTCCCAAAAAATCATGAAAAAATGATGAAAAAAATTCTGCGGTTGGATCCTATTAGTTCTCTTATCTATCCGTAATAAATCAGCATCTACCTCTACACACAAGATAATCCTTCGGTTATTACTACTCGTTTCGTATTTTATTTATCAACCTTCAAATCCTTATAATTTACCTTCGTAGTTTTTTAATCTTCACAAGTCTAACCAAGAGTTGCAACCATAATTGCTTTGATGGTATGCACTCTGTTTTCTGCCTGATCAAAAACTATTGATGCTGGTGATTCAAAAACATCCTCTGTAACCTCAATACCGTTTTTCAAACCAAAATTCTGGGCAATCTCTTTACCAATCTTTGTTTCATCATTATGGAAAGAAGGAAGGCAATGCATAAATTTAACCTTCGGATTTTTTGTTTTTTTCATTAGCTGTAAATTTACCTGATAGGGTTTAAGAAGTTTTATTCTCTGTTCCCAAACCTCCTTTGGTTCACCCATCGAAACCCAGACATCAGTATAAACAAAATCAACCCCTTTAACAGCTACAGCAGGATCCGCAGTGATCGTTATCCTTGCAGATGATTTTTCAGACAATCTCTTTGCAATTTCAATAACATCAGCTGGTGGTTGTAATCCCTTTGGAGCACCAATCCTAACATCCATCCCAAGAAGTGCACCTGTAACAAGAAGCGATCTTCCCATATTGAATCTTGCATCCCCTACATAGGCATAGGATATCTGTTCTATAGGCTTAGATGAATGTTCAATCATCGTCATCATATCAGCAAGAGTTTGTGTGGGATGCCATTCATTTGTAAGCCCATTCCATACCGGAACACCGGCATATTTCGCAATCTCCTCAACTATATCCTGACCAAAACCACGATACTCAATACCATCATACATCCTTCCTAAAACCCTTGCAGTGTCCTTTATTGATTCTTTATGCCCAAGCTGTGTTGAGTTTGGATCTATGTATGTGACATGTGCCCCCTGATCATATGCTGCAACCTCAAAGGCACATCTCGTTCTTGTGGATGTTTTCTCAAATATAAGGGCTATGTTTTTGCCTTTAAGTTTCGGTTGTTCAGTGCCAGCATATTTTGCTTTTTTGAGATCAAATGCAAGATCTATTAAAAACATAAACTCCTCTTTCGTAAAGTCTATCTCCTTGAGAAAATGCCTTCCTCGTAAGTTTATCGGCATAAAACCCTCCTTGACTAAATATTACTAAAAATATTATAACATTTTAAAAATATACACTCATTCATTTTAAGAACTTATAAGATCATACACAAAAAACTTTTAAAATCTACATATAGAAGGAACAAGAACTAAAAGCGAGTGTGGACTTACCTTGATTTTCCACGACTTTAGCTTTTTACCGCTTACATAATCTATGAAAATACATTTTTTTAGAAAATCAAGCTCACCCACATATTCCTTATCTGATTTGTTTAAAATAACAAAGACCTCCTTCTCATCCGTGAACCTTTTAAAAATAAGAAGATTATGCGAATAGCTTATTATCTTTTGTTTTCCATATCTTAAAGGCGGAAGTTTCTTTCTTAATTCGTTAAGCTTTTTTATGTGTTTGTAAAGAGGGGTTTTTCTTGCTTTTTCTATCCCATCAATGCCTAAGAATCTTCTGTTATCAGGGTCATCACCTCCCTCCATCATAACCTCTGTGCCATAATAGATGCATGGTATCCCTCTGACTGTAAAATAGAAGTTCAGCATATCAAGGTATTGTTTATAATCAGCAGGACTTGATGGTGAATTGAACCTTGGTTTATCGTGATTGTCAGGATAGACAACAAGATAGGTTGGATCAGGGTATTTATAATCATTTTCAAATATCTTTACAGCTTTTTCAAAACTCTCACCTTTAAAAACCTTTTCAAGAGGCCCCCACTCACCACCCATTGCAGAAAGAGGCATATCAAGAACACTTATCGAACCATCACCCATCTTTGTGTATGATGAAAGGAGGTCAAAATCAGAGTTTGTCCATACTTCACCAAATATAAAAAAATCAGGTTTATCCTTTTTCATCTCATATGAAAACTCTCTAACAAAATCACTGCTTACCCACACAACACTATCCAGCCTAAAACCATCAACCCCCATATCACGCCAACCGCGATAAATATCAATAAGCCATCTTCTTGTATCAGGATTTTTGTCATTGAAATCAAGAAGATCAAAAAGCACAGCCCCTTCCCTGGTAAACCAAGAATATGTGTCATTAAAATAATCAAAAAACCTTCCAAGACCAAAAACCTTCCCTCTATCCTTATACCAATTAACACTAACATCAACATCACCGCCATGAGCATGATTTATGACAACATCCTGTATTATCTTGATACCCTTTTTATGTGCTCTCTCTATGAGATCCTTATATGTATAGCCTCGACTTTCAAGATGAGGATCAACCCTTGAAAGATCCCATCCCCAATAACCATGATAACCTGCTGCATCATATGTTTTTGATGAGTTTACATATCTCCCAGGTGGCTGCATCACAGGGGGGGTTATCCATATCGCATTAAAACCCATTCCCTTTATATAGTCAAGGTTTTCTATAAGCCCTTTAAAATCACCTCCCTGATAATACCTCAGATTTCCCTTAATATACTCATCACCATATATGTTATTATTAGCCTCATCCCCATCAACAAATCTATCAGTGACAACAAAATATATGCTCATATCCCTTGGATCAGAGGCGTGAAGAAAAAGAAAAAAAACAAAAAACACTAAAATACCCATAATTCATATTAAACAAAATTTACACTGAGAAGGAAAGCTTGCCAACTTTAACTCGCGAGTTTAGTTTCTTTGGGTGGCTATGCCCCTTAAACTTTAAAAGGATTTTTATATCTCCTTTATGAACTTGAAAGATGCAAGCTTCAAATATTATAAAATCTTAGTTATGGAAAAGTTTTACCCGCAAAGCCTTGATGAGAAAAGCTGCGAATACTTTATCTCACATATAAATTCTCAAGATAGAGTTTATGAAAAAATAAAATTAAAAGCAGAAAAACTCAACATTAAAAACATATCATTATCCCCTTTCGATGCAGCAGTAGTCGGTATCCTCACATCAGCACTAAAACCTTTAAAAGCTATTGAAATAGGATGCTTTCTTGGTTATTCTGCAATAACCATTGCAAGAAATATGCCTGATGATGGAAGGTTATACACAATTGAAAAAGATGATACTTATGCAGACTCAGCTACTGAGATAATAAGAGAAGAAAAGCTTGATGAAAAAATAACTGTGATAAACGATGATGCAGAAAACTATCTTTCAAAACTCTCGAAAATATCAAAGTTTGAACTATGCTTTATAGATGCTGATAAAGATAAATATCCTTTTTATCTCAAGTGGGCTTTAAAAAATATAAAAAGTGGTGGGATGATAATTGCCCACAATGTTTTTCTTAAAGGAAAGCTCTTCTATGATGGTGAAGACAAAGAACAAAACAAAAAATCAAGAGGAATGAAGGAATTTCTCTATATCTTCTTCAATAATGATAGCTTCTCATCAAGAGCTATCATTCCAACTCAAGATGGACTTGCAGTAGGTATTTTAAAATAAGCCTTCTTCCTTGACTTTTATACCAAAATAATAACCATTTTCTTTCCTAAAGTAAAAATCAAAAGGCAGAAGATTGTCCCAGAAAAGATACTGAATCTTTCTATGACTGAAAGAAACATAAATAAGTTTTTCTGATATTTTTCTAAACTCACTGCGCATTGTAGCATACTTATCAAAGTAAGAATTCGCAAAATCTTCTTTTGAAAAATAATCTTTGATCGTGTTAATCTTTTTTTCTACATCGCTATAAAACCTAAGATGGAGTAGCTGTTTTGCTAAAAACTGAAAGATATAATCCATAAAACAACTGTATTTAAAATCAAAAAAACTCAGAATCTCATCTCTTTCATTGACAAAAGAAACAAGATTAGACATCTCATCAATTTTTCCCCATAAATCAAAAACATCTTTTACAAAATCCCTATAGCTTTTGGTAGAAAGAGAAAGAAGATATGTGTCGTTTTCAAGACTTTTGTAGATTTCTATAAACTCAGTTTTTTTCATAAAGCTATTTTCATTCAATCTTAATTTAACAACAAGACTTTTAAGAATCAGATATCTCCTGAGATCTGAAATTGTAGAGAACAACCTTTTTATATTTTTTTCATCAACACCTTTTACATTCCTCAAGACAGAAGCATAGTTTGTAAACATAAGATAATATCTATCTGTTTTTTTAATGATATCCCCAAGATCTTTAATCTTATACTTAGAAAGATATTCCCAAGCCATCTTAACCATCAACACTTCATCATCAAGCGCCTTATGATTAACTGAATAGTAATCTATCTCTTTACCACTACTCTGCTTTGATGAATTAGAAATATCACCAACCACAACACCACCCTCAGAAGCAAAATTGGCATCAAAAAGAAGTGATGATATCTCCCTCACTTCCTCATAACTTACATCATCCTTAGCAGCAGTCTTCATTTTATCTATAAGTTTTTTAAACTCAGGATTGAGGTAATATTCATAGAGGGTTGCCTTAATTACAAAACGATTATTTTTTTTAACATATTGTTCGAAAAGATCACACGCTTTTTTGGGATTTTTTTCAATCCAGAATATAAGGCATGATCTCATTTGAGAATATGTTTGAGAAACACAACCAGCTTCTTCAACGATCGAAATCTCCTCTGCAAGGTTATCTGCGACAATACCTCTGAAAAATTTATCTATAAGTATTTTGTTGCAGACATCCGTCTTTTCAAAACTCATAGCAAAAACAACAAAAATAGAAAGGATAATCATAGAAAGTCTCTAAAAAAATATATGAGATAAGACATAGCTTTAAATGAGATCGGCATATTTTTTATATCACTTAGTGTAATCTCCTTAGAATTTAAAAGATCATTTTCAAATATCTCTTTCATCTCAAGCCCAATCTTCTCATCATATATATTTAGATTTAACTCAAGATTGTAGTGAAGACTTATGTGATCAAGATTATGAGAGCCAAGAGAAATCCAAACTCCATCAACAACAGCACTTTTTGCATGAAGAACCTCACCCATCCATTCATAAACCTTAACTCCATGTTTTATTAGATCTTTAAGAACCATAAATGAAGCAAGTCTTACATAGGGATGATCTGTTTTATGAGGGACTATAATCCTTACATCAACTCCTCTCATAACAGCCCTTTTAAGGCATCTTGAAAGTGTTTTATCAGGTAAAAAATATGCATTTGTTATATATATGAAATCCTTAGCATTATCCATAGCATAACGATAAGCCCTTCTGACAGAATGTATGCTTGCAATTCCAAAATCATAAGCTATGCTTACAAGTATATTCCCCCCTTTAGCCTTATTAATCTCAAAATAATTCCCACCACATCTAACCCAGTTATCCCTGAAAATCTCACAAAGCCGTCCTACAACCTCTCCACAAAAGCTTATCCCCATATCCTTCCAGTTCCTGCCACCGATCTCTAAGGGTGCATAATCAAGGCTTAGGTTAAACCCGCCAACAAGCGCTTTTGAAAAATCACTAACTATTATCTTTCTGTGATCTCTTCTAAACCACTTTCTGAGGGATGTAAAAAATCTTATAGGATTATATTCAATAACCTCAATACCATTTTGCTTAAATCTTTTCCAAAAATCCTTTGATGTGTTTTTGCTGCCTATACTATCATATATTATTTTTACGCTGACACCTTGTTGTCTTTTTGATATAAGAGCATCCTGAATTTTTTTGCCAAGATTATCATCCGCAATCTCATAAAATTCAAGTAGAAGTAAGTCTTTTGAAGACTCTATCATCTCAAAAATTTCTCTGACAAACAAATCACTTCTATGCAGGATCTTTACATTTTCAGCCATCAAAAGGGTTGAGATATCACAACAATATCTTTTTACATAATATTCATCCATAAAAGATATTTTAATAGTTATTGAATTCCTTCTTCAAATATTCAAATATGTTATAATTTAAATATCAATTAAGTCTTTAAGGGGATTATATGAAATCAAGCGTGAGAAAAACAAAAGTTGGAATTTTAGTAGGTAGTCATTCAGACTTGGAAATTATGAAAGATGCTGTAAGTATACTAAAAGAATTTAAGGTATCATATGAAATAAATGTTATCTCTGCCCATAGAATGCCACATAAACTTTTTGAATATGCTACAACTGCTGAATCAAGAGGACTTGAGGTAATAATAGCAGCAGCAGGGGGTGCAGCACATCTTCCAGGAATAACAGCTGCATTAACAACTATCCCCGTTATAGGAGTTCCGATAAAAAGTCAATCACTAAACGGCCTTGATTCACTTCTTTCCATAGTTCAGATGCCTAGTGGAATACCTGTCGCAACGGTCGCAATAAATGGTGCTAAAAATGCTGCGATACTTGCAATACAGATAATATCAATAAAACACCCTCAAATAAGACAAAAAATAAAAGATTTTAGAGAAAAGATGAGAAAAGAAATAGAATCAAAAAAGATAGAATTATAGTTGTTAATCCAGATATTTTTTTGTAAACTTTTAGTATGTGTAGAATGTTTTTTATATCCTCTAAAAAAGTAATCACCCAAACCACACTTTTCTATTATACCATTGAAGCTGAAAAGTCAATACTAAAACAATCACAATTCAATGAAAAAAGACTTCAAAAAGATGGTTGGGGTATAGGTTATTTTGAAGACAGCAATCCATATATACACAAAAGCTCAAACAGTATATACAGTGAAAAGGATAAGCTTAAAGATAAAATAAAGAAAATAAAAACGACTTCTTTTATTATGCATATAAGAAGGGCTTCAAATCCAAGAAATCTTGAGATTAAAAAGCTTATATCAGAAGAAAATACACAGCCATATTGTGCAAACAACATCATATTCACACATAATGGAACTCTCAATATAGTTGATGAGATATATGAAAACTTAGCAAAATACAAAAAGTTCGTCAAAGGGCTTAATGATAGTGAGGTTCTTTTCTGGCATATAATGAAAAATTTAGATGCATACGGCGACATTCCTCAAGCAATCAAAGCTGCAAGAAGGGAGATAAACACTGTCTGGATATCAGTCAAAAATAACTACAAGCACTTTAAAGAACCTTACATTGGGCTTAATATATTCATCTATACTGAAAAAAATTTTTATGCTTTGTGTGATTTTAGGCTCAAAAAAGAAACATACTCTATTATGACTCCGAGTTGGGAGTATGGAAGATACGCTATTAAAAAAGAAAAAGATATATTTATAATATCAAGTGAACCGCTTGATAATGAAAGATGGCAAAAGATAAACCATAACTCACTCATTGAGTTTGACATAAAAGCATTCAAACTTAAAATATCAGATGCAGGAGGGACGATATGAGAGGATTGTTTTTAATAGTTATATTTGTTGCAAGCGTTTATTTTTTTATAAGTCACCAAAAGCACAAACAACAAGAGCAAAAAAAAGTTGAAGAGGTGAAAAAAGTAATAAGGAAGGAGGAGTTTAAAAATATAGACCCTTCTCTGCCTGATTATATTACAAACGAATATATCTTGCAGTTTTCTAAAACAACAATAGAAACTCTCCGGAAACTTGTTTACGATACAAATGAAAATGTAAGATTTGCAGCAATAGAGCTTCTCTGGCAGCTCAAGGATAGAGATATTCAAAAAATAATAAAAAAGGCACTTGATACAGAAACTGAGGCAGAAATAAAAATAAAAATAATAGATATGCTGAGTAAAGAAAAGTCAAGGCTTTCGCTTCATCTCATAGCTCATGCATTAAATAATTACGAGAAGGATGTTAGGGCAAGGGCATGTGAGGTTATGGGAGATTTCATAGATAGACAAACAATAGATCTTCTCACACCGGCTCTCAAGGATTATGATGAAGATGTTAGAAAAAAGGCACTTGAATCTATAAAGAAGGTTAAATCTGCAATAGAGGAGAAGAGGGAAGAGAAGCTAAAAGAGATACTTGAACCAGAACCAAAATTTATCACAAACTGATGTTTAAAACTGATAACAAAAAGATTATATGTGGAATCTTAAACATAACTCCTGATTCTTTTTCAGATGGTGGACTTTATCTTGAAAAAAAAGAAGCTTCAAAAAGGGCATGTGAGATGGTTGAACAGGGAGCATCATGGATTGATATAGGAGGACAGTCTACAAGGCCATTCTCTAATCCAGTTGACAGTAGAACTGAAAAAGAAAGAGTCATACCAGTTATAAAAGAACTTAAGAAGATTCTGCCATCAAACATAGTTATGTCTATTGATACATATTATCCTGATGTTGCAGAAGAAGCAATACAGAATGGCGCTGATATTGTAAATGATGTAACAGGTTTGAGAAACAAAGAAATGATAAACATCATTGTTAAATATAGAAAGCCTGTTGTTATAATGCATATGAAGGGGGATCAAAAAACAATGCAGCAAAATCCTTGCTATGATAATGTTATTAAAGAGATAAATGATTTTTTTATATCAAAAATAAAGGAGCTTTCAAAATACAACTTTGATGATATAATACTTGATCCCGGAATAGGTTTTGGTAAAAATCTTGAACATAACCTAACAATACTGAAAAATCTATCATCATTTAAAAAACTTGGCTTTCCCATTATGATAGGTCCATCAAGAAAATCATTTATAGGCATGATAACTGGCGAGAAACTACCATCAAAAAGAGTAAGCGGGACCATTGCGGCGTGTCTTTATTCTTATTCATATGCTGACATATTCAGAGTTCATGATGTGTATGAGATAAATCAAGCCTTTGCAGTATGGAAAACGCTCTGTTAAAATGGATGTATATCTTTCTTTAGGCTCAAACATAGGTTCAAGAATAGATAAAATAGAATCAGCAATTAAATGTATATCCAAAATATCAGAAATAAAAAAAATCTCCTCTTTTTATATAACACCCCCTATGTATTATGTTAACCAGCCATATTTTATAAACTGCGCATTAAAGATAAAAACTGACATAGAACCCATACAACTTATAAAAAAAATCCTTCAAATTGAAAAAAATCTTGGAAGAATAAGAACCTTTAAAAATGGGCCAAGAATTATTGATATAGATATAGTCTATTATGGTAGCAAAGTTATAGACAAAAGCATTCTTCAGATTCCACATCCTAAAAGACTTGAGAGGACATTTGTTTTAAAACCCATAAGCGATATAGAACCATCTCTTAAAGATCCCCTTACAAACAAAACAATATCTCAAATGCTCACTAATCTAAACACTCAAGAATTAATAAAACTGCCTGAAAACTATAATGAAAGTTTAAAATTCCTCTCATCACTAAAACCAAGAAACAAAAATGATTTCAAAATAGACTATATGAAAGAAACACTTAAAGCAATTGGAAATCCTCAAGATAAAATAGGTAGAATAATACACATAACAGGTTCTGAAGGAAAAACATCAACCGCAATCTATATATCAAAAATATTACAAAAAAATGGATATAGAACAGCCCTTTACACAAGCCCACACATAATTGATATAAGAGAGAGAATAAGATTCAATGGTAAAATGATATCCAAGAAAAATTTTCTCACAACACTGAGATACGTTATTTCATCATCACCTCACATACATTCCGCTTTTGAGTATCTTACACTCGTGGCTTTAAAATACTTTTCACAGATATCTGCTGATTTTTCAATCATAGAGGTAGGCATGGGAGGAGTTAATGATGCAACGAATGTATTTGAAAAGAGCTATTGTGTATTTACTCATATAAGCAATGAGCATTCTAAATATCTTGGCAGAAGCATCAAAAAAATAGCAGAAAATAAAGCAGGCATAATAAAAGAAAACTCAAAGTGTTTTATATCAAACGCTAACTCAAGAGAGGTTATAAAAATCATTGAGAAAAAAGCAAGAGAAAAAAATTGCTATATATATATCCAGCCAGATAAACTTGAATCAGACATCTATTATTCTAATCTTAACCTTGCAAAATGGATATGCGAGAGGATACTTTATAGGAGAATAAAATACAAAGATATAAGAATAAAAATTCCTGCACGAAAACAGAAAATAAAATATAAGGGAAGAGAAATCATCCTTGATGGAGCACACACTCCATATTCCATAAAGAAAATAATGAGCAAAATAAATACAGAAAAATATAGGGTATGTTTGTGTGGATTTATGAGAGATAAAAAGGTTTACAGATGTCTTGGTGAAATAATAAAAAAAGGATTTAAAAAAATTATAATAACGCAATCACTTTCACCAAGAACAATGAGGGTTGAAGAAATAAAAACAAATGAGAGAAAAATAGCTAAAATTAAACTGCTTAAAAAAGCTTTTTCAAAAGCTCTTAAATATGGCAATATCTGTGTTTTAGGAAGCCTTTATCTTTGTGGCGATATCATTTCCATTATAAAAGGCAAGAAAAGAATCTACCTTAATGAGCTTTACTGAGCTCTCTGTATTTTCTATACACTGATTTTTCTTTTCTTTCAAAAACCGGCTCCTTTACAGGGAAATCAAAAGATATTGAAAAAAGATGCATATTTCCAAGATCACCCATAGATGTAAAAGCATAATCAACAGAAAGGAATCTTATTAATGTCCCAAAACCGAAAGAAAAACCGCCAAGATCATTTCTTGAAGAAAGAGTTGAAAAACCACCTCTCAGAGCAAATGAAAAATCCTCTGCAATTTTGAGCTTAAGCTCTGAACCCAAGTTGATATAATAACTATCATTTTTAGGCCAGATAAAATCAAAGGCAAAAAGAAGTGAAGGAAAGGGATATACTGCTGTTGCTATCTTAAATTTCATAGGTATTGGAACTGACTCTATATCGTATCTAAGACCCTTACCAAGATTTTGAATAAGGAATGAAAGTTTATAAGGTATATAAGTAAACTTGTAAACATTTATTCCCATATCAAAGGCGGTTGCCTTTGCAGTGTGGTATATCTTAGACTTTATATACTTATATCCTATTCCAATGGTAACATCAGTTTCTCTGTCTGAAAACTCAGTTATACCTCTTGAATATCCAATCGAAACTACACTATCAGAAGGGGAGAATTTGCCAAGAATGTTCTGATCTATATCTGTGTGCTCTATTGTTCCTATATCTGTAGTAAACGCTGATAAAGCTATAACACCATCATAAGATATTCTCTGAGCATATGAGAGAAAATTGTAGTTTATATCCTCAACATACCTTGATCTTGCAAGAAAGATTGAAAAACTGTTTATCTCCATCAATCCAGCCGGATTTACTGCAATAGAAGAAGCGTCATCTGTAACAGATACATTAGCTCCACCCATAGCAAGAGCACGAGGATTTATTTCAAGATTCAAAAAATCTCCAGCTGTAATGCCTCTTGCCTTATCATTGAAGTACTCAGTTGCACCTAAACTGAAACTAATAAAAATTAAGACAAAAAATACTATCCTCATCTTTCTATTGCCACCTTAAGTGTTTTACTTCCATATGAAGATTTTATAACACACATATAAACACCGCTTCCAACAGGCTGTCCTTTTGAGTTTTTACCATCCCAGTAAGCTGTGCCACCTGAATTAGCCTTTGTTTCATAAACCTTTGTCCCACTAAGTGTGTAAAATGTAAGTTTTGAATCATTAGGAAGATTTATGATGGTAATATGCCCCTGCCCAGCTCTATTTGGATAAAAAGGATTTGGAAAAACCTTTACCCCTGAAAGTGATGTTGCCGGGTTCATTACAATAAGCTGATATATGCTGAAATGGTTTATATAGGATGTTATCTCACCACCTATCCCTCCCCCCGAAACCTCTGTATTTATCTCTGTTTTAACAGGAAGACACTGACCTGTTTGAGGGTTATATCTTGCAAGTGTAACCCTTGCTTTGTTGGATGATATTCCATCAGAGCCATACGCCTCTGAAGAAAAATAATTGACTGTAAATTTTATTGGAATTTGAGGCTGCTCATTTGAATATATGCCAAAAGCAATTGTGCTCCCACCAAAACTATAACCACAGGGATTGCTTGAACCAACAAGACTGAATAGCTGTGATGGTGAAAGTGAAGAGAAGGCAATTGGAGTTGGTCTATCAAATGTTCCTTTATAAAAGGTTAAAGTTGCAGTTCTTCCATCAACAAACACACCTTTTATCACTGTATCCTCATATGGATCAACAAGACCACCTGTTGAACCAAAAGGCACGCCTGTTATACCAGCAAGCGTAAATGTAGGCGTTGTTGTTTGCACTGGAAGCGTTCCAAAACCCTCCATATTTCTTGCTGCAACATCAAAATAGTATGTTGTTTCTAACCATAAACCTGTTATAAAATATGAATTGCCAGTATAGCCCATACCAAAAGGAACAGGGGTTGAAACATAAGGTGATTCAAAACTTACACTTGTTGCTCTTACCTGATATATAGTATATGGTGGGTTATCCCCAGTAAGCCAGTCAAGCTTTACACCTTTTATAGTAATTGAACTTACTGAAACGCTCTGAGGCGGTTGAGCACGAGTATATCTTGAGCCAAGATAAGCAGGCGTTGGGTTCATTATTCCATCCTTGTTTATTGAGTAGACCCTTGCATAGTATCGTGTATTTGGAATAAGCTCACTGGCTACATAAGAAACAAATGGAAAGGTTGTTGGATCAGCCTCGACATTAACTGACTTATAATCGCTGAAGCTTTCATCAACAGATATATCAAGCCGATAAATGGTTGAGGTTGAATTTCCATTAGAATCCCAGGTTATTTTCATACTTCCAGTAGTTATCTCTGTAAAAACATTTGGTGATGCAGGCTTTGGTTCTATTGATAATGTGTGAACAATTGGTGATACAGCAAATGGACCATAAACTGTAGTTGTGCTACCATCAAAGTTATCTATCTTGAAAGACCTTACCTTAACCTGATAAGGCATATTTACTTTAAGCCCTGTCCATGTGTAGTAATTGTAAGGCGTTGTTGCAATAAGAACCGAAACATCTATCGTTGAGTGAAAGATTGGATCGTTTGGATCCTCAGCTATTTTATAATCATATACCTCATACCCATTAGCACCACCAGCAGGATTCCACATCCATTTTATTGATGTTGTTGATAAAGCCATACCAAAAAGTCCAACTATATTTCCAACAGTTATTGTAGAAACAGGATTAGACTCCCTATCATAAGCTGTCTCAATACCATCCCCATTTCTTGCCTTAACCCTAAAATAATATCTCCAGTTAGGCTCAAGGTTTCTTATAGTTGCCTTTGTATCCGTATAGTTATTTGCAAAGTTTATAGCTATAGAGCGTTTGTCGAAAGACTTATCAGTTGAAACCTCAAGCTGATATGCTGTATAGTTAGGTGTATTTCCATTTCCATCCCACTTAAGCTCAACTGTATCAAAGCTTGCATATGTTATCTCAAGGTCTTTTGGCGGCATAGCAAGCGTGTGTATTGTGCTTGCAGCAACAGCCCATGTGGTCTTATCAGAAAAACCACCTATGTTATAACACCCAATCTTTAAAGCAGAAGGGGAGTTTGGACTTAAACCAGTAAGTGTAAAGGTAGTCACAGCAGTTATAGGTGTTGGAAACGGAACAGTTGAGATAAATATGTCAGATGATGAAAAGACAGCAAAGCCATTCGCAACTGTTCCTCCAGTGATATCGTCGTTAAGATTCCAACGCCAGCTCATTGAGGAAGTTCCAACGCTTGATGCTATGGCTGTTGGCTTTGATATATCACATATAGGCCTTGGTGTTGATATCTGTATTATATAAGGATCAGAGCATATAGACTCAACACATAAATGCAGGTAATACCAACCGTATGGCATTCTGTTTCTGTCAGGGATTCTAACAGTTATACTTGAAAGGGTAGTTTGCCACGATGGATTATATGTCCTTACATAAAGCATCGTTGAAAGATTGACAACATAATCGCCATTAAGAGATGTTAAAACTATGTATGGTTTTGAAAAATCTGCGCTTCTTGAACTACTACCACCACCTGATGCCTCAGTCATTGAGTGTAGATTAGAATATGTTGAGATGATTGTGAGAAAATCTCCGTTATCAGATATATATGTAGCGCTCGATATGAAGGGTTTCCTTGGTGTCTGAGATGAAAAAGAGTATTGGTCTGGGAGATTTCCTGAATAATATATAGTCTCAACATCATCAAGATAACTATTAAACCCATCAAAACCACCTGCTGATACAATATAATTCTTCTTAGTAAGAACTGCTGCAGTGCCTATCTTTCTTTTACCACTCCCATGCCCCCCAATAAAACCTGAATCAGCAAGAAGCCTCTCATTCATTGTCCTTACAACCCCTCGTGGATATATACTCTCGCCCCCTATATATGCTATTGTCTTATCAGGCAAAACAACAGCTTTATGATTTGCCCTTCCAAGATAATCCTCAAAAGGTTTCCATCTTGACCCCGCCGGACTTGATGGATTAAAAACTTCTATTGTATATACAACCTGATCATTATTGCTGCCACCAAAAACAATAACAATTCCGCTGTCAAGAAGTGTTGCTGTATGAGCCTTTCTGGGAAAATTCATAGAATCAGTAGATGAAAAACTTCTTGTCTGAATATTAAAAATCTCACAACTACTCAAAACATTTCCAGAGCCGTTAAGACCACCTGTTATTAAAACACTGCCATTTGGAAGGAGTGTTGCTCTATGCTCACTTCTTGGCACTGAAAGCTGAGATGAAAGCTCTATAAATCTATTCTCTGTTGATATAAATATCTCAGCTGAGCTCAGGTATGTCGATGAGCTTACCCCACCTGTAAAAAGAACATTTCCATCAGGAAGAAGGGTTGCAGTATGAAGTAGCCTTGCTCTATTCATCGGTGAGGTTTTAACTATTCTTCTAACCTCAGGATAGAATATCTCAGCATTAGAAAGTGCTGCTGACTGTGTTGTTCTTCCTGATGTGCCACCCGCTATTAAAACAGTTCCGTTAGGAAGAAGTGTCGCTGTATGATATGCCCTTGGAACTGTCATTGTTGCAACTACAACCCATTCACCAACATAATCATTGTATAGTTCGCATGTATCAAGAGTTTTTTCTCCATCAGTTCCACCACATGCAAGAAGAGAGCCATCTGTTAAAAGAGTTAATGTATGAAATGCTCTTTTATTTTTCATCTTTGGAAAATCAGACCAGTTATCTGAAATAAAGAATGCATCAGTAAACATATCAATGTTTTGAGAAAAGGTAGTACTACTCCTTGTACATCCCGAAGGATTTACTTCACAATTCTCACCACCAATATAGTAAATAGAGTTACTTCTTTGAATCAATGATGTGTGGTTAAGGATTGGTGTAGATAAAATCCCCATATGAGTCGCATCGTTCATATACAGTTCATTTTTCAGTGGATAGTATCTTGATATATTTGAAAATATTGCATCTCTAACAACTATTGTTGATGAATCAACAGAAAACTGTTTATCCTCATAAAAATTTATTCGGTCAACTGTAAAGGACATATCAAAATTTATTTCAGTGAAATTACCATTTATGGAATATGGAAAACTGACATTATGATCGGTTGTGTTTTGAACAAGACCGGATATGTTTGTGAAGTTAACAGTCGTGTTTACAATTCCATTTGTTCCAATGGAAATATTTGTCATTTCTCCTGTTCCACCATTAAATGTTACCTTAATCTCATTATTTTCATAAGATGCTCTTTTAAGTGTTACAGTTGCACCTATTATGTTTGCTCCCCAATACTCTTGAGGCATCTGGAAGCTAAGTGTCAGGGTTGCTGTTGTTGTATCAAAAAGTGATGTGCTTTGTCCAGCTGGAAGTGGATCATCAGCACCTCGGAGACTTGCTGAACCAGTACCATTTTGGGCTTCAATACTCATAGGATCAAACAGAACAAATGCCCCAGCACCAGGTCCTTGAAGTGGAACATTGACTCTTTCAAGCCAACCATATCCCCTACTCTCATCACCACCGACAAATACAGTGTCAAGCGTAGCCGTTGTTATGCCAAGATATACAGATGAGTTTGTAAACTGAACTGTAGGAGAGCCATCAGATTTTGGAGGTATAAACCAGTCAGATTCTATTAATCGTCCAATAACATACCTTGAAAGACGAATATCTGGTATCTGAAGATTTATACTTGTGCTTGATATTGAGATTACTCTTTGACCTGTTGGATTACTAACCTGAGGATTTGAAAGTGTTAAAAAAGAACGCTGAGAAGCAACAACTTGCGGATTTAGATAGGTAACAGGAATATTCCCCCTTCCACCCACTGTTATAACACTTCCATCATTTAAAAGTACAGATGAATGATAAGCCATCCTATAAGGAAAAAGCTCAGATTTAATGCTACCATCTGAACCTGTGTTTATGTTATTTATACCAACTGGGGCCCTTGCGCCATTCTGGTCAAACATCTCAACAAGCTCTACATATCCCATTGTAAACTGTCTTTGTTTCTCCTGCACCTTCTCCTCATCTAATGAAAAAAGGTCATTACCATTCAGATTTCCGTTTTTGCCACCTATTATTAGGGTGTATCCATTTTGGAGTGTTATTGCTGTATGATATGCCCTTCCAACAAGAAGTGAGCTTTGAGGAACCATTGAGTTTGTTACAGGGTCATAAAGCTCTGTTGTGAGATGATAGACGTTATTATTTCGATCAAAGCCACCTGCAATAAAGACCTTTCCGTTTGGAAGTAGATTTGCTGAATGTCCCTCCCTTGTTGATGTCATCGTTGGTCCAGGTTTGAAAGCGGTTGCTGATGTTATAAATATCTCACATGAATTAAGGCTGTTAGAACCATCATATCCACCACATATAAGCACATTTCCTGCATCAGGGCCGTTCTTTAGAAGTGTAGCTGTATGCTCTGCCCTTGCAGAGATCATACTAACTGTTGTAATGGCTATTGAGCTCACATTATCATAATTGCTAAACGAAATTATATCAGCAGTAGCTAATGGAGTTCCTGTAGTCCTATAGCCACCTGCAACAAGAATCCTTCCATCAGGTAGAAGGGTCATGGTATGACCATATCTTGGTGATGAAAGAATATTAGGATAGGAATAACGATCAGTTCCTATTGAAACACCATATTCATATGAGTAAATAAGATAACAATCATCACTTGCACTATCTGGGTTACTATTATCTCTGCCACCACATACAAGTATATGGGAGTTTGGAAGAAGAACTGCTCTTGAGTCTGCTTGAGGATAAATAAAGCGGGTTGGAAAAAGAAGAAGAAAAATTAAAAAAAGCTTTCTAAAATTTCCCATCCTACTTTACCTCAAAAAATGAAAAACTCCCATCATCAGTCTTTTTTGCCTTAGGGTCAAGCACCTTTTTACCATCAACAACAAAATAATATTTGTAAATCCCCTTATCATTCAGAATTAGCTCCTCCTCCCATACCCCGGAAGCTATTTTTTTCATATCTTTTTGCTTCCATACATAAAAGCTTCCGCTAAGTTTAACACTTTTAGCCCTCTTGTTCTCATAGCGAAGAGTTACCTTGTATTTTTTACTACCTGCAGAAGATGAGGCAGAAACACTCTGGGTTGATGATTCCATCTCAGAAGCAGATTGCTGAGGTGAGAGTGAATTTGAATTCGAGGAATTTGGTGGCTCGGTATCCTCTAAAACAGATGAGATGTTATGGGATGCTTGTTGAGAAACTGCTTTTGAACTATGATGCTTTGGATAGAGATAAAGGTTAAGTTTATCGTATACCTTCTTTACAGAAAAAATAAAAACAGCAAGGGCTATAATTAAAACAACTGTATATCTTGTTTTCATTTCACATGTCTTAAATAATATCCTTAATTATAACAAAGTTGATAATTCAAATCAACTATTCTTTGAGTGGCTATTGCTCCTCAAACGGTGCAATCTCGCTGATGGCTTTTTAGCCACAAAATTTTAAGGAAATTCCTTTTTTATTAAGGAACTTTCATTAATAGAGCAACACAAGCTCTCACCACTGCGGGCTTTCGATTCCCACGAAATGCTATTCGCATTTCTTAGCACCAGCAAGCGGGCGATGGGAATCGAACCCACGTCTAAAGCTTGGGAAGCTTTCATTCTACCATTGAACTACGCCCGCCTTGTATATATAAGAGAACTATCTAAATTATATCAAATTTTATCAGCCCTTTATAAGATTAAAAAACTCAACTCTTACCCTCTCATCCTTTTCAAAACATCCAAGCATTGAGCTTGTTATAGCCAATGATGTTGTGTTTTTCACCCCTCTTGATGTCATACACATATGCTGTGCCTCAACAACAACACCAACACCCCTTGGTTTAATCTTTTCATAAATAGTTTTTGATATTTGAACAGTCATCCTTTCCTGTAATTGAAGCCTTTTTGAAAAGACCTCAACAAGTCTTGGAAGCTTAGAAAGCCCAATTATAACACCATTCGGTATATAAGCTATATGAACCTTACCAAAAAAAGGAAGGATATGATGCTCACACATAGAATAAAAGCTTATATCCTTAACAATAATCATCTCTTTATAATCAACATTAAAAAAAGCTCCATTTAAAACCTTATCAATATCCATAGAATAACCAGCAAAAAGCTCCTTAAAAGCAGAGTCAACCCTAAAAGGTGTTTTTTTAAGACCCTCTCTTTCTGTATCCTCACCGATCTTTTTTAAAATCTTGTGTATCTCCTTTTCTATACTCATAATTTCTATTTTAGCATAATTTTTAAACTATTCCCTAAGGTCCCAATTCAAAAGTGGGCAGAAAGAAACTTAACCTTTTAGCACTTTTTTATTAAAATATAAATGGAGGTAAGCTTATGATAAGAAACCTTATCGTTTTAACAGCAATAATAGTTGCCTTCACTACGGCGATAAAAGCTGAGGAAGATGACTTAAAAGCAGATATTCTTATAACAAAGCTTGCAGAGATAGACTCTAAAATAGATCTGGCAATATTAAAGAAGAATTACGATGAGATTGAAAGAATTGACTTTACAATCTTAAAAAAAGAGATAGAAGAACTTTTTTTAAACAGTAAGATTTCTCAATCAAAAGCAAAAATGATATGGATGTATTCTGGGAAGATATATTTGAAAACCAAAAAACTTTTTTCATACAATTCAAAAGATTTTAGACTTGCACCCTCAGATTATCAAAATCCATCACCAAAGCTTGAAGATATTAAAAAGGTATTTTTAGTTTCTAAATGGCTTTATATATCATCAAAGAGATAAGCTTTTAAAAAAATTTCTTACATACTCAGCTGCTTTCTCTTTTGTTGTGATCTTACCCTCAAGTTGAAGATTTATAAGCCTCTTCTTTATCTTTCCAACAAGAGGGGAAGGAGGTATTGAAAGCAATTTCATTATATCATTGCCATCAAGAAGTGGTTTTATATCAAGAGCAAAACTGAAATTATTATAATTTTTTATCATAAGATTTACAACCTGCATAAATCTAATAGTTTTCCTCAAACCAGTTTTAGAAAGCTTTTTTACAAGTGGTTGCGGTGTTTTTTTAATCTTATCAACTATACTTAAAAGCTTTGATTTTTTTATATGACTTGCATAATCTGCCCATGAAAGCACAAGAAGCCCAAGAGTATATTGTTTCACATCATAAAAAACCCTAAGCAAAGCCTTTTTTGTAAGCGGATCATTTGAAGCAATACTACCAATTCTAAGATGATGCTTGATTATTGATAAGATGTAGTCAATCTCCTTATTTGAGAATCTAAATCTTTCAAGATATTCTTTTGTTATCTCAACACCTTTTTGCTCATGACCAAAGAACCTCAACCTTCCATCTATAACACGAGCTGTGTGAGGTTTTGCTATATCATGAAAAAGTCCTGCTATTTTTATAAGATACCTTTCTTCTTCAAGCCTTTGAATAAGTGATGGAGGGATATCTGTATATCTTTGTGGCTTTTCAAAATACATATCAAGCCTTTCTATAACACTTAAGGTATGTTTTATGACACCATCCTTCCCGTAATAGACATTAGCACAACCAACCTGCTTTTTAAGATCAGTAAAAAGCTCAAAAAGTACTTCTGTATCAAGCATAAGCTTTGATGCGGTAAAAAACCTATCAGTTGATGCCATCTTTACAATCTCATCCCTTATCCTTTCAGCTGCAACTATATGAATAAGCTTTTTCTTTTTACATATGAGTTTTTTAGTGCTTGGGCAAATCCTTAGGTTAAACTGACTAGCCAACCTAAAAGCCCTTAGAATCCTTAAAGGATCTTCATCAAAAACCTTTTCAGTTATATGTCTTACAACTCCATCACTGATATCCTTAAAACCTTTTTTAGTTAAGTCTAATATCTTTTTATCCGAAAACCTAAACAAAAAAGTTTCTTTTTTTATCCTGATATCAACATCTCCAATTTTAATAGCAAGTGAGTTAATGGTAAAATCCCTTCTTATTATGTCTGAAAACAAATCATCGGCTCTTGAAATATCAATCGTAAGACCTTTTCCCAAAGTAACCCTCCATATATCTCTTTCCTTATCAAGCGCAAAAAGAGTAAATCTTTTTGAAGCCCTTTTGATTATATCTTTGAAATCATCACAACAAGCTATGCATACAATATCAATGTCCTTTATATCACCCTTTGAAAGAAGACAATCCCTTATACATCCACCAACAATATAAGAATTTGATCCAAAGATTTTACTAAACATAAATAAATTTTATCATTTTGGCAAAATTAGCGTATTCTTGGATCAAAAACATCACGCACCGACTCACCTATAAGATTAAAGCCCAGAACAAAGAAGAATATGAATGCTGAGGGAATAAAGATAGTATGAGCATATAAAAGGGGATCTGAAAAGCTTGATATTATCCAGTTTCTTGACATTGAAATAATCTGACCCCAATCAGCATAACCCTCCGGACTACCTATTCCAAGAAAGCTTAATGATGAGGCAATCAGAACAACATTTGCTATATCAAGAGATGCCATAACAAGAACGGTATATATTGAATTCGGTATTATGTGTTTTGAAAATATCCAAAAAGAGCTTGCCCCTAATATCTTTGAATATGTTATAAAATCAGAGTTTTTTATCCTAATCACCTCACTCCTGAAAATCCTGGCATAGCCAGGCCACCAGACACAACTAACAGCTATTATTATGTTGTTTATCCCAGGGCCTAAAACCGTTGCAATAACCATAGCAAGGACGAGTGAGGGCATTGACATCACAGTATCTGTAAATCTCATAATAATCTCATCAACAAATCCACCATAATATCCTGAAACCCCACCAAGAAGAAGGCCTATAATAAACGAGATAAAAACAACTGCTATGCTTATTTTAACTGCAAGTCTTGTTCCCCATATCATTGCATAGAATATATCATACTGATTTTGTGTAGTTCCAAATGGATATTTAAGAGAGGGTTTTTTTGGTTGAATATCAAAGCCATGCTGCTTAACGATATAAGGGTCTGAACTGATAGGTGGAGCAATAATAGGAGCAAGCAAGGCAATAGCAAAATAAAAGGCTACAATAATCAATCCTATCTTTGAGGTTCGGTTTGAAAGGATTTTTTTAACAATATCATTCATATCTAATCCTCGGATCAACATAAGCATAAAGAATATCAACAATAAGATTTCCGATAAGAAAAAGCAGAGCAACAAGCATTGAAAAACCCATTATACCGCTTATATCAAGCTGCCGTGCAGATTTAACACCCCAGCTTCCTATACCAGGCCAGTCAAAGACTGTTTCAACTATCACAACACCACTTAGAAGTCTTATAAGCTGAAGACCACCAACAGTTATTTGAGGAATCAATATATTCTTCCTAATGTGTTCTCTCATTATATAATCTTCCTCAAGCCCCTTTGCTTTTAGGGTTCTTACATAATCCTTTCCAAGCTCATCAAGCGTTGAAATTCTTGTTATTTTTATAAAGACAGCAGAGGTCCCAATGAAGATAGCAAGCGAAGGACCAAGGATATGGAAAAGACAATCTATAAGGACTTTAAAGTTTAAATTAAGTATGCTGTCTAAAATCATAAATCCACTATATCTTACAAACTGCCCTGTTGATATGAGTATCTCAGTTTCAACAGAGTATCTCTGAGGTTTAAAAACCCCTAAGATACCATAAAAGATATACAGAAGAATTATCCCTATCACAAAAGATGGCAGTGAATAAAAGAATGTAGATGTTGATTGAACAACCTTATCAAAAAGACTTCCTTTTTTAAGAGCACTTCTTAAGCCAAGCCAGTTTCCTATTATAAAAATAGGTATAACTGCAAAAAGAGCAAGCTCAAATGTAGCAGGGAGATAAACCCTAAATGCATCCACAACACTCATCTTTGCAGCATGAGAATATCCTAAATCTCCTTTAAATGCCCTTGAAAACCATGATATATATCTTGAAACAAAACCCTTATCAAGTCCATATCTCTTAATTATATTCTCGATCTCCTGTTTTGATAGCTCTTTATCGGAGCTTGTGTATGCTGTTGCAAGTATCTGAGCAGGTAGGAGATTGACAGCAGAAAAGATTATAAAAGTTATTCCAAAAAATGTTAAAGGTATAAATATAATCCTTTTAAAAATGTATCTTCTCATAAATCCTTATACCTCACACAGCTGACATAATGTGCATCTTGAACCAAAAACAATCTTCCATTATAATAACTGCAGATCCGCCAGATATAAGGGCATCTATAAGAAAAAGGACAGGGAGATTTAATCTCACAAGACTTCTTATCAAAGAAACCTCGTTTTTTTGTGCCAATAGAAAGTATTGAAGAAATAAGAAGCTTTGTGTAAGGATGAGCAGGTTTTTCTATTATGGAAGATGTTGGACCAATCTCTGCTATTTCACCCTTAAGAAAAACAACAGTTTTCTCTGTAAGATAATACACAAATGATATATCATGGGAAACAAATATCATAGCAAAACCATACTTCTTTTGAAGATCATCAAGAAGATTTAAAACCTGACCAGCAACAGATACATCAAGTCCAGAGACAGGCTCATCACATATTAAAAGATCAGGCTGAAGTGTAAGTGCCCTGGCTATTGATACTCTTTGTCTCTGACCCCCTGATATCTGATGAGGGTATTTTGAGCCAAGAGTAGGGTTCAGACCAACATCCATCATAACCCTTTCAAAAATATCACCCAAATCATTTTTCTTAAAACCTTTTATAACAAGAGGCTCTGTAACTATATCAAAAACCCTCATCCTTGGATTAAGGCTTGAGGCAGGGTCCTGAAACACAAACTGTATATTTCTTTTTGGACTCCTCCATAAAACCTGACCTTCATTTTTCTCAATTTGAGCTATAACCCTGCAAAGAGTTGTTTTACCACTGCCTGATTGACCCAAAATTCCTATTCTTTCACCTCTTCTGATATTGATACTTACATTCCTTAAAGCATAAAAATCTCCATACTTAACGCTGACATTTACAAGCTCAAGGATATTATCTGTTCCAACAACGGTAATATCCATCCTTTCTTTCCTTAAGTGGAGGTTTTTCATTATAACAGTTATCTGTTGCAAAAGGACATCTTCCATAAAATCTACACCCATCATTAATATCCTTTATCTCAGGTGGAAGCCCTTCAATAGGTTTTATTCTTTCTTTTAAGCCAAGCTTTATAACAGATGAGAGAAGTGCAGAGGTATATGGATGAGCTGGATTTTCTATGACTGAATCAGTCTTTCCCTCCTCAACAATCTGTCCAAGATACATCACATAAACATAATCTGAGTAGTTGTAAACAACGCTTATATTATGAGAGATAAGAACAAAAGAAATTTTTCTTTCTCTTGAGAGTCTTTCAAGAAGATTTAGTATCTCTATCTGCGTTACAACATCAAGGGATGTAGTAGGTTCATCTGCTATAACAAGATCTGGATTTGAAAGAAGAGCCATTGCTATGAGTATCCTTTGTCTTTGACCTCCTGAAAAATTATGTGGATATAGGTTAATCTTAAAAGGATCTATTCCTACATCAACAAGAGATTTTTCAGCCATCTCACAGGCCGTTTTATAATCGGCAATACCATGTTGTGTAAGAATCTCAGTCATTTGTTTTTTTATATTTACAACAGGATTTAAAGCAGTCATTGGCTCCTGAAAAATAAATGATATCTTTCTCCCACGAATTTTTCTTAACTCACTATCACTTACTCTAAGAAGATCCTTTCCATCAAATACTATCATTCCAGACTCTATCTCAAATACCCAAGGTATAAGCCTTATTACTGAAAGAAAGGTTAGGGTTTTACCGCTTCCTGACTCACCAACAACAGCTGTAATCTTACCCTGCTCTACTTTCAAATCTATACCATCTATAACACTATATTTTTTAAATCCATCAACAAGATTAACCCTTAGGTTTTTTATCTCAAGAGGATATCTCATCTAAGCTTTGAATCAATTATAACAGTAACAGGTCCATCGTTCATTATGCTTACAAGCATATCTGCTTGGAAAACCCCTCTTTTTATTTTGGCAGGATTATAAAGGTTTGAAAGAATACTAATAAAGGCATCATAATATTCCCTTGCTTTTTCTTTTTCCATCGCCATAGTAAAATCTGGCCTTCTACCCTTTCTGACATCTCCAAGAAGCGTAAACTGTGAAACAACAAGGATCTCACCATCAATATCCTTAATTGAAAGGTCAAACCTTCCTTCTCTGTTTTCAAAAACCCTTAAGTTTATTATCTTATTTGCACTCCACAAAAGATCATTATGCGTATCATTCTTTGAAAACCCACAGAGTATTACAAAGCCTTTTTTTATCTCTGAATATACATTACCTTCAACACAAACACTTCCACTTATAACCCTCTGAACAACGGATATCACTTTCTCATCCTACTTTGAGGTGCAAGCCTCTTTGCTCAATCTTCAAATATCTCAACATTGGCTCTTGGAAGCTTAACCCGCACACCCCCCTCAAGCTCAACCTCAACTATTCTTACATAGCTTTCTGTATCTATCATAGTGGGCTGGGGAGGAAGATCAGTAACCTTACCTATCTTTCCAAAGAAAGGTTCTCTTATTATTCTCACCTTATCTCCAATCTCCATCCATGTTCTCATCTCATCCCTTCTTTTGACATCCATATTTTTTGGAGCACCTGCAACTATTATCTCAGGCCTCATAACCCCAGCTCTTATCTGAGTTGCACCTGAAACAGAAGCCTTTTCACCCTCCCTTGCTTTAAGAAGCATAAAAGTAGAGTAAGCCATAGGAATATATCCAAATCCCTCCGTTACCACAATAGTTATTCCTATCTGTTCTGTTCCAGTAACAGCAACCCCTATATCATAGCCAAGAAGCTGCCTTAAATCCTTATCATGTATACCACCGACAACAATAGCACTAACCCCAATCTTTATTGCCCTTTTAATAGTCTCAAGCCCTGCATGTTTTCCACCAACAATAACCTTCCCCTTATCACTCTCAAATATATGCTCAGGTAAAAGATCTTCATCACAAGTCTCTACAGCAACCCTAATCTCTCCATTTCTCTCTCCACCAATACCAAATATTCCTTGTATAAATGTTCCTTCAGTTTCTATCTCAACACCAAAATTCTTCTCAACCTTTATTACCTTACCTTTTATATAGGCTTTTAAAGGAAGTATTCTAGGAGGTTCTCGGAGAAGAACCTGTCCTGTAACATCTGATATAGAATCAATCTTCCCCGTGATCGGTGACTCAACAGTAGATCTAAAAAACTTAATGAATGATTTGGTCTCAGCTATTATCTCCCCTTTTTTAACATCATCTCCTTCCCTCTTAAGCATATAGCTTTTCAGCTCTGAAGCATCCACACCAAGACGATTTGCAACATTAACTGAGTGAACCTTTCCCGCAAGCTCAGCCTCTGCAACAACATCGTTTGAGTCAACCTCCTTACCAACATCTACTAAGACCTTGCCGGGTATTGGAAGAAGTCTCTTCTTTTTTATAAGAGTAAGTGGAAGAACCTTCAAACCCGCTGTATATGCATGAGCCATTATATCCTCCCTATCATTTTTTCGGATACATATTTACTCTTTCAAACCACTTCAAAAGCATCTCAACCCTTTTTGATTCAGCTTTTGGAGGCTCAAAAGGCCTTCCTCTTCCATCAAAAAGTATTCCACCGACCCCACCCTGAATTTCCGCTCTTAGCTTAGAACCTTTCCCTCCACCAACATCAAAGTTTTTTGCAGGTTTAAGGATTATATTAGCCTTATCATCTCTAAACTCAACAATATAAATCTCACCATATCTTAACTCACCACTTATATTCCTCCCATCATCTGTTTTTATCTCCCACTCAAGAATAAGCTGTCCATCCTTGGCAAGACCTACGGGAGCCACACAGCTTCCAAGTTTTATAAGGCAATCATGATAAAACACATCAAGAGCCGCTTTTTCACTTATCTGAGAAAGAACGCCAAGATGTGGCATCATAAATATTGAGTCAACCGCAAGCATTGTAACACCCTCCAGCTGATATGCATCTGTCATAAGCATCATAGCTTGAACTCTTCTTGGTGAATGAGCAAGCACACCACCTGAACCTATAACATAGTCGAGTTTCATCATATCTATAAGAGACTGTCCCGTTAAAGTTTGCTCAAAAGCATCAGATATACTTCTTTCCTGCTGAACACCTTTAAGTCCAACTGCAAGCATTTTATGTTGTTCAAGAGCAAGTCTCAAAGCCTCTCTTGCAACAGCATGTTCAATCATCAAATCCTCTATTGTCTGAGGTATTGTTGTAGGTCTTATCATCTTATTTTTAAGACGATTCCTTACATCCTGTTCATCTATCTTAAAAGGAAGCCATCTCATTATATTATGAACACCTGCCTCAGCCATAACATTAGAAACTGAGTAGCTCATACCAAGGTTTGCACTGACTGTTCTATTAAATACCCCATCAAAAACAGAAAAGACATCTGTTGTAGCTCCGCCTATATCAACAGCAAGGACATTATAACCCTTGGCTTTTGCAAACTTCTCAGTCATAAGCCCAACAGCCATAGGAGTTGGCATTATAGGAGCTCCAACCATCTTCATAAGTTTAGGATATCCAGGTGCCTGCTGCATAACATGTTCAAGAAAAACATCATGTATTTTATGTCTTGCAGGCATAAGATTTTCCCTCTCAAGAACAGGTCTTATATTATCAGTAATTATAAGTGCGGTCCTTTCTCCAAGTATCTCTTTTATCTTATCCCTTGCAAGTAGATTTCCAGCATAGATAACAGGCAGTTTATATGATGCTCCAAGCCTTGGTTTAGGATCTGCTGCTTTTATAAAATTAGCAAGTTCAACAACATGAGATATGGTGCCACCATCAGTTCCACCTGAAAGAAGTATCATATCAGGTCTAAGCTGCCTTATTCTTTCAATCTTTTCATGATCAGCCCTTCCATCATTTGATGCTATAACATCCATAACTATTGCACCAGCACCAAGAGCACATCTTTGAGCTGATTCACCTGTCATAGCTTTAACAGCACCTGCAACCATCATCTGAAGCCCACCACCAGCAGAGCTTGTTGATACATAAACATCAACTCCTACATTCCCATTGTTTGGCGTTATGACCTTATCACCATCAAGAATCTTTCTTCCAGAAAGCTCTTCAACCTCAGTTATAGCATTTCTAACCCCATATGTCACATCCTCAAAAGGGGATTCAACTGTTGTTGGAGCTTCCCCTCTAAATGTCTGGCGATATGTATCACCCTTTTTTTCTATAAGTATAGCCTTGGTCGTAGTACTGCCACAATCAGTTGCAATTATCACATTTAAATCCTTCTCATCCATTTTTATCCTCCCTAAGCTGTTGTTTAAAGAATTCTAAACCATTTGGATTTTCAAGTATCTCAGCCAGCTTTGTCATCTCATCATTAGAAAATATAAACCCAAAAATTGGCTTTGAAAAATATATCAGATTTGCAGCAAGATTATGAATAGGCCTTGTCCCCTCAACAATAAGCAGTGCAATATCCTCAAGTTTTTTTCCCTTTATCTTTGATGCTATCTTAACAATGAATTCTATCTCATCATTAGTAAGCTGTCTGGAATAACCTATCTTAAAAGCATTCCTCCAAATACTCATTAACTAAATTATATTAATTTAAACTTTGAAATTCAATTTATCTTTTTTAAAACATCTTATATCTATTTTATTTCCCTCTTTAAATCCAAAAAAATTGCTCATACCTGAACTTATCTCAACAACATATTTTGCACTTCCATGCACTAATGGAATTTTATCATCAGGTTCATCAGGGTAAGATGCTCTTATACCAGAATAGATTGTGTTTATCCTAAAATCTGATGAGATAAATATGATATCAAGTGGGACAAATGTATTTTTCATCCAAAAAACCCTATCTCTCTCATCATCAAAAATAAAAAGCATACCTTTTTTAGGATCAAGGGCTTTGACAAACATAAGGCCTATTGTTCTTTTAGAAGGGGTATCTGCTATATCCAGCTCAATATAATCTCTTCCGTCAGAGATTAATGCTTTGCTACAATCCTTAAACTCATCATTTCTAAAAAATAGCAGGAAAAAGATAATAAAGAACGAACTCACTATAATAATTGACATTATTTTCATTTTCTAAAATACCTGAAAACAATATCCTTAAGGGTTTTTCTATCATCATCTATATTCTCAACCATTTTCTTAAGCTTCAAACCCTTATATCTAAAAACCTTATAATTGCAATCATAATACTGAAGTATTTCAATAAGAGTTTTTTTCTTTTTAGAAACCTCAAGCGCAGAGTAATAACTCTTTTCCTTCTCGCATATGCATACAAGCGCCGATGCTATTTCGGATCTGGTAAGGTTATTTTTTTTAAGATTTAAAAGAATACTGCTGCTATAAGTGCTTCTCATTACCTCACAGTCTGAAGAGGTAGTTGATATTAGTCCATTAAGATATCCTATATCATAAAATGATTTTGAGATAAAAGAGGTTGTAGAAATCTCCTGGGCTGATAGATATGAAAAAACTAAAAAAATCAAAAGCATCAGATAGATGTAGTGACAAGTGTTTCGGTAGAAAGAACTCCTGGAATATTTCTTATCTCATTAACCACAACATGAGAAAGCTGTTCAAGATCATGAGTCTCCATATCAAGCACAAGATCCCATCTTCCAAACACAGCTGACATATGCACAATCTCTTTGATCGCTCTAAGCTTAGGAAGAACCTGTTTTTCTTTCCCTGGAACAAGTTTTACAAGGACAAGTCCTGTAACCATACACCCACCTCAATCTTAATTAAACTCTTTTAAGTATCAATCTCTCTATAAAAAGGAAATAAATTGCAAGCCCTAATGCTATCCATGCCGAGGCATAGAGGTATTCAGCCTTTGAATATTTTACAAGAAGATCAAACCTTCCATAAAGCAGTGAAAACCTTGCCATGACAGTGTTGCCAAAGGATGCGCCAAAGTATATCATTAGAAAATAAATCCCAAGCCTGGATATCTTTTTTATGCCTCTGGTGTGTTCAACTGAAAAGAAAAAGTAAAAAAGAACAGATATAGCACCAATTAACATTATAACTGCATTTAAAAGTTGAAACCTACTAAGAGCTGATAAATTTGCAAAAGGCTCAACACTGCCAAGTATCTGATTAATAAAATCAGTGGTAAGCCCGGCGGGAAGAGCAAGACCTGCGGCATAACCCATCATAAATGTAAAGCCGTATCTGGATATCCAGGAATATCTTGGTATAAATTGTGTTATGAGAGAAAGACCAAGGATTGTTGGAATTATAACCATAACAACATCAAAGTAGTTACCATTATGTAGAGCCTTTATAAATGGTTCCCATATCTGCGGAATAAGAAGTTTATAAACAACTATCTGTATCTGCCATGCAAGTCCGACACCCATATAAAGATGCTCCGCAATTTTAAAAAAGGGATTATCCTTGTAGAGAAATGAGAATAAAAATAAGGTCAGTCCTGAAGCAATCCACACACCAAAGATTGTCATTACATCCATAGGATCTCCTTGCTAAATAAACTTTAGAATCAAGATAACAATATTAGACATAACTATAAAAAATATTACAAGAAGCTGCGCTATATTGAGTGCATCTATCCCACTTGTCCCCTTCCATCTCTCAGATATTAGATTTTCATACTCACTGGCCCCTTTCATTCCACCTATAAGACCTTTAAGCTGTCCCTTCTGAAGATAAGGTCCATATCCAACCTGGCTTATTGAAGTAACACCACCCATAACAGGAACCCCATACTTATCTCCAACATAGACCATCCAGTAATCAAGCAGTGCTGTGCCTGTGATGCATATCACACCGGAGATATCACGATAATTCTTAATCCTTTTCATCATCTCAAACTCATTTAGATCCCTTCCATCCTTATCAGTAGTGTAAAAAGCATGTATATTAGATGACATCTGAGTCATTGCTGCAAGCACATTTGGCATATAAGGCAAAACAACTATATCCTTACCATACTCCTTTGCGTACTTTGGTGGTATTGTTTTTACAAGCTCCTCTATAAGACCACCCGAACCCGCAACGAATGTTATAACTATAATCTTAAGGTTCTTTTTAAATGCATGCTTCATAATAGCTGCTGCTTGAGGATGAAGCTCAGGAGCAGTTGAAGGGTCATAATCAAGTGAAAGCATTATAACTGAGCCCTCGGGAAGAGATTCTATAAAATCATATATACTCTTAACATATGGTGAAACCGATTTAGAAAGTATTCCAAGCGGCTTTACTATTGGTATAAGTATTGAAAGGGTAAGAAAAAGAAAAAGCCATCTTCTATCTATTCTAAGAAGTTTATTTATTCTTTCTTTAAAAGAGTTCTTATTCATCAACCCTCCATCAATCCCTTCCCATATATCCACGTTCTATCCCAAATATTATCTTAAGCGATGTTACTGCCCCACCTATTGCTACACCAATTAGGATCCCTCTTTTACCTGCAGCAGCAGGAACATTTATTATCCAGTTTTTTACATCACTTATCGTTGTTTTTGTCCAGCCAAAGAGTGAATCCCACCATCCCTCAGCAAGAGGCATATTTCCAAGTATTACCATAAAACCCGCAACAAATAACAGAAAAGCAGAAAAAGATTTTATCCTGAATGACCTATAAGCAGTGGATATGATAAAGAAGGCAAGTATTGAAAACATTGTGGCACTCAAAGGATTATATATATAAGTAAAAGCCCAACCAAGCCATGTTGTCTTGTTATTATATGTAAGATTTCCACCGCTAAAATATGCTGCAAGAATCATTATCAGAAAACCGATATAGACAAAAAGGCTATATCCCCAACCATCAACCTTTCTTTGTATCTTTTTGTAGTGTGTATAGAAAAGGCTTATCATACCAAGAAAAAGGGCAAAAGCGGATACAATATTCTCCCATTTATTTATCCACTCAGTATAATAATCAGATGTTTTGTGTGGGACATAGTATGTTGTAAGCGTTGCTATACCAAAGAGAAAAACTATAAAAAGAGGTATCTGTTTTTTAAATAGATTCATACTCACCTCACCTTTAAAAAGTCTTTCAGGACATCTATAATGCCCAAGTATCCTGTTTTAGCAGAAATTACAAAAATCATGGTAAGCACAATAGCAAATATTATGAAAAGAAGCTTTCCAAAATCCTGAACTTTAAGGGCACTTACAAGCATCGGCTCTCTTGAAAGATATGCGCCTGCTGCATAAAGCTCCTCACCTATAAGAGTATAATCGCATGCTGTGACAAAAAACGGGAGTTGATGATCAACATCAGTCCCTGCTACCTGTATTGCACCAACCGATGAACCAACCTCAGCAAGGAGAAGTGACTCCGCCATAAAATATCCCATATAAAAACAGGCTGCAGGTTTTTCCCTTGTTATCATTCCATCAACTGCTGCAGCAAAAGCAAACTGATCTGATGTGATGAAGATATTTATATCATCCCTGTAAGAGTCAGGTCTTCCAGCCTCTGTGTAAGCCTGTTTAACAGTTTCTTTTGCAACAGTAAATACCACCGGATCATAATGAGGAACCTTAAGAAATGCATCGTATTGAGCTATTTTTTTTGATACCTCATTGAGTATAAAAACTGATGCTATAGTTGATATTCCAGACATTGAACCGATCCCTGGAACATACATAACAGGTTTTCCCATCTCTGTTGCTCTTCCAACCGCCTCATCTATCGCATCAAGCCCCGGTATTCTTCTTATAAAAAGGTGTCTCTTTTTAGCATGTGAAAGTATTATAAAAAAGGCGACAGATACTATGAGAAGAATTATAAGATGATTTATCCTGTCTGTTCTAAATATATTGCCTTTTACATAACCAAAGACAACATCTGAAAAAAACTCCTTTTTATCAGGGCTAATCCCTTTTACTTTCGCATATATCTTCAGCCCCTTTATATAGTGTTTAAAATATTCATCCTCATCCATATTCATTGCCTTAATGAGATCTATCTTAAATGAGTTTTTCTTCTCATCTCGCTTCCACATCCAAAACGGAAGATCAACCTGTTTTAGCGATGATACCTTTGCCCAGTTGCTCTGATCTGTTGACAAGTATATCTCATAAACAAAATCCTTCTGTGTTTCATCCTTTTCCCACTCAATAAGGGCTGCATCACCTTTATCAGAAGGATAGTCTTTAATAGAAAGATTTTTTATCTCGTAATTTAGCTTTGGCTCTGTTTTCCCTTTTACATTAGAAGACAGAGTATGTGAAACTCCTACTAAAAACAGGATTAACAAAAACAACAAACCTTTCTTCATATTAACTAATATAACATTTTTAACCTCTAAAATCAACAATCTTATGTCTTTTTAAGGTTTAGAAACCAAATGCCTTGAAGAAATCATCTTCCTTTGGCTGCTCTTCTTTTTGCGGTTTCTCCTCTTTCTTAGTAGTTTCTTGAGGTGGTGGTTGAGGTGGTTTTTGGCCTGGCAGCATCTTCATTTTCCCAAGTCCCTCACCCACAGGAGCTACAACAACACTTCTTACTCCTTCCCCAAATGCTAAAAAACCAGTATTAAGATTATAGTAAAGCCTAAATGGTGATTCTTTTATTTGAGGTTCATAGGTTTTACCAAGATTCTGCTTCTGCTGCTCCCATCCAGGGTTATAAACCAGCTTACCTCTCACATCAACCTCATCATCTATAACAGGAACAGAAAATCTTATTTTATATATTCCCATACTGTCACTTATCCCGGGTGTAAAGCTGGTATTTATCTGGGATGTAATATTTTCCTCTATTATACTCTCCTCTTCTTTTTTAACACCCTCACTTACAGCCTTAACAGTTACTCCTTCTATTGGATTACCATAATAATCTGTTATAAGACCAACTATTGAACCATCAAGGAATATCCCATACTTTGTCGTTGCAAAAAAAAGAAAATTTCTCTTTCCAATAACCTTCTTAGTAAGAGAAAGATCTGAGATGCGTCCATCAGTAAAATCCACAACCTTTATATTTGTCGTTGAAAAACATGAAGAAAGAAAAAGTAGAAAAATAAAAATTATACTATTTCTCTTTAACAACATCCTTGACCTTGCCAGTTAGAGTTTTAACAAAAAAAACAACCCTTCTGTTTTTCTGTCTGTTTTGAGGAGTATCATTTGGCACAACGGGTCTGAACTCACCATAACCAATTGCAGAAATCTTTGAAGGATTGATTCCCTTAGCTATAAGGTATTTCACAACTGTGGTTGCCCTTGCTGTTGAAAGCTCCCAGTTTGATGCAAACTGAGCAGTGTTTATTGGCACATTATCAGTATGTCCCTCAACTATTATCTCATAATCCTGGGAAAGTTTTTTCAAACTTGGAAATATCTTGTCTATAACCTCAATCATTTCATCAGTAATATCAGCCTTTCCACTTTCAAAAAAGGGAAGATTACCCTGCTCCTCAAGCGTTATTCTCAAACCCTCCCTATTTATCTCAACCTTACCTGCCATTTCACCCTTCTCCATCATCTGCTTTATCTCGTATGCTGCATTTTGAACATTCTTGTTTAAAGCAGCACTGAGTGCATAAAGAATTATAAAAAAACACACCATCTCAGTCATAAGATCAGCATAGTTAACCAGCCAAGGCGGTGCAGGATGACCTATAGATGCAACCCTAGGATCATCCTCAGGAATCATATTCTTTGCTCTTACAGCCATCTATTTTTCTCCTCTACCTTTCTCTTACTTCTCTAATAGCCTGCCTTTTTGCAGGTTCAAGATATGCTTTAAGATTTGCTTCAACTATTGATGGTGTTGCACCACTTTGTAGGAGGAGAACACCTCTTATTATGATCTCTTTTACAAAAAGCTCCTCATCAGATCTAAGCTTCAGCTTTCCTGCCATAGGAAGGAAAAGCCAGTAGCCTGAACCAAGCCCATAAAAGGCAGCAGCAAGAGCAAGAGCCATTCTCCTTGGCACTTGTGCCACATCCTCTATTGTTGAAAGCATAAGTATCATACCAAGAACTGTACCGATGATACCAAAAGCTGGTGCATATGTTCCGAGAGCATTAAATATCTCTCTTCCAACCTTATGCCTTTCTCTTATAAAATCAAGCTCAGTCTCAAGCATATTTTTAATAAAATCGTGGTCTGCCCCGTCTATAACAAGCTGAAGGGCTCTTTTCATAAAATCATCATCAAGCTTTTTAACATCCTCCTCAAGTGCAAGAAAACCCTCCTTTTTTGCTTTCTGTGAAAGAGCAACAAATGTGCTAACTATCTTTGATGTATCCTCACCCTTTGATGTCATAACCTTTCGTAGAACCTTCCCCATCCTAATAACCTTGTGAATAGGAAAATGAACAAGAAGAGCGCAAAATGTCCCACCCATAACAACAAGAAGCGCTTCCACATTCATAAAGGGTTTAAAACCGCTCAACCCCTCCTGAAGATACACTGCCCCAACAACAAAACCTGCAAAAACAAGGATGCCACTAAATGTTGCTATATCCATAAATCCCTCACCTCTTTTCAAAACCCTCAATGGGATTTATTATACTCCTTTGGGCATAAACCCTCTTTTTGTATTCAATAACAAGAGCCATAATCTCTTCTTTTGTCTCCCTAACTATAAATCTATTTCCTGTAACAAGATTTACCACGGTGTCAGGCGTAGTTTCAACACTCTCTATCAGCTCTGCATTTATTACTACCTCATTTCCATTGAGTTTATGAAGCAATACCATTCAATCTATATTATACAAAAACTATTTATCCTTTTTTATCTATAATATCTTTAAGTCTTCTAATCTCCTCATCCTTTTTATTTATCTCAAGGCTCTGATCATAAAGCTGTTTCATAAGCTCGTCATACTCATTCTTTAGGACATTAAAATTTTCCTTAAGCTCATTTATCTCAGTGCTAAGCCTTGTTTTTGCTGATTTCTCAGACAAATATGCCTCTTTTAGTTTATCATACTCAGCTTTATATCTTGATATTATATCTCTATAGTTCGCTATCTCATTTGATACACTTGAAGAAGAAATCTCTTTATTCTTTGAAATCTCCAATTCAAGCTCAACTATTCTCATCTCCCTTTCTGATAAGGCTTTCTTCATACTATCAATCTCCTTCTTTAGATTTTCTATCTCAGAGTCCTTTTCAATAAGATAAGTCTGATATTTCTTATTTTTACTTTTTATCTCTTCCATTTCAGCATTCAATGATTCCTTTTCTTTAATTAGACTCTCCATTTCAGCTTTAAGATTATTCATCTCTATGGAGAGCCTTTCATAATCAGATTTAATTCTCTGATTTTCCAAATTTTTTTCCTCAACCTCCTTCTTTAGATTTTCAATCTCTTCAAAATTCTTACTTTTTTCAGATATTTCCTGTTGATATCTCTCAAGCTCTAAAACAGCTTGTTCTTTTTCTTTTTCAACCTCTAAGATTCTTTCCTCATAGTCATGTTTAAGTTTATCAATCATATCATTGACCCTTCTATTTTCATCCTTAAGTTTGCTAATAGCTTTTTCATAATCATTTTTAATCCTTCCAATTTCATTCTCATAAAATTTAATCTTTTCATCTCCAAAATCTTCCAACTGTCTTTTGTATTCCTCAATCTTCTCTTCATAAATCTTTCTTATTGCCTCATTTTCAAGTTCCTTTTTTTTAATTTCCCTACTGAGTACTATATTCTTCTCTTTAAGTTTGTTGTTTTCATCTT
>JBMFKQ010000016.1:0-35586 GCA_049972095.1 Elusimicrobiales bacterium
TTTATGAATCGGCTTATCAACTTTTCTTTCACCTTCAAGGAGGGTAATTATGTTCAAATCAATATCAAAATATGAAAGTAAAGTATGGGTAGAAGGACTACCATATTTAACATGATTGGCAGTAGAATAATCGCCACCAAGCTGGCTTTCCAACTGAAATAATACAAAAGCAAGGTGGGGATAAACTTGTTTTAAAAGTGTGAAATCAACTAAGATTCTTTTTAGCATCGCGTTTTCTGTATAGGCCTTGCATTCCATTGCAATCTTAAATTTTCCATCAACGTAAACATGAACATCTGTCCTTAATGGATAATAAAAATCGTTGATGTGCTCTTTTATAAATTTTTTAACATCGGGGCTTTTTACTCTTTCAATGTATTCTTTTTTAATTGGGATTTTTACAGTTTCCTTATCAAGGGATAATCTTTTAGGGTTATTTCCTAACTCTTTCCATGCTATTTCAATTAAACTTTTCGCTAAACTTTCAACAAGCATTCCTTTCCCGGCTCTTATTATTCCACCATAAGCACGGTCTTCTGATTCTCTTGCTCTTGTATCAATGCCTTTAACTAAAAACTCATAAGCATTGATAAGCAATTGTAACTCTTTGGAAAGTTTCTTATTCATTTTGTCCGCCTCCAAATAAACTAATATTAACTTGAGTATCCTTAAGTCTTTCTTCAGCCTTTTTGCAATATTCTTCTGAAATATCTATTCCTATATAATTCCGAAATAATCTTTTAGCCACTGCAGTAGTTGTGCCGACCCCATTGAAAGGATCAAGAACAATGTCACCTTTAAAACTGAATAATTTTAATACTCTTTCAACCAATTGTTCTGGAAACATCGCCGGGTGCCCATATTTTTTCATATTATATTCTGGTGCAATATCCCATCTTGCATAAACCCATTTTTTAAATTCATCGCCAGTTATATCAGCCATTTTCAAATTTCCTGGATGTTTTAAATCGCCCTTGCAAAAAATTTCAAGGAATTCCCAAGTATATTTTAAATATGGATTACTTGGACTCTTCCAACTACCCCAGGCGGTATATTTACAGTTATAGTTATGCTTATCCCATAAAATTTCACCCTTCCAGATTAACTTATTTCTAATAAAAAAATTTGAAATTATATGATGAATAGGGATATAATCAGAGAATAGTGGTTGAACATTAACAATAATTCTTCCACCATATTTTAGAACTCTAATACATTCTTGGAATATAGCGAATAATTTGTTAAAGTAATCGTCCCATTTAATACCATCTTTATGGTTTTCATAATCAAGACCAAAATTATATGGTGGAGAAGTAAAGATTAAATCAATACAATTGTCTGGAAATTTTTTTAAGATATCTTCGCTATCTCCAACAATTATTTTATTAATAAATTCCTCGGGAATTTTATTATTTTGTTTAGGAAATTTATGGTCTCTTGCATAGTAATACATACCTCTTATCATTTCTTTTTCTTCTCTGTTTTTTACCCTCCTTTCTTTGTTGTAGCCTACATATAATCTTTTTCTGCCTTTTAAGCCATAACTTTTTATTTTGTCAATGTTATAGAATATTAAATTTAATAGTTTAGCGGTATCAATATCAGAATTTTTTATTAGGGATTGAATATTTCTTTTAAAATCAAAAAAATCCAATTCTCTCAAATATACGACTACTCCACTACCAGTTAATTGAAAACAAATATCCTCTTTTGGATACGAGGAAAATAATCTCTGAAGCACAGATAAAGTCTGATTTGTAATTTCGCCTTCTATTTTTATGGAAATGTATTCTGTCATATCACTCTACCCTCATTACAATAACTCTTTAATTGTTCTAACCCTGCCTTTCTTTGAGGTCTTTTTACTTCAAAGATTATGTATGGATGGCTTAGGTCTTCTTGAAGGACAACCACATCTGCTAAACCAGAATCTCTTGAGCCAAAATAAACCATCCTTTCAACATCTATTCCTTCCTTCGGATAGCCATATTCATTTAATAACCTGTAAACCCAAGGTTGCCTTACAATTTCTTCAAGCTTTGCAACTTTACATGAAAAGAGATAAACCATGTTTCACATCTTGTGCCAAAAAAATTTCACTATTTTTGATGAATAATTTTTTGGTATATTAACCTCCTTGTTTATATTATACATCTTCTTTGCCTTCTCACATCTCAAATAGTATTGGCTGTGCCGCTTCTTCCCCAGTTCTTAGCTTATTTATCACCTCTACAATCTAAAATGGATAATGAGCTGGCTTTTCAACTGGATTTAGTTTTCCATCTTCATCGTATTTCCCGAGTCAGACAAGTTCAGTTTTGTTTATATTTATTTTAGGCATTCTTTACCTCAAACCTTTAAGTTTTTTAAACGCCAAATCTGACACATAACATTTGTTATTTAATCTTTAAAATATAATAAATAAATCTTCCTTTGCCTCTTCTTTCTAACAACCCTAAATCAATCAATCGATTCAAGTATCTATTGGAAGTGTCCCTGGTTACATTAAACATTTTCTGGACTTCTCCGCTTGTAATTTTTTTATTAGATATAATATGCTTGATAATTGTTAGCTCTTGGTCTGTTAAGTTTAATGAAGAAAGGTATTCTTCTGTCAGTTTAGATTTCCTTAAAGTCACAACCATGCTCGTTCCAGTAAATTCAAAATCAGGCTCTGGCAGTCCCCATTCTTTACACCACTCAATTATCTTGTTTGTCCCTGTGCCAACCTCCTCTATGTATTTAATCCAGAAAAATGCCTTGGCTATTAAAGGATTAAATGGCCTTGATTCGTGCTTTTGTTTTAGTTTTTCAACAGTCCATCCTTCTGGCAATCGTCCTGGATTCCAGAACTCTATTCTGTCATCAAATATTCTTATCTGAACCTTTGAGGTTAAACGATAATCCCGATGACAAATAGCATTTACAAGCGCTTCTCTTACTGCCTTTGGTGGATATTCCAATTTTTCCTGTCTTTGAATCTTTCCAATCTTCTATCCAGGAAGTTAAAGAAATATTATTAAAGATAAATTTTTCTGCTTCTTTTACCTACTTAATTAAGTTCCCACCTACATCTTTCATATCAATTATTATTTCTGTTACATCTGTCCCTTTAAACCTCACACATTTTACCTCTGCCTGAATAAAAAATTTTTGCTGATGATTCTATTTGTAAAGTCTTCTACTGTAACTTTACCAATATCCACACCATATCTTCTAAAAACTTATTCCTTCAAAAACTTAATAACATCTTTTAGACCTTTTTCTTTTCTCTTATAACATCAATAGCCTTTTCAAAATCCTTTTCATCAATAAATATCCCAGTCGCTGTTGTCTTACAATATGCATGCTCAATGGGTGTGTCAGGGAATATATATGTTCCCCTTTTAACTCCCTTTGGATCCCTCTCAATTCCAAGCCACATCAACCATACTTTAAGATTCGAAAAATCATTTTCAATAAGCTCAGGACCTGCTTTTATTATCTTTTCATAGCTTCCAAAACCATCAAGCACACAGGCAGAATGAAAACCACAGTTTTTGGCTGCGATTATATCTTTTTCAGTATCACCAATTACATAAACCTGATGTGGTTTTATATCACAATTAGTTATCTTTGAGGCGCTTTTAACGGCTTTTAAAAGCATCTTCTCCCTTTTTACATCTTGGCCACCAAAGCCCCCAAAAAGAAAATAGCAAGAAAGATTTGAAGGACCAAGCTTTATATATGCACCTTCCCTCAGATTTCCTGTAGCAAGGCCTATGAAGATATTCTCTTTTTTTGAAAGAACAGTAAGAAAACTATCAACCCCTTTTATCTTTATATATTTCCCCTCCTTAAGAGATCTTTCTATCTCCCCCGGAAGATGTTTTATATAAAGGGAGGAAATTTTTTTAAACTCCTTCTTTGATGGTTTTCGCCCAAAAGCATAGAAAAAAGCATTTTCAAAATTAACCCTGTCAGTTTCTCCTTGAAGCTCAAAATATCTACATACATCAGATTTTCCCCCCATATCAACAATTGCAGCATTCAATGCCCTCATCCCAGCTCCACCAGCTTTTATAAGAGTGCCATCTATATCAAAAAGAATAATCCTTATATCTTTATTAAAAACTTTTTTTTGCATAAACTACCTTCCCTTTTTTTATTGTCATCCAGTTTATATTTGCACCAAAGTAATAACCAAGCTCTCTGTAATCAGAAGCATCAATAACGATAATATCCGCCTGCATCCCTTCATCAATCATACCACACCTCTCACCAAGACCAAGAGAGCATGCTGCGTTGTATGTTGAAGCAACAATTGCCTGCTCAATACTCATCCTCATCTTAATAACAGCAAGATTTATCACAAACTGCATATTCCAACAAGGTGAGGTTCCTGGGTTAAAGTCAGTTGCAAGAACAACAGCACAGCCATTTTCTATGAATTTCAAAGCATCAGGGTATCTGTTCACACCAAGAAAATAGTTTGATGCTGGAAGAAAAACTGCAGCAACCTTTTTATCAGCAAGACGCCTGATATAGTGCTCATCGGCAAAATCAAGATGATCTGCAGTTGCCGCACAAACTTGCGCGGCAACAAGACTTCCACCAGATTTTGAAAGCTGATCAGCATGAACTTTTGGGATAAGACCAAATTTCTTTGCATAGTTAAGATAATCTTTTGCCTGTCTTGGACTAAAATATCCCTTCTCACAAAATATATCAACAAAAACCGCGAGTTTTTTTTCAGAGATATAAGGGATCATTCTCGTTTTAAGAAGTTCAAGATACTCATCAGAGCTCATACCTTGAGGTATTGAATGAGCACCAAGAAATGTAGGTATCATCTCAAGATCAGTTTTATTCAAAGCAGTTTTGATAACCTTAAGTATCTTTATCTCATTTTCAAAATCAAGTCCGTAGCCACTTTTTACTTCAATAGTGGTAGTGCCACATTCAATAAAACAATTAGAGAATTTAATAAGTTTATCAACAAGTTCATTAAAGCTTGTCTCTTTTATATGCTTTGCACTCAAGTTTATTCCTCCACCCCTTTTTTTTATCTCAGAATAACTCAAACCTGAGATCCTCATCTGAAAATCATCAAGGCGTGGTTTTGCAAAAACACTGTGAGTGTGACAATCAATAAATGCAGGCATTACAACCCTTTTTCCAACATCTATCTCTTTTACATCTCTCATTTTTAAGGCATTTTTTACATCATTCTTCTTACCAAATTTTCTGATAGTTTCCCCTTCAATATAAAGACAAGCATCTTCAACAACACAAATCTCTCCAAGCTCCTTTCCTTTTCTATATCCTTTTCTACCCTTAAGAGTTAAAAGCTGTGATATGTTTGTAATTAGAAGAGCCATTCTAACCCCATAGAATAGCAGATATGAAAATCAAACCAAAGAAAAGTATAAACTTTGCAGATTCTCTATTAAGAGCTGAATATTCTTGCCTTTTAAGAAGTGTAAAAATTCTGATACTTAAAGGTATACAAATAAAAAAAGCAAATGTGGCATAAGAGAGGTTTAAAATCCATAATGCAACGATGTATGAAAGGATGTGAAGAAGGATATATAAAATTTCTGACTTCTTTATTCCAAAAACATCAACAATTGTTTTTATCCCACTTTTTTTATCAGACGAATAATCCCTAATGTTGTTTGAAAGAAGAAGGTTTACTATAAGAAAAGCAGTGGGAAGAGAATAAATCACTGATTCCATAATAAACCTTTTTGCAAATATCATAACAGAACCACTAACAATCAAAGGACCAAAGCATAAGAATATAACCAGTTCTCCAATTGCCTTATATTTTAGTGAAAATGGGTTTGCAGTATATGCAACTGTAAGAGCAACACCGACCACACCAATTATCAAAAAGCTATAAAGTGAATATTTAAAAACAAGATAGATTCCTAAAACACAACCTATTGCAAGTAATAACCAAGCAAGTTTTATGACTGTTGAGGGTTTTACAAGATTTTTAACTATTCCTATATCATCAGCATCATCCTTATCAATACCATTTACAAAATCATAATATGTATTTATAAGATTACCAGAGGTGTGTATTAAAAGACCAGCCACAAATATAACTAAAAAATCATAGAAATTAAACCATCCTCTTTTATACGAGTAAGCAGCAGCAATGCTAATAGGAGCTATTGAGGCAGGCCATGCATATCCTCTCAGCACTACAAACCACCTCATAAGGATATTCATATCTATTAAAACCTCCTTTGAGCAACAGAGTAAAGATAGTTGTAGAACTCACTTGATCTCTCTAAGCTTCCAATCTTCACAACATCATCTTTTATATCCTCAACCAGCTTTTTTGCCTTTTGTCTGGATAACTCTATAAAACCATTCTCAGTAAGAAAACTTCTAATATCCATAAGCATCTTTAAATCCCTTGATTTGATATAATCATCAACCATCTTTTTAAAATCATTATTTCTCATCCCAATTATCACGGGATATGTCATCTTGCCATTAGAAAGATCTTGCATGGTATTCTTCCCTGCCAAGGTAGGTTCTCCTTCTATATCAATAACATCATCTATTATCTGAAAGCTCAGACCAAAATTTCTTGAGATTCTATCAAAAGAAGAAAAATTATTAAATTTAGACAGATAAGCCACAGTTATGGATATCCATCTAAAAATTGCAGAGGTTTTTCTAAAAGCAATATCCTCGTAATCACTTTCGCTTACAATTGAAAATCTAACATTTTGTTCAAACAAAGCTCCCTCGCTCATCAACTTTACACAATCAACAAGAGAAAAACATACCTCTTGAGAAAGTGATTTTGCTCTGTTAAAAGCAAAAGAAACTATCATATCCCCAACAAGTATCGCCTTTGAAACCCCAAACATACTATTTAGTGTTGGACCCTTTCTTCTTAAATCCGCATTATCAATACAGTCATCATGTATGAGAGATGCCAGATGAACAATCTCGGCGGCACTTGCAACCTTAATTGCTTTTTTTAGATCAAGCCCTGTTAGCCTTGAAAGATAATAACAGTATAAACTCCTAACACCTTTGCCAATAGGATTTGCAAAAAAAGGAATTCTAAAATCAAAAAATCTTTTATCAACCTTTTCAAACTCAGATTTTATATCATCCCTTACGGCAAGAAGAAACTCATTTGAGTTCATATTTTTATCTTTTTAGTTATTTCATCTTCAATCTTCTGCTTTATTCTTTCCACACTATTAATCCCAAGATTGATTTTATTAAGTATCTTATCTTGCTCTTTTTTTAGAACTAAATCTAAATCCTCAATCCTTTTTGATATCTCTAAGTTTATTCTTTCTTCAATGTTTGAGCTCAAAGAATCTAACTCCTTTCTAAAGTTTTCCTCAAGCTGCTTTGATATTAGATTTGAAACATCACTTTTTATAATCAAGGATGGCTTTGATATATCACCCCTCACAATAAAATCAACATTAAAATCTTTAAGTCCAAGAAGGGTTTTCTCTATAACTGTATCTATCTTTTTATTAGATGTGATTAGAATATTCGCTGAAGAATCTACCTCATAAAATCTGAATTTAAATGGAAGATTTATATCATTGGATGTAAATAAACCACTTGATACCACATCAGCACTTGCAGATTTTATAAGATACTCAAGGTTTTTATGCCCAAGCTTTAGATTAGATATCTTTATACCTGTATATTTAAAATCAAGACTACCTTTCAATACATCTGATGAAACATCAATCTTTGAAGTAAACTTTAAACATGAGCCATCTTTTGAGCCTGAGAGATTAAGAATAACAGGCTTTTTGTATATATGAGGGTTATTAGATATGTTTTCAATGCTTGCTGAAAAAACTATTGGATTTTCAGGGGAAAGAACTCCACTAACATATGCTTTTATGAGAAGAAAAGAAGGGTATGAGTTATCAAGGGGAAAAGATATATATCTTCCTCTCTTTCTTTTTTCTTCAAAAATTCTATCCTTTGTTTTCTTAGGTATGTGTTTTTTTATCTCAGAGATTTTTTCAAAATAGACTGAATATGTCTTATATCTTTCAATAAAAACCTTTCCGAAAAGTATCTTTGCAACACTCTCTGTATCAAATGAGGGAATCTTTGCAAGCCTTATAATCCTTTCAACATCTTTTTTCTTTGCATTGTTTATCTCAGCGTAGAGATTTTTTGTCTGTTTAAATATATCATTAACATTTTTTTGTTTGTCCTTTAACTCTCTGTAGAGATCATCTATGTCTTTTTTTAGCTTTGAAGCAAGATTCATTTGTCTAATAAAATTCTTCTCATCCTTTAGTTTTCTCAACCCCTCCTCAAAGATTTCTATTCTCTCATCAAGATTAAAAGAGGAGACATCAGAGTAAATCTTTTTATACTCTTCCATTCTGTTTTTCTTTATATCATCTAAAACCTTTATAGTCTCAAGATTGCTAATCTCAAAATTGAACCTTTCAATACCTTCTCTCTTTATATCAGAAAACCTTTCAACAGCAAAATCCTCAACCATATTTGCATACTTATCAATATAAGGGCTAAAAAAGGATGGTGTTTTTTTTATTCTTGCTGATGTTTTTCTTTTTCCATTAAAAAGCAACCCCTTTACCTCTGCGTTTTCAATAATAAATTTCCTCCTAAAAAGCTGTGATGGTTTTATTTCAAAATTTAGCTCATCAAACTCAAAAAGATTTCTAAACTCATCCTTCAAGCTTCCAACAGAAACCTTTTTCATTCTAAAGCTTCCTTTCAAAAATGAAGTTTTAAGATCAGCTATCTCTACCTTTGACCCAAACACTGACTCAAGGCTTTTAATAAGGAAAATTTTAAGAAGTTTATCAAAAAAGAAATAAAAAAACACATAAACAATAACAATAAAAACAAGCCTTGGTATGATATAGCTCCATCTCATAATCAATCTTTAAAATACCACTCAAACAACCAACTCAGCCTAAGCAGTCTAATAACTCTCATTTGAGAAATTTTTTTTCCTAAATCAAGCAGGTATCTTTCAGCAATTTTCTTGAAAAAATAATAAATGGGATAAAACACAATCAAACCTAAAAAAACACCACCAATAACAACTGTGTTATTAAAATCAGTCCATGGGATTATAACTGTGTTATAAAGCTGTCTAAATAACGGATAAAGCCAATTTGATGTTAGTATGCAGTATCCAACGGGATCTGTTATTTTGTCTACTAAAAATGAAATGGATGAAAAAAAAATGGTTGATATAAAGAAGAAGGGAATATTTGTCTTAAAAACAAAAGCAAGTATAAATAGAAGATGAGCAGTTAGGTTATTTTTAGGTATTATTCCAAGGATAAATCCAAATGCAGCGGCAGCACCAATAGCACCAGGACTTTTCTCTTTGAGAAGAGCATTTATAAAGTTTCTTAAAATAAAAAAAGGTGTCATTTCATCCTTATAAAATCCTCATCCTCCCACTCGCCATACTTACCGCTTATAGCATAAAGGCGAGGATCCTCATAATTTTTCTCATCAATCTCTTTAATCTTTCTTATCTTCTCCCTTATCTCTGCATATGAGATATCATATTTCTTTAGCCTTAAAGTCATAAAGTAAGAGCCAGCATACATTGGAAGAGAAAGTGCTATAAAAAGCCCAGCATAATTATGAATCCCAAGTCGCCAAAGCATCCATCCACACAAAGTAAGCCAGAAGGATATAACAAAAAGAGAACCACAAAGTATGTAGCACACAGAGATAACAAAATCTGATGTTTTTGGAATTGCAAGCAGAACACTTAATATAGAAATATAAACCATTATAACTATTATTGACCTGAAAATCCAGTTTTTCCATCTGTCTTTTGAAAGAACAAGAACACCATAAATTGGATGATCAATTACTTCAGCATTTTCCCATTCTATATCTATCACACTCTTGAAATCCTGTGAGTGGGAGATGGTTTTTTGAGAATATAAACTAACCCCACAACTAACATATAAAAGGACAGAGAAAAACAAAAAAGTCTTCATATCACTCAGGCTTAAAATACTCCTCAATCTTATAAAAGGTAGAAGTTCTTTGAAGAGGAAGCATAAAACCCGCATCCTCTATTTTTTTAAGTTCCATTTTTGAAGCCTTGGTTTTTAGCTTTATCTTTGGCTTTAGCTCTGTCATATCAAAATAATGCCAGTAGGTTGTAACTATTGATGCAACCATACACGCAAGCATAACTCCGCTCCAAAAAATATTATCACGATCCCTTCTTATCCAATACTTATCTCTGAAAACCCTTATAAAAATCTTTATACTTTCCATATTCATATCTCGCTTATCATCTCTTTAAGCCTTTCAAGTTTCTTCTTGTTTTCATCAACAAATCCCTTTATTCTCTCAATCTCACCTTGAGGCGCTTTTTCTATAAAATCCTGATTTGAAAGGGTGTTTGTATATCTATCAAGGGATTTAGCTATGTTTTCAATCTCCTTTTCAATCCTTTTTTTCTGCTTGACAGTATCTATATCACCATCAACTTTAATATATATCTTGTATCCCCTTGCATAACCTTTAATAAATCTACCAGATCTGTTTAGAGAATATTCTATACTCTTAACCTTTGCAAGATGCTTTATATAGCTTTCAAAACTAACAAGGAATTTTCTCTCATCATCCCCCGATAATATAAAAACCTCTATCTCCTTTGCAGGATGAATAGCAAATTCTGATCTCAGAGTTCTTATCTCCCTCACCACATCCATAACAATCTGCATATGCGAGACTGCTGAATAATCTGAAAAATTAAAATCTTTAATCCTTGTCTCAATTAAAAACTCACTGCTTTCACCAAAATAAAACTTGAGATTTGAATATATCTCCTCTGTCACAAAGGGTATAAATGGGTGAAGCATCTTAATAGAACATTTCAAAACCTCAAGAATAACAGCCATCTTTGTGTTTCTCTTATCACTTTTAAGATACATCTTTGATATCTCTATATACCAATCACAGAACTCATCCCAAACAAAGCCATAAATACTATCAAGTGCTTCACTAACAAGATATTTATTCATCAGCGAACTATAGTTCTTTGAAACCTCACTTAGCCTTGTTAGTATCCACCTATCACAGACATCAAGGTCTTTTGAAAACTCAAATCTTTCACCATCCTTTATATTCATCAAAACAAACCTTGAAACATTGTAAAGCTTGTTTATAAAATTTCTTCCACCTATAATTGCATTCTCACAGAATAAAATATCTTTACCCCCAAGCGAATTTATCGCGATTGTAAACCTCATTGCATCAGTCCCATATTTCTTCATCATTTCAAGGGGATCAACAACATTTCCCTTTGACTTTGACATCTTCTGACCATGTTTATCTCTGACTATCCCATGAATATAAACCTTTGAAAAAGGTATCTTTCCTATATGAAAAAGCCCTGACATTATCATCCTTGCAACCCAGAGATAAAGTATTTCATAACCTGTAACAAGAAGCGATGTTGGATAGAAATAATTAAGCTCCTCAGTTTTTTTAGGCCATCCAAAGACAGAAAACGGCCATAAAGCTGACGAAAACCATGTATCAAGCACATCAGGGTCTTGAACCATATCACAAGACCCACATACAGGACATATTGCCGGCTTAACCTCACAGACAATAGGTTTAGCCCCTTTCTCCATCATAACCTTAACCACATCTCCATTATCATTAAAGATAAGTCCATTTCTACTGCAACTTTTGCAATAATATGCCGGAATTCTATGCCCCCACCATATCTGTCTTGATATGCACCAATCCTCTATCTGATTGAGCCAGTCAACAATCATTTTCTTCCATTTATCAGGATAGAAGCTTATATCATTTCTAAGGATCACATCTATTGCTTTTTCAGCAAGTGGCTTGGTTCTAACAAACCACTGCTCACTTACAAGGGGCTCTATATAACTATCACACCTTGAACATCTTCCAACATTATGCACATAAGTCTCTTCCTTCACAAGAAAACCTTCCTTTTCAAGGTCCTTAACAATCTCTTGCCTTGCTTTAATCGTATTCATACCTATATATTTTTGTGGACAGTTTATCATCCTTCCATCATCTGATATAACCCTTATTGACTCAAGATTATGAGTTTTTGATATTTCAAAATCAAGTGGGTCATGGGCTGGTGTTATCTTAAGAGCACCCGTTCCAAAATCCTTATCAACTCTCTCATCAGCAATAACCTTTATTCTTCTCTTTACAAGCGGAAGGATAAGATATCTCCCAATACAATCCTTATACCTCTCATCATGAGGATTAACACCCACAGCACTATCTCCAAGCATCGTCTCAGGTCTTGTTGTTGCAATAGTTATGAAACCCAAGCTACTATCCTCAAATGGGTATTTTATATACCAGAGTTTTGATTTCTCCTCCTCATATTCAACCTCTATATCGCTAAGCGCGGTATAGCATCTTGGACACCAGTTTATCATCCTCTTACCACGGTATATAAGCCCCTTCTTCCAAAGTTCCACAAATGCTGTTTTTACAGCAATGCTTCTTTCCTCATCCATTGTAAATCTTACATTCTTTTTAGAAAAATCTATTGAACAGCCAAGCTTTTTAAGCTGACTAAGTATTGTATTCCCACACTCTTCATACCATTTCCACATCCTTTTTAAAAACTCTTCTCTCCCAATATCATTTCTTGAAACTCCTTCATTTTTAAGGATTTTCTCCATAACATTTTGAGTTGCAATACCACCATGATCAGTTCCTACAACCCAGTATGTATTTTCACCTATCATTCTTCTGTAGCGTATTATAATATCCTGAAGTGTATTGTTAAGGGCATGCCCCATATGAAGTGCACCTGTTATATTAGGGGGTGGGATAACAATAGTAAAAGGTTTTTTTGATCTATCTATTCTTGGAGAAAAAAGACCAGCCTTCTGCCATGCCTCAACCCACTTCTCCTCAACACCTAAAGGGTTATAAACCTTATCCATAAACACCCCTTTATCTCATCATCGAAGAAACTATACTGTTTGAGACAAAAATATACTGCTTCTTTATTCTAACTGCACCACCAATTTCCTCAATATAACCTTCTGAAATCTTCTGTTCTATTTCTTTCCTAAAAAAATTAAAAACATCACACCCAACATCAATCCCCTCTCTCTTTCTAAGATAAAGCATCAGCTTCTCATTCATAACATCATTTTCATCGAGTTTCTCATAATAATCTAATTCTATTTTACCATTATTGAGAGCTTTAATGTAAGAAGGCAGATCTGTGATATTACGCCATCTTTCATATCCAATACATGATGATGCTCCCGGCCCAAAGCCAAGATAATCACCCCTGTTCCAGTAGTTAAGATTATGAAGGGATTGATAACCTTTTAAACAAAAGTTTGATATCTCATAATGAATATAACCACATTTCTCAAGAAAATCCACAGATTTTTCATATATATCTCTTTGACTGTTCTCATCAACCTCAACATTCCCATAAAATGAAGTGTTTTTATGTATCTCAAGAGGATAGAGGGAGATATGATTTGGTCTTAAATCAACAACCTTTTTTAGTGATCTTTTAAAGCCTTCAAAACTCTGTGCTGGAAGACCATAGATAAGATCTACATTAACATTAAAATTGCCAAGAAGTGAATAAACCCTTAGAAAATCATCAAAAGAGTGTGTTCTTCCAAGAAAGGAAAGCTCTTTCTCATCCGTTGACTGAAGACCGATAGATATCCTTCCAACACCGCATCTTTCAAGGAGTCTTAGTTTTGAAGCAGTAAGACTATCTGGGTTTGCTTCAAAGGTTATTTCTTTAAGTCTCTTCAAATCAATATATCTGCTTACAATATCAAAAATACTCTCAATATCATCTTCATCAACAATAGATGGTGTTCCACCGCCGATATAAAGGGTTTTTAGTAAATCAATTTTTTTACTAATCATCAAAGCTCTAATCTCAAACTCCATCTTAAGAGCTTTTATATAGGCATCTTTAAGTGATAACAACGGCACAGAATAAAAATCACAATAACTACACTTTTTTCTACAGAAAGGAATATGGATGTAGAGAGAGAAAAAGGGTTTAAGCATCAAATAAAACAGAAAACTTTATCAGCTTTTCTTTTCAGTAAATGCCTTAAGAAGCTCTATTGGTATTGGAAAAACAACAGTTGATTGATTTTCTGTAGCAATCTCAGTTAATGTCTGAAGATACCTAAGCTGAAGAGCTACAGGATTGGCAGATATAATGTTTGATGCCTCAATAAGCTTTTGTGCTGCCTGAAACTCACCATCTGCATTTATTATCTTTGCCCTTCTTTCCCTTTCAGCCTCTGCTTGGCGGGCTATAGCTCTTTGCATCTCCTGAGGGATATCAACATTTTTAATCTCAACTGCACTTACCTTTATGCCCCAGGGTTCTGTATGCTGATCAAGAATCTTTTGTAGCTCTTGATTTATTTTATCTCTGTTTGTAAGAAGATCATCAAGCTCCTGTTGGCCCAAAACGCTTCTGAGTGTTGTTTGAGCAAACTGGCTTGTTGAATACATATATCTTTCAACATTTAAAACTGCCTTATCAGGATATATAACCCTGAAATACACAACAGCATTTACCTTCACAGGTATATTATCCTTTGTTATTATATCCTGAGAAGGAACATCAAATGTAACAACCCTTGTATCTATCTTAATCATCTTTTGAACTACCGGAATTATTATAACAAGCCCTGGCCCTTTAACCCCAGTGAATCTACCAAGAGTAAAAACAACACCTCTTTCATATTCATTGAGAATATTTATAGCACTCATAAGAATAAACACGAGTATTATGATTAAAGGTAGCATTGTCATAGTTCCTCCCTTTATTAAAGAATTCTAACATATTTTAAATCAGAATTCAAATAAATGTAAGATGTATCCAAGCTCTAATTTATTTTTGTAACTCCTCAAGAATAAATCTAAAATTCGGGTTAATTTCGAGAGTTCGCTCAAAGTATTTCTCTGCTTCATCCGTGTTTTTGAGGTAGTATTTATATACCTTACCAAGCCAGTATAAACACCAGGTATTGTTTGGGTTTAGTTTAAGTGATTCTTTAAAGTATTCTACTGCTTTTTGAGGATTGTTGTTGGAGAGATATGCCCTTGCAAGAACATAATAGCTTTCATAGTTAGGTTTTAATTCAGCCGCTTTTTTTGCTAATTTGAGTGCTTCCCCTGGGTTTATACCTGACTCACAGTATATTAAAGCAAGTCTGAATAGTTTTCTGAATAGTATAAACTAAAGTGTGAATAGTTTAATCTACATTTTGGTTTTTTCTCTATCTGCTTTTTTATGTATTTTTTTGCAGTAAGCACTGTTTCTCTAATTTTTCTCTGATTCTTTTTCTCCTTGTAGATTAAAACTTTCAACCAGTAAGCATAATTAAAGTATGGTGATTCTTTTTTCATACCAAGTGCCTTGTTTATTTGTTTTAGTGCTTCATCAAGTTTCCCTTGCATAAAATACACTTCACCGATGACTCCAATAGGATCTTCAAATTCCGGGTCAAGTTTTATTGCTTTATTCTAGTCAGAAATTGCACGATCATATTCGCCTTTAGTAGTATAAGCAATCCCGCGGTTGAAGTAGGAAATGGCTAAATTTTTGTCACCATCACTATATGTCCACGCATTAATTGCTTTTGTATAATACTCTATTTGCATATCCGAGTCTTTTGCTTCATAACCCCTATTAAACCAATACTCAAAATCACTATAACCAAAGACAAAGCCATAAGACAAAAAAAACATCAAACTAAAAAGAGCCAATCTTTTTGTTTTTGCTGCTGATACTATCTTCTTTATATGCACTTCTATTTTCAACAATTATTATTCCTTCTCACTCAGAAAACCTCTTCAAGCCGTTTTATTCTTTCATCAAGTGGTGGATGTGTTGAGAAGAGCCTCATGAGTTTTGAGCCTGATGATATCTTAAATGCCACAAAAGACTCATTATGGGTTAGATCTGCTCTTTCAATAGTTTTCTTAAGTTTTTTTAATGCTGCAATCATCTTTTCTTTGCCACCAAGCCTTGCCCCTCCTTCATCAGCCTTAAACTCTCTGTATCTTGAAAACCATGCAATCAACATCATAGCAAAAAAGCTCAATAATATCTCAAGAATCATTGTTACAAAATATCTCAACCATGGTGATGATTCTCTGTCATCCCTCTTAGATGCTGTAAGTGCAAATGCTATAACCCTTGCAAGAAACATCACAATAGCGTTTATAACTCCCTGAAGCAAGGTCATTGTAACCATATCACCATTTGCTATATGACTAACCTCATGAGAAAGAACCCCCTCTATCTCATCCTCATCCATTGTCTCAAGAAGCCCACTTGATACAGCAACAAGGGATCTGTTTCTTGTTGGACCTGTTGCAAATGCATTGACCTCAGGACTGAAATATATACCAACCTCGGGCATCCTCGAAATGCCAGCATTTCTTGCAAGTCTATAAACTGTCTCAACAAGCCACCTTAAATCAGGATCCTGAGTACTGGGATCCACAACTCTTACTCCCATCATCCATTTAGCCATCATTCTTGAAAATCCAAGCGATATAAAAGCACCAACCATACCCCACACAAGACAGAAGGCAAGAAGTGAGCTATAATCAATACCGCTTGCAGTAAGATATGGTCTTATTCCAAGTATGTTGAGAGTAAGAGATATCGTAACTATAACAAGTACATTGAGAATAATGAAAAGAAACACCCTTTTTGCAAGTCTTAAAAGCCACATATTCCCTCCTTTAAGCATAAGAGTTTTTAAAAACGGCCTGTACGGGATTCGAACCCGTGATCTCCGCCTTGAGAGGGCGGCGTCCTGGGCCGCTAGACGAACAGGCCATCAGTATAATTTTACAAAAAAATACTCCTCTTTAAAAACTTTTTTGATTTATTCTGTCTATTAAAATCTCTTTAAATTTTAGTAAAGAAACCATCCTAACAAGGCTTATTGTTTTTTCTTTCTACATTACAGGAAGATTACTGATTTTCAAACTCATTTCAGTTTTTCTTGGCCGGCGTAATTTCTGTCTAATCTAAAATTCACAATCATATCATCGTCTCTCTTTCTTCTTCCACAAAGTATCTCTGTTATTATCCAACCAAGCCCAGGGCCGAGCATAAATCCCTGACCACACATACCAACAGCCAATATATAATTCTCAATTCCTCCAGCATCAAAATCAACAATCGGAAATCCATCAGGTGTCATAGGATAAAGCCCTTTCCATATCCTTCTTACCTTTATGCTTTCAAGACTTGGAATGAGTTTAAGCATCCTTCTTGCCATTTCATTTATATGAAACGAGTCTGAGGATATATCATAACCCCAAATAGGTGGCTCCGGTGTAAGACAAAATATTATCTGACCTTCAAAATTCTGATAAAAATAAAAATTCTTTGAGTTTTCGCCCTTTCTTATGTCAACAAGCATTGGAAACATAAATCTTTCAACTGGTTCTGTTATTCCAGCAGGATGTGAATCTGGCTTAACAGGGACATCAACCCCAACCATCATTGAAACTGATTTGGCATGCGCTCCTGCTGCATTTATAAAATATCTGGAGGAATATGTTGACTTATCTGTCTTTATTATAAAATTTCCACCTTCGTCCTTCTTTACCTCATTGATAAGCTCATTAAAAACAAAAACTGTACCATATTCAATGGATTTAAAATAAAAAGCATTTATTGAAAGGAGAGGTGATGCTGAACCATCATCAGCTGAATATGTTGCACCCCTTAAATCCTCATCGTTTATTCCCTTCACAATCTCCTTAACATCATCACTGCTTATCCATCTTATATTAAGACCATATCTTTTTTGAACTACAAGAAGATCCTTCAAAAGCCTTTCATCCCTCTCCTCATAAACAGGAAAGATATATCCTCCCTTAAACCAGCCAATGTCATCACCATATCTTTCCTTCCAGGTAGAAAATATCTCAATGCTCTTAAGACATGTTTTAATCTTTGAAGCATCAGAATGAGTTGCCCTTATGCCTCCTATAGCAGCACGGTTCTGCCCCCTTCCCGGTGATGAATTTTTTTCGATGACACATACCTTAAACCCCTCTTTTGAAAGAAACATTGAAAGAGGAACCCCCACACTTCCAGCACCTGCTATTATTATATCAAAGACCCTCATAACCTTCCTTACCTAAAAATTACTGAAATCATCTGTTTTTTCTTCCTTGATATTTATCCCGGCAAGCGAGGCTATTGAAACCTCAACGAAAAAAGGTCTTTGGGTTAAACTGGTAACATCCTGATGCGAAACACCTTCACTTCTCATTATGTTTAGCAAAAACTGTGAGCATGTTTTTCCTCCACATGCACCCATACCAACCCTTGTAAGGCTTTTTAGCTGGTTTAGGTCTTTTACTCCCTTTCTTATCCACTTTCTTATCTCACCAAGACTAACCCTTTCGCATCTACACACAACAGTTGTATCAGGCATAAGCTTTATATCCTCTATGCTTGTGTATTTAAACCCATCAATCATTCTCAAAGAGGTTATCTCATCAGCAATATCTGAAGGAACTCTAATAGCAACAGCAAGCGTTTTGTCAGCTTTAAAATTTCTAACATCCTCTATTTCAAACTCCCCTTTTATATCTCCATCCTCATCTGTAGCCAAAATTTTCATGCCTTTTTCAAAATTTCTATCAAACTCAACGGGCAACCATACGATTGGATTATCCCTATCTCTTCTTTTATCAACTATTGTAATTGCAAGGCCTGGGCATATAACAAGACATCTAAAACATCCAATACACTCTCCATCAAAATAAGGTGTGCTCATTATTGTAGCTCCACTCAACTTTATTGATTTCTTAGGACATACTGTCACACATGGATTACAGGGGATCTCCTCATAGCAGTGTATAACAGGATATATCAAACCCTCTGATTTTCTTCTTCGCTTTTCATATTTCCCAGGCCTTGACTTAAGTATCTCAAGCTTATCATACCAAAACTTTGGAACCTCATTTGTAACAAAGCCAAGATGTTTCAAAACATTATGAGCAGCTATCTTTCCACTAAACATCGCTGCTGATGCCTCTGCAACCTCATGCGCATCTCCACAGACATATGACGGAATGCCAAATTTCTTTGCCTCCTCATAAAGCTCATTTACGCTTAAAAGCCCTGCAGCAACAAGAATTGTATCAACATCAAAAATCTTGTATGTCCCTTCCTTTATTCTATATTTTTCATCAACCTCTGCTATAATAACCCTCTCAACATAACCATTCCCTTCAGCTCTAACAATTGTATGTCTTGTGAATATCTTTACCCCAAGCCTTTTTATCTTATCCTCATGAACCTTATAACCACTGCATCTATCAAAAATCTCACAAAGCCCTACAACATCAATACCTGCCTGAAGGGCATGATATGCTGCTATAAGCCCAACATTCCCTCCTCCCACAATGAATATTCTTTTACATGGTTTTACAAGGTCTCTGTTTATAAGCGTCTGAAATGCACCTGCTCCATAAACCCCAACAAGTGTATTACCTTCAAAAAGAAGCATCTTTTCTCTTGCACCTGTCGCAAAAACAACAACCTTTGGTTTTATAAGATAGCATACCTCATTTTCTCTTATCACACCTATTTTCTTATCAGAAAACACACCAAAAACCACACTTTCTGTCAAAACCTTTATAGATGGATATTTATTGATCTCATGTTCAAGTCTATCAGCTATGTCAATTCCTCTTGTTCCTGCATAGCAATCATCCACAGAGCCAAAAAATTTGTGTGTTTGAAGAAGAAGCTTTCCGCCAAGCCTTGATTTATCATCAACAATCATAACATCCAAGTTAAACCTTCCAAGCTCAATTGCACAGCTCATACCACTTGGTCCGCCACCGACAACAAGCACATCGGTTTCAATCTCCTCTATCTTTGAGTATGTAAAGTCTTTTTTAACTGGTTTTACCTTAGCAGCACCCCTAAGAGTTTCAATATTCATACCCTTATGAAGGGGAGTTATGCAAGCCTTTAAAACCCTACCATCAATCACAACACTACACTGAGCACATTGCCCATTTGCACAGAAAATACCCTGAGGTACTGAGTCTTTTTTATGATAGCTGAATATGTTTATACCATTTGCTATGAGAGCAGATGAAACAGCCTCACCCTCGTATCCAATGTATCTTTTACCATCAAAGTAAAACTCAACTTCCTTTCTTTCAGTAATGTCTATAATAGGATGTTTCTTTATCCTCTCCATAGTCTTAATAGTCTTAAAACTCTATTTTACTAAAAAAATTATATAATATTTAAAAAAGATGGAGGATTAGATGTTTAAAAAAACACTATCAACAATATCAGTTTTTTTTACATTCTTATCAGGAGTATCAGCTATGAGTGAAACTACAGCAGAAAAACTAAAAAAAATGGGAGCAGTTATTGAAACAGATCCAAACTATCCACCTGTAATACACTACAGAATGAAAAACGGCTTAAATCTACTTATTCTTGAAAAAAGATATATTCCAACAGTTTCTTTTGCTATGATGTTTAGGGTTGGAAATGTTGATAATCAACAGGGGCAAAGTGGACTTGCTCATCTTTTTGAACATATGGCGTTTAAGGGAACAAAAAAAATAGGCACAACTAACTATAGAGAAGAAAAAAAGATTCTTGAACAGATAGATAAAATTCAAGAAGAAATAACAGCTGAAAATAAAAAATACATTAAAGATGAAGAAAAGATAGATAATCTCAAAAAAGAGGCTGAGAGGCTTGAAAAAGAGGCTGAGAGATATCAGGTTAGAGAGGAATTTTGGAAGATATATAATACCCTAGGGCAGAATTCAATGAATGCATTTACATCAACTGACTACACAGGATATATTGTTGAGCTTCCCTCTGATAGAATTGAGTCATTTTTCATAATTGAGTCAGATAGATTTAAAAATCCAGTGTTGAGAGACTTTTATAAGGAAAGAAGTGTTGTTCTTGAAGAGTTAAGAATGGATAAATCAGACCCATCAAGGGTGAGCTGGGAAGCACTTCTCTCACATGCATTTATAGCACATCCTTATCATAATCCAACAATAGGATGGGAGGATGATGTTGCAAATCTAACAAGAAAGGATGCTGAAAATTTCTACAGGAAATTTTATGGTCCAAACAATGCAACACTTGCTGTCGTTGGGGATGTAGATGCTGTAAAGGTTATAGAGCTTGCAGAAAAATATTTTTCATCATGGAAACCTGTTAAGCTACCAAACACCTTTTATACAAAAGAACCTCCACAGAATGCACAAAATGTAATAAAGGTCTTTTTCCCAGCAAAACCACTTTTAAAGATTGGATTTAAAAATCCAGGGATGAACTCACCTGATATGCCAGCACTTATAGTTGCAAGCGAGATTCTTTCAAATGGCAATACCTCAAGACTTTATAAAAGGCTTGTAGAGGAAAAACAAACAGCTTTATACATTGCTTCATACCACTCAGTACCTGGTGATAGATACCCCTCACTTTTTACCATAGTATCAGCACCTAAGGGTAGCACAACGGTTGAAGAGCTTGACAAAGATATAATGGATGAGATAAGAGGTATAAAAGATAATCCACCAACAAAGTGGGAGATAGAGAAAGTTATAAACAACTACGAGATGTCGGTTATAACATCGCTTGAAAAAAATCTTGAGTTTGCAATAAAGCTTGCATATAATCAGCAAATAATGGGAGATTGGAGGTTTTCATGGAAACAGCTTGAGGAGATAAGAAAGGTTAGACCAGAGGATGTAGTGCAGGTTATTGAAAAATATTTAACACCAGAAAATAGAACCGCAGTCTATCTTATTGAAAAGAGGTAAGGAGATATCATGGAAAAAATAATATCAGGAGTTATTCTTATGACAACATTAAACCTCAATTCATCAATTAATCTTCCCTCATATAAAAACATTGACTTCAAACCCAAAAGGCCAAATGTTGTTCTTCTTGAAAATGGCATAAGACTCTACATTGAAGAGGACAAAACACTCCCACTTGTAAGAATAGCAGTCTTTATGCGAGGTGGTAAGGTAGCTGATCCAAAGGAAAAGGTTGGTCTTGGTGAGCTTTTTTTTGCTGCATGGAGAGAGGGAGGTAGCAAAAAATACTCTCCAGATGAAATAGACAAAACACTTGAATACTATGCAGCAGAGATATCTGCAAAGATAAATATGGAGGATTCATCTATTTCAATGATATCACACAAGAAAAGCTTTGACAAAATATTTGATATATTTTCCGACCTTATAAAAAATCCTGCATTTGACGAAAAAAAGTTTGAACTAAAAAAATTTGAAGCCCTTGAGATGATAAAAAGAAGAAATGATAAGCCGCAAGATCAGGCTATAAGAGAGGCAATGAGAATGTTTTTTGGCAAAGATCACCCTTATGGCAGAAGAACAGAAAATGAGACTATAAATGCAATAACAAGAGATGATATGTTTGCTTATCATAGGGAAAACTTTGTTGGCTCAAATATGATAATAGTTGCTGCGGGTGATTTTAACCAAGATGAGATTATAAAAAAACTTAAAGATACTTTTTCAGATATACCTAAGGGTGATTTTAAAATCCCTGATATACCACAACCGGCAATTCCTCAGTCAACAAAAATATATGCAATAAATAAACCTCTTAGACAAAGCACAGTTGTAATACTTATGGAAGGGCCTAAAAGACATGACCCTTCAGAGTTTGCTCTATCTGTTCTTTCAGAGTATATGGGTGGAGGAATACAGTCGGTTCTTGGCAACGAAATAAGATCAAAAAGGGGGCTTGCTTACTCTGTTTACTCTTATTTTGGCAAAAGAGATAAATCTGGATTTGTGCTTACATATGTAGGAACAAAACCTGAGAGTGTTGTTGAAGCAGTAAAACAGATACTTATTGAGTTTGAAAAAGCAAAGAAGGCTGATATAAAAGAAAACGAGCTTGAAATGGCAAAATCACAGATCATAAACTCATTCGTCTTTAGATTCCCTACAGTCTTTGACCTGCTTGAAGAGTTTGCAGGATATGATCACTACGGCTATGAAAAAGACTATCTTGAAAAATATACTGAAAGAATAAATTCAGTATCAAAGGATGAGGTAATTAATGTTGCCAAAAAGTTCTATTCAACAGAAAAACCACTTATATTTATAATTGGCGATACCACAAAATCAAAAATAGAAGAGCTTGGCAGTGTTGAATTTCTTAAAGAAGATTGATCAGTAAAGTGAAGGTATCTTACATCAAGTAAAATCTTTATAATGGAAAAAATAAATCTTTCAATTATAATCCCATCTTACAACGAAAGAAAAACAATTGAAACTGTTTTAAATAGAATCAATAACCTTAAAATTGAGGGCTTTTGAGGTTATAATTGTTGATGATGGCTCGCAGGATATGACCTATGAGTTTATAAACTCTATAAAGCTTTTGGATATTCAGAATCGTTGTTTTGTTAAATCCTATCATATCAGTTTTTCAGTTGTATCATAGTTCTATGCACAATTATGGGACACTATAAAAAAATTATATTCCTATCTCTTTATCACATCTATTCATTTTATAAAACATTATCAATTCTGGATTTATAACGGGACGATTTATCTCTATCTGATTTCTTATAGAATTACATATAGCTTTCTCTTCACTGCTAAGGGGAATAAGGCTCTCAAGTAAAGAATTGATTTTCTGCACGCCAGTACCACTACCATGGTAATAAGAAGCCCTTCGGACAAGTCTTCCTTTCTCAAGTGCATCTACATTACCTGTAATCCAAACAATCAGTGATGCTAAATCAGAATCAAAATACTCGCCACCCTTTTGAAAGGTTATGGTTTTATTAATCTCATCTATAATAATCTTTTTTCGAGCTGAAATTTTTTGTAAATATCTATAAAACTCATTAGACACAATAAAGACAATAGTTCCATCTTTTCTTGTAATCTTCTTAATTTTAGAATTCATGTTTTCCTCTATCTCATAAGAGATCTGGATATCTCTGTTTAGAATATATCTAACCTGCTCTGAGTCTCCACTGACAAGTATACCAATTATCCTTTTAGTATAAGAGTCAAAAACAGGTGAGCCTGAATTTCCGCCAAACGCATCTAAGTCGGTGTTAAATTGTGTTTTACCTACTATGTAAATCTTAGCATCCTTTGGATCTGTAATTTTGACAGACATTCCTTTCGGATAACCGATAGTAAAAACCTCTCTATCCTTAACAACAAAACTACCATCTCTATCGATAGAAAGTTCTTGAACTCCTTTAACAGCTCGTTTTAACAAAGCAAGGGCATAATCTTCATAAATATCTTCGTATCCTATAAATTCATCAGAAAGCTTACGCACAATGATCCTTTCAATTTCATAAACATCATCTTCAGAAAATTCAAGATTATACTGACCTTTGCCAGTTTGTCGCCAACCAAAAACCACATAGACATCTTTATATGAATTGTTATCTATACAATGCCCAGCAGTTAAAATCAATCTCTTGCCTACAAGTGAAGCAGAGCAAAATGCAAGTTGTAGCTGGTCACTGAAATCTTCATCATCAGCTAAATAAGAACTTTCTTTCAACACTTTTGTAACTGCAATATATTTTTGCCTTTTCTCATCAAAGAGCAAAGAACTTTTCCTTACAAGAGCAGGAACAGAATGCGATAATTCCTGCAATGACCTTTTAACAGCATAATAATCCATTATAGTATTCTTCCCATATACAGCAACATCTTGTATTGTTGGCTGCTGAATAGAGTTATCAAAAGTAGCTTTTGGAAGAGGGAGATTATTTGAATTACCTCTGATCTTATTCAAGTCAATATATCCAAAATCATCTTTTGGGGCATTTCTGAAATCTCGTCTTTTAAATTCTGTTTTAATTCCCCAAAAAATCCAAAAAACTATAACAGCTAAGAAAAGACTTACTAAAACATTCTTTCTCATAATGCCTCCTTCTTAAGTTATAACCCAAATATCTTTAGCTGTCAAGTGACCAAAGAAATATATACATTACTTAAAGACAGGAAGAAGAAATTCACTCTTATAAATTTTTTAACACCCCCATCATTCTTCTTTGAATATCTCCTTTTTTATTCCGGGAATAATGCTTGAGCGTGGGTCAGTTTTTTGCTGGATTTCAAGAAAAGTAGGATATACCTCTTCAAATGCATCAACGACATGTGGATCAAAAGATTTACCCCTTTCAGACAGCACATAGTTTTTTGCTTCTTCAAGTTTCCAGGCTGGTTTATAAACCCTTGCACTACAAAGAGCATCAAAAACATCGGCAACCGAAACTATTCTTGCTTCAAGTGGTATCATCTCACCTTTAAGCTTGTAAGGATATCCTGTCCCATCAAATTTTTCATGATGGCTCTGAGCTATTCTACAGGCAATTTGAAGCAGATGACTTCTTGCATTTGAAAGGATCCTTGCACCATAGAGTGTATGTTTTTTCATCTCCTCAAACTCCTCCGGTGTAAGCCTTGCTGGCTTTAGGAGTATTGAATCACTTATAGCAACCTTACCTATATCATGAAGAGGACTTGCGTATTTTATATTCTCAACCAACTTGGAATCAAGTCCGATAGCCTTTGCTAACAGCTCAGAATACTCGCTTATATGCCTAAGATGCACAGCTGTATCATGCTGATCACGATATTCTGCGGTTATAGCAAGACGGTATATGGTTTCAAGCTGAGATTGGTAGAGATCTTCATAAAGCTGAGCATTCTCTATAGCACTTGCGGCAAGAGAGCTTATGAGTTTCAAAATCCCTTCATCCTCACTGTCAAAAGGCCCATTTATCTTGTTTATAACCTCAAAAACACCTATTATTTTCCCGGAAGTATTTTTAAGAGGTACAGCCAGCACATTTACAGTTCTAAATCGGGTTATTCTATCTATTTCAGGATTAAATTTATCAGATCTGTAGGCATCAGCTATGTTTAGAGATTGCCCGGTTTTAGCAACCCATCCAACAATTCCTTTACCCAATGGAACTCGTATCTCAGAACTACTTATACCGATTGCCATTTTTGACCACAGTTCTTCATTCTTTTCGTCAAGTATAAAAATAGAACATCTTTGTGCCGAAAGGATTTTCTTAACCTGCCAGGCTATAATTTCAAGAAGCTTTGAAAGGTTTGTCTCTTTACTAATTAATGCTCCAAACTGAACAAGCAGGTTTAATCTATATTCAAGCTCTTCAGCATTCTTCATAACTTAACTATATTTTAGCATTATTCTTTTTAGTGATGTTAAATTATTCTCACACTTGAAAGATATTTTGCTACATAAAAAAGAAAGATTGTAACAAAAACAAGCATAAAAATACCAGCTCCAAGTCCAACCTTCGTCAGAAAAAATGAAAAGAAAGACATAATGATTAAAAACACAGAAGTTAAAATAACTATTTTAATCCTTGAATAACCCATCATCTCAAGTCTGATAGCAAAATGATCCTTACTTCCTTTAAAAGGCGACATACCTCTTTTTATTCTCATATACGAAACATAGAGGGTGTCAAAAATAGCAACAGAAAGAATAAAAAGTGGAGAATAAACAGCAAGAGGATTTGTTTCTGAATAACGTGCCCCAAGAGAGATAACTGCAAGGATAAAACCACAGAAAAGGCTTCCGCTGTCACCAAGAAATATCTTTAACCTTTTACTCATATTAAAAGGCATAAAACCTAAAACTGAAAAACCAAGAATCCCTGCAAGAAGATTAACATAAAGTTCCTCCTGAGGAAGGGTTATAAAATAGAATGCAAATGATGCTATTATAATCTGTGATGAGGAAAGCCCATCCATTATGTCTATTATATTTATGGCATTGGTGATCCCAACTATCCATAAAACACTTAAAATATAGGCTATATAGTCAGGTGAGATAAAGTTTATTTTAAAACCCCTCAAAACCATAAAAGATGCAATTATAACCTCCATTACAAATTTAACCTCAGCTCTTATACCACCCGGCTTTTTTATGTCATCAATAAGTCCCATCAGAAAAACAACCCCTGCACCCAAGGTTATATATCTAAGCTCTCTTAAAGTTCCACTTGGAAAATGTGTCATAAATCTTATTATTAGAAGTGAAATAACAAACGAGATAAAAACTGCAACCCCACCCGAATGAGGTATCATCCCACGATGAGTTTTTATCTCACCAGGAATATCATACATACCCAGTCTGATATAGAGATTTCTCATAATTGGATTTAGAAGAATTGAAAATATAAAAGCCATAAAAAAATATGCTAACAAACTACTAAAAATCATACACATCTAATTATATAACAATATAACAATTTTGTAAAATGTTTATAAATCAGCAATAACAAAGGAGGTTGATATGAAGATACCAATGACAGACCTCACAAGGGAATACGCCCAGCTTAAGGCTGAGATAGACAGAGCAGTTATCTCTGTTATGGAAAAATGCAGCTTTATACTTGGAGAGGATGTTTTAAAGTTCGAAGAAGAGTTTTCAAAACTCAATGGCTCAAAATATGCTATATCTGTTGCAAGCGGAACTGACGCATTGAGAATTGCGATGATTGCGTCAGGGATAAAAAGCAAAGATGAAGTCATAACCACACCATTTACATTCATAGCAACAACAGAAACGATATCGCAAATAGGTGCAAAGATTGTTTTTGCAGATATAGATGAAAAAACATACAACATAGATCCATCATCTATAGAAAAAAGAATAACATCCAGAACAAAAGCCATAGTACCAGTTCATCTCTATGGATATCCAGCCGATATGAACAGAATAATGGAGATAGCAAAAAAATATAAACTCATTGTCATAGAGGATTGCGCGCAGGCGTTTACTGCAAAATGCAGAATAAATGGAGAATGGAAATTTACCGGTTCAATTGGAACATGCGGGGCTTTTAGTTTTTTTCCTGCAAAAAATCTTGGAGCATATGGAGACGGCGGGCTTATAACAACTCAAAATCAAGATATCGCAGCATTTGCAAGATTGCTTAGAAACCATGGCTCAAGGGAAAGATATATTCATGAAACCGAGGGATTTAATTCAAGACTTGATACAATTCAGGCTGCTATTTTAAGAATAAAACTGAAACACATAATAAAAGCAACAGAGGAAAGAAACAGAGTAGCACAAAAATATGCTTCAGAGCTTAAAGGAGTTTGTATTGTGCCTGAGGTACAAGACGGATATTATCACTCATTCAACTACTACACCATCAGATTTGAGAATAAAAAGATAAGAGATAAAGTCTCAAAATACTTAAGCGAAAACGGCATTGCTAATCAAATATACTATCCAATACCACTCCATCTCCAAAAAGCCTATTCTTATCTTAATTATAAGAAAGGAGATTTTCCAGTTGCAGAAAAGACAGCAGAGGTAGTTCTTTCTCTGCCAATGTTTCCACAGCTTACTGATACAGAGATAGATTATATAACATCCAAAGTAAAGGAGGCATTAAAGGTTAAATGCTAATAATACTTGGAGCGGGGCTGACAGGACTTTCATGCGCCCTTAAACTTTTAGAAGGAAGAAGAAAATACATAGTAATAGAGAAGGAAGGTAGAGCAGGTGGACTTTGCAGAACTATTGAAAAGGACAAATTTCTTTTTGATTTTTCTGGGCATCTTCTTCATCTCAGATGGAAAGAAACATCTAATTTTGTAGCTGAGATGCTTCAAGATAATTTAAAGAAAATAAAAAGGAACTCAAAGATATATATAAAAGGAATATACAGTGATTATCCGTTTCAGATAAATCTTTACAATCTTCCAAATAGTATCAAAAAGAAGTGTGTAGAAGACTTTATCACCTCAAGACTTAGAAACGAAAAGCCTAATCCCCTAAACTTTAAAGAATGGTCATATAGTGTATTTGGAAAATCAATATCCGAGCAATTTATGATACCTTACAACGAAAAACTCTATTCATTTAAAGCTCAGGATATGACAGCTCTATGGATAGAAGGATTTGTCCCAATTCCATCAATCAGCGATATTATAAGCGGTGCGTATATAAAAAAGGTTGAGGGAAGCGGATATAACTCAACCTTTTACTACCCAATATATGGAGGGATAGAAAGTTTGGTAAGAAAGATATATGAAAGGGTTAAAGAGAATGTTATGTTAGAATCTGATGTTAGTGGAATAAATTTTTCTCAAAAAAAAATAAAACTAAACAACTCAAAGGAAATAAAATACTCAAGGCTTGTATCAACCATCCCTTTAAAAAACCTTATCTTGATGTCAGATGCACCTCAAAGCATCAAATCAGCTGCAAAAAAACTAAAACACAATACTGTTCATATACTTAACCTTGGCATAAAAAAAACTAAAATTCCTTACCATTGGATATACTTTCCTCAAAATAATATTCCTTTTTATCGCATAGGATTTTATTCCAACTTTTCAAAAAAGCTTGCTCCTAATGGTTTTTCATCTATGTATGTAGAGTTTTCATCAGAACCTGATAAAAGTTTTGACATAAACAAGGCAAGAAAAGAAGCTATAAAATGGCTTAAGATTCTTAAGATAATAAATGATGAGGATGATATAATTACTGAGATGTGGTCAACTATAGCTTGTGCTTATGTTATATATGACGGAGAAAGGGAAAGGGCAGTTGAGAGAATACATAGTTTCCTTAAAGAAAAGAATGTCATATCAACAGGAAGATATGGAGGATGGAAGTATTCATTTATGGAAGAAAACATAAAGGATGGTTTTGAAACTGCCCAAAGGTTAATACAGGGAGGTTGATATGAAGAAATTTAAAGGGTGCTATACAGCAATAGTGACTCCTTTTAAAAACGGTCGTGTTGATTTCAAATCCCTTGAAAGACTTTTATCATACCAACTTAAATCAAAAATAACCGGTATAGTTCCTTGTGGTTCTACAGGAGAGGGTAGTGTTTTGACTACTGATGAATACCTGGATGTTATAAAACTATGTGTTGAAAGGGTAGGAGAAAAAAAACAGGTTATCGCAGGATTTGGAACTAACTCAACGATAAAATCTCTTGATATGCTTGAAAGAATAAATGATATAAAACTTGATGGAATACTCGTAATAGTGCCATATTATAACAAACCAACACAAAAAGGTATGATTGAGCACTTTAAAACAATTTCTCAAAATACTAAGCATGATATAATTCTCTACAATATACCATCAAGAACAGGTGTAAATATGTTGCCACAAACAGTACATAATCTTTCAAAAATAAAAAATATAAAAGGAATAAAAGAGGCAAGCGGAAGTATTGATCAGTCAAGTGAAATAATAAACCTGTGTCACAAAGGTTTTTCACTACTTTGCGGCGATGATTCACTTACACTTGCATCAATGAGTGTTGGTGGTGATGGGGTTATATCAGTTGTTTCAAACCTCATACCATCAGAGATATCAGATATGTGTGAAAGCTTTTCAAAAGGAAATATAAAAAAAGCTATCAGTATACACCATAGATATTTTAAGCTTATGAAAAATCTTTTCATTGAAACAAACCCTATTCCTGTAAAATATGCTCTTAAAAAACTTGGAATAATTGATGACGATGAGCTCAGGCTTCCTCTTACAAGAATATCAAAGGAAAACGCAGAAAAAATTGACAGAATTCTTGAAGATCTAAAACTTTTAAATCAAGAATAATAATACCTACCCATACATATTATTTTTAGAGGACCGGATATAAATGTTCTATTATTATTTTTTTCAATAAAGAACCTCTCATTATTTTTAGTTATGAACTCTGCTTTTCTTATTCCATAAATTTTTTCTGCAGCATAAAATGATGAAGCTATACCGCTTGAACATGAAAGAGTCTCTGTTTCAACCCCCTTTTCATATGTCCTTATCTTGAAAGATGCTGAAAAGTCAGTTTTTTTAATAAGCTCAACAAAATTAACATTAACACCAAATGGTTTAAAATCTTTATGGTATCTGAAATATCTCCCAAGATTTAAAATATCTATGGTATCTATCCTTTTTGAAAAAATCACAAGATGATAGCTTCCAGTTTTTACATAAAATCCATTCTTAAAATCCTTCACATCAAGCGTCATATTTTTTATGAACGATGCAGAAGGCATCTCTACATAGACATTTTTTGACCTAACAACAACACATAGCCTTCCCGCAGATGTGTTTATTTGAAAATTTTTGTTTCCAAATCTTTTATTGATCCACAAAGCTGCTGCCCTTGTTCCGTTCCCACAAAAGGCATAAGAACCGTCAGAATTCAGATAATCAAGATAAAACTCTTTCCCTTTTTTCTTAAGCACAAGTATACCATCCGCACCAATGCCATAATTCCTTGAACACACTTTTCTGGCAAGATCTTCAAGGTACTTACCTCTAAGTTTTTTCAAATTAAAGAAAAGTATAAAGTCATTTCCTGCTGCTGTTATCTTGAAAAATGAGATTAGCACATTACACCTTAAAATCAGGCATTATCTTTTCTATTTTCTTATTAGTCTTTTCAATCTCATCTACAGCGGTAGGATTTTCAGAAAGTTTTCTTTTAAGTTCCTCGTTCATTTTCATAACTGAGTTTATGTTATCCATCATTGTATTGAATGAATTTTGAAGCTCAAAAAGAGCATCACCCTTTCTCAAAAAAAACCTTTGAGTCATATCACCATTAGCAACAGCATTACATATTTTCTCAAGCTTATATATAGGACCAGCTATCCTATGAGATATGATAGCACCAGCAATTATAACTACCATTATATATATAGCAAGTTTGAAAAACATAAGCGGTGCATTTGAAAATATCTCATCAAGAAGAGGAAGCATTCCTGGATGCTTTTCAACAACCTTATATATGCTCCATACAATATCAAGTGCAACAAGCATAAAAGCTACAAGAGATGTAAATGATATTATAAACATGTAGCGATACTGAAGATTTTTTTTCACTATTATCGTTTTTCTTTGAAACTGCTGTTTTGATTGATTTTCCACCTAAACCTCCTCAATCAAAAAGGATATCCATAATTTCAAGCCACTCCTTGCTAACAGTCTTTAAGCTTCCAGTGGCGTCCTTTAAAGGAACAGCTTTTATCTCATTTCCGACCAAGGCTGCCATCTTTCCAAAATCACCAAAATGCACCATCTCGGCAGCCTTGATACCGACTCTGGTAGCGAGTATTCTATCAAAAAGTGTTGGTTTCCCACCTCTCTGCATATGACCTATAACAGCATGTCTGGTTTCTATACCTGTATGCTTCTCAATATATTTAGCTATTCTTTCACCAATTCCCCTTTCTTTCAAGATAATATGCCCAAACTGATCAACCTCCTGTTCCTTTGGAGTATCATCCTGCTCAATAAGCTCAACCGCTTCACTTACAACCACAAGAGCAAATTTCTTTCTGGCATAAACTCTTTTGATCTTTTCTATCATTCTTACACCATCTATCTTTCTTTCAGGAAGACCAACAAAATCAGCAGCACCTGCTATTGCAGTAAAAAGCGCAACCCAACCAGCATGTCTTCCCATAACCTCAAGAACCATAACTCTTTTATGGCTTCTCCCTGTATCTATAAGAGCCTCAGCGGCATCAACCGCTCTTGTAACTGATGTATCAAAACCAAATGTATAGTCTGTAACATTGAGATCATTATCCATCGTCTTCGGCACACCAACAACATTTAGTTTATATTGTTCATAAAGCTTTGTTGCAACACCAAGTGTATCCTCGCCGCCCATAGCAACAAGTGCGTAAAGGTCAAGTTTTTTAAAGTTATCAATAACTTTTTTAACATTCTCTTCCTTTTTAAAGGGATTTGTTCTTGAGGTTCCAAGAATCGTGCCACCCTGCATTATTATATATTCAACATCATCCTTCTTTAAAGGAACTGTAATACCATCTATCATTCCCTTCCAGCCATCAAGAATTCCAATACACTCATAACCAAGTTTTTCTGCCGCATAAACAACACCTCTGATTGCTGCATTTAACCCTGGGCAATCACCACCACCTGTTAAAATACCTATTTTTTTCATAGTCTGCCTCCTCCTTGTAAATTATAAACTTTTCAATCACCTAAATAGAAAAATGTTTTAAATTGAACAATCCTTTCCGTTTTCTCAGGCCATCCATTTGAAAATGAAGAGTTTCTGCCTACATCCCTCAAGGCAACATCAACTATAAAGTTTGGTGTTATATTTACACCAACTCCAAAATTGAACCTTGAGTTATAATCCGAATGGAAGAGGTTATCATACTCAACTCTTATATTGATTTTATCCTCAACATTATAATTTACACCAATAAAACCAAAAAGATACCCATCATCAAAATCTGGTATATTAAAACCCATATGTCCCATAAGGCCAACAAGAATCTCCTTTGAACCAACAAGATAAAGACCCTTTCCCTTCTGCATAAACTTTTTAATTCTACTATCATAATAATAACCCTGCCCATCATAACCAAGAACAAGCGCAGGAATATAATATCCACCATCGCAAAACCTGAATTTTATCTGCATCTTAGGTTCCACCATCCTTACTGGGGTTTGGGAACCTATAATTTTATCTATCATAAAAGATGCTCCCAGATTAAGTATGTTATTTATTACCCCTATATTCATATAAGTCAAAATCCCGCCGTTGTTGTAAAACCTTGTTTTTAGCTCAAAATTTGAATAATCAATTATACCAGCAGTAGGTATATCTATAAGCGATGTCTCCGGGGTAATGATTATCTCCTCCCTTGAAAATAAAGGGAAGCTCATTGAAAAAAACAAAAAAAACAAGGCTATCATTTTCATCAAAATCTCCTTTTAAATACAATTTAATATCACAATATGAAGCCTTAACATTTTGTTTCGTATATAAATATTATAACTAATTTTGAGATTTTCAGCTAAATAGATTATGTTTACTACCTACCGAGGTTCCTTTTCTCGCTCCAGTTTCTTCTACGGTACCTTCTTGGATCACCATCGGTCATTGGCCTTGCCTCATTAACTACAAGTTTTCTTCCTTCATAATCACTACCATTGAGCTTAGTTATAGCATTTGTTGCCTCGTTATCATCTTCCATCTCAACAAAACCAAAGCCTCTGGATCTTCCTGAAAATTTGTCTCTAATGACTTTGGCACTGGCAACCTTGCCATATGTAGCAAACAATGAATTAAGCTCATCATCGGTAGTTTTGAAGGGCAATCCGCCCACATATAACTTTTTCATCTAACTACTCCTTTACCTTACTTTCCATACCTCCCAACTTTAATGGAAATCACCATCTCTATCGAAAGGTATAATACCATCTTAACATTATTTAAACTGATCTGTCAACATAATTAATGCTTGACCTTGTTTACAGGAATGATAAAAACTTATTTAGGTGATATAGGTTATTGGAAATATATTCTCAACTCCTTAAGCCTTCAGCCTATTTACAGTTTCAATTCCTTATAGGTAGGCTCGCAACTTATTTGCTTGGCAAGAGATTTTTTATTGGCTGGGGGTTTCAATTCATTATAGATAGGCTCGCAACACGTCTGGCAATTTCTGAGCGCCCCCTAAATAAGCCCTCTTTTAGAACTTCGTCCTTAGTGTCTATCTTTTAATAAACCTTGCATAAATAAAATTAAACAACTCGGCTGAAATCCATGGCAAAAAAGCAATTATTAATGTTTTGTAATCTACATCTAAATCCAAATGCTTCTGAACCAAAATAGCTAAAAAACCTCCACACACCGCGCCAAAAGCCAATGCTATTTTATTTTTTCTATTATTCATTCCTTAAAATCCAGGAGTACAAAATTCTTCCGTTCTTTTACACACAGGTACAGAAACACATTCCGGAACTATTCGGTTAACCAAAGTGCAAACTGCCCCTGCAGGGACACACGAGCCGCCAGCAAAAGTATAACACACAACCGTCCCGAATACACAGGCGGTCTGCCAGATTTCTTTATCTCTGCAAACTTCTGTTGTTTCCCATTCTACGCATTGCTGTTCACACATTCTAACCATAATTTTATCATTCTGACTGAAAATGTTATACCGTTCAATATCTAACTGTAAAATACTTTTAGTCAACATATATCTCTTACTCTTAAGAAATTTATTTTTTCTTCCACGGTTCCATGTATAAAGAGTTTTTTCAATCCATCAGTTATGTCTGGTGAAATATTTTTCTTTTCGCAGTATTTAATAGTGTGTATAATTAAAAAATCCAGATTTCTATTTTCGTCATCATTAATTTTTTTACGATCCATATGTATAGATGGAATAGGAATACTATCAGTATAATTTTCATTCCCATCTAATGCAAAATTTGTTGTTTTTTCAATTCCCTCTCCATCAAAATCAAAGTCAACATTATTACTGAAACCAGGTCCACTAAACATAATAACTATCATCACCAACCTTATTAAGTTCATCTCTCCTCCTTTATACTTTATAAAATTCTAAAAAAAAAAAAAAAAGACTTATGTCAAGCCCGTGTAAGATCTCCATACCTGCCTGCCCCGCTGGGGCGGTAGGCAGGGCGGGTGTCGT
>JBMFKQ010000017.1:0-32222 GCA_049972095.1 Elusimicrobiales bacterium
ACTATTCACTAACCTTTCACAAGGCAAAATTGCCTTGATTTTACAGGATTATAAACATTCACAATATGAGCCATTGCGCGAGTTTCTGGATATTATTTCTGTGGAATGTCCGCACCAACTATTTAACGAATCCCCGCGAATGTCCGAAATAAAACAAAAGTTTGATTTACTACTGAGCCCCAGATTTCTTCGCTCAACTCAAACGGCAATCTCGTCGGTAAATTTAGTTGCACTACTTAGAATGTTAGCAAGTGAACTTCGTGTTTTTGTATTTTGATATAAGCCATATTTTATTATAAAATTTATATTAAGCTAATAAAGTTACCTTTATAAGAAGGAGTGTGAATAAAAATACAGGGCTTTCTCATTTAATGGAGGAAAATGAATATGGAGACAACGCTTGCAAGGGCTATGGATGGAAGATTAAAGATTGTGAGAATAAATGGCGGAAGAAACCTTGTTAGGAAGCTTTATTCTATGGGAATATATGAGGGTGTAGTCATCGAAAAGATTTTATCTTACTCAAAAGGACCTGTGATTGTAAAGGTGCATAACTCCCAGGTTGCGATTGGAAGGGGGATGGCTGAAAAGCTGAGTGTTGAAAAGATTGATTGAATATCAATCTATGAGAATAATCCTTGTTGGTAATCCAAATGTTGGAAAAAGTGTGGTGTTTAGCTATCTTACAGGTTATAGTGCTGTTTCGTCTAACTATCCAGGGACAACAGTAGAGATACTTAAAGGAAAGGCAAAACTCGGTGAGTTTGACTGTGAGGTTGTAGATCTGCCCGGATGTTATAGCCTTACAGGTGAAAGTGCAGCGGAAAAGGTGGCATCAGATATAATTAAATCCTGTAACTATGATGTGATATTTAATATTGTTGATTCATGCAATATTGAAAGAAACCTTTTTCTTACACTTGATCTTTTGAGGATAAAAAAACCTCTTGTTATTATAACAACAAAAAATGATATAGCCAAAAGTCGTGGCATTGAGATAGATTATTCAAAGCTTTCGGGAATGCTTGGGGTAAAGGTTTTCCCTGTTGTTGCAACCGCAGGGATAGGTTTTGATCTTCTTGAGAAAGGTTTGAGTGAGATTTTATGTGAAAAAACATTACCATCCCCAGCTATTGATATTCCTGATGATAGTATTGAGAGATGGAAGATTATAGGTGAGGTATTTCTAAAAACTGTTCGTATAATTCATAAACATCCCACATTTCTTGAAAAGCTTGAGCTTATAACCACAACTCCATCAACAGCAATCCCTTTTGCCTTTGTTGTAGGGCTTGCTTGCTTCTATATTGTAAGATTTATTGGTGAGGGCATTATAAACTGGATAATGGATCCTTTATTTAATCGATATTATATGCCGGTAGTTGAAAGGATAGCAAATAACATCAATGGGGTTTTAAAGGATCTTCTATTTTCAAAAAATATCATGCCACTTGAGGGTTTTTCCGTTTTAACGACAGGTGTTTATATTCCTTTTGTTGTTGTTTTACCTTATATATTTTCATTCTACCTTGTGCTTGGAATGCTTGAGGATATAGGATATCTTCCAAGGCTTGCAGTTGTTCTTGATAGACTTTCACACAAAATAGGGCTTCATGGATATGGAAGTATTCCACTTATAATGGGACTTGGCTGTAAAATTCCTGGTATATTCTCTTCAAGGATTCTTGAATCAAAAAAGGAAAAACTAATAGCAGCCTCTCTTATGTTTTTGATATCTCCATGCATTCCACAAACTGCTATGATTGTTTCTGTTCTTTCAAGATATCCTTGGGTTTTTACATTTTTCTTTTTTGCTTATGTTTTTTTTGTTGGTGTTATTGCATCATATCTTTTAAACAGAATTATTGGCGGAGTTTCTAACGATCTTTTTATAGAGATACCACCATATCATAAGCCTACAGTTAAGAATATGGTGTTGAAAATGAAGATAAGAATATCAGAGTTTTTAAAGGATACCGCTCCTCTTGTGGCAGGTGGTGTTTTTTTTATAAATATTCTCTATATAATTGGGATTATTGATTTTACCTCACATATTGCAGCTCCTTTGTTTGCAAAGATATTTTCAGTTCCTGCAAGTGTTTGTAGTGTTGTTTTTTTTGGTTTTTTAAAAAAGGATGTGGCAATAACACTTCTTACACCATTTAATCTTACACTTAAACAGTTTATGGTTTTGTCTTTTTTTCTTGTCACATATATGCCATGTCTTGCATCAATCCTTGTTCTTGTAAGAGAACTTGGTAAAAAGAATACCTTTTATGTCATTATTTTTAATCTTGTTGTTTCAATCTTTTTCACTGTTATATTCTCTTATCTTCTTTCCTTTTTTATCTCTTAACTTGTAAAATTTAATTATAGTGATAAAGAAGAATTTTAGAATTTTCATTTCTTTTTTCATTTTGAATTTTATCTTCAGTGTTGTCTTGTCTTTGTCTTATATATTTTTTTCTCAAAGGATATTTGTAGAAACAATTTTTCTTATCTTTTCCCTTATCTCAAACACTTCAATGATCTATCTCGCAGTTTTGATTTTGACTTTTTCTTTTTTATTTTTTTCTTTCTGTTTTTATCCTTTGGCGTTTATAATGTTTCTCATTCATATCTTAAATATAGTTGATATCTTTATATATAAAATATGGGGTTTTCATATAAACTCAATGGTTTTAAATATAATCTTTACACCGGGTGGTATAGAGTCTCTTGAGCAAAGCTGGAATGTTAAGGCGTTTTTTTTCTTTTTGTGTGTTGCAGTAATTGCCCTTGAGATTTTTTTGATATATCTTTCTAAGAAAATAGCTCAGAGGAATTTTTTAAAACCGATTCTTTTAAAGTTTCTCTTTACTATCATTTTGCTTTCGGTCTTTGTGGATAAAATTGGTTTTGCCGTAGCATCACTTTATGACTATACTATAATAACTAAGAATAGAAATCTTTTTCCCCTTTATCAACCACTTAGTATAAGAAGATTTGCTGAAAAATATCTTGGATTTGATTTAAAAAGAAAGCCAACTTTTACTCTTAGCACAAGATATTCAACTATGTGTTATCCAAAAAGGGATATAGAGTTTAGAAAGCCACTGAAAAAATACAATATAATAGTCATTGTTGTAGATTCAATGAGATATGATATGTTAGATCCTGATATAATGCCATATACATACTCTTTTTCAAAGAAATCATCCGTTTTTAAAAATCATTTCAGCGGTGGTAATTGTACAAGGTTTGGTATATTTTCTCTGTTTTATGGGCTTTATGGAAACTACTGGTTTTCAATGCTGTCTGAAAAAAGAGGGCCTGTGCTGATGTTTAGTTTAAAAAAACAGGATTATGATTTTTTTATACTTGCAAGTGCAAAGCTTACATTTCCTGAATTTAATGAAACCTGTTTTGTTGAGATTGATAAAGAAAAGATATATGATGAGCCTTATGGCAGCAAGGTTGAAAAAGATATTGAAATAGCCTCAAAAGCTGTTAGTTATATAAAGACAAAAAACAAAAATAGTGAAAGGCCATATTTTATGTTTGTTTTTTTTGATGCCTCTCATGGAAGCTATGATTATCCAAAAGATTTTGAAAGATTTAAGCCATCTTATGGGGTTAATCTTTTAACTCTCAACAAAACTAATGTCCTTCCTCTTTTTAATAAATACAAAAACTCAATACATTTTGTAGATTCGCTTATAAACAAGATAATAACTGCTGTTAAAGAAAATGGTGGATTTAAAAACACAATAATTATAATAACAGGGGATCATGGAGAGGCATTTTTTGAAAGAGGTTATCCAGGGCATAATCATTCATATTCGTATGAAGAGGTTAAAGTTCCTTTTGTATTTTATCATCCTGATGTTAAACCTAAGATTTTTGAGCATAGAACATCCCATATAGATCTGGTTCCAACACTTATGGAAATGATTGGTGTGATAAATAAACCAGATGATTATTCACAAGGTATTAATCTTTTTTCTGAAAGTAGGAGGGATTACATAGCTGTTTTCAGTTGGGATAATGCGGGACTTGTTTTTGATGATTTTACTCTGGTTGTTCCTTTTTCAAGTTATGGTGGGGGTGTAGAGATGTATAGAAATGTTGATTGGAAGGGGATTGAGGTTGATTATAATAGGATGATTCCATATCTAAATGATTTTAGAAAAAAGGCTGTTGAGTTTATAAAAAGATGATAATTAAAAATAAAATAAGAGATTTTCTTTCGCTTGTGCTTGGAAAGATTTTTCGGGTAAAAAAATATCCAGCCAATCTTATAAAAAGGGATTTTGAATGCGCTGTTATAAGAAAGATACTGATTATAAGGCAGAATCAGGGAATTGGTGATATGGTGCTCTTGAGTCCGGTTATAAAAGCTCTTAAACAAAGCAGTTATGAAAAAAGGGTTGATATGCTTGTAAGTGAGTATAATTATCCTGCTGTAAAAGGTAATCCTAATGTAACCAGGTTTTATATATGGAAAAAATCATGTTTGTTTAATTGGTTAAGAATTTTAAGGGATATAAGAAAAGAGAATTATGATATTGTAATTGGTGTCTGGAGCCATACCCCTTCTTTCACAACACTTCTCTACGCTTTGCTTTCTGGTTCAAAGAGAACTGTGAGCTATAATTCCTTTCAGTTTAACAAAACCCTCTGGAGTAGATATATGATATCATGTGAAATTGACGCACCTTCATCTTACAAAGAACTGGAAAGATTTAGAGGGCTTGTTTCTTTTCTTGGACTTAATGTTGATGAAAGAACAGAGTTTCATATTGGAGATGAGTATATAGAGGCTGGAAAGAAATTTTATTTTGAGCTTTCAAAACCAAAGGTGGGTATTTTTCTTGGTGGAAATTCCAAAAGGACTGATAGGCTATGGAGAACTCAAGGATGGGCAGAGATTGTTAGGAAACTCATAGAAAGAAAAATTTCAGTTGTTGCTGTTGTTCCACCTAAGAGGATTAAGGCTGGAGGGGGAGAGAGGGAAGTGAATTTTTATGATGAGGTATGCAGAAAGGCAGGCTTTAAAATACCAAAATTTTCTCACAGTGATATTATGATGGTTGGGGCATTTATCAAAAATCTTGATGTTTTTGTATGCCCTGACGGTGGAATTTTTCATATCTCTGTGGCATGCGGTGTTAAGACTGTTGGTATATTTATAAAAACTGATTCAAAAAGATGGAGCCCGGATGCGAAATGGGTTTCGTGTGTTCAGTCGGCTGATGGGACCGCTTGTGGTGTGAGCTGTGATGATGTGTTCAAAGCTGTTTTGAGATTTTTAGAATAAGGTTTATGAAACTATCTCAGGATCGTAAAATACCTGTTGTGCTGACTATTGCTGGTTCAGACCCTTCAGGAGGAGCTGGAATTCAGGCGGATATTAAGGTTTTTAATGAGTTCTGTGTCTATTCTATGGCTGTTATAACATCTCTAACAGCTCAAAACACTATGGGTGTTTTGGAAGTTTATAATCTTGATAAGAAGTTTCTTATAAGACAGCTTGAGGCATGTCTTTCTGATATCAAACCAGATGCTTTCAAAACCGGCATGATATCCCTTCCTTCTATGCCGGAGGTTATTGCTAATTTTATCATCAAATATGGCTTGAAAAATTATGTACTTGATCCTATTATTATGTCAGGTTCTGGAAAAATGCTATGTGATAAAAAAACTCCTTCAATGATGGTAAAACATCTTTTCCCATATGCCTTTCTTATAACCCCAAATATAAATGAGGCAGAGTTTTTTTCAGGGATCAAAATAAATAATGTTGATGATATGATCAAAGCCTCACAATATATAAAAAATATGGGACCATTAAATCTTCTTCTTAAAGGGGGACACATAGGTGGTGATGAATGCATTGATGTGCTTCTTTTAAACAGTGGCAAGATCAGGTTTTTTAAGCACAAAAGAATAAAGAATATAAAAACGCATGGAACAGGGTGTGGTCTTTCTTCTGCTATTGTTGCACTTATAGCCAGGGGTTTTGATATTGAAGATGCTGTTAAAATGGCAATTGACTATACGGTTATGGCAATAAAGAGATCTTTAAGAGTTGGACATAGTGCTTTGGTGCTTAATCACTTCTGGAAAAGGATTAAAAGGTAAATAAAGATATAACAATTCTTTCACTAACACCATTTTTGACAAGATTTATCATATTTCGGTAATATTATATTTGATTTGATTCGGAATATTGCTTGGTGCTAAAAATTTTGCTATATTTTTTATCTATGATAACCATTATAAAATTTGGCACATCTGGTTGGAGAGCAAAGATAGCTGAACACTACACTGTGACGAATCTGAGAAAGATAGCATTCGCCACAGCAATGCATATAAAGACCAATAAGAGATATGGTTATAATGGGGAGGATTACGAGTATTATTTGAGTTTGCATAAAAAAAAGAAAACTCCATTCCCTGTTGTTATTGTAGGTTATGATACAAGATTTTTTTCTGATGTTGCGGCAAGGATAGTAAGTGAGGTTTTTGCGTATCATGATATTCATGTTGTTTTTTCAAACACAGAAAGCCCAACCCCTGTGGTTGGTTGGATGGTTATTGAGAAGGGTGCTGTTGGAGGCGTTACAATAACTGCAAGCCATAATCCACCTGAATATAATGGCTTTAAATGGACTCCTTTCTGGGGTGGTCCTGCAAGTGTTGAGATAACAAGGGATATAGAAGAAAAGGTTTTAACAACATCGGATTCTCAGGCTGAGAAATATATGGAGTTCAGCTCAGCTATGGCAAACGGAATAATAACTGTTGATGATTTTCATTTGAAGTATTTTAACCAGATAAAAAGGATAATAGATTTTAAGGCTCTTAAAAGCTTTAAGGGAAGTGTTGTTGCTGACAGTGTTTATGGATGTGCAAGAAGCTATCTAAGAAGAATTATAGAGGAAGGTGGTATTTCGGTTAAAGGAATAAGGGAAGAAAGGGATGTTTATTTTGGGGGTAGATCACCTGATACTGATGAAGAAAACCTAAGTGTTCTAAAGGATTTGGTTATAAAAGAAAAACACAGTGTTGGATTTGCTTGTGATGGAGATGCTGATAGGTTTGGAATCATAACATCAAAAGGAAGATGGCTTTCCCCTAATCTTGTTCTTGCTATGTGTTATTATCATCTTATAAAAAATAGAGGGATGAAGGGGGGTGTTGTTAGAAGTGTTATGACAAGCCATATGGTTGATGTTATAGCGAAGGAAAATGGATATGATGTAAGAGAAACTCCTGTTGGTTTTAAATACATCGGTGAGCTTCTTAGATCCGGAGATTATATTATAGGTGGCGAGGAGTCAGGTGGAATTTCGGTTAGTGGGCATGTGCCTGAAAAGGATGGAATTCTTGCATGCCTTCTTATACTTGAATTGATGGCATATGAAAAGAAGGATATTGAAAGAATAATTGAAGATATTGAGAAGAGATATGGAAAATTTTACAACATGAGAGTTAATTTCAGGATATCAGAGTCGCTTGATATTAATGAGATAAAGTCTAATATTGAAAAAAATCCACCACTTAAAATAGCATCAAAATCTGTGTGGAGAATAGACACAACTGATGGCTTTAAATTTATACTCAAAGATGGTGATTGGCTTGGTTTGAGAGTAAGTGGAACAGAGCCTGTTGTTAGGATATATGCTGAATCAAGAAAGGAAGATACACTTATGAGGATAGTAGAGGAAGGTAAGAAGATACTCAGTGCAAAATAGGAGGTATTATGGAGGCGGAGATAAAAAAGGTTTATGCAAGGGAGATACTTGATTCAAGGGGTTTGCCGACGGTTGAGTGTGATGTATGGCTTTCTGACGGTTCATTTGGAAGGGCTGCTGTGCCAAGTGGGGCGTCAACTGGAAGTAATGAAGCGCTTGAGATGAGAGATGGAGACCCTAAAAGATTTATGGGAAAGGGGGTGCTTAAAGCTGTTGAAAATGTTAATAGGCAAATATCAAAGCTTGTTTGCGGTATGAAGGCAAGCGAACTTGATAAGATAGATAAAGCGATGATTGAACTTGATGGAACTGCTAATAAATCAAAGATTGGTGCAAACGCTATACTTTCAGTCTCAATGGCTGTTGCAAGAGCGGGTGCCGCAGCTTATGATATGCCACTTTATATGTATCTTAGAAAAATTTATGGAGTAAAGGATAAAGATTACTATCTTCCCACTCCAATGCTTAACATAATCAATGGGGGAAAGCATGCTGACAGCGGACTTTCTGTTCAGGAGTTTATGATAGTTCCCACTGGTGCAAAATCTTTCAGGGATGCAATAAGAATGGCAAGTGAGGTGTATCATTCTCTCAAAAAAATACTTGCCTCAAAAGGATATACAGTGTCTGTTGGAGATGAGGGAGGCTTTGCGCCAAAGATGTTTACTCATGAACAGGTTCTTGAAACGATAATGGAGGCAATATCAAAAGCAGGTTATTCAAGTAAGGAGATAAAGCTTGCAATAGACTCTGCAGCAAGTGAGTTTTATAAAGATAGTAGATATCTTTTTGAGGGTGGGCTGTTGTCTTCAAAGGAGCTTATATCAAAATACGAGGAATGGAAAAAACTGTTTCCAATCATAAGTTTTGAAGATCCTTTGTCAGAGTATGACTGGGAGGGGTGGAAGAGTATGACGAAGGTTATGGGTAAGAGGGTTAGGTTAGTAGGAGATGATATATTCGTTACAAATCCAAGAATATTCTCTGAGGGCATAAATCAAGGGGTTGGCAATGCAATACTTATAAAGCTCAATCAGATAGGAACCATAACTGAAACTGTTGAGGTGATAGAAACTGCAAAGAAGAATGGATATTCAACAATTATCTCTCATAGATCTGGCGAGACTGAGGACAGCTTTATAGCTGATTTTGTTGTTGCAATGAACTCAAAAGCAATAAAAAGTGGAGCACCTGCAAGAAGTGAAAGGCTTTCTAAATACAACCAGCTTATAAGAATTGAAGAGGAGCTTGGTAAGAAGGCAAAATATTCTGGAGAGTTAGCTTTTGTTGGTAGATGAGAAGAAAAAGAATAAAAAATTCAGTTATAAGATGGGGTATAATAGCCTTGGGGCTTTTATTCTCTTTGCCGGCTGTGTGGAATCTTGCCGTAAATACATACAGAGTCTATCATCTTAAAAAACGTCTTAAAAACCTTGAATTAGAGAATATAAGGCTTAAAGAAGAGATAAAACAAACCAAGAAACCTGACTACATTGAGAGAGTTGCAAGGCTTAAACTTGGGCTTAAAAAACCTGATGAGATAGAATACAGATTTGTCTATCAAGCAAAGGAATAAATGAAAATAATTCCATTTGAGGTTGGAAGTATGAATAATCTTGTCTACATCGTCGATTTTGGAGATTTTTTTGTTGTTATTGACACATCATTTGGTTATGAGAAGATAAAAGAGTATGCAGGATCAAAAAAAGCGCTTGCCTTTCTTTTTACTCACGGACACTATGACCATGTCATGGATGCAAAAAGGATATATTTAGATTTTAATGATGCTGTGTTTTATATGAACATAAAAGATGAGTTTCTTCTTCCTTTCAATGATCTTAATATAATCGATGTTTCTCAAAAGGATACCCTTGAATTAGCTGGAAATAAGATTTCTGTGATACATACACCTGGGCACACCCCTGGAAGTGTATGCTATCTTATTGAAAATCATCTTTTTACAGGTGATACACTTTTTTGTAATTCGTGTGGGAGGGTTGATCTTCCAGGCTCTGACCCCAAACAGATGAGAATATCTCTTCTTAAAATTCTTGAGCTTCCAGACAATACCCTAATCCATCCTGGACATAACTATGGCGGAATAGAAATGACACTTGAAAAAGCTAAGAAAGAGAATCAGTTTCTTTCATCCGCAGATGATGAAGAACTTTTTCTTTCACTTATCTTATGAAAATAGCTGTTGTAAGCGATTTTGATGGCACTGTTAGCGAAACGGACATTGGAGATATGCTTCTGCTTGAGTTTGGTAAGGCAACTATTGAGGAGATAGAGCAGTCTTATAGACAAGGTGTTAATCTTGAGCAATGGATGAAGGTCTATTTTTCAAAGATGAAAGATATAAGCTTAACTGAGATAGAAAGAGTTATAAATGAGAAGGTTAGGGCAAGGGATGGTTTTGTTGAAACTTTGCGTTTTTTTTCAGATAATAACATTCCATTTGAGATAGTCAGCGGTGGGTTAGATCTTTATATTGATGCATTTATGAGAAAATATGGAGTGAGTTTTTCAGGGTTTTATGGAAGATTCAATCATGGTGATATCACTTATGACTTTTTAAACGGTATGAGCCTTTATGAGTTTAAGGCGTCAAGGGTTATTAATTATAGAAATCTTGGTTATACTGTAGTCTTTCTTGGAGACTCTTACAATGATTATCAGGCCGCGGTTGCAGCTGATATTAGATTTGCTACACTTAGACTTGCAAAGATTCTTTCAGATGAAAAAAGAGAATTTATATCGTATTCAACATTTTATGAGGTTAAAAGTATTATAAATGAAGCCTTATCTTTTTGAGATATTCGGATTTAAAGTCCCATCATATGGAGTTATGATAGCGGTTGCATATATTGTTGCATATATTTATCTTTCAAAAAAATCCAAGGTTTATGCTATTGATGAAAAAAGGCTTAGTGATATAATCTTCTATTCAGTTATCTTTGGTTTTTTGGGAGCAAAGATTAGTTATATAATAACATTCTGGAATTATTTTGGTTCTGGTTTTAAAGAAAGGTTTTTGAATATCTTTTCAATTGATAATCTTAGATCAGGATTTATTTTTTATGGTGGAGTTATAACAGGTTTTCTTGGTTTTTTTTGGAGTGTTAAAAAGAATAAACTTGATGTAGTGTCTATGGCAGATCTTTTTGCCCCTGCAATGGCTCTTGCTCATTCTATAGGCAGAATAGGATGTTTTCTTGCAGGATGTTGTCATGGGAAAGAGACTGATTTTTTTCTTGGTGTTGTATTTACATCTCCATACTGTGAGGTTTCTAAAGATCTTATAGGCAAAAAAATACATCCAACCCAACTTTATGAATCAGTTGGAAATTTTATTATATTTCTTTTTCTCAATTATGCACTTTTTAAGCTTCCAAAAGGAAGGGTTTTCCTATCCTATATATTTCTCTATTCCCTTCTGAGGTTTATTGTTGAGTTTGTGAGGGGAGATGAAAGAGGAGCATACATTTTTGGACTTTCTCAGGCACAGGTTATATCAGTTATCCTAATTGTTTTGGCATCTTTATTATGGAAGCGGATTTCAAAGAAATAAAAAAGATATACAGCGGCAGTGGTGAGAGGGTTGATATATATCTCAAATCAGTTCTTAATGGCTTTTCAAGGCAGCTTATAAAAGCTATGATAGAGAAAGGCTATGTGAAGATAAATAGAGATGTGGTAAAACCATCATATATACTTAAATCTGGTGATGAGATAACTATAGTCTTAAACAGAGAGAATAAGAAAGATTTTAATCTCAAAGACATAATTATCTATGAAGACGATGATATAATTGTTTTAAATAAACCGGCAGGTTTAATAGTCCATCCACCGGGTGAAAGTTGGTTGACTAACCCAGATGCGCTTATGTTTTCACAACAGAGCCTTGCATTGCTTCTCTATTCTCAAAGTTCTATATCAAAATCTGATGTAAGGCGTATGGGGCTTGTTCATAGGCTTGATGCTGAGACAAGTGGGGTTATGGTTGTTGCAAAGAAATTTTCTATTCAGAGGTTTTTGATGGAGCAGTTTTCATCAAGAAGTGTTGATAAAAACTACAAAGCTGTTGTTTGTGGTGTTGTGTCTGATGATAAGATTATAATAGATGCACCTATTGGAAGGTTTTCTGGTGATAAGAGACTTAGGGTTATGGAATATGGGCGGGATGCTGTGACGGAGATCTCTGTAATAGAAAGAGGGAGTAAAAATAGCTATCTTGATGTTTTTCCAAAAACAGGTAGAACAAATCAGATAAGGATTCATCTTTCATATATAGGTCATCCTATTGTTGGTGATGAAGTTTATGGAGGGAAGGAATATAAAAGATTAATGCTTCATTCATATTCAATTGCCTTTATTCATCCTTCCTCCAAAAAATATGTTAGATTCAAGGCAGAGCCTGACAGAGATTTTGAAAACTTCATCTCTGAACTTCTTGCATAACCACCAGCTTGAATCTTTAGACCATACCCCTCAAACTCCCAAAATGATCTTTATATTTCATTTTGTCAAATTAAATAAATGTTAGCGAATACATTGTCTTGTCATCATCCAAAATTCATAATTCAAAATTTAAAATTTAAAATTTAAAATTTCACATTATAATTTGCTAAATTATATGTATGATTGAAAAGTTGACGCCTTTGAGCATACTTGATGAAAATTACTGTGTATGTATGATAAGAAATTCATCTACAATTTTTGTCTTTTGGAAGTTTTCAAACTATTATATTAATCTTTTTGAGAAGAAGATTATTTCAAGCGAGATAAGGCTTAAGGTTTATTCATCGGATAGATGTATAGCTGATATACCGGTGAATTATAAGGTAGCTGGTTATCATATAACACTGCCATCTATTGTTACAGAGATCAAGGTCGGGTTATTCTGCTATGAAAACGGGGAGGAAAAAAATCTCTGCTTTTCAAATCAGCTTTCACTTAGTTATGAGAAAGAAAGCTTTGAAGATTATAGTTTTGTCCAATGAAAAGAACTGATATAGTTTTTCTATTTCATTTTCATCTTCCATATGTATATCATCCAGAGGCTGGATATTTTGAGGAGAACTGGTACTATCAAAATCTTGCAGAGTCATACATCCCATTTTTGATGATGATGGAGGATCTTGCTAATAACACGATGGTTCCATCTGTTACTATTTCTCTTTCTCCAACATTGTGTTATATGATGGAAAATGAAAAGATGGCTGATAGATTTGTTTCCTATATAAACTCAAGAATTTCTCTTATAGAGAGTGAAAGGAGTATTATTAATGATGAGAAGATTCATAGAATTCTTGATATTTATGAGAAAAGATATGTAGATGTCCTTGATTATTTTGAAAGATATAGTAGGGATATACTTACACCTTTCAAGCTTCTTAAATCAAGAGGGATTATTGAGATAATAACAACCCCTCTTACCTACCCCATCCTTCCCCTTTTAACTATTTCTCAGGCGCTTAATTTTCAGATCACTGAGGCATGTAGGGATTTTTCAGAGAGGTTTCTTGAAAGAAACTTGGGAATGTTTTTGCCTGAGTGTGGGTGGAGCTTTGAGATTGAAAAATTCCTTCTTAAGAATAACATTGAATATATATTTCTTGATGAAAGAGCACTTGAGGATGATCCTCCTAATTCTCTTTATCAGCTTGAAAGTGGTATAAGAATTTTTACACCAGACCATAAGATATTTGATTTTCTTTTTGGCAAAGATGGTGTTACAAGAAATCCCAACTACAGAGAGTTTTACAGGGATATAGGTTATGAAAGGGATCTAAGCTATCTTTCTAAATACACTGGTTGTAGTTTTCATGCACCAACGGGGTTGAAGTATTCAAAGATTACAGGTGTTGATCTGCCTATTGAAAAAAAGCAGATATATGATGCGGAGATAGCATCCAGAACGCTTAAAGATGATGTTGAAAGGTTTGTGAATTTTCTTCTTTCTTATTGTGATGGCTCATCATCAAAACTTCTTACCTTTATATCAAGCGCTGAGATATTTGGCCATAGGTGGTTTGAGGGGATAGATTTTCTTAAAAATTTTTTTATTTATGTCAGAAAGAATAGGCTTCCACTTAATTTTGTTCTTCCTTCAAGCTACATAAAGATGGTTTTATCTCCAAAGGTGATTAAACCTTCCATCTCAAGCTGGTCTGATAATGGTTTTTTTGATAAATGGCTTAATGAAAGAAATGATTTTATATATCCCTACATCCATGAGATATCAAAAAAGTTTATATCTGTGGCTTCAAGGTATAGAAATTTGAGTTTTTCACCAGAAATTGATAGGATCCTAAGACAGGCAGTTAGGGAGATTTCTCTGATGCAGTCATCTGACTGGGCTATTATGATATCAACATCAACCCATAGGGAGTATGCTCTTAAAAGGATTAATGAGCATTATATGAATGTTATGAAGATAATTAAGTGGTTGCTTTCTGGAGGGCTTGACAGAGAAGAACTTTCAAGGATGGAGAAAAGGCTTCCTATCTTTCCTTTTATAGGATGGAAAAATTTTCTTTCTCTTTCACAAATGTAGGAGGTTCAATGAAAAAACTTATGATTCTATTTACTTTTTTTATATCTTCCTGCACAATGATTAAACTCAAAAATAGTGAGCCCTATGATACCAGATTCAAACTTTATTATTATACTACTGATCTTGAGAATGAGGCTGTTGTATGTGCTTTGACTATAGAAAGCTTTCTTTCTTTGTTTTCTATTGATTCTTTGGGTATTAGTGAATTTAAGGATAAATGCAGACTTTACATTGAGGTTTCTGATAAAAAGAAGATTGGAAATAAAACAAGGTATAGGCTTTATGTTGATGTGAAAGGTATAGTTGATGAACTTAAAGAGAAAGGCAGCCTTAGATACAATAACATTTCCTTTGCAGTCAACTCAGATTATGAAAGAATCAGCGAGCTAATAGAAAATATGAATTTACAAAAAATAGGGTTTATATTTTTAGGTTATGATAAGAAAGATATTACAGATTATCTGCTTGATATAAAAGTTTCATCCTCATCTATAAACACATCCGTGGTTAACATTAAAGGTGTTGAGATTACCGCTGATATTATTAGGGGTGGTTCTATTGTTGATTCTGTTAAAGCAGTTGGTTATAGCTCAGATTCAGATCCTCTTGTAAGTGCTGCAAGAGAGTTAGCTACAAAGCTTGATGTGTTAAAGGATAAACTTAAGCTGAATTTGACAACAGTTGAGTTTTCAGGTATAAAAGATCTATCTGATCTTAAAAGGATATCAGATTTTCTTAAAAAGATCTCTGCCTCATATTGGGTGGTTTCAGTAAGTAAATCATCGCTTGTCTTAAAAATACCTATAAAGGTTTCAAGTGAAGAGTTTTCAAGTCAGATAGTTGCAAATATGAAGAATTGTGTTATTGAGAATATTGATGTTGAAAACAGGTTTATAAAGGTGATTATGAATGAGGCTATTGTTGGAATAATATGAGAAAGATTGCTTTTGCTCTTATATCAGCTCTTTTGATCTTCACTTCATGTAATATCGAGAATATAAGAAAGGAAGATAAAAGGTTTTTTATTGAAAAAGCAAGTGTATCTGTGCTTCCATTTGATAATATGTCAAATGATATCACAGCAGAAACAATGATGAGAAACCTTGTTAGTGATGCTTTTAAGAAGAAGGGATGGCTTGTTATCCCTGATAGTGAGGTTGATGAAAAGCTCAAAAATTTAGGCATAACAGATGGTGGGCAGCTAAACTCTGTTGATCCTAAGGAGATCTCATTGCTTCTCTCTTCTCGCTATCTTTGTTATGGTAGTATTAATGATTTTAAATTTCAAAATCTTGGTTTTATAATAAGAAAAAATGTTGAGCTAAATATAAGAATATATGATTCCAAAGAAGGTAGGTTTGTTTTTGATGAAACATCTAATTCATCAGATACTAAGATATATCTTAACAAAGACGAGGCAAAAGAGGCATTTATTAAGTACAATGCTTTAAAGCTTGTAGAGAATATTATGAAAAGACCTCTTTATGAACAGGCTGTTGATGTTGTTAACAAGATTTTTGCTAAATTTTAGTATTATATTTTATAGGGAGGTTTTATGAGAAGTTTTTTTTATGTTATTGCATCAATTAGTATGTTTTTTTATTCATGTGCACCATCAAAATCGGTAAGAATGGATAGCACAACAACAGTTAGGGAGACTCAAAAGGTTGAAGCTAAGTATGTTGGTCCAAAAAGAAGGATAGCTGTTGTTGAGTTTGAGAATAAAACCGCATATGGGCAAAGAAGGCTTGGTCAGGCTGCGACGGATATCCTTATCACTGAGCTTTTTAAATCAGGTAAGTTTATTGTGGTTGAAAGGGATAAGATGAATAAGATAATTGAGGAGCAGAAGCTTCAACAAGGTGGAATGATAGATCCTCAAACAGCTGTTAAGCTTGGACAAATTCTTGGTGTTGAGGCTATAGTTGTGGGTGCTGTTAGTGAGTTTGGTGTTAGAAAAGAAGGTTCTGATTATTTGCTTGCTCAGTCAAAGCAGCAAGTTGCTGAGGTGAGTGTTGATATAAGAGTTATAGATGTTCAGACAGGACAGGTTATACTTGCAGATTCTGGAAAGGGTATAACAAAATCAAAGAAGGCGAGTTTTCTTGGTATGGGAACGAAAGGGGGATATGATGAAACCCTTGAGGGTGAGGCTTTAAGAGCAGCAATAGTGAAGTTTGTTGATAACATTGCGAATCAGCTGAATAAAAAGCCATGGTCAGCTACAATTGCAGATGCATCTGGTGATGAGATATACATCAATGCAGGTTCAAACTCTAATGTTGATATAGGACTTAAGCTTTCGTGTTTTAGTCAGGGGAAGGAGATAAGGGATCCCAAAAGTAATCTTGTAATCGGATATAGAGAAGAATACCTTGGTGATTTTGAGGTTATAAGATACTGTGGTGATAGTGGAGACTGCTCTATTGCAAAGGCATTGAGGATTGATAAATCTCCAAAATCTGGGGATATATGCCGGCTCAAATAATAAGGAGAGCTGGTGCTTGCAAAGGTTGTTTCTCTTGGTTTTAGGGGTATAGATGGGTTTAAGGTTGAGGTGGAGGTTGATGTAACCCCTGGACTTCCATCATTTACCATAGTTGGACTTCCTGATACAAATATAAAAGAGGCGAGAGATAGAGTAATAAGTGCCATAAAAAACTCAGGTTTTAAAATACCACATTACAGAATAGTTGTTAATCTTTCTCCTGCGGAGATAAAAAAAACAGGAACACACTATGACCTTCCAATAGCTGTTGGGATACTTCTTGCAATTAACCCCAGATTATCAAATACAGATATCTCACAGATTGCCTTCCTTGGGGAACTTGCCCTTGATGGCAGGATAAGAGGGGTTGCCGGTGTTCTCCCGATGCTTATATCTGCCAAGGAGAATTCGTATTGTAGAAAGGTTATTGTGCCTTATGATAACTCACTGGAATCGCATTTTTCAGGTATTGATTATCTATGTGCTTCAAATCTCAGAAATGTTTTTCTATACTTGAAAGGTGAGGTTGAGCTTGAAAAACCTGATATTAAAAATCATATGGTTAGAGATGAAACTGATGAGGATTTTTCTGATGTTAAGGGACAGTACTATGCAAAAAGGGCATGTGAGGTTGCTGTAAGTGGTTTTCACAATATGATAATGATAGGACCTCCCGGAAGTGGGAAGAGCATGATAGCAAGAAGGATCCCAACAATAATGCCTCCAATGAGTGAGACTGAGATACTTGAGACAACAAAGATATATTCTGTTGTTGGGCTGAACAAAAATGGGATAATAACAAAAAGACCATTTAGAGATCCCCATCATACCATATCTGATGTTGCTCTTATAGGCGGTGGTGCTGTGCCAAGACCGGGCGAGATATCCCTTGCGCACAACGGCGTTCTTTTTCTTGATGAGTTTGCCGAGTTTTCAAGATCAGCGATAGAGGCAATGAGGCAGCCTCTTGAGACAAGACAGGTCACAGTTTCAAGGGTTAAAGAGACTATAACTTTCCCTGCAAGATTTATGCTTGTTGCCAGTGCTAATCCCTGTCCATGTGGTTATTTAGGACATCCTTCAAAACCATGCATCTGCACTCCAATTCAGATAGCAAAATACAGAGCTAAGTTTTCGGGACCTATACTTGATAGAATAGATATACACATTGAAATGGTGCCTGTAAAGTATGATGAATGGAAAGGAGATGAGAAAAAAACTGAATCTTCATCAGATATTTATGAAAGAATAAAAAATGCTATAGAGATTCAGATAAAGAGATTTGGAGGTAAGAAATTTAATTCTGAGATGAATGCATCTGAGCTTAAGAGATATTGCATTATTGACGATGAGTCTTCAAAGCTGATAGAAAATGCTATGGACAAACTTGGATACTCTGCAAGAAGCATTGATAAAATACTTAAGGTTGCAAGAACCATAGCAGATCTTGATGGTGCCAAAAACATAACTAAAAAGCATATTGTTGAAGCAATACATTATCGTATTCTTGATAAAAATATGAATATGGAAGGATATGATAGCGATTAGTGTTTTTATAATTTTTAACCTAAGCTTTATGCTTGGTGGTGAGGTTGTAAAATACAGAGTTAAAGAAGGTGACACTCTTTGGTCAATTGCAAAAAAATATTACAAAAGCGGTGAGAAATGGATGATGATATTCTCTGCAAACAAGGATGTCATAAAAGATCCTGATATTATAATAGAGGGTTCTCTCATAGAAATACCATTACCTGACAATAATAGGAATAATGAGTTTGATGAAGATAAATCTTCAGAAACTATTATATCAGACACAAACACGATATCCTCTATTTATCAACAAACACAAGCTGTTCATTTAGAAAGTGTTGAGTTTGAAGAGGTTGAAAAAGGTATTTCAAATGATTTTCCACTTTCACAGTCATCTTTTGATATATCCTCAAAGAGGATAAGGTTTAAAAAGAGATACATAGCAGCTAAAGTCTTAGATAAGAATAAATCGGGGTTTTTTATGAAGGGTGATAAGATTATGTTATCATTCAATGATTCTTATTGCTCTAAGGATATGAAAGCTATTTTGATTAAAAAGGTAAAAGAGGATAGCCAATTTCTTACAGGTGATATTGTAGGATATTGTAATATTGAGATGTGTGATAGGTCTGTGGCTATTTGTAAGATACATAATGCTGTAAGAGAGATTGTTGAAGGTGATTCTGTTTTGATATGGAGATAGAAAAACTTAAATCGCTTATCAAAATAAATTCTGTAGCAGTCAACACATCAACCTCAGGTTTTTATGATTTTATTGTCAGCCATAGAGATCCTGATTTGTTTTTTGAAAATCCTGATGAGATATTCTTTCCAAATGAGCTTCTTAGAGAAAAGGTAAAAAAATATGTCAATGATGCTATGAATTTTAACGCAGATAAGGAGCTTGAGGAATGTGATAGATTATGTATAAGAATAATAACATGTCTTGATGATGACTATCCTGAGGAGTTTAAGAATATATCAAATCCACCACTTCTTGTTTACTGTCTTGGAAAACTTGGAAAAAGATTGTCGGTTTCCATTGTTGGTACAAGGCATCCAACAGATTATGGGATTAGACATGCTTCAAGGATCTCATCTGACCTTGCCAAGGCAGGAATATGTGTAGTCAGTGGTCTTGCAAGGGGTATAGATACAGTTGTTCATAAGTCTGTGCTTAAGGTGAAAGGTATTACTTGGGCTGTTATAGGCTCTGGTCTTAAAAAGATATATCCAGCTGAAAATAGAGCTCTTGTTGATAAAATTGTTGAAAATGGTGGATGTGTTATAAGTGAGTATCCTTTAAATACATCACCTTTTAAGTTTAACTTTCCAAGAAGGAACAGACTTATATCTGCACTTTCTTTTGGAACTCTTGTTATAGAAGGGGATTACAGCTCCGGTGCGCTTATAACTGCGCGTTATGCTGTTGAGCAAGGAAAAGAGGTTATGGCTCTTCCAGGGTGTGTTGATTCAAGGCAATCAAATGGGCCTAACAAACTTATTAAAGAAGGAGCATATCCTATAAGAAATGCTCTTGATGTTATAGATTTAATACCACCATCCCAGCTTTTTGAGATTGATATAAACAGATTAAAAGAAGAAAAAGCTCAAAAAACTATTAATATGAGTGATGGAGCAGCAAGAATTTACACACTTCTTAAGGAAAAAGGGGAAATGAGTATGGATGAGATATCTGAGTTTTGTTCGATGAATGTCAATGAGATTTTTGGTTATCTTTTTGAGCTTGAGACAGCTGGTGCAGTTGAGGCAAGGGGTGGTAAATACAGAACATCAATCTGAGCTTTTAAATAAATGTTTTTTTCATCTTATTAAACCAACCAGAGACTTTCTCTGATTAAGAAACTACTTTCAGTGATATTATATTGATTTGATTTATGATTTTGTTTCAAAGGAATAAATTTATTAAAATAACCTTGTTATGAAGGATCTTGTTATTGTTGAATCACCAACCAAGCAAAAGACCATATCAAAGTTTCTTGGAAATAATTTTGTTGTCAAAAGCTCATACGGTCATATAAGGGATCTTCCTGAAGATGATTTTGGTGTGGATATAGAGAATGGTTTTAAACCTCATTATATACTTATAGATAGGGCGAAGAAGGTAATAGCTGAGCTTATGAAATTTGCATCATCAAGCCGGAATATCTATCTTGCCACTGATCCTGATAGGGAGGGTGAGGCTATAAGTTGGCATATAACTGAGGCTCTTAAAAATATAGATAGGAAGAAGTTTAGGAGAATCACATTTCATGAAATAACAAAAGAAGCAATAATAGAGGCTTTGAAAAATCCAAGAGATATAGACATAAATCTTGTTAATGCCCAGCAGGCAAGAAGGATACTTGATAGAATAGTTGGTTATAAGATATCTCCCCTTTTGTGGAAGAAAATAAAGGGTGGTCTTTCAGCAGGGAGGGTTCAGTCTGTAGCTGTAAGGCTTGTTTACGAGAGGGATAAGGAGATATCTACTTTTGAGGTCAGAGATTACTTTACAATAAATGGTTTATTTGCTTATTCTGATTCTAAAATACAAGCAAGGATGATTAAATGGAATGGACAGAATGTTGAAAGATACACAGTTTTAAAACTTTTTGCAGAGGATTATAAGTATAGAAGCTCAATTTTTGAAAAAAAAGAGGATGCGTTTTTAGCGATAAATCTGATAAGGGATAAAAAATTTAATGTTATAAAGAAAGAATCAAAGACAGTTGTTTCAAAGCCTAAGCCTCCTTTTATAACAAGCACTCTTCAGCAAGAGGCATATACGCGCCTTGGTTTTACATCTGACAGAACCATGAAGATAGCTCAAAAGCTCTATGAAGGTGTTTCTATAAAGGGTGAGATGAGGGGATTGATAACATATATGAGAACAGATTCTTTTAATGTTAGCAAAAATATACAACTTCAGGCTCAAAAATTTATAAAAGAAAATTATGGTGATGACTATTGCCCTCAAACTCCACCTGTATATATAAAAAAGGTTAAAGGAGCACAAGAGGCTCATGAGGCAATACATCCAACAGATGTGTTTCTTACGCCAGAAAGCGTAAAAGGGTATCTTTCTGATGATGAGTTTAAGCTTTATGATCTTATATGGAAAAAATTTATGGCAAGTCAGATGGAGAATGCAGTTTTTGAGCAATTAACTATTGAGATCTCTGATGAGGATAATAGATCAGTTTTCAAAGCAGGTGGAAGAAGTCTTAAATTTGATGGCTATCTTAAAGTTTATGGTGATGATGAAGAAGACAAGGATAATGAGGAAAATGCAGTTCTTCCCCCTATTTCGCAAGGTGATATGCTTTTGCCTGTTGATTTTGATGTTAAATCTCATACCACAACCCCACCACCATCATATAATGAGGCAAGTCTTATAAAAACCCTTGAGATTCATGGAATAGGAAGGCCTTCAACATACGCAACGATAATATCAAACATAATTCACAGAGGTTATATAAAAAGGGATAAGAGTAAGAAGCTTATAATAACAGAACTTGGTAGGAAAGTGACTGAAAAACTCATAGAATTTTTTCCTGATATAATGAGCCTTAACTACACTGCAGATATTGAGGATAAGCTTGATGACATAGCTAGTGGTAGTCTTTTATGGACAGAGCTGCTTTTATCCTTCTACAACAAGTTTAAGATAGAGCTTGATAAGGCAAATAAGGAGATGTCAAAAGAAGGGGCTCAGATATACTATGCAGAGAAATGTCCTGTTTGTGGGGCTGATATGATACTCAGAGAAAGCCGATTTGGAAAGTTTCTCACATGCTCTAAATTTCCAAGATGTAAGGGTAAGATAGGTCTCTCTGATAATATGGAAAAAAAGTTTATCGGTGTTAAAACCACTGAAAGGTGTAGTGTTTGTAAAACTGGATATATGGTTTTAAGAAAAGGTTCTAAGGGATATTTTCTTGGATGTTCTAACTTTCCAAAATGTAAGAATGTTAAGAAGATAAGTGATGAGGAGGTTTCAAGGATACTTTCTAACAAATAGCATAGAACAGTAATGAGAAACCTATTAGACAAATTTATCCTCCACATAAAAACAAGACTTGGTTTTTCAAAAAACACTGAGCGTGCTTATAGAAGGGATATAGGTGATTTTATTTCCTTTCTTGAAGCTCTGAAAATAGCAAGCCCGTTAGATATAGATAACATTATTCTAAGAAGATATCTATCAGAGCTTAGTAGTAAAGGTCTTTCAAGAAACTCTCTTATAAGAAAGGTTTCATCTGTAAGAAGTTTCATGTCATTTCTTACACTTGAAGGTCTTATAAAATCAAATCCCTTTGATGTGCTTCTTCTACCTAAAAAGGAAAAAAAACTTCCTTCATTTTTAACATATGAGGAGCTGGATAAACTTTTGAAATACAACTCACCTGATTATGTTCTTTCAAGAGAGCCCAATTACCCTTTTGCTTTTAGGGATTATGCACTTGTTATGCTTCTTTATTCCTCAGGCTTAAGGAGAAGCGAGGTTGTGGGACTTAATGTCGGTGATGTGGATCTGATAGGGGGATATGTGAGGGTTTATGGAAAGGGAAGGAAGGAAAGGATAGTTCCTGTTGGAAATAATGCATTAAAGGCGATTGAGAACTATCTTAATACACTTCCTATTGATAAGAAAACATACTCTTCGCCCCTTTTTACAAATAAATATGGTGGTAGGTTAAGTGATACATCTGTTTTTCTGATAATAAAAAAAATGGCTTTAAGAGCAAGATTTACAAGGCATCTCAAACCTCATATCCTGCGTCATACCTTTGCTACACATCTGATAAACAATGGATGTGATATAAGGGCTGTAAGTGAGATGCTTGGACATTCATCATTATCAACAACTCAGGTTTATACTCATCTAACCATTGAAAGGCTTAAAGAGGTTCACAGAAAGTTTCACCCAAGAAATTCAATGAAGTGATATGAAATTTATAATTCTAATTTCATCCTTTCTTTTATCATCTGATGATTGCAGCTATTTTGACTCTAAGTTTAAGCAGGAGTTTGCTTATTCTTTTTCTGTTTATGATCTTAAAGAATCAAAAATAGTTAAAAGCTGTAAGAAGGATATGCTGCTTATACCTGCAAGCAGTCTTAAGGTTGTAACATCACTTTATGCTTTTGAAAATCTTGGTAGTGATTACAGATTTAAGACCGAGATAGCTTTAAGTAAAAATACTAAAAATCATAGGCTTGTTATAAAAGGTTGTGGAGATTTTACACTTGGAAGTGAAAATTTTTCATCCTCCATAGATAGTGTTACTCTTAGGATTTATGAGGTTATCAAAGAAAGAAATATAAAGAAACTTGAAGGTGTTTATGTTGTTAACGGTTATATCAGCTTTCCTGATGGGAGTGTTGAGTGGCAGGATCTTGGAAACTATTATGCAACCACAGTTAGCCTTTTTAGCATAAATGATAATTCATATAAGATTCACTTTAGAACCTTTGATGCAGAAAAGCCTGCTGTGATAACTAAAATAGTCCCTCACCCCGGACTTCATTTTATCAACATGGTTGTTGCTGGCTCTTCTTTTAGTGGGGATAATGCATATATTAAGGCAAACCCTTATTCACCAAATGCCGTGATAATAGGGAATCTTCCTGCTATGAAGGATGATTTTGTGATAAAAGGTGCGGTTTTCCATCCAGATAGTTTTTTTGCTGATTTTATATGTAAATACTTTAAGGAGGTTGGTGTGGAGGTAGGTGGCTGTTATTCAGTGGATAGATATGATGATGATTATGAGGTAGTTGATACAATCTACTCACCACCTCTTTCAAAGATAGTTTCATTTATGAATGAGAAAAGTTTTAATCTTTATGCTGAATCGCTTCTGCACTTTGCAATGATCAAAAGTGGTGTTATAGGTTATGAAAGAAATATTGAAGAATTGTCTTCTTTTCTTAAAAAAATAGGGGTTGAAAAATTTTATATAAGAGATGGCAGTGGTCTTTCAAGAAGAAACCTTTTTACCGCAGATGGTTTTGTTAAGATTCTTGATTATGCTTATCACTCTAACTATTTTGAGAGCTTTTATCTTTCTCTTCCATCATCAGAAAGGTTTAAGATTAATGGTGCTGATGAGCTAAGATTTAAAAGTGGTTCAATGAATAGAATAAGGAGTTGGTGTGGTTATATAAGAAGAGATCAGAAAATCTATGCTTTTTCATTCATATTTAACAATTATCTTTCACAACCATCTGAGATTGAATCAGCAGTTGTAGAATATCTTGAAGAAATTATTCAAGGTGTTTAGGTTAAGTAGCTCAAGTTTTGTAAAATATGATTTTGAAGGAGTTGATTTATGGCAATAAAGTATCTCACACATATGGTTAAAATTGAGGGTAAAGGTGATCTTTTGATAAGACCCGCAAGGCTTATGGACGCAAGAAGGATTCAGGTGCTATATACCGAGGTTTACGGCTCATCCTATTCAATATCAATAATAACAAATCCGGATAAGATGAAAAAAGCAATAGAGAGCGATGAATACTACTGGCTTGTTGCTGACTACAACGGGAAAATTGTTGGTAGCCTTGTTTATTCTCTTGATTATAAGCAGAGAATTTCAAAGGCATTTGGTGCAGTGGTAAGTGATGAGTTTAGAAAACATAATATAGCATACACAATGATGAAGCTCATACTTGATGATATAACCCAGAAGCAGAGGCTTGTTGATGTTGTTTATGCAACCACACGAACAACCTCTCAGGCACCACAAAGGCTTACAGAAAGTCTTGGTTTTCTCAAACTTGGAATATTTCCAAACACACATAAAGTTGCGGAGAATGAAACTCACTGCTTTACTGCATATCTTACTGAAGATGCCTTGAAAAAAAGAAAGAAGTTTCCTGAGATAGTGCCAGAGATCGCTCCGTTTTATGACATAGTCCTTAAACAGATAAAGCTTGAGTCTGCAAAGATATCTAATATTAAAGGCAAATACTCTGGTCACAAAATAAAGATACCGATCATTGACTTTGAGGTTATAACAGCATCTCAATTTATAAAAAGAAGATATTCAAGAGTAAAAAACAAAGGGATTTTCCTGCATACATTTATGCCATTTCATGAACCAAATATTCTTCTTGTTAGTTCTAATGGAAAGACAGAGGTTTATATGACATACAATCCAAAGGATAGATATAGTGTTTTTGTTGGTGGTTTTTCAGATCTTGAGCCAGAGATACTCCTTGAAAGTGTTGCAAAGAAGATGCAGGAGCTTGATATGACTTATCTTGAAATCCTCTTTGACGCTTATACACCAAGACTCCAAAGAGCCGCCATTGATGCAAGATTCATCCCATCAGGATATTTCCCAGCTGCAAAGATATCTAACAATTTAAGATATGATTGCGTGATATTTTCAAGAACCTTTGATATACTTGATTTCAGAAATGTTAAGCTTTCAGGGCTTTATAAAAATTTTCTTAAAGAGTATTTGAAGCTCTGGAGAGAAAATTATATAGAGGTGGTTTTTGAAAGTGAAAGAGCTTGATATTGAAAAAAAACTTCCTCATCCTTCTCATAAACTTAAGGAGAAAACAGTTCTTGAAAGGCTTGTTGAAAAAAGCCCTTTTGATTACTCTTTGTCTACATTGAATACTCTTGTTGAGGCAATGAGATACACTGCATCTTTTCAGTATGAAAGATCAGCTTTTATAAAAAGATACTATGATTCTGTTAATTTTAAACCGTCATCAGTAAAAAGGATATCGGATCTTAAAGATATACCTTATGTTTATGTTAACGCCTTTAAGGAAAGAAATCTTACAACCTTAAAAAAGAATAAGATAGTGCTTGAGCTAAAATCAAGCGGAACAACCGGGCAGAGCTCAAAAATACAGCTTGATATTGGTTCGCTGCTTAGAGTAAGAAGAATGGCATGGAATGTGTTTGAGGCTCTTGGGTTATGTGATATGTCAAGGAGATATGATTATATATGTTTTACCTATGATCCTGAGTTTGCAGGTGATGTTGGAACAGCCTGGACTGATAAGCTTATTACATCATTTACCCAAAAAGGCGAGATATTTTATTGCTTTAAATGGAGTAGCGAAAAGAAGGATTTTTATTTTGATATTGATGGTGCTATTATGAAGCTCAGGGAATATGAAGAAAAAAAGACTTGTGTTAGAATGCTTGGTTTTCCTGCTTTTGTTCTTAAACTAACGGAAAGATATAAAGAGAGATTTTCAAGATATCCAATTCTTAATCCAGATTCGTATGTTATAACTGGCGGTGGATGGAAAACCCTTGAGAATGAGGCAATGGACAAGAAGATATTCAGACAGATTCTTGCAGATAATCTTTCTATTCCGGTTGAAAACATAAGGGATTTGTTTGGTATGGTTGAACATGGGGTTGCTTATGTTGACTGCAAACTTGGAAATTTTCACATACCTGTTTATGGAAGAGTTTTTGCAAGAGATCCTTATACGATGAAGATTCTTCCTTATTCAAAGAAAGGTCTTTTAGAATTTATGACACCATATCTTACCTCCTATCCATCATTTGTTCTTCTTTCCGGTGACTGGGGAAGTATAGAGGAAGGCTGTGATTGTGGTCTCAAAGGACCTGTTCTAAGAATATATGGCAGAGCAGGGATAAGAAAACACAAAGGATGTGCTATAGCAGCCTCTGATAAATTCAAAGCATAAATTGGAGGGTGAATGAGTTTTTCTCAGATATATGTTTTTGGTAAGAGATTTGATATGATTGATAAATTTGTGCTTAAGTATATTGAGGAAAAAATCCCTTCAGCAAAGCAGAATATTTATTCAAAGAAAGTCTCTGACATAATTGATGTGCTGGATAGGGTTGGAAGGGTTTTTGCCGATAAAAAATCTATGCCATATAAAGTTGCCATTGAGGATCTCAGTAAGAATATAAAGTTCTCACTGCCTATGATAGAGCAAACCCTTGATCTTGTGCCACAAATACTTTCTAAGAAAAGCCTTGAAAAGAGGCTTTTGCTTGAGCTTGGATATCCATCATCACTTGATGGTATGGTGGAAAGGGATTCTTATAGAGGAATGCTAACTGCATATCCAAAGGGGGTTGTGTTTCATGTTGGGGCTGGCAATGTTTTTATAGGGATACTTGACTCTCTTATTATGGGTTTAATAACAAAGAATGTAAATATAGTTAAGATTTCATCAAAAGGCTCAAACTTTATGAATATATTTTGTGATTTGCTTGATGATATAGACAGAAAGGATATAATTTCTAAAAGCTTTGCTATACTTAAATGGAAAGGTGGTGAGAAAGAGATTGAGGAGAAAATAGTATCACTATCAGATCTTGTGCTTGTTTGGGGAGGATATGAGGTAGCTGATTATTACAGAAAAACTGTTCCTTTTACTACTGACATTGAGATATTTGGGCCAAAGACAAGCTTTGGCATAGTAACAATGAACTACATATCAAGATACGGCTATTCTCACACTGCTAAGCAGATTGTTAAAGACTGTTCGATGTGGGACCAGGCTGCATGTTCAAATATGCATGACCTTTATATAATCTGTGATGAAAAAGATAGGGAGGTAGCTGTTAAAAATCTGATGAAAGAGATTAAAAAAAGCTTTATTGAGTTTGAAAAAAAACTTCCCTGTGGTAAGATAGATGAGGATGAGATGGTTGAGATAATAAAGGCAAGAGAGCTTGCCAGGGTTGATAAGGCAATGGGTTTGGCTGATGTTATGATTGGTAATAAATTTACTGTTATCTATGAAAAAGATCCATCATATCGTCTTTCACCACTCAATAGAACCCTTTATATAAAAACTGTCTCGAAGATTGATGAGCTTAAAAAACAGCTTCTTCCTTATAGACACTATCTTCAAAGCTGTGGTCTTGGGGCTGAACCATTCGAGATGAAAGAGATAATCAAGAAGTTTCACAGCACAGGGGTTCATAGATTCTGCGAGCTTGGAAAGATGAGTGAGGGTGAGGATGGATCACCTCATGATGGCAGGTTTGTGCTTTCAAGGCTTGTGAGATGGGTTGGTTTTGAGTGGAGTGAGTCGCTTGAAGATCGTATTATTGGCCTTGTCAATTTTGCAAAAACGAGCACTGATTTTTATAGTAGGTTTTATCGTAGGATAGAGGTGAAAAAACTATCTGATTTTAAAAAACTACCATTTCTTACAAAGGAGCATCTTTTTGAAAATACACCACCATTAAATCTCTCAATCTTTAGCTCAAAGCCATCCAATGGAATATACTTTGCAAGCGGTGGTTCAACAGGAAAACCAAAGTATGTTTTTTATGATAGCCATGAATATTCAGAGATCTCCAAAATGCTTGCAGATGCTTATATAAAGGCTGGAATTGAAAAGGGAGATATTGTTGCAAACCTTTTTGTCAGTGGAAATCTTTGGTCAAGTTTTTTAAGTGTTGAAAGAGCTTTATCTTTAACTGATGCTGTAAGCCTTCCTATTGGTTCATCACTTCCTCTTGAAAACATAACAGAATATCTTAAAGAGTTTAGTGTTAATGCTCTAATAGGGCTCCCATCTTTTCTTTTGAAACTGGCATCATATATTAAGGAGAAGAAGCTCAAGCTAAGGATAAACAAGATATTCTACGGTGGTGAGTACATAACTGATGAGATGATATCTTATTTTAAAGATGTTTTTGGCAAAGGCTGTTTAGTCAGATCAGCAGGATATGCGAGTGCTGATGCAGGTGTAATAGGGTACCAGTGCAGTCATCTTGAAAAAGGTTTTCATCATCTTTTTAAAGAGCATCAATATCTTGAGATAATAAATCCGGATACACTTAAACCCGTAAAAGATGATGAGATAGGAGAGGTCGTAATAACACCCCTTTTTAAAAAAAGAATGCCTTTGATAAGATACAGAATTGGGGATCTTGCAAGATGGGTTAATGTAAAGTGTGGATGTGCAAGTGATGATCCTGTTTTTGAGATAGTTGGAAGATGTGATGACAGAATTCATGCAGGTGGCGCTCATATATTTGTGTGGGATATTCAAAAAGCAATATCCCTTGTTAAAGGACTTAGCTTTAATTTTCAGATTATTGTTGATAAGAAAGGTGTGAGAGATTTTATTGAGATTGTTGTTGAATCGAAAGATTTTACAAATTCAAAGGCTCTTTCTGAAAAGCTTATTGAAAAGATAATGGAAAACTGCCAGGATCTTGCCGAAAGTGTTAAGATGGGTTGGATAGATGTTCCTTCAGTGAAAATAGTTCCTTTTGATACAATTGAAAGGATTAGCCGCACAGGAAAGATAAAGAGGGTTGTTGATAGAAGGATAAAAGTTTGATTTACTGATTTCTTGTATCCCTGTCAGATAGAACTGATTCAAGGAAATTTTTTGCGATATCCTTTGCACCAAGCCCAAAGGATATACCAACAGCAAGAGCAAAACCAAGTCCAAGAGAGGCAAAAAGTATATTTATGCTTGACCTTAGTAATTTTATATCAAGTCCAAGCTGTTCTATAACTATTATGCTTGTGAAAACGAGGACTACTGTTGATATGATCTTTGAAAACATCTTTCCTGCTCTAAGATTATTTGCTATGGCAGCGTTATAGACAATATCCTCTATAACCTTTGATATTACTATTCCAACAAAGCCTATTATTATTGCTGCAACTACCCGTGGTATGAATTTGATAAGGAATGTCTCAAGAATATTTGATATGAAGTTCAGCTTAAGTGCAGATGTTGCTGATGCTATGAATATTAGCATTACTATCCAGTATATTATTATCCTTAGTATTTTTGATGGTGATTTGCCCATTCCTATTCTAAAGAGTATCTCGTTTATGCCAAATTTTGCTGTAACTGTATCAAGCCTTATCCTTTTCATTATATACTCAAAGAATGAGCTTATGACCCTTGCAAGGAAAAAACCAATGACTATGAATATAAATGCCGAAATCATATTAGGTATGTAGTCAAGAATAACACTCCATATCTTATATGTTGCATCCCCCAAAAGAGAAACAACCTCCCTTCCCATAACATCTCCTTTAATACGAGAGTTTAGAACTAAAACTATTTTATCAAATTATCTTGATAAATTATATAATTTTTTTTATGACTTTGAGGAATATTCTTTCAACCATAGGTTTTATATATGGTTATGAACCCAGTGGTCATTCGAGTGTTGCAAAGGCTGTTTGTGAGTTTCTACCTTCAGAGGTTGTTGCTTTTAGGTTTTTAAACCTTTCAGACATATTTTCTGATACTGCACGAGTGATTGTTAAAGGCTATCTTGAAATAATACAAAAAGCTCCTGGGCTATGGGGATATCTTTATGATAGCCCACTTCTTAGTTTTCTTCACAGAAATCTGGGTATAACCCCACCGCCCTCATACACTGAAAAGATTGAAAGGGTTATAGTTAAAAATGGTATTGATTTTCTTGTTTCAACTCATGCATTTTCATCTATCATCGCAAACAGAAATAGTATGAGGATAAAACTAAAAAAGCACATAGGGATAATAACGGATATATATGCTCATTCTTTCTGGCCAAATGATCTTGATAGATATTTTGTTCCACATTATGAAACTTATAAATCTCTTGCACTTAATGGTGTAGCACAGCATAAGATTGAGATTTCAGGTATGCCGCTAAGAAAAGAATTTTACATAAATTACAACCAGAGCAAAATCAGGAAAAAACTCAAACTAAAAAATCGCTACACCTTTCTTATAAGCGGGGGAAGTAAGGGGCTTGGGGATATAATATCGGTCATAGAGGCTATAAGGAGCATAAAAAGAAAGGTTAATATAATAGTGCTTTGTGGTTTAAACAAGCATCTTATGAGGGAGATAAGGAGTATGAGATACATTGATGATTTGAAGATAATGGCTGTTGGTTATCATCTTAACACTGCAATGTTTTATGCAGCAAGTGATTGTGTTATAGGAAAAGCCGGTGGAGTTACTCTTTTTGAAACAGCAGCAATGTCAAAACCTTTTATAGTGTGGAATGCCATACCCGGGCAGGAGGAAAGAAACAGAGATTTTTTAAAGAAACACTCATATGCCCTTTGCCCTTTGAATAAGAGTGAGTTGAGAGAGGCGATCTGGACTTTTTATTCTAACCATGATTTGGCATTGAGATATTCTCATTCAATATCAAACCTTCATAAAAAAGATGCTCCTGTTAGAATTGTGGATTATATCCTAAGCAATGTTTGAGGTTTTAAAAATTGTAAAATATTTTTACATCAATTTTCGGGGAGTGGCTCAGTGGTAGAGCGCTCGCTTGGGGTGCGAGAGGCCCAGGGTTCGATTCCCTGCTCCCCGATATTGTTGATAAGTTGGTGTTTTTGTTGGATGGAGTTTATCATCCCCTGATTTTTCGGGGCGTGGCTCAGATGGCTTAGAGCGTCCGGTTCGGGACCGGAAGGTCGCCGGTTCAAATCCGGCCGCCCCGACCAAGTAAGACTTTCATTATTTCTAGAAGAAAATGTTTGCTTGCTCGCCTCGCCTTCGGCTCGGCTCACTTCTCGCTTGCGAGCCGATGATTTTTAGAAAAGAAAAAGGATAAATGCCCTTGCCTCAGCCCTCCCGTGTGCGGGTATTTGAAATTAAACTCCCTAAAGTTTTCTTTACATTATCAAAGTAATTTTGTATCATAATTACAGATGGTGGTTACTCTATAGATACATACTATTATTTTAATACTACAATGTCAAGAGAGATTTCGCAAATAGGCAAAAATATAAAGAAGTTAAGAAAACAAAAGGGTTTATCGCAAGACCGGCTTTCTAAATTGGCTGATATTTCTTATAACACGGTGATAAAGTTAGAGTCGGGCGGTATCACCAACCCTTCAATTGACACACTTCAAAAATTAGCCAAAGCCCTTAATGTCTCAGTCGAT
>JBMFKQ010000018.1:0-32055 GCA_049972095.1 Elusimicrobiales bacterium
ATGTCAGATGATAAAAGATTTAACCGGTGCAATCATTGTTACTACACCTCAGGATATTGCCCTGCTTGATTCAAGAAAGTGTGTTCATTTTCTAAGACAACTCTCAACACCGATTTTCGGCATCTTAGAGAATATGAGTGGTTTTATCTGTCCACACTGTGGTAAAGAAATAGATATTTTTAAAACCGGAGGTGGTGAAAAGGCAGCAAGGGAACTAGGAATTCCATTTTTGGGCAGAATTCCATTGGACCCACATATAGTGGAAAGCACGGACAATGGTAAACCCATCGTTGAGGCATATCCGAATTCAGAATCCGCAAAGGTCTTAATGAACATCTGTAAATTAATAGATGGAAGGGTCAGGGCTAAAGATTCCGATGCAAAATAGAACCTGTCAAGTCATAAATAAATGTTACCGAACTAAGGTATTGTGCTGTCATAATTAATGTTAGCATAGTTAGCTTTCTTTTTTAGTAATTTTTCCACACTTTGAAGTATTTCTTTTTGCTTTAAATAATTTGTGTTTTTTATTATTCTCTTGCTTTGGTTTTGCCATATTATTTCAAGTTTTTTGTTTATTGTTGATATAAGTTCAAAGGGGTTGATATTATTTTTTAATTCAAGCATTTTTTTAATTTCAATGTTGTTTGGTTGTATTTCAATTAATCTTTTGATTGGTGTTTTAGGTTGTGTTGACTTCTTTGAGGTAAATTTGTAATATAGAAGGAGGAGTATTAATATACGATGTTAATACTCATCAAAATAAAAATATAGGAGGTACTCTATGAGTGTTATGCCAAAAAGTAGTGCTGTGATGGAGTATGTTGAAGGCGTTATAGAAACAGTTAAAAGAAAAAATCCGGGGGAAAAAGAATTTCATCAAGCAGTTGAGGAAGTTCTTTTTTCTCTTGTGCCTGCCCTTGAAAGGCATCCTGAGTATATAAAAGCAAAGATACTTGAAAGAATTGTTGAGCCGGAGAGGGTAGTAACCTTTAGGGTGGTATGGCAGGATGACAGAGGTGAAGTCCATGTGAATAGAGGGTATAGAGTTCAGTTTAATAGTGCTATAGGACCTTACAAAGGGGGATTAAGATTTCACCCATCAGTTAATCTTGGTATACTCAAATTTTTAGCTTTTGAGCAGATATTTAAGAACTCACTCACAACTCTTCCTATGGGTGGCGGAAAAGGCGGATCTGACTTTGACCCGAAAGGCAAGAGCGATGCCGAAGTTATGAGATTCTGCCAGAGCTTTATGACTGAGCTTTTCAGGCATATTGGACCAGATACAGATGTACCTGCAGGAGACATAGGAGTTGGCGGAAGGGAAATAGGATATCTGTTTGGACAGTATAAGAGGCTCAAAAATGAATTCACAGGCGTACTTACCGGCAAGGGCATAACATGGGGCGGTTCACTGATAAGGCCAGAAGCCACAGGTTTTGGCCTGGTGTACTTTGCTCAGGAAATGCTTAAAACAAGGAAGACAGATTTTGTCGGCAAGAAAGTCGCAATCTCTGGTTTCGGAAATGTGGCATGGGGAGCTGCCCTTAAAGTTAATGAGCTTGGCGGAAAGGTTGTAACTATTTCCGGCCCGGACGGCTTTGTTCATGACGAAGACGGTATTTCAGGAGAGAAGATAGACTTCATGCTTAAGCTTCGCTCTTCTGGAAAAGATGAAGTCAAACCCTATGCTGACCATTTCAAAGGCGCCAAGTATTATGCCGGAAAGAAGCCATGGGGCGTCAAAGTTGATGTCGCTCTTCCCTGCGCTACACAGAACGAACTTGAAGAATCTGACGCCAAAGATCTGGTTAAAAATGGATGCATCTGCGTTTGCGAAGGTGCCAATATGCCCTGCACTCCAGAAGCTATAAAGGTTATACAGTCTAATAATCTCCTTTTCGCTCCTGGTAAGGCAGCAAATGCAGGTGGTGTTGCAACAAGCGGCCTTGAAATGACCCAGAACTCTATAAGAATGAGCTGGTCAAGAGAGGAGGTTGACAGACATCTGAGGAATATAATGAAGAGAATTCACGATACCTGCTTGGAAACAAGCGAGGAGTATGGTAGAAAGGGTGACTATGTGATGGGGGCAAATATAGCAGGTTTCTTAAAGGTTGCTGACGCGATGATGGCTCAGGGGCTTGTATAAAAAGTTCATATTTACCCCGGAATATTCTTTTTTGTGGTATCCGGGGTTTTTTATTTATTGTGAGGTTTTTTAGATGGAAATAAAGGGGAGTGAGATATTTGAAAAGTTAATGCCTTGGCGTGTAAAAAGCATACTTATTGTTGCTTCTCTTTATGATTCGTTTATGTTTATAGATGATAATATGTTTCTTGATAGTCTTGGTTATTATGCAAGGGACGGGATTGAAATAGAGAAAGCAAAAAATACTGATGATGCTATTAAAATACTTCAACAAAAAAAGTTTGATATTGTAATCTCTGTTATCCAGACTGCTGAGTTTGATATGGAGTTGTTTGTTAGAGAGGTTAAAGAGAAACATTCTACACATCTTGTTATACTCTCATTCAGCATGCAGGATATCTCAGCTCTCAGTGATTATGTTAGAAATAGTGCTGACTACATATTTCTCTGGCAAGGGGATACAAGAATTTTTTCATCAATAATAAATTTGATAGAGGACTCAAACAATCTTGAACACGACCTTTCCCTTGGTGTTCAGTGTGTTATGCTTGTTGAGGATAATATAAGGTTTTATTCCATGTATCTTCCGGTTATATATAATGAGATGATAAAACAGATGCAGCTTGTTATGGCAGATGATATGAGCTCATCCAGAAGGATGATGAGAATGAGGGCAAGACCAAAGATTGTTCTTTTAAATAACTATGATGATGCATGGCTGTTTTTTGAAAGATATAAAAATAATTTGCTTGGAATAATAACTGATGTTGAGTATCCTATGTCAGAGGTTTCTGATGAAAAGGCAGGTGTTATACTTGCAAAAAGGGTTAAATCCGATATTCCTGATATGCCTGTTTTGATACAATCATCAAACCAGATTTATGAGAAAAAAGCAATTGAAATTGGAGCTTCATTCTTGAACAAAAATTCTCAAGATCTTTCAAGGCAGCTTAGATCTTTTATCACCAGGTATTTTGGTTTTGGAGATTTTATTTTTGATGATGGAAATGGGAAAGAGATAGCACGAGCAAGTGATCTTCAATCTATGATAAAGATTCTCAGAACTATACCTGAAAAATCTCTTCTCTATCATGCTTCACGAAATCATTTTTCAAAGTGGCTTCTTGCAAGAACTGAATTTGAGATAGCATATAAGATAAGACCAAAGAAAATAGAGGAGTTTTCAAGTCCGGCTGAGATAAGAAATTATCTCATAGAAACTATTCATCAGTTCATATACACTACACATTTGGGAGTTATTCTCAGATATGACCGCAACAGACACTCTTTTGACATACCTTTTGCTAAAATTGGAAGTGGTTCTGTTGGTGGGAAGGCAAGAGGGCTTGCATTTCTTAATTATCTTATAGGTAGAGGACTTATTCCCGATGAGATTGATTGTGTAAAGATAAAAACCCCAAACTCTGTTGTTGTTGCAAGTGATGTTTTTGATTTTTTTATAGAACATAACAACCTTGATGAATTTGTTCTTAGAGAATATTCAGAAGAGGAATTAGTCTCAATTTTTTTGAATGTGAATCTTCCAGATTATGCTGCTAGGGATATATTATCTCTTGTTGATAAAATAAATGGACCCATTGCTGTTAGATCATCATCTATACTTGAAGATTCAAAAAACTACCCTTTTGCTGGTGTGTATAAGACATATCTGCTTCCACATCTTGACAGAAAGATCGATAATTATAGTCTTATTGAAAAGGCTATAAAACTTATATATGCATCGGTTTTTTCAAAGGAGGCAAGGGAGTTGAAAAGGATGAACCCAACAATCCCTGAAGAGGAAAAGATGTCTGTGATAATTCAGGAGGTTGTTGGCAGCCAGCATGTGAGCGGTTATCATTTCCCACTTATATCAGGAGTTCTTCAGTCATACAATTTTTATCCTGTATATCCATTAAAAGCCGAGGATCCTATTGCTCATATAGCATGCGGTCTTGGTGAGATTGTTGTAAGTGGTAGGTATTTTCTGAGATATTCCCCTTCAAATCCTTCAGTTATTCATCAGTTTTCAAGTGTTTCCGATATACTTGATAACTCTCAGAAGAAGATTGTAGCTGTTTCACTTGATAAAAAAACGGATATTTTCTATTCTGGATGCTCAAGTGTGAAGGAGATAAATGTGGATAATCTTGTTCCATCTGATGATATGAGTAGGCTTTATTCGACATACCGAATTGATGATGACAGGGTAGTTGATGGATATAGCACTGATGGAATACCTCTTTTAACTATGCTTCCTTTCATAAAAGAAAACACAGCTATAAATAAAGTTATGTGTGAGATAGTTAAAAGGGTTGCCGATTATATGGGGAGCAATGTTGAAATTGAGTTTGCTGTTGATAAAAAGGATCATTTTCTTGAGTTTTATCTTCTTCAGGTCAGAAATCTCAACTCAAAGTTTTCTACCAGGAAATACACTTTTAATGAAGAAGAATATATAGAAATAATTCATTCTCAAAAAACAGTTGGTAATAGCTTTATAAACAATATCTATGATATTGTCTTTGTCAAGAAAGAAAATTTTAGCAATCTTTTAACACCTGATATAGCATTAGAGATATCAGCGGTGAATATGAGGTTTAAAAGTGAAGGTAAAAATTATATACTCATAGGACCGGGAAGATGGGGTACAAGTGATAGGTATCTTGGAATACCAGTTAAATGGAATGATATATCAATGTCAAGGATGATAGCAGAGCTCAGTTTTGAAGATTTTAATATTGAGCCATCTTATGGCACACATTTCTTTCATAACATAATTGCAATGAACATTCCATATTTCACTATTTCATCAAGTGATATTTCATGGGACAGAATCTATGAGATGGAAACACTTTATGAAGGTAGGTATATAAAGCATGTTAGATCAAAAACTCCTTTGGTTATTGTTGCTCAGGACGGTAAGGGAGGTGTTTTTGCTAAAATAACATAGATATGAGGTTTAAGGTTGATAAATCCCATAGATATTTTCTTAAGAAAACTGCCAGGAGTCTTAACCTGAGTTTTTCTATTTTGCCTGCTTATGTGAGATTTATGCTTTCATATGGGTATCTTATAGCAAGGGCAATGGATAGTGTTGTTGATGAGAGTGATGCCGAGCCTAAGGTTAAAAGAATTTTTCTTGAGTCAGTTAAAAATATGATCTGTGGAGGGAAAAGAAGTATTGAAGGTAGTTTAAAGAGTTCAGCTATAAGTGGTCTTAAAGGTGATGAGAGGGATCTTGTTCTTAGCATTGATGATATTGTAGGTTATCTTCTTTCAAATATTACAGCTCAAGATATTTACTGTGTAAAAAAACTCATTAATGGAATTTTTGAGGGGATGATGATAGATCTTGAAATGGAAAGAGATGATGGATGTATATCAGATATGAAAACGCTTGATAGATACACATCACTTATAGGTGGTATTCCTGCACTTTACTGGTATGATGTTTATACAAACTATAGATCTGATATCTTTAGAGATAATCTTTATTCAACTGCATATAAAATAGGCAAGGCACTTCAGTATGTTAATATACTTAGGGATATGGGAAATGATATAAAAAAAGGAAGATGCTATGTCCCTGCTCAATATCTTAAAGAAAAAAATCTTACTCTTGAGGATTTAAAAAAGCCTGCTAATCTTGTCAAGATAAAAGACTTTATAAGATCCATTATAATTATTAGTGTTGATTATTTGGATAAATCTGAAAAGTTTATATCATCAATTGATATCAGTGAACTGACAATGCGTATTTCTGTTGTGTGGCCTATTTATTGGGCAATGGATACTCTTTATCTTGTATGGCAAAATAACCCACTTGCCTCAAAGGTTAAGATATCAAGTCTTGCTATCTACAAAACGCTTTTAAAATCTCCACTTCTGCTTTCTAATTCATTCTTCTGTCAGGGATATAGATTTAGACGTGAAGTTCTTATGCTTTCTATTAATTCTCAAAGTTAGCTTTTTGTATAATATAGATTAATAGAGTTTTTTGAAAACACTATTAGATTGTTTATGAGAGTAGTAGTATTTGTGATATTTAGTATTTTGCCGCTTTTTGGCGAGGTGTATAAGGTTGGAGATTATGTTTTTGATTTTGATTCAGGATGGAGTTCTGTGAAGGGAAGTGACCCAAACTCATTGCTGAGAATTGAAAAAGGGTCAGTGTATGCTGAGTTTATAAAATTAGAGGATGAGCTATCAGACTTTTACATAAAATCAAGAATTGAACAGCAGAGGCAGCAGGTAGAGGCTAATGCTATAAAAACCTCTGCTGTTAAGACTGCTGATATACACTCAAAGTCAAAAGCATATTATTTTACATACTTAGATAAAAGAGAAAGCACAGTTGCACTTTTTACCTATGAAGGAATTACATATTCATTTATTTCTGATGGGATATCAGAGGATGTTTTTAAAAAACTTATATTCACATTCAGAAAAGAGGGTGAGGTTATAGAGATACCAAAACCAAAGCCTAAACCGAAACACAAAAAAGTATCAGCTAAAAAGATAGAAGAGACTAACCTTGACTATATATCAATAGCTGATAATATAATTGCCTCTGGGACTTATCTTATTGACACATCACAACCAACAACTTCTGAGATTCTTGCCTCAAGTAAGACGGTAGAGATTGAAAATATCATACCTCAGATTTCAACACCATCACCTATTAAGATAGAAGAGCAAGTTCAAAGAAAAAGCCTTGCGGACAGACTAACTGAATATCTTATAACAAACCGAGCACGAAATAAGATGATTTTAAATCGAAAACCAATCCCCCCATATATTGGGCTTTCTATTATGGTTTGTTATGTTCTTTTGTGTATTTTTTTAAGAACAAAGCTGAACTACTCAAATTTAAAACTTAAGCCTTATCCAAAAGATCTTCCTGCAGATTTTCTCTTTCCTTTTATAATAACTCGTCTTTCAACATCCAGTGAAACCCTTTATCAGATAGTAACAAGGACAGGACAGTTCCTTTCAGCTTCATTCCAACATACCTACAGAAGATATTTTCCTAAAGCCATTGTATGGTTTTTAGTTTTTCATATTCTTTGGAGTTTAAGTATATTTTTTGATGAGAAACTTTTTGAGAATATTTTTCTTTCACTTCCTTTTGGAAACTATCTTCTGTCATTTATAGAAATTCCCTTTATTGCAGCATATCTATTTACTCTCTATCATAAAAATATCTCGACTCCGAAGCTTGTTGTGAAGGACTCTCAGATGAACGATATCTCAAGTGTTATTATTTCGCAGGGTTATTTTATAGTGAAAGATGCAAAAGGGAAGGATTGCCTAAGGGTTAAGAAGGTTGGTTTGTGGAAGAGAAAATTTGTTTTTATAGATGAGGATAATCGGCAGTTTATGGAGGTGAGGGATTATTATCCTCAGATATGGAAATGGGTCAGATTGCTTGGTAATTTTATATTAAAAAAGAGATGTTATTATTCAATTCACAATGAGAAAGGTGATATGATTGGTTTTCTTTTTCTTGATCCATCAAATTTTAATTCTTATCAGATTCATTTTGACTTTGATTATATGAGGTTAGTAAATTCGATTCAACTTGTTGCATCAATTCTAATGATAATATCAACTGAAAGAGAGGAAAACATTTTGGTTCTTTGATATGCCAAAATATGTCTATGGCACAAACACTGTGAGGGAAATCCTTGAAAAATCAAAAAGGAAGATGTACCGTTTGATAGTTGAAAATTCAAGTGCATCAAAACTTATGGATATAATAAAGCTTGCAAATAAAAGGATGATCCCAGTTCAATTTGCGCCTCCCAAACTTCTCAATAAACTTGTAAAAGATGCAAATCATCAGGGTGTTGTTGTTGAGATAGATGAGGTTAGATTTTATTCAGTGGATGAGGTGATTTCAAGTGATGCTGGGGTTAAGAATCTTTGCTATATTGCTGTTGATGGTGTAGTTGATCCTCAGAATTTTGCAGGTATAATAAGAACTGCGGTGTGTCTTGGCTTTTCCGCGCTAATATTTTCTCAAGACAGAAACTGCCAAATAACCCCTACGGTTGAAAAGGTTGCCTGTGGTGCTGTTGAGATGATAAGATTCGTAAGAGTTGTTAATTTAAATACAACCTTGGATTATCTTAAAGACAAGGGTTTCTGGATATATGCAGCTGATGTTTCAGGAAAAGATGTAAGGAAAGTTAATTTTAATTTCCCTGTTGTTCTTGTTGTTGGTTCAGAAGGGAAAGGGATAAGGGTTAAGACACTTGAGAGGTGTGATGAGATAGTTGCAATACCCCAGGTAAAAGAGTTTGACAGCCTCAATGTTTCTGTTGCATCAGCAATTCTAATGTATGAGATAAGGAGAAGATTTTAGAATCTAAAAAAAGTAAAATATACTTATGCATAAGGATCTAAAAGAGATACTTTTATCATCATCGCAGATAGAAAAAAGGGTTAAAGAGTTGGGTGAGTTAATAACCAAAGATTATAGAGATAAAAAACTGCTTCTAGTAGGAGTGCTTAAGGGTTGTTTTGTATTTCTTTCTGATCTGGTTAGGAATATAAAGATTGATGTAAGCGTTGATTTCATAATGGTATCATCATATGAAGGAATGCAGTCAAGTGGGATTGTAAGGATACTCCTTGATCTAAAACAATCAGTTGAGGGGAAGGATGTTTTGATAGTTGAGGATATTGTGGATAGTGGTCTTACTATGAGCTATCTTCTTAAAAACATAAGAACAAGAAATCCATCATCAGTTGAGATATGCACTCTTCTCAATAAACCCTCATGCAGAAAGATAAGGTTAAATCTTAAATATATTGGCTTTGATATACCTGATAGGTTTGTAGTTGGATATGGACTTGATTACCATGAATATTACAGAAATCTACCCTATATAGGGGTACTTAAGGATGAGGTATATGAAAAGAAATAATACTTTGAGACAGATAGTTGTATGGTTTTTGTTTTTTATTCTTCTTGCCACGGTTTATAATGCGGTTATGATCTCTCGGGATGAGAAGGAGATAGCATATTCTGAGTTTAAATCCCAGATTAAATCTGGGAAAGTAAAAAAGGTTTATATATCAAACGATATGATAAAAGGTGAGATTGAGGATGAAGGTAAAAAAATAAGATTTAAAACAATCCCCCTTCATGATCCGGAGCTTGTCAAGGAGATGGAAGATGCTGGAATAAAATTTTCAGGTGTTGCTGACAAGGGTTGGATAACAACAATCATTCTAAATATTGGCTGGATACTTCTTTTTATACTTGCATGGTGGTTTATATTTTTCAGACAAGCAAATATTACAGGTAAACAGGCGATAAATTTTGCAAGATCACGAGCAAGGCAGGTTGACCCAAGAAAAAACAGGGTTACATTCAAGGATGTTGCCGGCTGTGATGAGGCAAAAGAAGAGCTTATGGATATTGTAGACTATCTTAAAAATCCAGATAAATACAGGACCTTAGGGGGTGTTCTTCCAAAGGGGGTTTTGCTTTATGGGGCACCTGGCACAGGGAAAACTCTGCTTGCAAGGGCTGTTGCAGGTGAGGCAGGAGTTAATTTTTTTAGTGCAAGTGGATCTGAATTTGTTGAGATGTTTGTTGGAGTTGGGGCTGCAAGGGTAAGGGATCTTTTTGAGAGAGCAAAAAGGAACTCTCCTGCTATAATATTTATGGATGAGCTTGATGCTGTTGGAAGGTATAGGTTTGCAGGGATAGGCGGTGGTCATGACGAAAGAGAACAGACTTTGAATCAGCTTCTTATAGAGCTTGATGGCTTTGAAACCAAAGAAGGAATAATACTTATAGCTGCAACTAACAGACCAGATGTGCTTGATCCTGCTCTTCTAAGGCCTGGCAGGTTTGATAGAAGGATTCATGTGCCTGTGCCTGATATTAAGGGAAGATATGAAATACTGAAGGTCCATGCTGCTAAAATAAAGATTTCTCCGAGGGTTGATCTTAATATAATAGCTCAAAGAACCCCAGGTTTTGCAGGTGCAGACCTTGCCAATATAATAAATGAGTCTGCTATAGTAGCTGCAAAGAAGAATAAGAAAGAGGTTGAGATGGAGGATATAGAGGAAGCAATAGAAAAGCAGATAGCAGGCCCACAAAGGAAAAGCAGGATAATATCAGAGAAGGAGAAAAGGATAATAGCGTATCATGAGGCAGGTCATGCACTTGTTGCAAAGATGATTAATGGGGGTGATCCTGTTCATAAGATATCTATAATTCCAAGAGGTCCTGCACTCGGATACACACTTCAGCTGCCACGGGAGGATAAATATCTTCTGTCAAAAACAGATATACTTTTAAAACTATCAGTTTTGCTTGCAGGAAGGGCAACTGAAGAGGTTATATTTGGTGAGATTACAACAGGTGCTCAGGATGATCTTGCTAAAGCTACTGTGTATGCGCAGAGGATGGTTATGGAATATGGTATGAGCGATAAGATAGGTCCCATCTCTTTGAAAAAGGAAGAAAATGAGGTTTTTCTTGGAAGGGATATAGTTAAACAACATCACTATTCAGACTCAACAGCCAGAAGTATAGATGAGGAGATAAAAAGAATTGTAAATGAGAGTTATGCAAAGGCAAAATCTGTTATTATTGAAAATAAAATCTTGCTTGATAGAATAGCTGAGGTTCTAATGAAGAAGGAAACAATATCAGGTGAAGAGCTTGATATGTTAATAAAAGGTGAAGGCACAAGTTAATGAAGGGGTTTGAGAACTATTTTGTAGCAATAGTTGATATATTGATAGTTTACTATATAGTCTATCGTATGCTTCTTATCATCAAGGGGACAAAAGCAGTTCAAATAGTAGGTGGTGTTTTCCTTCTTATTATAATAACTTTTTTAAGTAATGTTGCAAATCTCAAAGCTACATTCTGGCTTTTACAACAGTTTTGGCTTGCTGGTGTTTTTATGCTTATTGTTGTGTTTCAGCCTGAGATAAGATATGCTCTTGCAAACATAGGTTCAAATCCTTTTGGTAGAGTAATAGTACCAATAGAGTATAGGTTTATATATGAGATTATAAAGGCTATTAAGACAGCGGTATCCAAAAGGATGGGAATGCTAATAGTTCTTGAGCAGGATATAGGGCTTGGTGATTATATAAGAACAGGTACTTACATAAATGGTGAGGTTTCTAGTGAGCTTCTTCTTTCTATCTTCAATAAAAAATCCCCTCTTCATGACGGAGCTGTAATAATATCATCAACAAGACTGATTTCAGCAGCTTGCCAACTTCCGCTAACTGAGAGAAGAGATCTTGCTTCATCATTTGGAATGAGACATAGAGCTGCTGTTGGAATAACAGAGGTTAGTGATGCAATTGCGGTAGTGGTTTCAGAGGAGAGAGGTGATGTATCGGTGGCAAGAAATGGAAATATTATGGTTGGTGTGGATTGTGATAATCTTGAGAGGGATTTGATTTCGCTTTATCGTTCAAAGCTTCAAAAAAGTTTATTCAGAAAAAGTAAAAGGTGAGTATGAAAAAGTATCTCCTTGAAAACTGGCAGATTAAGCTTATATCACTTATAATTGCAATTATAATCTGGTATTTTTCAAGAAAATGAGAAAAATTTTTTTAATATCTTTGTTAGGGTATCTTTTACTTATATATAAACCTTCTATTATTAGTTCAAAATCTATTTTGTGTAGCGAAATGCTTGAATTGAAAACAAACTCAGATATTAACTCATCTCTTTGTCTTAAACTAAATAATATGATTGATAAAATTAAACCTCAAAAAAAAATAACCATTCTTCATCTTTCCAATTTTTTTTATTTTCTTTTATCTTTCGGTTCGAATAAAGATGTTTATCTTAATCTTCTAAATGGTAATGTGCTTGTTAAAGCTTCTTTTAGGCTTGAGGATTTTGATTTTAGAAAAGAGCTTTTTGAAAAACTTTACTCATCAAAAATCTTATCAGAATTGACACTTTTTTCATATCTATCCATTGCTAAATGGAAGATAAAAGGTTATGCTGGATATATTAGTCTTGAGCCTGATAGATTTGTTGAAGAGGATATATGTTATGATGATAAAAAAAATGAGAAAGGGTATTTAGACTTTGAAAATAAAGTGGTTGTTTCTTATCTTGTTGAGAAAAAAGGATATTCTCAACAAGATATTCTTCGTGAGAATTTATCATATAGATTTTATCTTGATGAGGTGAAAAGTTATTACTGCAAAGATAGTTGGTGATTTTTTGGGAGGAGAGATGAAGGATGTATATATTGAAAGATATGCAGAGGTAATGAGCTGGGCTCAAAGATACACAAACCCTAACCTAAAAAAAGGGGATGTTGTTCTTCTGAGATTTGATATTGAGGCTCTAAAACTTGCTGAGACTATTCATCGTCTGCTTATAAAGGAGGGTTTCAATGTTATACCAAGGATGATGATGAGTTATGTTATGGAGAGAGATTTTTATACCTATGCCTCTAAAGAACAGCTTACATTTATAGCTCCAGGAGAAAAGGTTTTTTATGAAAATCTTAATTCCCACATATACATACATGCCCCCTCCTCATTGACTCATCTTAAAGAAACGGACCCATCAAAGCAAGCTGAGTTTTCAAAAGCAAGGAAGTTTTTAAGGGATATAATGCAGAAAAGAAAGGCAAAAAAGCTTTTTGGCTGGACACTATGCACATATCCTACCAAGGAGCTTGCAAAACAAGCGGCTTTAAGTTTTGAATCTTACACATCACAGATAATAAAAGCATGCTTTCTTGATGAAAAAGACCCTGTTAGGAGATGGAAGGAAGTTTTTAAGAATATAGATGAGATAAAAAAGTGGCTTAATTCACTCAAGATAGATGAGATGAGAATAGAATCTGATAATATAGATCTAAAGATTAGAATAGGTGAGAGAAGAAAATTTCTTGGAGGAAGTGGTCACAACATCCCATCTTTTGAGATCTTTACATCACCTGATGCAAGATATACCGAGGGTGTGTATTATGCAAATCTTAAAACATTTAGAGGAGGAAATTATATAGAAAAAATAAGACTTGAGTTTAAAAATGGTGTTGCTGTTAAAATATCCAGTGAGAAGGGTGAGGATTATCTGGTTAAGATAATGAATACTGATGAAGGGGCAAAAAGGGTCGGCGAGATATCGCTTACTGATGTGAGGTTTTCAAGGATAGACAAATTTATGGCTGATATACTTTTTGATGAAAACTATGGTGGAAGATATGGAAACTGTCATATAGCTGTAGGCTCTGCCTACATAGATACATATGATGGTAATTCCTTAAGACTTACACCACAGCACAAAGAGGAACTTGGCTACAATGACTCTGCCATACACTGGGATTTGATAAATACAGAGAGGAAAAGGGTTAGTGCAAAGCTTAAAAATGGTAGTTCTGTTGTTATATATGAAGATGGTAGGTTTAGATTCTAATGGATGAAAGAAATATTCCTTTCTGAAAGAAATACTTTTTTTTCATCATTTGCAGCAGCGCTTTCAGCCTTTTTTTGCTTTGTTTCATATGAGCTTTTCAGATCTTCAAGTGAATCGGTATTCCTTTCACTTTACTCTGCAACTGATAAGATATATGCTCTTGCATATGTTCCTCTATTTCTTATTTTTGCAATACTTTTATATTCATACCTTCTAAACAAATATGGACCTCATCTAACTTCACTCCTTTGTTTTGTTTTATCTGCATTTGCTATGTTCATTTTTTATATTGGATGCAAGAGGGGAATTAGTTTTTTTGTATTCAGTGTTCTTGTTTTTAAAGAGGCATATATAGTAATACTTTCCGAGCTTTACTGGTCGTATATAAATAGTATATTAACCTTGAAACAGGCAAGGCTTTTAAACGGATATATTGCAGGCTTTGGTGCTAGTGGCTCAATTGTTGGGGGTTATCTTGTTTTCAAACTTGCCTATTTTTTTTCAGGTGAATTTCTTTTTATTTTGTCTGCCATATCACTTTCTATTGCTGCTTTTGTTATGCACATCGCTTATAGAATAAAAAAGCCATCCTTTTCTTCAGCTACTTCTCTTATATCATCTGTTAACACTATAAGAAAAAATGGTGTGCTTAAGATCCTTTTTTGGAGTGTTTTTATATCACAGGTTATATCAACATTCGCTGATCTGAACTTTACAGAGCATCTTAAAAGTGAGATTACATTTAAAGATTCAAGAACTGCTTACCTTGGACTTTTCTGGACATATGTTAATATCTTTTCATTCACATTTCAGTTTCTTCTAACTCCGATTCTTCTTAAAAACATCTCACCAACTTTAATCCTGGTTTTTGTTCCTTGCATTCACATACTCACATCATCCTATGCATTTATCTTACCATCTCTTTTTTCGGCATCAATTGTGTTTCTTCTATTTAAATCTATTGATTATTCACTGTATAGAGCTTCAAAAGAAACACTTTACATACCGTTTTGTGATGATGTGAGATTTAAAGCAAAACAGATAATAGATGCATTTAACTACCGTTTTGCAAAGGGTTTTGTATCTTTTTTACTTTCATTTATTTCATACAGAGGTCTAAATATTTTTCCTTTTCTTACACCCTCAGTGGTAATCCTTTCATCTATCTGGGCGTTTATGATGAACAGGATAAGAAATTTAGTATTTGGCAGATAAGGAGAATCTGTTTACATTGCCGAGATACCCCATATTTGAGAAAGAATAGTCAAAATGGAACTGCCAGTATTTTATACCAAATCCAAAACTGAAAGGTGAGTATCCTTCAATCTCACTTAAATTTTTGGTTGTAACACCTGATCTGATATAGATGTAGTTTCTCTTTGTTATTTTAAAAGCCAATTCAAACCCACATGATATAAATGTTATAGTGTCTTGTGGAGCAACTATATCTGTGTTTATTTTAAAGTTTTTTGAAATAATAACAGTGCTTGCTATTCTCAAGGTTTTTGCAAGAGAGAATGATTCTTTATCAAATTTCATACTTCCCAGAAGGTTCTGAAATGAAAGTGAGGCCACAAACCTATCATCAAAAAGATATGGAAATATAAATCCTATATCACTTGAAAGTGTAGTTGCTGTATTGTCAAGTTTATTTAATATTAGTTTTCCAAGTCCTCCAAAGACTATCCTTTGTGTTTTTGCCTTTGTAATTCCTGTAAGATAGCTTGCAAATCCAGCCTCTATCACCATTTCATATGGTGAGTAACTGCCAAGCGATGAAGCAAGTTCATCTGTTTTTTCTATGCTACCCCAGTCGAGTTTTTTAAATCCAAAACCGAATGTCCCTGTATTTTTTCCAAGGTTTTTTGCAAAGAAAAATGAGTTCATTGATATATCCTCAAAGTAAGATGTTTTTGATGCAAAGATAGATAATTTTTTCACATTGATTAAAACCGCAGGGTTTATATCCATCATAGCTGGATTTTCCCAATCACAACCACATGCCTCTGCCATCGCAGAGCATCTTGGATCTGGATTTATCTTTAATATGTTTGATGAATATGTTCCATATGTGTTTTTTGTAAAGTAAGGATAGAGGTTTTGAGATGCTATGATCAATATAATGGTTGATATGCTCTTTCTCATTTTTCAATTCCAATCTTTTTTATGATACTCTTGCCACTTTTTGACTTTATCACAGCTATATAAACACCCGAAGCAACCTCTTTACCATCAGAATTTCTTGCATCCCACTGAACCATACCACCACTCAAAACAACAAGCTTTTTTATCATCTCACCATTTATTGAGTGGATGTATATCTCAGCACCTGGCTCTAAATTTGAGAAGGTTAGATACCCTGGGGTGGTGTTTGGTTTGTATGGGTTTGGATATATCTTAACATTATCTATAGATTGTGCAGGAATAAGCTCCATTATTGCAAATATTGAAAATCCATAGGTTTGAGCTGTTATATAGTTTGAAAACCTTGATGATTTCAAGGGTACCCACAGAGCTTTTTCCTCATCATATCTTGCGATTATAAGCTTTGATTGATCAATTGAAGGTGGAAGGGTGGAGAAAGGTATCTTAATTGTTATGGGGCTTATAAATAAAACCTTTGGTATTATATATATCCTTGCGGCATAGTTTGTTGGATTCATATTTGCAGCGTTGGATAGAGGTGGGGGGATAGATGTTAAAGGTTCTATAAAAAGCCTTGTTGTGCTTCCAAGAGAATATGCAGGGATTATAACCTCTATTGAACCATATGAAAAGGGGATTGAAAGCAAAGAATTTTTTGTATGGTCTATAATCATCTCTGCACGGTATAGTGTTTCTATGCTTGAAAGATCAAGGTAGTTGGTCTCTTCGCCATTTATTCCTCTGGCTTTCACCCTCACATAATAGTTTGTTCCAAAGTTAAGGTTTCCAAATACAAGAGTTGTATTGTATGTTTGTGCTGTACTAAATATGGTTGAAAAATTTGAATTTGTTGATAAATCAACAATGTATAGAGTGTGTGTTGAGTTTGAGTTATTGTCCCATTGCACAGTAAATCCATCAAGAAACACATTAAAGTATGTAGGATTTTTAATTCCTGGTATTTCAGCTTTAGTTGTTGTTATAAATATTTCATATTCTGACGGTATAAAGCTAAAGTTTAATGCTGATACCCTAACGGTGTAGATTGTATTGCCGTTAAGATTATAGAATGTTGCTGATTTTGAAAGTGTAAAGGAGGAAAACTCGGTTATAAAACCAGTGGATGATATCTCGGCAAGATAAATCGTGCCAGCATCATTCAAGTTATCATCCCAGCTAAGCACCACACTTCTTGTTGATGTTATATGGGTTAGATTGGTTATTTTATAAGCAAGTGTAGCGATTGGAGAAAATGTAACGGGTCCTGTTGGAATTGAATTTCTGTTAAATGCTCTAACTCTTTGATAGTATGTGGTATTTGGCTTTAAACCTTCAAAATAGGCATATGTATTATAAGTGTATGATGATAGTATAATTAAAGGCTCTGTGAAATTTTTTGATGATATTTCAACAAGATAAATGGTATCAGAAGGGTTTGAGTTTGGATCAAAATTTATCTGCATTGAATAGGTTGTAAGGTTTGAAAGTGACTTTTCTATAGGGAGGTTTGCAAGTGTGGATGTCTGCGCTATGTTGGTGTAATTTGGCTCACCTGATGAATTTATGCTTCCAACCCGAAAATGGTAGCTTGTGTTTGGAAGTAAATCTGTTATATCAAGATTTGTTAATGATGGATAAACTGTATATGAGAATTTTTTAGGAGAAAAGAGTGTATTTGTTGATGCTTCAAAGTAATATCCTTTTGTATTTGATATGGCATTCCACTGTGCTGATGCACTTGTTATATATATCTTAAAATCTGTTATGGTTGGAGGCTCTGTAAGGGTTCTCACAGGATTAGCTATATAGAAATAGTTTGTGCTTCCACTAAATATTGCACCAACTCGTATGTAATAAAGAGTATCAGTGTTGAGGGATGTTATGGTTAGTATGTTTTGACTTTTATCTAAGGTTGATGTAGATTTGGCTATAGATGGAAATCCCTCTTCTGTGCTTAGTTGAATTTCATAACCGTCTGTATCACCAGTTGAATATCCAACAGTTATTACTGTGCTTGAGTAAGAAATGAGATAAGGATTAAGGGTTATATCTGGAAATGGTGTTTTGACAGAGGATATATCAGAATAACTCACTGCTCCTTTTCCATTAAAAGTCCCTATCCTTGTATAATAAACAACATTTGGCTTTAATCCCAAGACTATTAGCCAGTTTATCTCGTTTGAGCTGGTATATGACGAGTAAACAATACCACCATTAAATGGTGATGTTGAAACCTCAAATATATATCCATATGTTCCATATGGATTTTCGGGGGGTGGTCTTTTTTCATAATCAGCTCTTATATCATAGGGCCCAGGTGTATATCTTATTGTAGAAAGATGTAGGGGTGCTGAATATGTCATAGTTGTGATGTATGAGGAGTAATTAGGCGTTTGCTGACTGTTCAAAGAGGCAACACGAAAATAGTATGTTGTGTTTGGAAGAAGAGAAAATAAAGATAAAGATGTCAGGGATGTATCTGTTGATGATGATAATACTGTTTCAAAATAAGGTGATGTGGATGCCTCAACAAGATAACCTTCAAGATGTGAGCTTGGGGTTATGGCATCCCAACTGAAAGATGCGGATGTGGATGTTATTGATATTAGCTGAAAATTAGAAGGGATCGGTGAGAGTGTGTTGATAATGGTTGCTTGTGTATTTTTTATTCCTGATGAGTTAATCACTGAAAAATTTATGTTATAGAGGGTGTTTGTTGATAGATCTGTTATTATGTAGCTTGATGTGTTTGAGCTTAGGTTTATATTTAATATTTCATTTTCATAACTATCCAATACAGTTATGTTATAGCCACTGCTTGAGTTTTCGTTGCTTTGATTAACAGGGCTCCAACTTAGCGATACACTTGTGATATGGATGCCCATATTGAAGGAATCTGGTAGTTTTGCTACTGTTAGCGTCGATATTGGAGATGAAAAAGATGTTGTTCTTCCTTCTCTATCAAATGGTTTAATCCTAAAATAATATTGTGTGTTTGTAAGCAGATTTTCTATCTCAAAGGGAGGAATGCCTGTTATAAAGAATGTTGTGAGATTGATTAAAAAGTTTGAATCCGTAGATGTATCAATTTGATAAAGTGTATCCTCTGCATTAAGTGGATCAAAGGATAAAATAACCTTTGCATATGTTGAGAATAAGTAGAGGTTTTTTGTAATCGAGAGATTTAGTATAGGTGAGGTAAGGGTTACAGTTGAAAGTGTATTTTCCTGCAAATAGCTATCTTCAGTAGATATTTTAACTCTAAAATAGTATGATGTATTTCCTTTAAGCGATATAAATGTTATAGAGTTAGAGGTCAATATACCTGATGACTGTATTGAGTTAAAGGAGCTTGTTGATAGCTCAAATGAGTAGGAATTATCGCCAATGCTATCCCATGAGTATGTTATTGATGTGATGTATACTTGTTGTGAAGGATTAAGAGTTGTTGAGATGAGTTTTTCAGAGAAAATAAAAATGGATATAACACTTGTTAGTATAATCCTAATTACCCTATTATCCACTCTTTTCATTTACATAAATATTTTACTTAATTTTAAACCTTGACTTTTCTCTACTTATCTATAAAGATTAAGGTTTTATTATAGATCCATTAGTCCCTTGACAAGCACCATCTAAACCTATAACATATAAATAGTATGGAGCAAGCAAAAAAAGATTATTTTTTTGCTATTGCGCTAATCTTTTTTTTAGGAGCTTATCTTTTCCCATCTTCTTTTGAAGATTTGAACCTCAAAAAAAAATCACACAAAAATGGAGAGAATACATCTATAAGTAGCATTGATATTGATACCAATGTTATAGCTCACATTATTGACAACTATTCCTTTGATGAGGATGTAAAAGACCCCTACAAGATTTTAAGGAACTGGAGGCTTATAGGGAAAAAACCCGAGAAGGTTGCAGATACATTTGTTGAACTGACATCATCAATGAGTGATGAAGAGAAAAGAAAACTTATTGAAGAATATCAGGGGCAGATCTCTGTTCTTCTTGATAAGCTTGACAGCAAAAAATCTGTTAAATTCCAGATAGTTCTTGAGATTGTGGTGAATTCAGGATTTATTATAGATCCTGGTAATTTTGAAAACTTCAAGTCGATTGCTGATGAAGTGATAAAAAGATATGTTAAGGAATACAACAATCTTGTAAGAAGGATGCCTCCTGAAAAGCGCTTGCCTGAGATATCAACAACTACTCTTAACTATGATAATCCTATTAACAAGCTTATAGAATTTAGCAAGAAAATAAGATTATCTCCTCATGCATCACTTTCCATGGCAGAGAATATAAGCATCAAATTTTCAACCAATACATCTGTTCAGAACACCCTTTCATATCTTTTTCTTGAAAATTCTAAATATGAGGAGGCTGAAAAATATGCATCAAAAGCCATAGAGATTAGTCCAAATAATTTTGAAGCTTACACACTTAGATCTCAGGCAAGGTTCTCTCTAAAGGATATAAAAGGTGCCATAGAGGATATAAAAAAAGCAAGTCAGATAGATCCCTCGGATGAGACTGCAAGACTTGTTGCCACATATTTTGAAAAACGAAAAGATTTTGACTTATCAAAAATATCTGCTATAAAAGATAGCTTTGCAGAAAGCGATATAATAAGGGAAGGTTCAGTTCAATCGGCTTCAAAATCGACTGTTTTAGAAAACCAGACTGTTTTTGCCGATCAGCGTGGAAGGGTTCTTAGCGATGATGATAAAAGATCTGCGTATTATCTTAAGATGGCTCAGATAAAAACTGGGATGAAGGACTATACTGATGCACTTATGTATATTAACAAGGCTATTGAAGCAAATCCGTCAAATCTTGATGCCTATATAGAAAGGGCTAATATACATAATCTTGTGGGTAATTATTCTGATGCGGTATCTGATGCTACATTTGTTTTAAGACATGACCCTAACAATATATTTGCTTTAAATATACGCGCCTGGGCGCTTTATAGACAGGGTGAGCTTGATAAAGCATATTATGATACATCAAAGGCTATAGATATAAAGCCAAATTTTGCTGATGCAATGTTTCTTAGAGCTCTCATATATGAAAAACAGAGCAGATATGATGATATGCTTAGAGATCTTGAGAAAGCAAGCAAGCTAAATCCTGCATACACATCATATTTCAAGGATGCTGTTGCTGCATATTCTTATCGTGCGCCTATTTTTATAAACTATTATGACAGAAACAGGGATATCTTCAAAGATGACACATCTAAAGATCACTTTGATATAAAGCGTTTTTCTGTTCTTCTTTTGCTTACGCTAATTGGTGGTGCTCTTATAGGTATATCTCTTCTTCATATGCTTTCCCCAAGAATCACTCATTCTACAACAAGCTCCTCAGCTATCTCAATAACTGATACTATTACTCCAAATATCTTTTATGAAGGTGTTGCCAGTGGAAAGTATCGTATAGTTAAAAAGATAGGACAGGGTGGCATGGGAACGGTTTATCTTGCCATAGATCAATCGCTTAACAGAGAGGTTGCGATAAAAAAGATGAACGAGGATATAAAAATGAACGAGAGAGAAAAGCAGAGGTTTATTGAGGAAGCCAGAACAGTTGCAATGCTTCATCATCCAAATATAATAGAGATATACACCATATTTGAGGAGAAAGGGGATCTTTATCTTGTTTTTGAGTATATTGATGGAATAAGCCTTGATGAGAAACTTGAGGAGGCTGTGCGCATGCCATTCTTTGAGGTTAAGCCTATAATTAGCGAGATAGCCAAGGCTCTTAAATATGCCCATTCAAGAAATGTCATTCACAGGGATCTTAAGCTTTCCAATGTTATGATATCTAAAGACGGATTTGTTAAGGTTACAGATTTTGGGCTTGCTAAGGTTATAAGAGAGGCTAAGGCAAGGTATTCATCAAATGAAGTAGTTGGAAGCCCGGCATATATGGCACCTGAGCAGGATAATGGAATATTTGTTAAGGAATCTGATCTTTATTCTCTTGGTGTGTGTATATATGAGCTTCTTGTGGGTGAACTTCCGTTTTCAGGTCCGGATTATCACTATCAGAAAGAGAGAAAACTATATACTCCTCTTTCTCACATAGTTGCAGGAGTTCCAAAGGATATAGATAGGATTGTTTCAAAACTTCTTGAACCTGATCCGCAGTATAGATATAGAACTGCTGATGAATTTCTTAAAGATTTTGAAAATCTCTCCTAAGAATTTTTCACTGAATATTTCTTTCTAAATAATCTCATTTATACGCCCGTAAACCCCGTGAGATTTTTTGATTTGTTTCATATTATATCTAAAAATGCAAAAATCTGCTAAAATTTATGAAGGAGGTGTTGTTTATGAAGGCTCTTGTCAAAAAATATCCACAGAGAGGTATATGGATGGATAATGTTCCTGAACCTGTGTGTGGTGATAATGATGTTAAAATAAGAGTGAAACAGACTGCAATATGTGGCACAGACCTCCATATCTATAAATGGGACGATTGGGCAAAAAAAACAATACCTATTCCAATGGTAATAGGTCATGAATTTGTGGGTGAGATCATCGAGGTTGGTAAGAATGTTAAAGGTTATAAAATATCTCAGCGTGTAAGTGCAGAGGGACATATAACATGTGGTTACTGTCGGAACTGCAGGGCTGGAAGGAGGCATTTATGCATAAACACAAAAGGTATAGGTGTAAATATACCGGGTGCCTTTGCTGAGTATATAGTTGTGCCACAGGAGAATATTTTTCCGGTTCCTGATGATATAAGCGATGATGAGGCTAGTATATTTGATCCCCTAGGTAATGCTGTTCATAGCGTTTTGTCATTTGATGTTTCAGGTGAGGATGTTCTAATAACGGGTGCAGGCCCTATAGGGATAATGGCTGCTATTATATGCAAATATCTGGGTGCAAGGCATATTGTCATAACAGATATAAATGAATACAGACTTGAGCTTGCTAGAAGATGCGGTATAAAAAATGTTATTGATGCAAGAAATGAAAAACTTGATGATGTGATGAAAAGGCTTGGCATGAAGGAGGGTTTTGATGTCGGATATGAGATGAGTGGAAGCCCTGTTGCATTCAACGATATGCTTAGTGTGCTTAGAATGGGGGCAGGAATAGGTCTTTTGGGAATACTTCCTGACGATACTAAAATTTCCTGGAGCAGTGTTATATTCAAGGCATTTAATATAAAATGCATATATGGAAGACAGATATTTGAAACATGGTATAAGATGGGCGCAATGATACAGGGTGGGCTTAATATAAAAGGGGTTATAACACATCATTTTAGTGTGGATGAGTATGAAAAAGCCTTTGAAGTGATGAATAGTGGAAAGAGTGGTAAGATTATTTTGCGGTGGTGATGTGAAGTTTTGTGTTGTTTTTGTATTTTTCTTAACCTCATGCTCTTATATTGATTCAAAGATTGGTGATTATTACTTTTCAAGGGCAAAAAAAATATCCTCAAAACACGAAATAAGTGAGTCAGAGGTTGAAAGGTTTTATACATATATTATAAAGGCTGTTGAGAAAAAAAAGAACCTACCGCAAGCTGTTGAGATGGTTGAAATGGTTACTGATGCAAGTGTTAAGGCTGGTTATCTTAAAGCCTATGATAATCAGCTTAAGTTTTATCTGAGATATATAGAGATTAACCCGCATGCTTGGAATGTATATTTGAGTATAATAAATTTTTTTTCTCTCAAAGGAGATATACATAAGCTTTTAAATCTTGTTTTTGATTTTGAAAAAAGATCATTTCAAGATCCTCATTTTAAGCTTCTTTCATTTATAGCTCAAACAAATCTTCTTTACTGGTTTGAAAGTTATGGATATCTTTCTATTTCAGATGATTATGATACAGTAAGGGATTATCTTTCAAAATACTGTTCTTCATTTAAAAGCATTAATGATATTGTTCTTCTTGATAAGCAGGGTTATTTTAAAAATGCTGATCCCACCCTTTATTATTACTATTTCACCTCCCTTAATGATCTTCTTTCAAAAGAGGATTCCATCACAAAAAATTGTGAAATACTCAATAGAATAAAATCAAATTCAAATTATTCAAAGATAATAAGATACTTTGTTAGTGGTAATCATTACTTATCAAAACAGGAGTATGCAAATGCTATTATGTATTATCGTGCTGCACTAAATATGAATGAGAATTTTATTGAAGCAAAAAAAGGGCTTATTGAATCTGAGTTTCAAAATCTTCTTTCAATATCTCTAATGAAAAAAAGCAATGAAGAGTTGATTAACTTTGTTTATGATAGACTATCCGATTTAGATGAGATAATAGCCAAAAAAAGAAAAGGAATTTCCTCCCCCGTCCCTTTTATGTCTGATGATAGGTTTATCTCATCGCTTTTTACACTTAAAGCAGCAATGTTAGGTGTTGTTTATGAGAATGAGAAAAATATTAAGAAAAAGGAGAACTACCATTCCACTATAAGATCCTGCCTTGATGAGGCTATTAAATATGATCCGACAAACAGACTTGCCAGAGATCTTTATGAGAGATTTGTTAAAAAATAGATGTTGGTTTTAAAGCTTTTTGGTATTAAAATAAATTCACTTTAAAATATTTGTAAGCGTTGATTATAGGGATAATAAGTAAGGCGTTATATCTTTAAGTTTAGAAGAATAAATTGCTAAAATAATACAGAGATACAAGAGTATGAAAGGAATAATTCTTGCAGGTGGTAGTGGAACAAGACTTTATCCGATAACAAGAGCAATAACAAAGCAGCTTCTTCCTGTTTATGACAAGCCCATGATATACTATCCTCTATCAGTTCTTATGCTTTGTGGAATTAGAGATGTCCTAATAATCTCAACACCCTCAGATACACCACGCTTTGTAGATCTTTTAGGTGATGGCAGGGAACTTGGTATGAATTTTTTATATATGGTTCAGGAAAAGCCTAATGGAATAGCAGAGGCTTTTATAATCGCAAAAAACTTTATCAGAGATGAAGCTGTTGCACTTGTGCTTGGTGATAACATATTTTATGGTCATGGTCTTAGCGATCTTGTGAGTTCAGCATGTAAAAGGGCTTTTGAGTATGCAACCATATTTGCATATTATGTCAATGATCCTCAAAGATATGGTGTAGTTGAGTTTGATTCTCAAGGCAATGCAGTTTCAATTGAGGAGAAACCTAAAGAACCAAAATCAAACTGGGCTGTTGTAGGACTATATTTTTATCCACCTGATGTTGTTGAGGTTGCGTCTAAGATTAAGCCATCTGCCAGAGGTGAGCTTGAGATAACTGATGTTAACCTGATATATCTTGAAAGAAGGAAGCTTATGGTTGAGGTTATGGGAAGGGGGTATGCATGGCTTGATACAGGCACATCAGAAAGTTTAATTGAGGCAGGTAAATTCATAGAGATAATAGAGAAAAGGCAGGGGCTTAAGATTGGTTGTATTGAGGAGATTGCGTGGAGAAATGGATATATCACATCTGATGAACTTTTAAAAATTGCTACAAGATATCCAAATTCTTATGGTGATTATCTAAGAAAACTTGTAAAGAGATAAAATATGCCCTTTGAGTTTGAAAAAACCCATCTTGATGGAGTTCTGGTTATAAAGCCAAAGACATTTTTTGATAATCGTGGTTTTTTCAGGGAGGTTTTTAAATCAAGTGATTTTAAAAAAAAAGTTGGTGATGTTGTTTTTGTTCAGGATAATTTTTCATATTCTGTTAAAAATGTGATAAGAGGACTTCATTTTCAAAAAAAACCAAAGGAACAAGCTAAAATTGTTATGTGTATTTATGGTGAGATATTTGATGTAGCTGTGGATTTGAGAAATGAATCTCCAAATTATCTTAGATGGTTTGGTATAAGGCTTTCTTCAAATAATGGTTTCATGCTCTATATACCAAAAGGCTTTGCACACGGTTTTGCAGTTTTAAGTGAATCTGCCTGTGTATATTACAAATGTGATGAAGAGTATTCTTTTGAACATGACTCCGGGGTGCGATATGATGATCCTGATATAGGAGTTAAATGGGGAGTTGAAAATCCAATTCTTTCAGATAAGGATTTGAAACTTCCATATATTAAAGATCTGAAATAAAAGGGGGATCTGAAATGAGAATGCTTGTTACAGGGGGTTATGGTTTTATGGGTTCGAATTTTATAAGATACCTTTTCACTGAAAGAAAATTTGATGGCTTTATAGTCAATTATGATAAGCTTACATATGCTGCAAACCCTCTAAATCTTTGCGATATAGAGAAAAAATTTTCTAAAAGGTATTGTTTTGTTAGGGGTGATATATGTGATTACAAGAAGCTTAAAGAGATCTTTAATGAATATGCTATAGATACTGTTGTTCATTTTGCAGCAGAAAGCCATGTTGATAGGTCTATTTATGGTCCTGGTGATTTCATTAAAACAAACATAAGCGGAACATTTATTCTTCTTGAGGTTGTTAGATATTTTAAAAGCAAAGGAAGAAATATAAGATTTCATCATATAAGCACTGATGAGGTTTATGGAAGTCTTGGTCCTAAGGGTTATTTTTATGAGACAACCTGCTATTCACCAAGAAGCCCTTATTCTGCATCAAAGGCATCAAGTGATCATCTTGTAAGAGCCTATTTCCATACATACGATATTCCTATTACTATAACAAACTCTTCTAATAACTACGGACCATATCAATTTCCTGAAAAACTCATACCTCTAATGATACTTAACGCTGTTGAAGGGAAAAAACTTCCCATTTATGGAGATGGCATGAATGTGAGGGATTGGATTTATGTCCTTGATCATGCATCCGCAGTTTATCTTGTGCTTGAAAAAGGAAGAATAGGAGAGACTTATAACATAGGTGGTGAGTGTGAGAAGAAAAACATAGATGTTGTGAATAAAATATGTGACATACTTGAAAGAATCTATCCTTCTTCAAAAAATCCTTTGATGAGGGCTATAAAATATAGTGATTTAATAACATTTGTAAAGGATAGACCTGCTCATGATAGAAGATACGCCATGAACTGTGATAAGATTAAAAATGAGCTTGGATGGCAAAGAAAATACAGATTTGAAAAAGGACTTGAGATAACTGTTAAGTGGTATCTCAATAATAAAAAATGGGTTGATAGTGTGAAAAGTGGGGAATATAGAAAGTGGATAGAAAAGAATTATTCATGGAGGTGATATGAAGAAGGCACTTATAACTGGTATAAGAGGTCAAGACGGAGCTTATCTTGCAGCGCTTCTTTTAGAAAAGGGATACAAGGTTTATGGTGCAGATAGAAGGAGCAGTGATTCTGAGCTTTGGAGGCTTAGGGAGCTTGGAATAGATAAGTATGTGGAACACATATATATGGATCTTCTTGAATATTCAAATATAGTTGATGTTATAAAGAAAATAAAACCTGATGAAATTTATAACCTTGCTGCACAGAGCTTTGTTCAGGTATCCTTTGAACAACCTATTTTGACAACTGAGGTTAATGCTGTTGGGGTTTTAAGGATGCTGGAGGCTATCAGACTTTATAGTCCTCATACTAAATTCTATCAAGCTTCAACAAGTGAGATGTATGGCAAGGTTCAGACTATTCCTCAGAATGAAAAAACCCCTTTTTATCCAAGAAGCCCTTATGCGGTTTCAAAGCTTTATGCTCACTGGATAACCATAAATTATCGTGAGTCATATAATCTTTTTGCATGCTCTGGTATTTTATTTAATCATGAATCACCGCTTAGAGGAATAGAATTTATTACAAGAAAGACAACACTTACTGTTGCAAGGATAAAATATGGCATTGCAGATAAACTTCTTCTTGGTAATCTTGACTCAAAGCGTGATTGGGGTTATGCAAAAGAATATGTTGAAGGGATGTATATGATGCTTCAGTATAAAAAGCCGGATGACTATGTTCTTGCTACTGGTGAGACACATTCAATAAGGGAGATGGTTGAGTATGCTTTCAGATACGCTGGCTTTGATATAGTATGGAGGGGGAATGGGGTTAATGAAAAAGGGTTTGACAGGAAAAGCGGTAAGATTCTTGTTGAGGTTTCACCAAGGTATTTCAGACCCGCAGAGGTTGATTTGCTTGTTGGTGATGCATCAAAGGCAAAAAAGATTCTTGGATGGAAGCCAAAAACATCATTTTGCAAACTCATAGAGATGATGGTTGAGTCAGATCTTAAAAGAATCAGCAGATTTGGCTCATCATACAAGGAGGATGAATGAAGGTTGTGATAATGGCTGGGGGAAGTGGAACGCGACTCTGGCCACTTTCAAGAGAGAATTATCCGAAACAGTTCATTAAAATTGGGGGTGAAAGTCTTCTTTTCAAAACATATAAAAGGTTTCTTAAAATATGTAAGTCTGAGGATATATTTATTGTAACAAATGAAAAATATAAGTTTTATGTTATAAATGACCTTTCAACGCTTAATTCTGATATAGAAAAAAAACTCATACTTGAGCCGGTTCCAAGAAATACAGCAGGCGCAATACTACTTTCAATGAAGTTTCTTAAAGAAAGGACAAAAATAAAAGATAATGAGCCTCTTTTAATATCTCCTTCAGATCATATCATACTCAAAGAGGATGAGTTTAAAAAGGCGGTTGAAGATTCAATTGATTATGCATTAAATGGAGTGGTTACATTTGGAATAAAGCCACTCTATCCTCATACAGGCTATGGTTATATAGAGATATCAAAAAAGGTTTCTCACTCTATTTTTATAGCAAAAAGATTTACTGAAAAGCCTGATGAAAAAACTGCCTTAAGCTATCTTGAATCTAAAAAATATCTATGGAATTCAGGTATGTTTTTATTCTCATACTCTGTTATGCTTGATGAGTTTAAGAAGTATATGGGTGGGATGTATAGTTTTTATAGATCACACAATCTTGATAATATGATATTAGATTTTGAAAAGCTTGAGAACATATCTATTGACTATGCAATAATGGAAAAGTCAAAAAGAATATATGTTGTTGCATCTGATATAGGATGGTCTGATGTTGGTGGATGGGAGTCATTCTCAGAGATACTTGCTCCTGATGAGAGGGGAAATATTAAAGTTGGTGATGTCGTTGATATAAACAGCCATAACTCAATAGTTTATTCTGGCAATAAAAAGCTTATTGCTCTTATTGATATCAAGGATTTAATTGTCGTAAATACTGATGATGCAGTTTTGATAACAAAGAAGGGAAGTGGAGAGAAGGTAAGAGAGATTGTCAAAATGCTAAAAGAGAAAAACAGCATAAAAGCCTTCGAGCACACCACGGTTTATAGACCCTGGGGGAGTTACACTGTTCTTGAAGAGGGGGAGAGATATAAAATTAAAAGGATTTTTGTAAGGCCGGGACATAAACTTAGTAATCAAATGCACTATCACAGAACTGAACACTGGGTTGTGATAAAAGGCACTGCAAGAGTTATAATGAATGATAAAGAATATATAGTCCATGAGAATGAAAGTATATATGTTCCAAAATCAACAAGGCATAGGCTTGAAAATCCTGGTAAGGTTGATCTTGAACTGATTGAGGTTCAAAATGGTGAGTATGTTGGAGAGGATGATATAATTCGCTTTGATGATATCTACGGGCGTATAGGTAATATTCAAAGAAAATAAAATGAGATATCTTATAACCGGTGCTTCTGGTCAGCTTGCTTTAGAATTTGTAAAAAGACTTCCTTATAACGAAACATTTGCATTTGATCATTCAAAACTTGACATCTCTAATGAAAGGTCAATAAGGGAGTGTATAGATTATGTTAAGCCAGATGTTATAATAAACTGCGCTGCTTATAATTTGGTTGACAAGGCAGAGATAGATTATGAAAATGCTTATAAGGTAAATGCAGTCTCTCTTAAATATATATCTGATGCCTGTCAGAAATATAAAACAACCATTGTTCATTTTAGTACGGATTATGTATTTGGTGATACAAAAGATACGCCATATAATGAGTATGATGAACCAAGACCACTTAATAAATACGGACTTTCAAAGCTTGAAGGTGAAAAGATTCTTTCCTCAAATACTCAAAATTATCTTATATTTAGAGTTAGCTGGGTTTATGGTTATGGAAAGCAGAACTTCATCTACAAACTTTTAAGGTTGGTTAAGGAGAAAAAAGAGATTAGGATATCTACTGATGAGGTATCTGTGCCGGTAGCAACAACTTTTATAGTTGAGAATGTTTTAAAGGCTTTGAGTTATGAGCTAAAAGGACTATGGCATCTTGTTCCATTGGGATGGAGTTCAAGGTATGATTTTGCAAAAAAGATTTTGGAGTTTTTAAATTTAGATGTTGAGTTAAAAAAAGCAAAACAATCTGATTTTAGCCTTTATGCCAAAAGACCCCATTTTTCAGCAATGGATTCATCAAGGATTCAAAAAGAATTTGGCTTAAGATTTGATATTTGGGAAAGATATCTTTATGATTTTTTAAAGTTAAATCCATTTAAGGAAATAGTGTAATACTATATAATAGTTCTTAGTAGGTGCTTCCTTCCTTTTAATTTTGTTGAGCAAGCGGCTTTTAAATAAAAAAGGCTTATTTTTCATTCTTACTGTTTTTGTCAGTTTATTAATCTATTCACTTTGTTTTACATCACCTGTTGTTTTTATGGATTTTTTCTAAACAAAATTGAGGGGCTTATGCCCTCAAACTCTAAAATTTTTATATTTCCTTTGTGAGGATTTGAAAAGGTGCAAGCCCATTTTGAGTTTTAATTTTTATATAATTAGATTATGAAGAGAAAAATTTATTTATTAATGCTAATTATACCTTTATCTATTTCATTAGTGTTTTCTGCTACTAAAAAACAAGAAGAAAAATATACTTGGCATAATTCCACGATTGTTTATTTTAATCTACCATTTAAAAGAACGCTTAAGTTTCCGTCTAATAAAGGGAAAAACATCTACCCATGGGGGACTGGATTTAGGATAATAGAACCATATTCCAGAATAAGTAAGACATTCTCATTTGAGATAGAATATTCAAATATAGAAGCAGACAATACAATAGGTGATGATAACTTATGGGTTCTAACGCTTAAATATGGTATAAGTTATAATCAGCAGCCCAAGGAAAGGCAAAAGTATTCTTTTACTTCATCAATTCTTGCAAACTTAGGATTTATAAATGAAAAATTATTTTTTACACCGGAGTTCTTAGCAGGTATTATGTATTTTACAAATGATTACAATAGAGAATCCTGTGTTCTTTCTATGTTTTACAGACCAATTGAAATAAATATTGGAAGGTTATCAGGATACAACAATGTTAGAATAAGTCCACAATTTGGAGTAAGAGTAGGATATCTTTTTGAGGGTTTTTGGGTAAAAGAATAGTTATAAATAATAAAGTTATAAAAATATGCAGTTAAATTTATGCTAACATAAAAGAAAAACATTAATTTTTATGCCAGATCCATTAAAATACAAGGCAGAATTTTAAAAACTAACAAAATGGTTCGTAAAATACAAGATTTTATTTTTATTAACAGTGAGTTTTTTGTATATCCTCTAATAAGAAAAATAAAAACTCAAAAAGAATATAACAGATTATTTAAAAACTTTCTCTCACTTTCAGTTTTACAGGCTGCAAATTACATATTTCCATTGATTATATTTCCATATTTAGTAAGGGTATTAGGCGTTGAAAAATTTGGCTTGATATCATTTGCACAGGCATTTATAATGTATTTTAATGTATTGGTTGACTATGGTTTTAATTTAAGTGCCACAAGGGAGATATCAATAAACCGTGATAACAAAGAGAAGATTTCAGAGATATTTAGCTCAGTTATGTTTATTAAATTTGGACTTATAATGATAAGCCTGATCTTACTTACCATAATAGTTTTTAGTTTTGAAAAATTTAGAGTGGATTGGCTTATTTATTATCTTACATTTGGAATAGTCATAGGTCAGGCTATGTTTCCAGTATGGCTTTTTCAAGGTTTAGAGGAGATGAGGTATATAACCTATGTAAATGTGATAGCAAAAGGAATATTTACTCTGGCTGTGTTTGTATTTGTGAGAAATATCTCAGATTACTATAAAGTTCCATTATTAAACTCAATTGGCTTTATAACAGCTGGCATAATCTCACTTGTAATGGTAAAGAAAAAGTTTGGAATTATATTTTCAAAATCATCATTAGTAACAATAAAAAACCAGCTAACAAATGGCTGGCATATATTTGTTTCAAACATTATGGGTATGTTGTATAGAAATTCTAATTCCCTTTTGTTAGGTATTATCACAAATAATTTAATGGTTGGATATTATG
>JBMFKQ010000019.1:0-30928 GCA_049972095.1 Elusimicrobiales bacterium
CACTAAACCTTATCATACACAACTCCAGATATGTCTTAAAATCTGTTATGCTAAAAGTTTATTATGTTTATGAGATTATGCATTTAAACTACACTGCCCTGTTATAATAATAATTAGAACTAACCTTCTTTTTTAGTTTTTAATAGTTTTTCTTTTTGCTTTAAATAACCCAAAATCGCTTCACCTTTCACCTCTCACTTCTCACATCTCACATATTTTGGTAGTATTATATATAAAATCTTACAAATTTATAAAATAATTTTAAGATGACAGAAGTATATAAACTCAAGATAGCATTAACATCTTCCTGCACCCTAAGATGTAACCACTGTAATATAGATAAAGATTCCGGGCTTGATATTGATTTTAATAAAGCTAAGGCAGGGGTTGATCTTTTGTTCTCTTCACCAGGATATTTTAAAAGGCTTGAGTTATATGGTGGGGAACCTTTTTTAAGATTTTCACTTCTAAAAAAGATTGCTTCTTACGCAAGGAGAAAGTCTATTGAAAACGACAAAAAATTTTCACTTTCAATAGCTACAAACGCCACTTTATTAAACAAAAATATTATATCGTGGATAAAAGAAAACAAAGTTAATATCTCTATCAGCTTTTCTGGTACAGAAGAAAGTCATAATTATAACAGAAGATATGCTAATGGAAAAGGAAGTTATGAGGTTGTATATAGAAATATAAAAAACCTTCTTAAGGAAGTCTCTCCAGACTATCTGGTTTGTCTTTATTGTGTAGATGGAGGGTTTGCTAAAAACATGAGAAAAGATTTTAAGGAAATAATAGATATTGGTTTTAGAATTATAAACATAGAATGTGTTTCCGGACGAGGGTGGTGTGTAAAAGATTATAAAGAATTTGAAAAAGGGCTTTCTTTCATTTTCGAAAATATAATAAAAAGTATTGAAAACGGCAATTTTATATACTTAGAGTCTTTTACAGAAATGTTAAGAGACAAGCGCACATGGACTTTTAACTGTCCTATGTATAGAGATCTAGAAATGTATCCTGATGGCAATTATGGTTTCTATCCATATGCTTTTATAAAATATTCATCTGTTTATAAAAAAATATCAGTTGGAAACTGGAAAAATGGGATTAATTTCCGATATAGCAATTGTTTTCCTGGGTGCAATAGTTGTAATTCATGCTGTTCAGACTACTATATATTACAAGGGCTTTCTGATGGTTCTTATGCCTATCAGATAAGAACTCATATGATAAAGCAATTTTTTTTAGAGTTACTTAGAAGAAAAAAAGAAGAAAAAATTAAAAATTATCTTTTAAAACTACAAAAAATAATAAATATTACATATATCTGAAGATAAAATATTTTATTAACCATAAAATTTTTCATCCAATATTCTTCAATCAAACATTCATCATTCAAAATTTAAATTTAAAATTCAATTCAAAATCATCTCACGTCTTATACCTCACTTTTCATGCTATTACTTAATGAGTTTATGTTATTTTTCAATTCGCGCACTTTTTTAATCTCAATGTTTTTGATTCTATTTCAATTTAAAGGCTAAGGAAACTTTAAAATCAATAATCCAAACATCCAAATCACGTCTCATTTTACTAATTACTAATATATCTACTTTTTGTATAATAACTATATAAAGTTTATGAAAATAAAAATTCAAGTAGGTGTAAATAAAAAAAGTGATCTTGAATATTTCATCTCTAAGGGTGCTGATGAGCTTTACTGTGGTATAACACATGTGCCATCCCACTGCTATCGTTCAAGAACATTTGATTCAGTTGAAGATGTTATAAATGCCAAAGACAAAGCAAGAACTAAGAAAATAAAATTTTTTTTTGTAGCAAATGAAGTCGAGTCCAATAATTTTTACGAGACAGTATCAGTGATAGAATATCTTGTGAGAAACAAAATAGATGGTATCATAATAAGAGACATAGGACTTTTAAAATACCTCAAAGAAAAAAAAATAAATACATATTTTATACTCTCAAGCTTGTCACTCTGCTTTAATATTGAAGCACTAAAATTTTATTCTTTACTTGGAATAAAAAGAATAGCCATACCTGAACAGATAACACCTGACGAAGCAAAACCGCTAATCCAAAATCCATTTGGTATAGATACAGAGGTTTTTATAACAGCAAGGGAATACTGTAGGGTTTTAAATGGATTTTGTTATTTAACACAGTTCACTGATAAATGTATCTGCCGACAAGAATTTCAAGCAGGCAATAGAAATTTTTTTATACCAGCCCCAAAGCCCCAGGAACACTACAAAAATCTCTATAGATTTTTAAAATACGGTACCAGAATTATTAAAGTGGGAAGACATCCTCAAGATTTTTATGGTAAATTCATATTATCAGAGGTATTAGCATTAAAAGAAATATTAATGAAGAATAACTTAACAGAAGATGATTTTTTAAAGAAAATAATGAAAATACATAAAAAGAATTCAAAGGTACTTGAAAAATGCGTAAAATTATACAAAGAGCAGTGATATATCCAAATTTCAAATACCAAAGTATTGAGAAAATTAATGGCTACAACATAATATATTTAGGAAGTGAATTCTGTGCTAACATGATGCCATCATTAAGTGATATTCAAACAGCAATTGATAAAGGATATGAAAAAGTTGTTCTTTTTGTGCCATTCTTAACTCAAAGGAGATTTAAGGATTATTCAAGACTTATTGATTTCTCTGTAAAAAAATTTAAAAAATTCATTGAAATATCAACATCTGATCTGGGAATAATAAATCTTCTAAGTCTCAAATATCCTGATCTTCCTAAAAACATATCAAGGCCATTATCAATTGAATTTGTCCGGATGAAAGAGGAACTTCTTAAAAAAGCTATTTTAGAGCTTAAAATAGATGCTATAGAAACTGATGAGCCACTATTTGCTGAAAAGATTAAAAAAATGAATGTAAAAGTTTATTTTCATAGTGATTTTGCATTTGTTGCAGTTCAAAGACACTGTCCTTTTGTTGGGAAAATAACATATAAATGCAACAGATTATGTAAAGGCAGAGAGATAACACTTAATGTTCCTGAAAGTAATTATAAAATATATGTAAGGAACAATGTTTATCTCAAAAAAGAAAAAAAAATACTAAAAGGTGTATACAGAATAATACACTGGCCATAAAAATGCCACACAAATGTTTAAAGATGGAATGAAAGTAAGAATATGTAAAGACAGAGTGAAGCTTGCCGACTTTAAGTCGCATCCTCACTCTCTTTAAGTGGCATAGCCCCCAAACTCAAAGGATTTTTAATTTCCTTCCTAAACTCAGAAATTCTATTTTTCTAAAACAATATAAAAAATTTTGTAGAATTTAGGTTAATGAAAAAGCTATATATATGTGGATATGGTCTTACTGAGGATGATATTAGTCTAAAAACCCTAAGAATACTTGAAAAATCAGACATAATAATATCGCCCTCACTTGATAAACACAATTTTATATCAAGATACTTACTAAAACTTTCTAAAAAAACAATTGTAAATGTTCGTAACCTACCACCTGAAAAAATTATATCAAAGATCCTTAATACTTTAAACAAGTTCGATATAGTATCTCTTCTTGTTTATGGAAACCCACTTTTTATGAATATAATAACAGAAATGTTAATTAAAAGAATAAAAAATACAGAAATAGTAACCATTCCTGCAATCTCGTCGTTTGATCTGATGTTTCATGTAATACCCATGCTTAATATATCTTCAGAAAAAATTGTTTTACTTAATAACAGAATCATTGAAAAGGATAGCCGTGATAGAAAAATACTTGATATGGATATATCATCACACATATTTTTATTTGGGGCAGAAGCAATGAGATCCAGAGCTAAAAAAGTATTCTTTGAGAGTTTCATAAAATACTATGGCAGAGAACATCCGCTCTACATTATACATACTGAGGACATTACCGTTCAGGAAAGAATAATAAAGAAAATAAAAATAGAAGATATATCAAAACATCTTCACAAAAATATAATGCAAACCCTTTATATACCTCCCAAAAAATCATTAACCACAGCTTTAACATAGATCTTTGAAAGCAACTGAGGTTTAATAAATAAAGTATCGTTCATTTTTTTATAAACAGAATTTTCACACAAAAAAAGATCTATATTAAATTTTTTAACATAAATTTTGTAGTCACCATAAATGCATGAGTTATCACACTCTATTCCTTTAGGGGTATCTTGTTGTGAAATATCATGAAAACCAACTGTGCAATTTCTTGATGTTGAAAGGAGAGAAAAAGGATGATGAAGAATAAACTCAAATCTTATTCCCCTATTCTTAAGAACATAAAGATTGTTATTATTTGGAAATTTGTCAAACGAGGATATCTCAAAATATTTAACACCACATTTGTTTATAAGATCAAGCGAATAAATACTATTAAATTCAAATATATTTTTCCCAAGTGAAAAAAAATATTTTGTAAAATGCCTGCCTATACTGATCTCAAAGTCTTTACCAAATATCTTTTTGATTAGAGAAAGTGTTCCAAAATCATTTAAAGAGAAAATAAAATAATCAGGCAATAGGTCTTTTTTAATACCTCTCAATAAAAAAGTCAAGTATTCAAAAGTCTTTTGTGAAAGTGGTGGAATTGAAAGTATAACCTTTTTTTTAAGCTTTATAAGTTTTTTAATATATCTGGCATAGCAAAAAACAAGATTTTCACATGTCTCACTTCCAAAATGTATAAAGTCATAATCATCAAAAAAATTTAAAAGTCTCTCAAATAAATTAACCCTTACTCTAAGTCCTTTTTTCATATCTTTGATATTGAGCTATAAATCTTTCCTTTGCCTCATCAGTCTTATAAAGAGATAAAAGCATTTCAATATTCCTAATCGTTTTTCTTATAGAGGACACATTTTTTATTTTAACTGCGGTGGGGTCAGTTCTGCTGCCGTATTTTGCAAAATCAACACCATTCACAAAGTAATCAAAGAAAGAAGAAGCATTGAGTATCCTTGGAATATTACCGTGGTTAAGTCTATCATTTATTCTATGAAGGAGTTTTTTATTCTCTTTTCCAAGCGCAATTACCTTAGCCTCAAATCCCCCATGGCCAAACCTGCACATGCTTCCATCTCTACTTATATCCATCTTAAGATATCTATCTCCATGAAGATAACAGTAACCATTAAGATAAGGACATCCAAAATATCTGAAGAAAAAAATCTCTGTTTTAATCTCATTTTTCTTACACCATTCAATAATAGGCTTACCTTCAAAAGCAGATAACTGATTTGGTAATATAAGCCTTTTAAATTTTTTCCCAAGCACTTTTCTTATAAATTCAGCACAAGCAGTGTTCATTACATAAACAACAGAGCTTATATGAATAGATATATCTGGAAATTCTTCTTTAATATATCTTCCAAAACCTATATCGGAAACTATAACAGATCTAACACCAGCTTTAATGGTTTTTTTAAGATTCTTTATATCACTTTCTGTATAAGGTGTTGTAAAGCTATTTACTGCAAGATGAAAATTCACATTGAGTTTATTACATATCTCAATAGCTTTTTTCAGCTGCTCAAAATTTCTAAATGAAGCTGTATCTATATAATTGCGAAGCCAACTAACGCCAAAATAAATCTCATCAGCACCTGCTTTAATTATGTACGGTATTTCAAGAGGATCTGTAACACAGGAAAGAATCTTCATTACTAAATATTATATAATTTTTATATGAAAACGCTAATAATTGCATCAACAGGAATAGGAAAAAAGGATATAAGTGTAGAAAGTATAGAAAAAATAAATTCAACAGAAGCTTTGCTTAATTTCTCTTCACATGGTAGCAATTTCCTATCAAAATTTGTAAAGATAAAGATAATAAATATAAATGAAAAACTATCATATGAAGGTAATGCCTTCAAAAAAATAAACATCATATTCAAAACAATTAAAAAATTATTTCTTAGTCTTTCCAGGATATCACTGGTAGTAAGTGGAAATCCATCTTTCTTAAATATCTTTGTTCAAGAAATAGTAAAAAGGGTAAAAAAAATGAATATCAATGTTGAAGTGATCCCTGCTGTTTCTTCAATCGATTATGTAATAAACATAATAACAATGCATATAAATCCAGATTTAAGATCATATATAATACTCACATCACCATTTCAACTTCCCTTTCTTTATGAATATAAATTCTTAAAACATGATATCATAGTGATGAATTTTCATACTATCAATAGCTCAACAACCAAGGATAAAAAAAGAATTTTAGAATTGTTAGAATCAATACCTGAAAAAGAATGTTATCTCATAAAACACAATTTCAAGACTTCAAAAAATATAATTAAAAAAAGATTTATAAAAAATATAAAAGAAATCATAAGCCATATAGATAATGAAACGACAATCTATATACCATTTGATAAAAAGTATAACGTTAAACGGCATAAATGATATAATATTTACTATATAGTTCTTTCAAAGAGAAAGCTATGCGCATAAGCAAAAGGACAAGAGCAAGGATAAGCTGCTTTGTATCTCTCTATCTCTATGATGTGGGGAAAATCCCTCCTAAAGAAATTCTCTCAACATTTATAAACAATCAGCAAAACATCGGAGTTCTTGCCCAGCCACAGATAAGAAAGTTTTATGAAGAGCTTTTTTTAACAACAGTGAAAAATATTGATGAAATAGACAGGATTATACAAACTGCCACAGAAAAGCCAATATATCCAGTTGATAAAGCAATAATAAGAATGGCAACTGCAGAGATGCTCTATATGAAAAACGAGGTTGCAGTTGTTATAAATGAGGCAATAGAAATTTCAAAGATGTATTCTCCAAATGAAGAGAAAGGTCCTGATTTTATAAACGGGGTCTTAGATACCATAGCAAAATCTTATCAGCTCAAATGACAGAAAAAGAGGCAGCAAAAAGAATAGAGGAGCTCAAAAGAGTTATAAACAGGCATAACTATCTATACTATGTGGAAAATAAGCCGGAGATAACTGATCTTGAGTTTGACAAGCTTCTAAATGAATTAAAAGAGCTTGAGAAAAGATTCCCAAATCTTATCACTCCTGATTCCCCAACTCAAAAGGTTGGAGGAATGGCTTCATCGGACTTTAAACCAGTAAAACACACACCCCCTATGCTTTCGCTTGACAACTGTTATTCAGAAGAGGAGTTAAATGAGTGGTATGAAAGGATAAAAAAAATAATTAAGACAAATGAGTTTGATTTGATATGCGAGGCGAAAATAGATGGGCTTTCATGTGCTGTAGAGTATAGAGACGGACTATTCTTTAAAGCCTCCACAAGGGGAGATGGGCAAATAGGAGAGGATGTAACCGAAAATGTAAAGACAATACCTTCTCTTCCACTCAAGATAGATACTCCAAAAAACTCTATCATAGAATTCAGAGGTGAGGTCTATCTAACAAAAAAGGAATTTGAAGAGATAAACTTACAGCAGATAAAAAATGGAGAGGAACCTTTTTCAAATCCAAGAAACGCAGCAAGCGGCTCACTCAGACAAAAGGATCCACGCATAACTGCAAAAAGAAAGCTTAGATTTGCGGTTCACTCTTATGGAAGGATAGAAGGCTTTAATGAACCTAAAACACAAGAGGAATATTTTGAACTTTCAAAAAAGCTAATGATACCAATAAATCCGTTCTGGAAAAAAGTAAAAAACTTAAATGAGGTGATAGAGTTTTATAATGAGATGAGTGAAAAAAGAAATATGCTTGACTTTGAGATAGATGGAGTGGTGGTAAAGGTTAATGATTTTGATTTAAGAAAGATACTTGGAGAAACTGCAAAAAATCCAAGATGGGCAATAGCATTCAAATTTAAAGCGGAACAGGCTAAAACCCTTCTTAAAGATGTTATATTTTCAGTGGGAAGAACAGGGATAGTCACTCCAGTAGCTGTTCTTGAACCAGTTAGGTGTGGTGGTGTTATAATATCAAGCTCAACACTCCATAATTTTGATGAGATAAAACGACTTGATGTAAAGATAGGGGATAAAGTAATAGTTGAAAGGGCAGGGGATGTTATACCAAAGATTGTAAGAGCAGTTAAGGAAGAAAGAAATGGAAATGAAAAAGAAATAAAGATACCTTCAAAATGTCCAAGCTGCAACTCAGAGTTATTCAGAGAAGAAAATGAAGTTTATATAAGATGCATAAACCCAAATTGTGCGGCTCAACTAAAAAAAAGCATACTACATTTCGCCTCAAGAGATGCAATGAATATAGAAGGGTTGGGTGAAAATACTGTTGATGACCTTTTAGAAAAAGGATTGATAAAAAAGATAAGTGATATATACCATCTAAAGAAAGAGGATTTATTAAAACTTGAACTTTTTAAGGATAAAAAAGCAGAAAATCTTTTAAAACAGATAGAAAACTCAAAAAAACAAAATCTTGATAAGGTTATATATGCTCTTGGAATAAGACATGTTGGTGAAAAAACTGCAAGGACTCTTTCAGAAAAATTCAAAAATATTGATAGCCTTATGAATGCTAAACTTGATGAGCTCTCGTCAATTGCGGAGATAGGTCCAATAATTGCTCAATCCATCTACAATTTTTTCAATCAGAAATCAGTAAGAACTCTTATAAAAGAGTTAAAGGATGCTGGAATAAATATGAATTATCATGAAGAAAAAAGAGGGGAAAAACTAAAAGCTCTTACATTTGTATTCACAGGTGAGCTTAAAAATATGACAAGAGCAGATGCCGAGAACAAGGTTATGGAGCTTGGGGGAAAGGTATCCAGCTCAGTGTCTTCAAAAACATCATTTGTTGTGGTTGGGGAAAATCCAGGTTCAAAGTATGAAAAGGCAAAAAAGATTGGGGTTAAGATAATAAATGAAGATGAGTTTTTGAAAATGATAGAGAAATGAAACAGGCATATATCTCTCTTTACAAAAAGCAGGGAATTGAAAATTTTGCAGAGATCCTTGAAGAAAATGGCTGGGAAATATTAGCTTCTTATTCAACATTCGATTATCTTACCCAAAAAGGTATAAATGCTACAGAAATAAAAACATCACAATATCATCCTACATTAGTCGTTATATCATCAATAGCTTTAGGAAAAAAGATAAAACCCATCTCTGACATAAAGCTTGTGATAGCAGACATCCCAGAGAATTTGAAGGATGAGGTTTACAATTTTATGCTCATAACAGTAGCTTTAAAGAAAAATATAGCAGTTATGTTTCCTGATGAGTGTATGAGATATGCTGATTATGTGAAGATATACGGCGGGATAACCGAGGGTCTTAAAAAAGAATTAAATTTTAAAAAGATAAACCTAATCTCCTATCTTATATCATCTAAAATATATACTGAGTTTCCATATCTAAATGAAAGAGATGATATTCTAACAATTCCTTTTAAAAAAATAAAGGAAATGAAGGGGGAAAATCCCCACCAAAAAGCATTTCTCTATGAAACCCCATTCAAAAAGGAGTTTGAATTAATTAAGGGGGATCTAAATACAAATCATTTTTTTGATATCCAAAAGGCATTAGACATCATCTCAGAAATTGAGATGCCTTTTACAATGATGATCAACCATTCAAACATATCAGCCTTTTCTTGGGAAAAAGATTATCTAATAAAAGCGGAGGCTAAAACATGTAAAACTCTTGTTCTAAATTTTAAGGCAGAGTTTGAGATATTACAGAAGGCTTTAACACTCAAGCCTGAGATGATAATAGCAAGGGATTACGACAGCAAGATATTATCATCAAATGAGATTGATATAAAAAATTTGGTAAAAATAACTCATAGAATAAAACCACCAAAGGAAATGGATATTTTCTTTACATGCGGATATACCATCATCCAGTATAAAGATGTGGAAGAAATAAAAACAAACACACTAAGCAATACAAAAATACAACCGCATATATTAGATAAAATCAAAGCCGGACTTTCGATTATAAGACACCTAAAAACCTTTTCAGCTGTGGTCTTTTATAATAAAACCCTCGTAGGACTATCCCAAGGAAACTACTCCTCATCACTTGCATTAAGAAGAGCGCTTGATGAAACGACACTGAATATAAAGAATGTTAAAATTACACAAACACCAGACAGATTCACAGTTATAACTGATGGAATTATTTCAGCCGATATTATAGACTACATATCCAAATACCTGATTGATGTAATTGTCTCCAGTGGTCTTGATGAGATCAGTATGAAAAAACTTTCAGAAAAAAATATAATATTAGTAGTAACGGAAAAAAGACATTACAGACATATATGAAATGAAGGAGGAGGAATGATAGTGAAAATAGTAATTTTCCTTGTGCTTTTTTTTATTATATCATCAATATTTACAGCAGTATTTATCTTTCTAACCAGAAGGGGATTTGTTGCTGTAGGTGAGCTTACACCAGATGTTGATGAGATTAAAGAAATCTTAAGAGGTAATTCTGCTGTATCTGAGTATTTTTCAAGGATACTCTCCGCATTTATAATAGGTATTTCTATTATTCTTTCAGTATCAGTTATAGCCACGTTTATTCTAATCAAATGGAAATAGTTAATGAATGAAAAAGGTTTATCTGGTTGTCTTATTTTTCCTAAAAAAAATCAGAAATCTAAAACCTGAGTCAAAAATAAGGATTGAATAAAACCCTCTTCAAAAGAATGGCGCATATAATTTATAACCTAACTACAAGACCGGATAAAAAATCAATATTATCTTTGTGATACAATATTATTATGAAAAGAAATTTGAAAATATCTGTAATAGGCGCAGGAACATGGGGAACAACAGTAGCAAATCTTTTATCAGAAAAAGGTGAAGATGTGGTAATATGGGCAAGAGAAGATGATGTTTGCAAATCAATAAACACAAAACATATAAATGAGATATTCTTAAAAAATATCAAACTTCATAAGAAACTAAAAGCAACAAACTCTATCGAAGAAGCACTCAATCATGCAGATATTCTTATAAATGCAGTTCCAGTTCAATTTATGAGGAATGTTTATAAAAGCACTAAAACAAAAGAAAAGAAAATAATTATAAATCTATCAAAAGGAATTGAGATAAAAACATTATCCCTTCCTTCACAGATACTTAAAGAGATATTTAAACATGATGTCTACACCATTTCAGGACCAAATTTTGCTATTGAAATAGCCAACAAAAAACCATCTGCAACAACAGTATCAGGAGCTGATGAAAAAATAAGAAAAAAAATACAGAAACTGTTTTACACCCAATACCTCAGGGTTTATGAAAATGATGATATCATAGGATGTGAGGTATCAGGAGCTGTTAAGAATGTCATTGCAATTGCCGGCGGTATGTGTGATGCTTTAAATCTTGGATATAATGCAAAGGCAGCACTCATAACAAGGGGACTGAATGAGATTAGAAAACTTGGTAAAAAACTTGGTGCAAAGGATATAACATTTCTCGGGCTTTCAGGCATAGGTGATCTTGTGCTTAGCTGTAATTCAAAGATGTCAAGAAACTATACTGCTGGATATGAGATTGCAAAAACAGGAAAATATCATCAAAACCTTCATATAGCCGAGGGGATATTTACAGCAAAGGCTGTTTATCTCCTTTCAAAAAGACTTAAGGTGGAAATGCCTATATCAAAAGAGGTTTATAGGGTTATCTATGAAGGTAAAAAAACATTAGATGCATTAGGTTCTTTAATGTCAAGAAAAATAAAACCAGAATTCTAATAGAAAATACTTATTATCCTCTTTCCTTTAGAGATAATCTTTCTCTCCTGATAAGATACATCTTTCTTTTAATACCGCCAGCTCCAGAATAACCCCCAATCTTTCCATCACTTCTTATAACCCTATGGCATGGAATATAAGGAGGAAAAGGATTTTTCTTTAAAGCAAGAGCAACTGCCCTATAAGCATTTGGATTTCCTATCTTTTGTGCTATCCATTTGTAGCTTCTTGTCTTACCAACAGGTATTTTCAAACATGCCATCCAAACCTTCTGGTAAAATAAAGGATATTTTTTCATCTCTTCCTTTATTCTTTCTAAAATCTTCTTATTCATAGAATAAAATGGCTCTCCCTTAACTTCCTGTGATAGCTTATTGCAAATCTATGAGTCTCATCTCTTATCTTCATAATAAAAAGAAGCTGCTCGCAGTCTTTTGGTAATCTAATTGGTTGCTTAAGATTCTGACTAAAAATTATCTCTTCACCTTTTGCGATTGATATTACATCTGTTTTTTTTATTCCAAGCTCCCTCAAAGCCTTAACTGCCATCTCAAGCTGACCTTTTCCTCCATCTATTAAAACAAGATCAGGACAATCCTTTTCATCATCATATCTTCTTTTAACTATCTCATAAATAACAGCATAATCATTCCCACCTATTTTTAAAGGCTTAAACCTGGATTTAAATCTTCTATAATGCGAGTGATTCTTAACACCATTTATAAAACACACTGATGCACCTACAATATATTTGTTCATTATATTTGAAACATCAAATGATTCTATATGATAAGGGATATTTTTAAGTTTTAGATTCTCTTTTATACTGATAAGAAGTGATGTAAGCTCTGATTTTTTCTCTACATCTTCAAGTCTTGTTTCATTAACACTAACCCTTTCATAGATATGGTTTATCGCCTTAATAAAGTCTCTATACTCCCTTGCCCTCTCAAACTCAAGTTTTTCAGAGTGTTTCTTCATCATTTTTTCAAAGTCTTTTATAAGTGATGAATGTTTCATTGAGAAAAAATCCTTTGCAGTTCTAACATGCCTTTTATATTCTGAAATTGTTATTCTACTAAAATCACATGGTGCAGGGCATTGCATCGTGTGATAATATATACATCTGTTTCTTCTATTTTCATCAAGAGGTTTTTTAAGCGAGAAATTATAATTGCATCTTCTAATCCTTACAAAACCAATATCTCTTAGTTTTTCAATAAGTTTTTTTACCATATCAGAATGTGGATAAGGACCAAAATATCTACCTTGGATATTTTGTTTCCTTGTTATTATAAGTCTTGGGAAATCTTCATGGGTTATAACAACATAAGGATATGATTTTGAATCCTTCCACATCACATTAAAAATAGGTTTATAGAGAGAGATTAATCTTCTTTCAATAATCAACGCCTCTCTTTCACTATCACAGATTATAAAATCTATTTTAAAGGCAAAGAGTTTAATGTTTCTTACCTTGAGATTATCATCAGCATTCTTTAAAAAATAAGTTCTGATTCTTTTTCTTAAATCCTTTGCTTTTCCTATATAGATTATCTTTGAGAATCTATCTTTTATTATGTAGACACCTGGAAGATGTGGAATTCTATCAAGCTCTCTAACCATTATCTCTACTTTTCACAAACTACTTTTTATTTTAAGGAAATAATAGAAAACTGCAATTACTGTTTTCGAATCCTTTATCCTTCCACTGAGAATCATCCTAAGCGCATCATTGTCTTTTATGTGAAAAACATCAAGAAACTCATCTTTATCTGGTTTTGATTTGCCTTTTTTAAGCCCGGTGGCAAGATATATTCTTAAACCCTCATTTGAAAAAGCAGGGGTGGGCCAGAAATCAATCATATGAATAAATTTTGATGCAGAGTATCCTGTTTCCTCTTTTAGCTCTGCTTCAGCTCTTTTTAAATAGCTATCATTTTTATGATGAAGCTTTCCTGCAGGTATTTCATAGGTTATATCCCCAACAGGATATCTATACTGCCTTACCATAACAAACTCATTTCTATTTATAAGGGGTAGGACAGCAACAGCGCCGGGATGATCAATAAACTCTCTAACAGCCTTCTTACCATCTGGGAGAAAAACCTCATCAACCCTAAAAGAAACCGCTTTTCCTTTGTAGACAAGCCTTTTAGCAAATGCTTTTTCATAAAACACTTTTCTGTATTTCATAAAACCATTTTATCAAATTTGATTATTTCAAAATTTATATAATAGTTTTATAGATTTTTTTGGAAATCACATATGAGCCAGAGGTTTGTTCATCTCCACAACCATTCAGAATATTCCCTTCTTGATGGAATGCTTAGAATAACCGAGATAGATGGAAAACCGTCCAAATTTCTTGAAAGAGTAGCAAAAGAAAATGGAAGTGGCTCAAGTATTGCCATAACAGATCACGGAAATATGTATGGAGCACCGGCCTTCTATAGCAATGCAACAAAGGTTGGGCTCAAACCAATAATAGGATGTGAACTCTACACAGCAGAAAATGACAGGAAAGACAAAAATAAAGACTCCAAACAAAAGGTTGGACACATAACCGCTCTTATTACAAATGAGCAGGGTTATTATAACCTTGTTGAAATGCTTTCAAGGGCTTACCTTGAAGGTTTCTATTATCATCCAAGAATAGACCTTGAACTCCTTGAAAAATATCATAAAGGCATAATATTTTTATCGGGCTGCCTTCATTCACTTTTATCACAATACATCCTTGAAGGGAACATAAATAAAGCAAAAGAAATTGCAGAAAGGTTTAAAAGTATATGTGGAAAAGAAAACTTCTATATAGAACTTATGGATCATGGTATGGATGATGAGAAAAAAATAATAGGACCATTAATTGAAATAGCAAAGGAACTTTCGCTTGAGGTTGTCGCAACAAATGACTGCCATTATGAATTCAAAGAGGATGCTTTTGCACACGAGGTTCATATATGTATATCTACTAACTCAAAACTCAACGATCCAGACAGATTGAAAATGCAAACTCAAGAGCTCTATTTTAAATCAGCAGATGAGATGATAAAGATTTTCTCAGAAATACCAAAAGCAATAACAAATACCCTTGAGATAGCATCAAGGTGTAACTTCAGATTTGAGAAAGAGAAAATATATCTTCCTGATTTTGATGTTCCGGAAGAATATCTACAAAAAGCCTTTGGAGATAAATCAGAAGCACAGTTTCTATATCTTAAAGATCTTTGTTTAAAAGGGCTTGAGAAAAAACTTGGCAAAATTAGCATCGACTATCAAAAAAGACTTGATTATGAACTTGAAATAATAAAGAAGATGGGATTTCCAAGTTATTTCCTAATAGTTATGGATTTCATACAATATGCTCATAAAAATGGAATACCTGTTGGACCTGGCAGAGGTTCTGGGGCAGGATGTCTTGTATCCTATGCACTTGATATAACCAAGATAGATCCAATAAAGCATAATCTGCTTTTTGAGAGATTTCTAAATCCAGGCAGAAAATCAATGCCGGATCTTGACATTGATTTTTCAGATAGTGGCAGAGAAATGGTTATTGACTATGTTAGAAACAAATATGGTATAGAGAATGTTGCAGATATAATAACATATGGAAATATAATGGCAAAAACTGCTATAAAAGATGTTGGCAGGGTTCTTGGTTTTTCTGCATCAGAGATGAATAAAATAACAAAGATGATAGATACCCAAACGATTGAACAGGCAATTGCAAATAATCCTGAAATTAAAAAGATATATGACTCAAACAAAGATTATAAACAACTTTTTGATATTGCAAAAAAAATAGAGGGATTAAAAAGACACACTGGAGTTCATGCTGCTGGAAAGGTTATAACAGAAAAGCCAGTTTATAAATATGTTCCTCTTGCTCAAAGAGAAGGTATTATAACAACTCAATATGATGGGGAGACTTTAACCGAGTTAGGGCTTCTCAAAATAGACTTTCTTGGTCTTAGAACTTTAAGCGTAATCCAAAGAACTGTTGAGTTAATTAGAAAGAAAAATCCAAACTTTAATATAGATGATATTCATCTTAATGATGCTAAAACCTTTGAGCTTCTTTGCAGTGGAAAAACAACTGGTGTATTCCAACTTGAAAGTGAAGGGATGAAAAAACTTGTGAAGAATCTCAAACCAAATGTTTTTTCAGATCTATCTGCACTTGTTGCGTTGTATAGGCCGGGACCAATAGAAGCAGGCATGATTGATGTATATGTTAATAGAAAGCATGGAAAAGAAAAAATAGTCTATGATCATCCTGTGCTTGAGGACATCCTGAAAGAGACATATGGAACTATGATATATCAAGAACAGGTAATGGAAATTGCAAAAAGGATAGCAGGATTTAGTCCATCAGATGCTGATAATCTAAGAAAAGCAATGGGAAAGAAGATACCACAAGAAATGGAAAAGATGAAGGATAAGTTTATAAAAGGTGCTCAAGAAAATGGTATCAATCAAAAACTTGCAGCAAAAATCTTTGAGCAGATCTATAAGTTTGCTGGATACGGATTCAACAAATCTCACGCAACTGCCTATGCAACTATATCATATCAAACAGCATATCTAAAAGCAAACTACCCCCTTGAATTTATGGTATCTCTTCTTACAAGTGAAATAGGACACAACGCAATAGGCTCTGATCAAAGAGAGAACAAGCTTGTAATATACCTTGAAGAAGCCAAAGAGATGGGATTTGAAATACTTCCTCCGGATGTCAATAAATCTTTTTCGGATTTCACTATTGAATACTCACAATCAAAACCCTGTATAAGATATGCCCTTACAGCAATAAAGAATATTGGTGATGCTATTGCATGTGAGATAGTAAAAGAAAGAGAGAAAAATGGATCATACCGATCAATTACTGATTTTATATCAAGAAACACCTCAAAGCAGCTTAACAAGAAGGTCCTTGAATCCCTTGCAAAAGCAGGCGCATTTGACTCACTCTTTGATGGAGATAGAATAACAAAAAGAACAAAAGCGCTTAAGATATCTTCAACACACGAAAGCTCAATCCTTTCAATAACCTCACAATCCCTTTTCGAAATGCCAGATGAAAAAAAACTAAGCGAACGTGAAATTCTCAGCAATGAAAGAGAGGTTCTTGGATTCTATCTTTCAGGAAACCCCCTTGTTAACTCAAGGAAGATTATAAAGATGATTGCTAAATATAACATAAAGGATATAACTAACGGAAAACTAACTCCAAACACACAGATAACAATATGTGGTATGATAATAGGCCCTATTAAAATAACTACAACGAAAAATAAAAAAACTATGTGTAGATTTTCTATAGAAGATCTCACTGATTATATTGACATAACTCTATTTCCAAAAAGTTATGAGCTATATAAAACCTCAATAAAAGCTGACAATATACTTGTAATAAAAGGAAAGGTGAAAGAATCAGATTTCTCATCAAAAAAATATGAAATAACAGCTGATGAAATAATGGAACTTACAGATTATATCAAAAGATATATTAAAAATTTTATAATATACTTTGAAGGCAAGGCTTTGATGAGCGAAGACATGAAAGAACTTAAGGAGGTTAAAAAGATTCTTGAACACAGTTCAGGTATTACAAAAGTATATTTTGTTCTTAAATCAATAGACAAAAGTGTATATACCATTGAAACAAACTATCAAATCTCACTGACAGCTGATATCATAAAAAGGCTTGAAGAAACCTTGGGAGCAAACTCATGGAGAATAGCATAAAAATGCTTATAGCAGACGATGATCTTGATGTAGCTGAACTTATAAAAAACTTTTTTACAGCAAATAACTTTGACTGCGATGTGGTCTATAATGGAAGAGACGCACTATCAAAGATAAAGGAGAAGAAATACGATGTAATACTACTTGATGTAATGATGCCTTATATTGATGGCTACCACATTGCTTATGAGATATCAAATCATCAAGGAGATGAAACACCTCTAATAGTCATTCTCACAGCACGTGATATTCAGTTTGAAAAAAACATAGCAAGAATGAGTGGTGCTTTCGAGATAATCCAAAAACCATTTAATCTTGATAATCTACTTTCAATTGTAAAAAGAGGGCTTGAAGAAAGGTCAAAAAAGGAGGAGGAATGAATGCAATAAAAGAGAAGCTTTCATTCGTTGATGAGGAGATAGAAAATCTAAAGAAGGAAAACAGATTTTTAACACCAAGGACACTTAACTCTGCCCAGATGCCTGTTGCATTAATAGATGGTAAAAAAGTTATCAATCTCACATCAAACAACTATCTTGCTATGGCAAACAATCCTGATGTTAAAAAAGCTGCAATAGATGCCATAAAAAAATACGGGGTTGGGACAGCCGCGGTAAGAACAATAATAGGAACTATGGATATACACCTTGAGCTTGAAAAGAGGTTTGCTAAATTCAAAAATACTGAAGCGGCAATCCTTTTTCAGTCAGGTTTTACAACGAATGTTGCAGTATGTCAGACACTTATGTCAAGCGAAAATGATCTACTTATATCAGATGAGTTAAATCACGCATCAATAATTGATGGAGCAAGGCTTGCAAAATCCCCAAGAATGATATACAGACACTGCGATATGAAACACCTCAAAGAGATACTTGAAAGCGAACAATCAAGGAAAGCAAGAAGAAAACTTATTGTTACTGATGGTGTTTTTTCTATGGATGGTGATATTGCACCTTTACCTGAAATAGTAGAACTTGCAAATAAATATAATGCCATAGTGATGGTTGATGATGCTCATGCAAGCGGAGTTCTTGGAAAGCAAGGAAGGGGAACAGTAAATCATTTTGGTCTGGATGGAAAGGTTGAGATACAGATAGGCACACTATCAAAGGCATTTGCAGCAGTTGGGGGATATGCAGCAACAACAAAGAGGCTAAGAGATTATTTAGGCTCTGTTGCAAGACCATTTCTTTTTTCAAGCTCCCAGCCACCTTCAGTTGCTGCAACATGTATAAAAATACTTGAGATTCTTTTGAAAGAACCAAAATATCTAAAGCAGCTATGGGATAACACAAGATTTTTTAAAGAGGAGCTTAAAAAAGCAGGTTTTGACACAGGAAATAGCATAACCCCCATAACTCCAATTATGGTATATGACTCCTCAAAGGCTATCAAGTTTTCAAATATGCTTTTTGATGAGGGAGTTTTTGCATTATCAATAGTATATCCAACAGTTCCAAAAGGAAAGGAAAGGCTTAGAACAATAGTCACTGCAGGACACACATTTAAGGACCTTGAGTTTGCAGTATCAAAATTTATAAAGATTGGTAGAAAACTTGGAATAATAGAAAGAAAGTGATAGATATAAGGGTAGCAGAAAGCGCAGGTTTTTGTCCGGGTGTAAATGCTGCAATAGAAAAAGTAATTGAGCTTGCCTCAAATGGAAATAAAAGGATATATACCCTTGGACAGCTTATTCATAATAATGATATAATAAAAGAGCTTGAAAAAAGAGGGATAAAAGCAATAGATGATCCGCTGCAGATAACAGATCCACAAAACTCAATTCTTGTAATAAGGGCTCATGGAATCCCACCAGAAGTTGAAGAAGAAATAAGATCAAAAAATATTGAAATAGTTGATGCAACCTGCCCGCTTGTTAAAAAAGTTCACAAAATAATAACTGAATATAGGAAAAAAGGTTATAGAACCGTAATCTTTGGTGATCATAAACATGCTGAGGTTATAGGACTCAAAGGGTATGCAGGAGACGATGGAATAGTGGTATCATCAATTGAAGAGGTAGAAAAACTTCCTTTTATGGAGAAGGTAAATTTTGTATCGCAGACCACTCAACAAGAGGAGATATTCATAGAGGCTGCAAAAATTCTTCAGAAAAAAACTAAGGATCTGGTTATCTCAGATACAATATGCCAGCCAACCAAAAAAAGACAGAAAGAGACAATAGCTCTTGCAAAAGAATCAGATCTAACAATAGTTGTTGGTGGAAAACACTCAGCAAATACAAAAAGGCTTTTTGATATATGTTCAAGACTTAGCAAAAAAGTAATTCTTGTAGAGGATGAATTAGAGATCTCATCGGATATACTTGATGGAGTTAAAACTGTATTTATAACAGCAGGTGCATCAACTCCAAGATGGATTGTAGAAAAGGTAATAGATAAAATAAAGAGTTTAGCTTTGAAAAAAAATTTCTTTTATGAATTTATAAACTTTTTTACATCCGCCGGGCTTTTTGGACTTTTCTCATTTTCAGGTATAATGATACTTTCACTCAAGATTCTTAAAGCAGATCTAAAAACAAACCACATAATCTCATCCGTCTTTGCCTTGATTTTTGCACATCTAATAAACAGAATATCATACACACGCGAAGAGGATCTTAAAAAAATGATTATTCTAAAACATTTAAAAACTGCAAAGCTTCTTATGTATCTACTTCCAGCTATTTCTTTAATTCTTTCACTGCCAAATCTAAAATTCTTTCTTGCAATTTTTCTTTTTATAATTCTATCAATAATCTACAAAAAAAAATATCCAAAGACTACTATATCAAAAAAACTTATTCTTCCAATTGGCTGGATTTACATATATAGTGCAGTGCCTATGATATACTCAAAGCATTATGATTTCTTATTGATAGCTTTCAACATTGCCTTCATCTTATCACTTGCTATTATAAGAACAGAGATATTTGAAACCTTATATCTTCATAGTGATCTGATATCCAAAGAGAAAAAATCACGAAAGTTTTATTCATCTCTTCCCCTGAAATTTATAGTCCTATGTCTAATATCTATGTTGATACTTTTAACCCCAACTATTAATATTGAAAGAGAGCTTAAGATTTATTGGCTGTTTGCATTTATGTATCTCATCCTGATGTTTAGATACATAATCTCAAAAAAACTGCCTTACACAACCTATATGGAAGTTGCTGTTGATATTCCCTTTGCAGGATTATTAGTTTATTTTATTATGTTTTAAGTTTTAACTATTTTTTATATCTTAAAATTTTTATAAGATATTTTTAGAGATTTAAACAGTAAATAAAAAATAAGAGAGGCAAGAGGATGGAAAAATTGTTGATCTCAACAGTAGGAATAGGAGTTATCGGCCCTTTCACACTTCCTGTGTTCGCAAAAAGATCAGAAGAACTCAGGAATGCCGCAGCAGTTATAATGAGCGGGCTATTGTTTATATTTAACTGCATAATAATGCAAAACAGCTTTTCATTAGATTGGCAGGCTATAAACTTTAAATCTCTGCCACTTATGAACCTTACCTTTAAAATTGACGCTCTTTCTGCTTTTATGGCAACGGTATCCTCCTTAACAACCCTTGTGATAATGATATACTCCCTCGATTATATCTCTCACTACGATAATAGAACCGAGTATTATACAATGGTTCTTCTCTTTGCAGGTGCAATGATGGGACTTGTATACACAACTAATCTTATTTGGATGTATATATTTTGGGAGATCACTGCTTTTGTTTCATGGAGACTTGTTGGTTTTTTCCGCTATGATAAAGATATACTCAAAGCAAACAAAACCATACTTGTAACGGTTTTTGGGGCAATAGTTATGCTTGTGGGAATACTTTATATAGGACTTTCCTATAACACATTAGATATGATGGAATTAAGAGGAAAAGAAATTGCTATCATTCCATCGCTCTTGATATTAGCAGGTATTTTTTCAAAATCAGCCATACTACCATTTTCAACATGGCTACCTGATGCAGGTGTTGCTCCAGCAACAGTCACATCCCTTCTTCATGCTGCTGTTCTTGTCAAGATAGGGACATTTGCTTATGCAAAGCTATTTGGAACAATCTTCCTGCCATCACTTACATTCAGCTATATCACTCTTATAATAGCTGCAATAACAGCAGTTGTATCAGGTGGGGCTGCACTTATTGACACAGATATAAAAAGAATAATAGCATATTCAACGGTAAGCCAATTATGTTTTATATTTCTTGGTCTTGCAGCGGGCACAAAAGCAGCATTTTCCGGTGCTGTTCTCTACATACTTATGCACAGCGTAGCAAAGGCAGCCCTTTTCTTATGCGCAGGAATAATAGAACAGAAGACCCACACAAAAGACATAACAAAGATGGGAGGTCTTGTTAAAACTATGCCGTTAACCGCGCTTGCCTTTGCATTATCATCCTTCTCTATAATGGGACTTCCACCATTCGGAGGTTTTTTTGCAAAATTTCTTGTTATAAAAGCAGCGATTGAAACAAATGATATAATTATTATTTTCCTATTTTTTATTGGAGCAATTCTCACGGTTCTTTACCTTTCAAGACTTTTCTACAAAGTCTTTCTTGGGAATGAAAAGCTAAACAATCCTGAGGAAGGAAGCTCTACTATGATAGCCTCAGTTCTTTTTCTTGCCTTTTTAGGGCTGCTTCTGGGAATAATGATATCATATCCATCCTCTTATGCTGAGATGATAGCAAACACACTTTATAACGGAGGAATTTCAAGATGAACGAAACAACCCCAATCATTTTAATTCTGCTTATTCTTCCACTTATCACCGGTGTGCTTTTACTCTTTATATCAGAAAAAACAAAGTACATCAGAGAGTTTTTTTCAATTATAGTGACAGCACTAAGCTTATTGGCTTGTATCAAGCTTTTCTCATTGCCACAAGCTGAGCTAAGTGTAGAGTGGTTTTCTTCTTTCACATTAAAATTCAAAACAGACAACCTCTCAATATTTATTCTCTTTTCAGTCTCACTTTTTTCTTTCTTGATCTCTATATACTCCGTATCAATAAAGAATAAAGGCAGCTCAAAGATATTCTACTTTCTACTCTTAATAACACAAGCTGCATGTAGTGGTGCGGTGATGAGTGATAGTCTTATAACTCTTTTGTTTTTCTGGGAGTCATTAATTATTCCTCTTTATCTTTTTATCTATATATCCTGCGATTCACCCCAAACAAAGCTAACAGCCTTAAAAACATTTCTCATAAATGGAATATCCGACATAGCAATGATGATAGGTATAGCGATAGTCTATTATATATCCTCTACATCCTCAATGGCAGAACTTTCCACAAACAAAATAGTAATGAGCGGATGGGGGACACTTTCATTCTTCCTTATATTAATAGGTAGTCTTACAAAAGCAGGTGCATTCCCATTTCATACCTGGATACCTCAAGCAGCTCTTTATTCAAACGCCCCTTTTATGGCATATATACCAGCAGCTATAGACAAACTGCTTGGGATATACTTTCTTGCGAGAATAACACTTTATATCTATCAAATAAACACTACAGTTCAGCTTATAATGATGAGCATTGGAGCAATAACAATAATAGCGGCGGTTATGATGGCTTTTATACAAAGCGACTACAAAAAGCTTCTCTCCTACCATGCTGTAAGTCAGACTGGCTATATGATCCTTGGAGTAAGCACACTTAACCCTGTAGGTATAGCAGGGGGGCTTTTTCACATGATAAATCATGCCACCTATAAATCCTGCCTGTTTATGACGGCGGGTTCAGTGGAGAGGCAAACTGGTATAAATGATATAACAAGGCTTGGAGGACTTTTTTCAAGAATGCCGATTACTGCCATATGTTTTATAATATCAGCAGCAGCAATATCCGGTATACCACCCCTTAATGGCTTTTTCTCAAAAGAGCTTGTATATAAAGGCTCTCTTATGACAGGTTATTCTATATTCTTTTATGCAGCAGAGATAGGCTCAATACTTACACTTGCCTCATTTTTAAAACTTGGACACAGCGTATTTTTTGGAAGAATATCTGAGGAGCTTAAAGGCACGAAAGAGGCACCAATATTAGTTATTGTGCCAATGATATCACTTGCAGCAATGTGTATAATATTTGGCTTTGGGGCTTATCTACCAATCTCAAAACTAATAGAGCCTTCAATAAACTCGCTTGGATACATCTCCTCAATGGAACTTTCAGGCTTCCATTTCGATAATCTCTTCCTTGTTTCACTTACAGTTATAATAGCTGCTCTTTCAAATCACATAATAGGATGGTCCCTTACAGGCAAGGCATCAAAGGCATCAGATCACATTCACTATGCTCCAATACTTTGTAAGATATACGAATGGGCTGAGAAGGGGTATTTTGACCCCTATGTTTTATTCAGATATTTTTTTAGCTGGTTTTCAAGGATTCTCTTTAAAATTGACAGGGGCTTTGATTGGTTAATAGACTCATTCCCATCCTTTGTATCAGTAAACCTTTCAAGAACAGTTTCATCTATACACAGTGGTGTTTATAACTACTATATGCTTTCAATATTTATATTTGCTGCAATATACATATTATACCTTGGAGGAATAAAATGGTAGCAGATCTCCTCTCTTACTCACTGATTCCATTGTTTGCTGCCCTTGCCATACCATTCTTTGCAAGAAAAGACCAAAGGTTTGTAATAATTCTTGCAAATGTCACTGTACTAAGCGGTCTTATAACCATAGGATATCTTCTTTTCACCATGCTATTAAAACCTGATATTCAACCCTTATCTGATCCGCTTTCAGTTTTCATGATATTCACCATATACTGTGTTGCCATATGTATATCATTATTCTCATCATACTACGATATAGAAAAAGACACAAATCCGACTACTTATTACTCACTCATACTTCTCTCGCTTTCTGCAATGTCATCAATGGTTATAGTAAGAGACATCTTTACTCTCTATATATTTGTTGAAGCTGTTGCAGTATGCTCTTTTGCTCTCATAACATCAAATACAAAATCCCAATCTCTTGAGGCTGCAATAAAATACTTCTTTCTTACATTTCCTGCATCTGTTTTAATAATACTTGGGATATCCCTTGTGCTTGCATCACAAAAATCACTTGATTTTGAAATAATCTCCATATCAGCAAATACAATGACATTCATTGGACTTTCTTTTATAATTATTGGCTTTTTAATAAAAGCAGGGATTGTTCCCTTCCACTTCTGGACCCCTGATGTATATCAGGGAGCTTACTCACCTGTATCAGCATATCTTGCAGGAATAATAACAAAGATATCAGGGCTTTATGCTATCATAAAGATAATATCAGTAATGAAATTCTACACTGTTGAATATATATCATCCCTTCTAATATTCACATCTCTTTTGACAATAATTGTTGGAGCATTTGGTGCAATGGTTCAAAGGGATATGAAAAGAATGCTTGCTTATTCAAGTATAAGTCAGATGGGCTACATTCTACTGGGGGCATCTACATTTTCAGCCCCAGGGATAATAGCAAGTGTGTTTCATCTCTTTAACCATGCAACATTTAAGACAATACTTTTCTTAAACTCTGCATGTATAGAAAAACAAGTTGGCACAACCGATATGAGAGAGCTTAAAGGTCTTGAAAAGAGAATGCCAATAACATCATGGACGAGTGTAATAGCATCAATGTCAACAGCAGGAATACCACCTCTATCAGGATTCTGGAGCAAGATCCTTATTATAATAGCAGTATGGCAGACAGGCCACACAAGTGCTGCGGTAATAGCACTTATTGCAAGCATACTTACGCTTGGATACTTTGTTATAATGCAGAGAAATGTTTTCTTTGGAAAACTTCCTGAAAGGCTTGCAGAAATAAGAGAGGCAAAACCTCAGCTTTTAATCCCTGAGATCTTTATGAGCCTTATCATAATAATAGCAGGAATATGTGTGTCATACATATATTCTTATCTTGAAAAGATAACATGATGGAGGAATGATGATTCTCTATACCCTTATATATCTTGTAATAATAACAGCAGTTGTAGGGGCAGTGATATCAAAAAAACTCCTAAACTCAGCAATAATGCTTGCTATAGTAAGTATAGGGTTATCACTTTTACTTTTTGCATACTCATCACCTTGGGCTGCAGTTTTTGAACTTTCTGTATGTGCAGGATTGATAACTGTTCTCTTTATAAGCGCAGTAAGTCTTGTTAAAAATGATAAAGAGCAACAAAAAGAAAAACAAATCAAATATTCAATCTTTCCGCTTATCTTAGCTGGTGCCGTGATACTTTCTTCAATATTCGTCCCTGAATACTTTGATAAACTCTCAGGATATGCTTCAACATATAAACAGTCTTCAGTATCAAAAATAGGCGATATAATATGGTTTGAAAGAGGAGTTGATATAATTGGTCAGATAACAATTCTTGCTGGGGGTATATTTGCAATAAAGCATATCTTCCACAAACAGAAAGAGGAGGGATAAAAAATGCCCAATACAAACTTTCCACTTGACTGGTTTTTTATAAGCATAATAATATTCTCTGGTGCTTACTGCATGATAGTCTCAAAAAACATCATAAAACTCTTAATAGGTTTTGAGATAATATCAAAGGCATCTATCATTGCAATCATAACTTCTGGATATATGACATCCAATATCAATCTTGCTCAAACAATAATAATATTGATGATACTCATAGAAGCTGTGGTTGTAGCAACAGGACTTGCACTTGTTGTAAAAAACTATAGAGTTAAGAAAAATGTTGATATAACAGATCTTTCAAATCTAAGGGGGTAAAATGGAGATACTTACATATCCTCCAATAACCTTTGTAATAAGTTTAATAGTAGTTCTTGGTGTAGGATCAATCCTAAAGGTTTTTGAGCTAAAAACCTCACCAAATCCTCAAAAAAGCAAAACCTATGCTTGTGGTGAGGATTTTCCAGCAGAAAAGATAATGCCAAGTTATGAAGAATTTTACCCTTATGCCATATTCTTTACAATTTTGCATGTCGTAGCACTTATGCTTATGACCCTTTCTTTCTCTGACAGCATAACATTTATAGTACCTGCAATATATTCAATTATAATTGCAGTGATACTTGCAATAATATTCATAATAAGGTGAAGATATGAAACTAAAAGATAAAATAATACTATGGTCAAGGCTTAAATCACCATGGGTGATTCACTTCAATACAGGCGCATGCAATGGCTGCGATATAGAAATTCTTGATGCGCTCACTCCTAAATATGATCTTGAAAGATTCGGGATACTTCTAAAAGCTACACCGCGTCATGCTGATGTTATGGTAGTGAGTGGTCCACTTACAAGACAGCAAGTAAAAAGATTAAAAAGGATATACGATCAGATGGCTGAGCCTAAATTTGTTCTTGCTGTTGGGACATGTGCCTGTTCAGGAGGTGTATTTGATGGATGCTATAACGTTGTTGGTGGTATAGATAAGGTGATACCTGTCTCGGCATACATACCGGGATGTCCTGCAAGACCAGAGGCAATAATAGATGCTGTAGTAAAGCTGATAACAACACTGGAAAAGTCAGCCAAATAACAAGGCGAAACCCGATGTTTAGATTTAAGGAGGAGGAGTAATGGAAACAAAAAGAGAAGAAGAGATAACAAGGGATATAAAAAGCAGATTTCCTGATATTGAACTTGCAGAGGTAAGAAGAGCAAGGCGTATATGGGTTGATGTTAATGTAAATAACCTATTAGATCTTCTAAGATTTCTAAAAGAAAAAGGATTTTATCATCTCTCAACTATTAGTGGCTTTGATGAAGGGCAAAACCTTGGAGCAATATATCATATAACAGACTCATCCATTGTTATAAATGTCAGAGTAAGGGTTTCTAAAAATGAGCCAAATATTCCATCAGTTCTTGGGATATATCCATCAGCGACATCATATGAAAGAGAGATCGTTGATCTTTTTGGGATAACCGTGAAAGGGCTTCCACCAGGAAGAAACTATCCATTACCTGAAGGTTTTCCAAAAGGGGTCTATCCGCTTAGAAAGGATGTTAAACTTGATGAGCTTAACAAAATGCTTGATGAAAAATGTATGAAAGAGGAGGGAAAATGAAGGTTGAAATACCGTTAGGACCCCAACACCCTGCGCTTAAAGAGCCTGAAAACTTTATGCTTGTTCTTGATGGGGAGATGATAGTTGATGCAACAATAAACCTTGGCTACAACCATAGAGGAATTGAAAAAGCAGCAGAAAACAGAAACTATATTCAAGATATATATCTAATTGAAAGAATATGTGGAATATGCTCACACTCTCATACAAGCTGCTACATTAGTGCCGTTGAAGAGATTGCCAAGGTAGATATTCCAAAAAGAGCAAAAGCAATAAGAACACTTGTTGCGGAGCTTGAAAGGGTTCACTCTCATCTTCTTTGGCTTGGTGTTGCGGCTTTTGAGCTTGGATATGACACACTTTTTATGTACACATGGCGAGACAGAGAACAGGTCCTTGACTGCCTGGAGCTTCTTACAGGAAACCGTGTTAATTATGGCATAAACACGCTTGGCGGAGTAAGAAGAGATATAACAAAAGAGCAGGCTGATGAGATACTTAGAAAAATAAAATACCTTAAAGAAAGGACATCATATTATACACAGGTCGTTGCCCAGGAACCAACCTTTCTTGCAAGAACACAGAATGTTGGGAAACTGCCCTATGATGTTGCCAAAGAGCTTAACGCCGTTGGCCCAGTAGCAAGGGCAAGCGGGCTTGATATAGATGTCAGAAGGGATGATCCATATTTCATCTATGATGAGCTTGATTGGAAGGTCATAACATATAACAGCTGTGATGTCTTTGGAAGGGTTGTAGTAAGAGCGCTTGAAATGGTAGAGTCATATAAAATGATAGAGCAGATACTTAAAAACCTTCCTGAAGGTCCAATCTCTGTTAAACTTCCCTGGAAAATACCACCAGGTGAGGTAGTTTTCAGATACGAAGCCCCAAGAGGTGAAGATATTCATTACATAAAATCCAATGGAACAGAGTATCCCGAGAGAGTAAAGGTAAGGGCACCAACACTTGCAAACTTTCAATCACTTCCCTATTGTCTAAAAAACGGATATCTTGCAGATACAATCATAACAATAGCTGCTATAGATCCATGTATGAGCTGCACTGACAGGGCTGTTGTTTACGATATCAAGAAGAACAAAACTGAAGTTTTTGATTGGGAAGAGTTAAGAAAATACTCGATAGAATTTTATGCTAAAAAAGGAATAAAATTCAGATAAGGAGCAGACATATGGATAGTGTAATAATACCGTTAATCTATATTGTGCTGTTTCCAGGATTTGTGTTTCTTTCAATCTACGCTACTTTAATTCAATGGGTTGATAGAAAGCTTACTGCAAAGATTCAAAACAGAATTGGCCCACCAATCTTCCAGCCAGTTGCAGACTTCATAAAACTGATATCAAAGGAGATCATAATCCCTGACAACGCTGATAGGCTGCTTTTTACATCCCTGCCATATGTAGCAATGGCATCAATAATAACCTCTCTTACCATGATACCGGTAACAGGAAAACCACTTATATCATTTGAAGGAGATATAGTTGTAGTCATATATCTGCTTACAATTCCAACTGCAACCTTTTTTCTTGCAGGATGGTCATCAACAAGCCCTTATTCAACAATAGGGGCAATGAGGGTTATGACACAGCTTTTTGGATATGAGGTTCCTCTTTTCCTTTCAGCTGCAGGTCCTGCAATACTTGCAGGAAGTTGGTCTATATACGAAATATCAAGATATTTCGCATCAAAACCTATTATGATATTTCTCCATATACCATCAATAATAGCAGCCCTTCTTGCCTCCCAAGGAAAGCTTGAAAGAGTCCCATTTGACGCACCGCATGCAAAAAACGAGGTTGTTGGTGGGCAGTTCACAGAATATTCAGGAAGGCTACTTGCATTCTTTTATCTTGCAATAGATATAGAGATGGTAGTTCTTGCAGCACTGATATCAGCTGTCTTTTTTGGTGGTGTTGGAAATTTAACGGGATTTGATGCATTCATAGTATTTGTGATAAAGAGCTTTGCCATCTGTATAATACTTACACTCTTTAAGGCACTTATGGCAAGGGTAAGGGTGGATCAAGTAGTCAAATTCTCATGGAAATACTTAGTAACACTTTCAATTTTTCAGATAATACTTGACCTCTATATAAAATTAAAATAGGAGAATTTATGACAAAAAAACCTTTAAAACTACTTCCTGAGGCTTTAAGACAGATAAAAAGAAAACCTGCAACAGTAAAATATCCCTTTGAAAAAGCAAGGGTATATCCAGGATTCAGAGGAAAGGTTGTTTTTGACTCAGCTAAGTGTATAGGATGTAAAATGTGCATGAGAGTATGTCCATCAAAGGCGATAGAAATAAACCAGGTAAGTCAGGAAACAAAAACGCTGGAAGATGGAAAGCAGATAACTATAAAAAAATACGAATGTATGATGAATCTTGACAGATGTATATACTGTGCTCAGTGCGTTGAGGTATGTCCTAAAAAAGCACTTGCATTTACTCAAGATTTTGAACTTGCTCAGCTTGAAAGATCAAAGCTAAAGCTCAAATATACTTAAAATCTTTTCTATATCTATACATTTTCATCCAAAATTCAAGACTGTCGCTGACCTCTGTTTTGTATTTAACCATTTAAAAAGGATAAGTAAGCTTTCACATCCATAATCCAAAATTTAAAAGACACATCTATCATCCACAATTCAACATTCAAAATCTAAATGATGGGGTTATACCACTCAAACTCCAAAAAGGATTTTTATTTCTCTCAGAAATCCAAATATATTGTAAAATAGTAGATGATAACTATGGAAAAATTGTTAGATAATTTAAAAAAATTACTTCAGAAAGATGAGCGTTTAGTTAGCGAAGGTGAGATTTTGAAGAATAAAATTATTGAGCTTGCTTTGAAGTTGGATAAGGATTTAATAAAACTTCTTTTGTCTGATGAAAAGATGAAAGAGGTATTTTTTGTTGATGTAGAAGGAACTTTAATTTTTGATAAAGATAAGTTTATTAAGTTTGTTTCTAATAAGCAATTTTTACCGGATTCTTATACTGCTTTTAAAAATAAAATCGGTTTGATAGACGAAAAAGGCGAATTTATCAGTGAGAAAAAAGAGGTTGTGCTTTCCTGGCCATATAAGGACTGTGTTCTTGAAGGCGGAATGACCAAAGAAGACCAAAAAAGAGATGAGATTTTCTGGAATGAGATTTTAGCTCCGGATGAAATCAGCAGATTGTTAGACCCAAAAGTTTTTACTAATGCAAAAAGAATTGATGCAAAAGGAGAACATAAATTTGATGGCTTTAGAACCGATGAAAAAGGAAACATAAAAGATAATTTAATCATCAAA
>JBMFKQ010000020.1:0-29695 GCA_049972095.1 Elusimicrobiales bacterium
CTGGCAGGGTAGAGAGGGGCAGGATAAAGGTTGGGGATGCTGTTGAGATAATAGGTTTTGGGAAGGTATATGAGAGTGTGGCTACTGGTTTAGAGATGTTCAGGAAGGTTTTGGATGAGGCTGTGGCTGGTGACAACATAGGTATGCTTTTAAGGGGGATAGATAAGGATCAGGTTGAGAGGGGTATGGTGATAGCGGTGCCGAAGACTGTGACGCCGCATAAGAGGTTCAAGGCTGAGATATATGTGCTTACGAAGGATGAGGGTGGTAGGCACACGCCATTTTTCACAGGGTATAAGCCTCAGTTTTATTTTAGAACGACTGATGTGACTGGTAGGATAGAGTTGAAGTCTGGTGTTGAGATGGTGATGCCTGGTGATCATACTGAGATAAGTGTTGAGCTTATAACCCCCATAGCTATGGAGAAGGGTTTGAGGTTTGCTATAAGAGAAGGTGGATGCACAGTAGGCGCCGGCGTTGTTACAGAGATAATAGAGTGATTTTGAGGAAGATATGAGTGAAAAAACTGATGTAAAACAGATAATGAGAATAAAGCTTGAATCCTATGATAGTGCTTTACTTGACCAAGCACTTTCAAGGATAATAGATGCAGTAAGAAGAAGTGGAGCAATAGTTTCTGGCCCTGTATTTCTGCCAAGAAAAATAAGAAGATACACGGTTAATAGATCTGTTCATGTTGATAAAAAATCAAGGGAGCAATTTGAGATAAGAACACATATAAGACTGATCGATATAATAAACTCAACCTCAAAAACCACTGATGCTCTTAATTCTGTTGATCTTCCTGCTGATGTAAAAGTGGAGTTCAAGATAGTTAATAGGTGATAAAAAAAATAGTAAATTCTTTTATAAAAACCCCTCGTAAAATGATTCTGCGAGGGGTTTGTTTTCTTGGAGCATTTTCTTTAGCTGCAATAATTCTTTTTGTAGTTTTTGTGTATTTTTTTTTGAGTGATCTCCCTTCAATAAACAATCTTGATGAGTATCTGCCATCATTGAGCACATATCTTTATGATATAAACGGTGAGGTTATAACAGAGTTTTCAGTTGAAAGAAGAACATCAGTTGAATTTTCCAAAATACCAAGAGATTTGATAAATGCTCTTATTGCAATGGAGGATACTGATTTTTATTCACACTGGGGTATTTCTTTTAAGGGTATAACAAGGGCTCTTATTAATCTTCTAATACATAGAAAGATTAAAGGCGGGGGATCAACAATAACACAACAGCTTTCAAAACTTATATTTCTCAAACCGGAAAAAACAATCTCAAGAAAGATAAAAGAGATAATAATTGCTTTTGAGATAGAGCATAAATTTTCAAAGCAAGAAATACTTCAGATGTATTTTAATCAGATATATTTTGGGGTTGGTACTTATGGGGTTTCTACTGCTGCAAGGGTTTATTTTGGTAAGAATATTGAAGATCTTACCCTTGCTGAATGTGCACTTCTTATAGGGATAATACCAGCGCCCGAAAAATATTCCCCTTTTAATAATCCTTATATTGCAAAGCAAAGAAGAGATCTTGTGCTTTCAAGGATGCTTGAAGAAAAATTTATAACTAAGGATGAGTTTAACAAAGCAAAGAACACACCGCTTCCGCAAAAGAGATCAATACTTTATCCTTCAAGAGCACCTTATTTTTCTGAATTTATAAGACAAGAGCTTGAGCCTAAATATGGTGTTGAAAGATTTTGGAAAGGGGGGCTTAGAGTATATACATCTCTTGATCTTAAAATGCAACTAAAGGCAGAAGAGATATTTGAAAAAAACCTTGCTGAGTTTGAAAGTAAAAATTCTGTAAGTGTTGAAAATTCACAATCAACCGGAACTCTTCAAGGTGCATTTCTTGCTATTGATTCAAGGACCGGTGCGATAAGGATTATGATAGGTGGAAGGAATTATCAGCAGAGTCAGTTTAACAGGGCTGTTCAGGCAAAAAGGCAAGCAGGCTCAACCTTTAAGCCTTTTGTTTGGTATGCTGCACTTTCGAATGGCTTTACACCTCAAACAAGAGTTTATGATAGACCTATGGTCTTTTTTTCTGATAGCAAAATGCAGTGGCAGGTTATAGAGGATGCAACAGATCAAGCTGTTATAAACGAGATTGTAGAGCCATTTGCTGGGGATCCAAATTTCAAAATATGGATACCATCAAATTTCGATGGGAAATATCTTGGAGAGATATCTCTTAGAAAGGCTCTTGAAAAGTCAAGAAACCTTGCCTCGGTATATTTGATAAACAAGATTGGTATCAATGAGGTTATTGATGTGGCAAAAAGGGCTGGGATTAAGAGTAAGCTTGATCCTGTTCCATCTCTTGCACTTGGTACATCGCTTGTTAGTCTTATGGAAATGGTTTATGCTTTTAACACATTTTCTAATGAAGGAATATATGTAGAACCCCTCTACATTCTCAGAGTTACAGATGCCAGCGGTAGTCTCCTTGAAGAAAATTTGCCGAAGGAGAGAGAGGCTTTAAACCCTCAGGTTTCATATCTTCTTTTAAATATAATGAAAGGTGTTGTTCAGAGAGGAACTGGAAGGGTTGTTTCTGAGATTAAAAGACCAATAGCAGGTAAAACCGGCACAAGCCAGGATTCAAAGGATATGTGGTTTATAGGTATGACACCGGATATTGTTGCTGGTGGATGGATGGGTTATGATGATTTTTCAAGAATACCATCATCAGATTGGACAGGTGGGAGCACTGTGGCAAAATGGTGGACGGAAATAATGAAGGAAGTTCTAAAGGATTATCCTGTTAAGGACTTTGATGTACCTGATAATATAATTTTTGTTAAGGTTGATGATGAGACTGGTAAGCTTGCAGGACCCAGGTGTAAAGAAAAAATTTTAGAATCTTTTATAAAAGGTAGCGAACCTAAAGAATTTTGTAGTATTCATAACTGATATTCCCAAATTACTTGTTTGATTTAATTTGTAAATGATACCACACATTTTATATAATATAATTGAGAAGTCATTTCCAATTAGAATGACTTTTGAATTTTTATTATAGAAAGGAGTTTATTATTTTATGCCTGACGAGAGTAAGAAAATAGAGGTTGAGGGAGTTGTTAAAGAGGCACTCCCCAATGCTACTTTTAAGGTTGAGATAGGGCCTGGTAAAACTATATTGGGAGTTGTATCTGGTAAGATGAGAGTAAATCACATAAAAATACTTCCAGGTGATAAAGTTAGAATAGAGCTTTCTCCATATGATCTAACAAGAGGAAGAATAATATTTAGAGAGAAATGAGAGGTGATCTATGAAGGTAAGATCAAGCGTTAAAAAAATATGTGAAAAATGTAAGATAGTAAAAAGAGAAGGAATAGTTAGGGTTATATGTGAAAAGCCTAAGCATAAACAGAAACAGGGTTAGAAAAGGAGTATAATATGGCAAGAATAGTTGGTGTTGATTTACCAAGAGATAAAAAGATATCTGTTGCCCTATCTTATATATATGGTATAGGACGACCATTAGCAAAAAAGATTCTGGAAGTTGATCTTCAGGGAAGAATAAACCCAGATAAGAGGGTTAAAGAGCTTAATGAGGAGGAGATAGGGCTCCTCAATGCTGTGATCTCTAAAAACTATAAAGTTGAGGGAGAGCTTAGAAGAGAGGTCCAGGCAAATATAAAAAGATACATTGAGATAGGTTCTTATAGAGGATACAGACATAGAAGAAACTTACCTGTGAGAGGTCAAAGAACCAGAACAAATGCAAGAACAAGAAGAGGGAAGAGAAAAACAGTTGGTGCAGTGACAAAGGCAACACTAAAACTTTCACAGGCGCAACAACAAACAAAAAAATAATTTTACAAGGAGCAAGCTATGGAAAAGAAAGGAAAAAGAAAAAATATTCATATACACACTGCTAGGATATATATAACATCCAGCTTCAACAATACTATAATAACACTGACTGATGATCATGGCAATGTTGTTGCATGGGCTTCAAGTGGTTCAAATGGTTTTAAAGGGACCAAAAAAGGAACTCCTTTTGCAGCTCAACTAACGATGAGCAAGATTCTTGAAAAGGTAAATATGTTTGGCATCAAGCAGGTTCATATTTTTGTAAGTGGTCCTGGTCCCGGAAGAGAAACAGCACTTAGAACAATTGCTCAAAGCTCTATAAAGATTCTTTCAATAAGGGATGTTACACCAATTCCACATAATGGTTGCAGACCACCAAAACCAAGAAGAGTGTAAGGAGGATGTAGTCTATGAAATATACCCAGCCTACATGCAAAAGATGTAGAAGTTTGAATGAGAAGCTTTATCTTAAAGGTAGTAAATGCTATTCAAACTGTATAATGGAAATAAGAAAAAATGCTATAAAACAGAGAAAGCTTTCTGACTACGGAAGGCATCTTAGAGAAAAGCAGATTGTAAAAAATATGTATCTTCTAAGTGAAAGACAGTTTAAAAGATATTTTAATATAGCCTCTAAAGCAAAGGGGAGAACAGGAGAAACCCTTCTAAGGCTTCTTGAAACAAGGCTTGACAATATTGTGAGAAGAATTGGTTTTGCAGCATCAATAAAACATGCAAGACAGCTTGTATCGCATAGACACATAAAGGTTAATGGAAGTGTTGTGACGATACCTTCTTATCTTGTTAAGGAGGGTGATGAGATCTCACTTGCAAATCCAACTCTTTTTGAAAATATTTACATAAAAAAGAGTCTTGAAGACACAGATAATAAAGGATGGAGGCCGAGCTGGATAGTATATGATGGCAAGAGCTTTTCTGCAAAGATTGTTAGAATGCCTGATAGATCAGAGCTTAACAGCAAGATAAATGAGCAACTTATAGTTGAGTTTTATTCCAAATAATACAAGGAGGAAATTTATGGCATCTCTTGTAAAAGAAATAATAATACCTAAAAAGATTGATATGATTGAAGAGAGAAAAACTGATAATGAACATTATGCAAAATTTGTTGCAGAACCTTATGAAAAGGGTTATGGACACACAATAGGGAACTCTCTAAGACGAGTGCTTCTATCAAGTATAGATGGAGCGAGTGTGGTTGCTGTAAGGATATCAGGTGTCACACATGAATACACAACAATAGAGGGAGTGAAAGAAGATGTTCTTGATATTGTTATGAATCTTAAAAAACTTAGGCTGAGACTTATAGATACAGATAGACAGACATTGAGGCTTTCTGTGAAAGGTAAAAAAACTGTTAGAGCTAGTGATATAGAGCCGAATGCAAATGTAGAGATAGTTAATAAGGATCTTGAGATAGCAAACATTGAAAGCGGTGCAAAGCTTGAGATGGAGATAGAGGTTGCAAGAGGGGTTGGTTATGTTACAGCTGAAAGGATAAAGGAGTATCTAACATTTCCGCAGGACTATATACTTATGGATGCACTCTTCAGCCCTGTTAAAAAGGTTAATTATAAGGTTGAGAATGCCAGGGTTGGACAAGAAACTGACTATGATAGACTGATTATAGAGATATGGACAGATGGAACAATAACACCTAAAGAGGCGCTTGATACAGCGGGTGCTCTGCTTAAATACTCTATTACTCCTTTTGGTCCTCAGCTCGCTGTTAAAGATGAGATGGAAGAAGAGAATGAAACAGAGGATAAGGAACTGGAAGAGCTTATGAATCAGCCTGTTGATGTTCTTGAATTGAGTCAAAGAGCTATAAACGGCCTTAAGAAGGCTGATATAAAAACTATAGGAGAGCTTGTTTCAAAAACTGAGGAGGATCTGTTGGCAATAAAGAATTTTGGCGAAAAGTCTCTTGATGAGATAAAAGAGAAACTTAATGAAATAGGGTTTTCGTTAGGTTATAAAAGATAGTTGGGGGAGCGATATGATTAAAAATTATGGTGATAGAAAACTTTCAAAAATTCCTTCTCATAGAAGGGCAATGTTCAGAAATATGATGGCAAGCCTTGCAATTAATGAAAAGGTTATAACAACACTTCCAAAAGCGAAGGAGCTTAAAAAATTCTTTGACAGGCTTGTTGATGACGCAAAGAAAGGGAGGGTAGTTGAGGTTAAAAGAGAGATTAAAGATAAAGAGGCATTCAAAAAAATAATGACAGTGCTTGTTCCAAGATACTCTTCAAAAACAAGCGGTTATACAACACTTGTTAATATTGGATATAGAAAGGGTGATAACGCTGTGATGAGTATGATTAAGCTTGTGGAGTGATATGTTTTTTGAGAAGTTTATTAGCTTTTTCTCAAATGATATTGGCATGGATCTGGGCACAGCCAATACACTTGTTTATTTGAAAGGCAAGGGTATTGTGCTTAGAGAGCCCTCAGTTGTTGCAATAGATAAAAATACAAGAAAGGTTCTTGCTGTTGGCAATGATGCAAAGCAGATGATAGGTAAAACCCCGAGTTCTATAATACCCATAAGACCTTTAAGAAATGGTGTTATTGCCGATTTTGAGGTTACTCACCAGATGATAAAGTATTTTATTCAGAAGGTAAATACCAACAAAACATTGTTAAGGCCTAGAATCGTTATAGGTATTCCTTCTGGGATAACAGAGGTTGAAAAAAGAGCGGTTCATGAATCAGCTCAGCAGGCGGGTGCGAGAGAGGTTTATTTAATAGAAGAACCAATGGCTGCTGCAATCGGTGCGGAGCTTCCGATTTCCGAACCATCTGCAAGCATGATATGTGATATAGGTGGTGGCACAACTGAAATAGCTATTATATCTCTTGGTGGAATAGTTGTGGCAAAATCTATTGATATAGCCGGCGATGAGATGGATGAGGTTATAATACAGTACTTTAGAAGAAAGTACAATCTTGTAATAGGTGAATCTACAGCTGAAGAGGTGAAGATTAAGATAGGTTCTGTCTTTCCTCTTAAAGAGGAGATGACTATGGAGGTTAAGGGAAGGGATCAATCTAAAGGGCTACCAAGAACTTTAACTGTCACCTCTGAGGAAATAAGACAAGCTTTGATGGAACCTATGACAATGATAGTCGATTCGATAAAGCAGGTTCTTGAGGAAACACCACCTGAGCTTTCAGCAGATCTTGTTGATAGAGGTATGGTGCTTGCAGGTGGTGGCTCGCTTTTAAGGGGTGTGTGCGAGCTTATACGCCAGGAAACCGAACTCCCCGTTCGCAGAGCTGCAGACCCGCTGAGCTGTGTTGCGCTTGGTTGTGGAAAATACCTTGAGCTTATAGACAAGATGAAGGCTTCTTTTGCTTTTTACAGATAGTTCTCTTGCTTTAAACTTTTGCGGGTTTGCAGATGGAAAAGAAAGTTAGATACCTTTTTTACTTTTTGTTTTCTGTTTCTTTTCTCCTTCTTGTTATTAATGTTGATTCATTTGTTTCAAACCTAAGGCTAATTATATCCTTCATATTCAATCCTAAATTAATTTCAGATAATATAAACGATATCTCTAAAATCTCTCAAAGAGTTAAGATGATTTTTGATTATGAAAAAGAGATTTCATCTTGCAGAGATGAACTCAAAGTAGTTAAAGAAAAACTTGCATTTTATGAACCTGCCTTTAATGAAAATCTCAAACTTAAAGAGATAATACCGATAGCTCTGCCATCAAAGATTAGTGGGCAATATGCATATTCCATATCCTACAACCCTTATGATCCTTACAGCTTTTTCTATATAAACAGAGGTAGTAAAGATGGGGTTAAAGTCTATAACCCTGTTATTTTTTTTGATAATTCAAAAAAAAGGTGGAGGATTGTGGGAAGAGTTGTTGAGATTTATCCCTCATACTCTAAGGTTCTTATGATAACACATTCAGATTTTTCATTTGTTGTTATGACATCAAAGAGCAAAGGGCTTGCGTGTAGTCAAGGCAGAGGCAAGATTGTTTATAAATATATTGATGGTGATGTTGATGTTGGTGACTCTGTCATGAGCGCTGATACATCATATATATTTCCGCCTTTTATCTATATTGGAGAGGTCTTGAGTGTAAGAAAATCATCTGATCCTTCACTTATTCAGGCTGATTTATCGCTTTTTGAACCTAAGGATGTTGATATAGTCTATGTTATTGATTGGCAGCCATATCTTATAAAGGAAGAGTTATGAAATTTTTTATTCTCTATTTTGCTATGGCCTATCTTCAGATGTTTCTATCCTCAAGTCATATATTTTCTTATATAGATTTTGTTTTCATATTTGTGTTTCTTGTAAATTCTCAATTTTCTGTATTCTCTGCAATGGTCTTTTCTTTTTTTTCAGGTCTTTATGCTGATTTTTACTATTCATTTCCTTTAGGGCTTCATTCCATGATATATGTTTCTCTATCTTATATCCTTTATCTGATGAAGGAAAAGATTGAATTCGATTTTATATTTTCAAGGTTTTTAAACTTTATAATCTTCTCATTTGGTATTGAGTTTTTTACATATGTAATAGGCTATCTTACTGGATGTAAGATGAACTTTGGTTGGATAAACCTTATCCTTCCGTTTTTTAATTTTGTTTTTTATGAAATTATAAGATCACTTACTTTAAGAATTTTAAAAGGATCTTAAAGCTTATGAAATCTGAAAGAAATGAAGTTTTTCTTGAAAGGATATTTTTAGTTTTTTACATTGTTGTTTTTCTTTTTATAATCAAGCTAATAAACCTTCAGATTTTTAATTACTCAAAGTTTTTTAAACTTTCTGAAAGGAATAGAATACGTATCATTCCTAGAAATGCACCAAGGGGCAATGTGATAACCTCAGATGGTATTCTTGTTGCAACAAACAGAGTTTCATATAGCGTTATGTATTTTCCTTCGGATAATACTGATGAGAGATATCTTTCTAAGATATCATCAACTCTTGAAAAGATTTGTGAGATTAAAAAAGAAAGGATTTTCGAAATAATTAGACAATCAGCCAAAACATTAAAACCATCAAAACTAATAGAGAGGATTGACATAAAGAGAATAAAAAATGTTTATGAAATAAAAAACATCTTTCCTGAAGTTGAAATAGTTGAGGAAAGTATTAGGAACTATCCTTTTGGTGCCTATCTAAGCCATGTTATTGGGTATGTTGGAAAGATAGATGAGAGGGATGTTAAGAGATATCTTATGAAAGGATATTCTCTTGATTCAGTTGTTGGGAAAAACGGAGTTGAGCTTTATTATGAGGATTTTTTGAAAGGTAAGAATGGTGGACTTTTTATGGAGGTTGATAATAGGGGAAGGCTTGTTAAGGTTATTGGATATGAATCCGGAGAAAAGGGAAGTGATGTATATCTTACCATTAACTGGAGATCACAAAAAGCTGCAGAGGAGGCTTTGAGAAAGCTTCCATATAAAAGAGCTGCGGCTGTTGCATGTGAAGCGGATAGTGGGAGGATAATAGTTTATGCTGTTAAACCTGGGTATGATCCTAACTTTTTTGTGAGGTATTCAACTGATAACATTGAACAGGAAGTTGATGAGTTTAATATACCTATTCAGGGGCTTTATCCTCCAGCTTCAACCTTTAAAATTTTTGTTACCATTGCTGCTCTTGAATCTGGCAAGGTTGATGAGAATAAAAAATTTTTATGCCCGGGATATTATAATGCTGGAAATAGAGTTTTTAAATGCTGGGAAAAAAAGGGGCATGGTTTGATTGATATGGTTGATGGGCTTGCAAAGTCATGTGATGTTTATTATTACAATGTTGGGGAGATTACTGGACCCTATGAAATAGAGAGTATTGCAAGAAGATTCAGGCTTGATCAGAAAACACTAATAGATATGCCGTATGAAAAAGTATCAATAATTGTTGGACCAAAAAAAAGAATAGAAACAAAGGGTTACTGGTATAGAGGTGATACAATAAACATGAGCATAGGTCAGGGTGAACTGCTTGTAACGCCGATAGCTATGATGAGCGCTATGATGGCTCTTGCAAATGGAGGTAAATTTTATCAACCGTTTTATGTTGATAGGGTTGTTAAAGATGATGGAAGTGTTATTAAGCACAATGATCCTAAGGTTCTTGGGAATATAGAACTTAAAAAACACACATGGGATCTTATATATACTGCAATGAGGAAGGTTGTTACTAATGGGACAGGAAGGTTGGCTGATGTGGATGGTGTTGAGGTTTTTGGTAAAACGGGAACAGCTCAGAATCCTCATGGTAAGGATCATGCTTGGTTTGTAGGTTTTGCAAAGAAAGAAGGGAGTAAGCCAATTGCATTTGCCATTATTGTTGAACATGGAGAGCATGGCTCTTCGTCAGCTGCACCGGTTGCTCGTGAGATAATTAAAGGCTATTACAATGTTATGGTAAAGAATGAAAGTCTTTGGGGCATCATAGAATGATTTATATGATGATTGGTAAAAAAAGAAATATTGACTGGGTTCTTGTTTTTTGTGTTTATATACTTATTATAATTTCATTTGTTGCTGTTAGTTCGTCTGTAAGTATGCTTGATTCAAAAGATAGAATAATCAAAGCACAGCTGACAGCTTTTATTTTAGGAACACTATCTTTTATTATTATGTGGCTTTTTGATTATGATATACTTGAGGAGTATTCCATACACATATACCTATTTGGTCTTCTAATTTTGATAGCTGTGCTTTTCTTTGGAGTTGTTTATAAAGGTTCAAGGTCATGGTTCAAGTTTTCATTTTTTTCTATTCAGCCAAGTGAGTTTTCAAGAATTTCCCTTATTATATTCATATCATCATATTTGAGCAGATATCCTTATGCAGTTAGAGAATTTTTAGGCATTCTTAAACTCTCATTTTTTATAATACCATTTTTCATACTTATGATTAAGCAGCCAGATTTTTCAGGAATACTCATCAGCTTTTTTCCTATTCTGGTTTTGTTCATTTTAGGAGGAATGGAGCTTTGTTATTTCTATTATTTTTTATTTTATTTACTGGTTGCTGTCTCAATTCCTTTCTTTTCAGTTTTTGTTAAGATGATGCCCCAGTATCTTAGTAATGATTTTATTGAGCTTCTTTTTTCACTTACCTACTTTGGGGTAAATATGGTTGTATTTATTATTGTTGGAGCATTTTTTGTTTTTGCTGTCTGGTATTTACTTAGAAAATTTAACCCTCTGGCTTCTCTCAGTTATTTCCTTTTTATTTATATAATTTTCGTAAGTGGCTATATCAGTGGGATTTTTATTAAAAATCAGATAAAGGATTATCAGTATAAAAGGATTGAGAGCTTCTTGCGTCCTGAGTCAGACCCAAGAGGAGCTGGTTACAACATAATACAGGCAAGGATTGCTCTGGGATCAGGTGGATTTTTAGGAAAGGGTATATTTAAAGGAAGTCAAACAAGGCTTGGTTTCATACCTGAAAGACATACTGATTTTATAGTTTCAGTTGTAGGGGAAGAGATGGGTTTTGTTGGGGTTGTAGGTTTAATTCTGATTTATCTTACGATTATAAACAGAATAAAAAGGATAGCGCTTAACTCAAGAAATCTTTTTGGCTATTATTTATGCTCAGCTTTTGCTGGATTATTTATGGGTTACTTCTTTGTTAATATAGGTATGATCCTCGGTTTTTTCCCTGTTGCAGGGGTACCTTTACCTTTTGTCTCATATGGTGGATCAAATCTCGTTGCTTCTCTTACTATTATTGGTATAATTCAGTCAGTTTATAGAAGGAGAATAAGTATAGCATGATAAGATACAGATTTCGTTTTGCAAAAGATGATAATCAGGGTAAAGGATTTGTAAGCAGTATTGAGAGTGTTAAAAGAATGTTTGCTTTAAATTTTGAACTTTATACCACATCAAAAGGAGCTCGTTTTTCATTTGGTCCTGCTCTCCCTTTTGGTTGGGCAAGTGAAAGTGAGTATATTGATGTGATATTCAAAAAAAGAGAAAACGAAGGTTTTGTTAGGGATATTATTGAAAAAAATACTCCTGAGGGTTTTAGGCTGATTGGCTTTAAAACAATTCCACTCTATTTTCCTTCTGTTGAATCAGCCACAGATATTGTTGAGATTGAGATTGAAACTTCTGATAGTGTATCTGAGTTATTTTTTGATGGAGGATTTGATTTTATATATGATCTGCGTTTGAATCCTAAAATAATAAATCTTCTTGTTTACTATAAAAAGGCTTCAAGGAATATTCTTAGAGGTATGATTGAAAGAATTGATTTGCTTTTAAAAATAAAGAAGATAACAAGAAAAAATCTTTATTGGTTGGATTCGTATAATCGAATCAGAGGGTTTTAATAGAAGGAGGGTGTATGAATGGAACTAAAAAGGAGATATATGCAAACAGATCATTTGAGGAGATAAGAATAGCTGTTGTTGAAAATTCCAGGCTGAGTGATCTTTTCTGGGAAAGGTCCAATCATTCAAGCATTGTTGGTAATATATATAAAGGGATTGTTGAAAATGTCCTTCCGGGGATATCCAGCGCCTTTATAAATATAGGTTTTGAAAAGAATGCATATATATATATATCTGATGTGATAGGTAATACAAGCGGTGGTATAGGTAATGCCCTTTTCAAAGGACAGGAGGTGATGATACAGATAATAAAGGATGCGATAAGTACAAAGGGTATGAAAGTGAGCATGGATATAAATATACCAGGAAGGTATCTTGTTTTTGCTCCTTTTCAGGATCACATTGCTGTTTCAAAAAATATAGAGGATCAAAATGAGAGGAAAAGGCTTTATGACATAATGGAAAGAATAGTTAGTGAACATAAAAGATACGGATGTATTATCAGGACTGAGGCTAGTGGAGTTAGTGAGGAGGAGATTAGAAAAGAGTATAAATATCTTACAAGGGTATGGGAGGGTATAGTTAAGAAATATGACAGCTCAAAGGCACCAAGTCTTATTTATAAGGATATGGATATAACGCTTCAGGTTGCGAGGGATCTGCTTTCTTCGGATGTTTCTGTTTATATGCTTGACAACAGAGAGGATTATGAAAATGTAGTTGATTTTGTATCGAGGGTTTCACCAGAGTTTAAAGATAAGATTAAGTTTTATAACTCACCTATGCCTATATTTAAGGCATTTAATATAGAGCATGAGATAGATGAATTAAGAAAGATGAAGGTTGATCTTCCAAGCGGTGGAAGCATAATAATACAGGAGGCTGAATCACTTTGTGCTATAGATGTTAATACCGGAAGATACATAGGTTTGAACTCTCAAGAGGAGACTGTAACACAAACAAATATAGAGGCTGCATATGAAATAGCAAGGCAGTTGAGACTTAGGAATATTGGGGGGATAATAGTTATAGATTTTATAGATATGAAAAAACACTCCAACAGAACAAGGGTTATGAAGGCTCTTGAGGAGGCTGTTAAAAGTGATAGAGCAAGGATAAAGATACTTCCCATAACAAGGCTTGGACTTATTGAAATGACAAGGGAGAGAAAAAGGGAAAGCACATTTAGTATGCTTACAGAGGAATGCCCTCAGTGTCATGGATCAGGTCGTGTTCTTTCTATAGATAGTATAAGGCTTAAAATTCAAAGGGATATCATGAATCTCACTATGGGTAGAAATGTTACAAGCATAAGAATAATTGTCCATCCTCTTGTTATGGAAGGACTTAAAAGTAAACAGGCTATGATTGAGAAGAGCATTCACCGTTCTATTAAGATAACCTCTGATCCACAGCTTATATGGGATGATTATAGGATAATAATAGAATAGGAGGTTTTATGAAAAAACTCATCTTTATTTTTTGCTTTCTTTTTGCGGGAATAGAATTATCGCAGGCAGCGGTGAGTAAGTTTAAGTTTTTCAAAAGGAATTCTTATAAAGGTTCAGTTTCTGTATACCAGATTGATGAAAGAATATATCTTGGTTTGAAGGATATGGCAAAACTTATGGGTGCAGGACTTGATATATATCAGGCTTCAGGAAGAATTGTTTTTTCATACAATGGTAAGAAGCTCTTAATCTCTAAAAATAATGTTTCTTACAGTGATCTTGATACAGTTAAGATCTCAAACCCATTTATAATAAGGGCAACAAGATATTTTATTTTATCTGATATTTTTTCTTCGCCCTCTTTTACGAAAACCTTTGATGTAAGATGTGATATAATTCCTGAAGAAAAAAGCATATATCTATATGACAAGGTAAATATTACATCGGTTAAGTATTTTTATTATGTGGAGAAATCAAGAGTGGTTGTTTATGCCTCAGAAAAACTTGACTACAGCCTTAATATGATTGGAAGGACACTTGTGCTAACTGTTAAAGATGGTTCTTACATTGCCACCAAAGATTATATAACAGCAAATGACGGAATTGTAAATGGAGTTTCAATAAAACAGGATAAAACATCCCTCAAGGTTATAATTGAGCTTGGTCCAAAATATGATTCTTTTAGCCATTTTATCTCTAGTGAACCATATAAAATAATCGTTGATATAAAAGCCTCTGATGATAATATGCCTATGAGGATTGAAGGCTATAAGAAGTCAAGTGTGACGGTTTCGCTTCCTGATTCCATTGATATATCATCAAAGGATAGATACACTGTTGTTATAGATCCTGGACATGGTGGGAAGGATCCGGGTGGAAAGATTCTTTTTGGTAAAAGTGAAAAGCAGATAAATCTTGAGATAGGGAAAAAACTTTATGAGTTGTTTCTTAAAGATAAAAGATTTGATGTAAAAATAACAAGGGATGTTGATACCTTTATTCCTCTTTATGAAAGAAGCAGATTTGCAAATGATGTGAGGTGTGATATCTTTATCTCTATTCATTCAAATGCTCACAAAAATAAATCTGAGAATGGTTTTGAAATATACTTTCTTTCAGAGAAGGCAACAGATCCATGGGCAAGCGAGGTTGCAGATTATGAGAATGCTAGTGTTGAGTATGAGGGTGGCGTTTTTGATTATTCAGGTGCAGCACTTGTGCTTCACTCTCTTGCAAGAAATGAATATATTAATCAGGCTAGTATTATGGCCGGATATATATCCAGGTTTATGGAGAAAAAAACACCATTTAAAAATAGAGGGATAAGACAAGCAGCCTTTTATGTTCTCAGAGGGACCTATTGCCCGAGTATTCTCATTGAGGTCGGATTTATGACAAATAGACAGGACAAGAGGAATCTTGATAGTTCGTATGTTCAAAAGAAGGTTGCCCAGGCTATTTATGATGGAGTATGTGACTACATAAAAAACCTAAGATAGTATGAATCTCAAAAACAAAGCAATAGGCATATTTGATTCTGGACTTGGTGGGCTTACGGTTTATAGGGAAGCAAGGAAGCTTCTTCCTTATGAAAATATCATATACTTTGGTGATACAATGAGGGTTCCTTACGGTAATAAATCTACTGAAACGATAAAAAGATTTGCAGGTGAGATAACGGATTTTTTTATCTCTGTTGGTGTTAAGATGATAGTTGTTGCTTGTAATACTATCTCTGCAAATGCTATTGAGGTGGTTAGAAGGCATGCCGGTGATATAGATGTTGTTGGAGTTATTGAGCCAGGTGTTAGAAGAGCACTTGAGATAACAAAGAATAAAAAAATAATTGTCATAGGAACAAGGGCAACAATAAACTCAAAGGCATATTCAATGTTAATAAAAAAGATAGAACCTGATGCCTGTATAGAGGAGGTAGCATGCCCTTTGTTTGTGCCTCTTGTTGAAGAGGGATTTGTAAACGATGATGTATCTTATATGACTGCAAAAAGATATCTTGGAGTTTATTCAGAGAAAAATTATGATACACTTATTCTTGGTTGTACTCATTATCCTCTTCTCAAAAAAACTATAAGAAAAGTTCTTCCATCCGTTAATATAATTGACTCATCACTCTCATGTGCTTTTGCTGTTAAAAGAATTCTTGAAGAAAAAGGAATAGTTAACACATCAAAAAAAAGAGGTGAGAGTAGATTTTTTGTAAGTGACAGACCTCAGAATTTTATTGAACTCTCATATAGACTAGCAGGTGTCAAAATATGTAAAATAGGTATTAAAAGGTTTTAAATGGAGGTGTTATGAGGCTTTTGATGGGTGTGTTTTTTGCTATGATGATAATGCCTTGTCTTTTGCAAGCAAAGAATAATGTAAAAAAAGGTGATGTTAAGACTAATGTTTCAGTTTCAACCACTACATCCACTGCTACATCCAGCATTTCTAATAAATCCCAGCAGTTATACGATGAAGGATCAGAGGTTCTTGTTGACTCGTCAATCCATTTAGGGCAGTCGGGTGGTTCTCAAAGTGAAGAGGAAGGAATTCCATATGGCTTTGGTATGCTTAAAGGTGTAATAATCCTTGAAGGGAAAGCAACCCTTGTTTTTGAGGGTGATGATGGAACTATCAGTTTTATTCAGGTATATAAGATGGGAGATTTTGTAAAATGGAAGGTTTATCTTCAGGTGAAAAGAACATAGTCTTGGTTTGAGGAGGTAGTTATGAAGAGGAAGGATTTAATAAGACATCTTAACAGAGAAGGCTGCATACTTGTTAGAGAAGGTGGAAAGTACTCAGTGTTTATGAATCCTAAGACGAACAAAGAGGTTCCTGTGACAAGGCATAACGAGGTAGCAGATTTTGCTGTAAAGAAGATATGCAAAGAGCTTGGTATAAATCCGCCGCAGTGATGTTGATGTTTCTCCTTTCTTCATGCTCGTCAAATCTTGTTGATGTGATAAAGACAGGTCCTGATTTTACTCCGTCAAAAAATGTTGAGATTTTCACTTCAAGAGATCAAATAAAAAAGCCTTATGGTGCTGTTGCTATACTTCACAGCGTTAGATTTGATTGCTCAGCTTCCATGCAGAAAAAGATTCTTAAAGAGGCTGTTAGTAAAACTAAAAGAATTGGAGGGGATGCAATTGTTTATTACTTTGATTATAGCAAGGATCATACGAATGCTATTGAATCTGAAAGATGTTATATGAGTGCTCTTGCTGTTAAGTATGTTTCAGAAACCTTGAATTTTAGGTAAAAATAATATTGAATATATTTAGATGGTATCTTGCTGTTTTATTAAGGATTTTAGATTAAGGGAGGTAAGATGAGAATTCAGGTAAAAAAGATAGATATATCTTCGGTGATTTTTTCAGGCTTTAGTGTTACTCTTTTTTTCGTCTCGCTTTTTATTGCTATTGTTGCAATATTTATAACACCAAGTCCTTTATGGATAGGTGAAAGTTTCAGGACTAAGTTTATAGGTGCTTTCTTCTACACAATGACAGTTTACATTATAACTCTTGCATACATCTCTTTTCTTGTATTTATATATAACTTTCTTGTTAGCGTTATAGGAATTAGGGGTATAAAGCTTGATATTGAGGAGGAAACTGAGTAGTAGAAGGAGATGTAAAATGATAAAGATAAATCTACTTTTTGCGGCAAAGGATTTCATTAAAACCTCCTTACTTATTGAGATGATAAAGAGAAATGAATATAATCTTGTAACATCAACCAAGTCAACAGAGGTGTTTGCTCTACTTGAAGCCAGGAAGATTGATCTTCTCATTATTGCTCAGGAGCTTCAAGATGTCAGTGGACTTGTGCTTCTTAAAAATATACGCAGTTCAAAGTTTAAGGAGATTCCTGTTGTTGCAATTGTTGAGTCTCCGACCTCAGTTATAAGCTCAATACCGAAAGAGATCTCATCCGATCTTATTTTTTCTTATGGTTCAACTCCGAAAAGCAGACAGGATTCGCAGACAATAACATACAAGCTTGCCTTCTTTCAGCTTGGTGCAGATGAGGTTCTTTTTTATGACCAGGACCTTCATGAAAGCGTAGCGAGGATAAAAGCTGTTATAAGAAGAATAGCTCCTAAGCAAGTCCCTGAGGTTATAAAGGTTAATGAGATAGAGCTTGATATGACAAGCTACACTGTTAAGGTCTTTGGCAAAGAGATAAAGGTTACAGCAAAGGAGTTTGATCTTCTCTATGTTTTTTTGAGTTCTCCAAACAGAGTGCTTTCAAGACCTTATTTGCTTGAAAGAATTTGGGGTTTCAATTATTTTGGTTCTCCCAGAACTGTTGATGTCCATATAAGAAGACTTAGAGCAAAACTTAGTAAAGCTGCAAAGTATATACATACCGTCCCTTGTGTTGGATATAAGTTTATACCATAATGGAGGGTTGATGGAAAGAAGGATTCTCATAGTTGATGATGATGCAAATATGAGAGAGAGTTTGTCTGAATCACTTGATCTAGAAGGTTTTAAGTGTTTTGAAGCAAAAAATTCAAAAGAAGGGCTTGAGCAATTTAAAAAAAATTTGCCTGATGTTGTTATAATGGATATACAGCTTCCAGATTCAATAGGTTTTCAGCTCTGTCAGGAGATGAGAAAGCTTTCAAAGGATGTTGTTATAATAATGATGAGCGGAAGGTTTCTTTCTTCTGAAGAAAAGACTCAAGGGTTTACTCTGGGTGCTGATGAATATATAACAAAGCCTTTCGATATAAGGGAGCTTTCTGTTAGAATAAAGCAGCTTCTTTCAAGAAAAGGGAAATAACAAAGTGATTTTAGGAGAATGTTTATGAAAAAGATTTCTGTTTTTTTGTTTCTTTTATCTTTTGCAGTTTCACTTACAACACAGGAAAATAAAGATAAGAAAGTTGATGTTGATATATATTTTGAGCCATTTACTGCCTCTGGATGGCAGAGTTTTATCTATCTTGATCTGATAAGCAGAAAAACTTCTGCTTTCAACATAAGAATCTATCCTTTTATAAAAAAAAAGGAAGGTGGTTGGTTGTCAAATTATAATGAAGCTGAGTTAAAAGAAACTGCAAGGCTTGAAGCACTTATAGAAAAATATCCGTCGAAATTGAACGATTATTTGAGGGTGAGGGCTATTAGTATCTCTGTTGAAGGCTGGAAGGATGCACTAATCTATGCTGGAATAAATCCTGTTGAGTTTGATGATTATGTTGAAAAGAACAAAGATATGCTTCTTGAAAATGCTTTTAACAGGTTGAAGAAAAGAAACATTGAAAAACCGGCTGTCTATGTTAGATCAGAAAGATTTGATGGCTTTTCAAATTTTTTAGATGCTGTTGGTGTGATGAATAAGTTTCTTCCTCAGATAAGAAGATTTAATCTCTTTACAGATTCTCTTTCTAAAATAAAACCACCACGATTTATCATAGTTTATGACACTAACACTTCTATAGACCAAAATATAGTTATGTCGTTTAAAAAAATGTTTGGTGAGTTGAGGGAAGAAAGTTTTTTATATGAGAATCTTAATATACCTATCAAGGATAAACTTTTTGCTATTCCTGCTTATATAATAGAAAAGAAATCAAGTGTTAAAGAATATCTTGGCTATGCGATTAAACAGGGAATAATGGAGGATTTGGGTGATTATTATGTTTATTATGATATGAGAAATGAGGCAAGGCTTCTTAAGTCTCAAAAGAAAACAGATAAACTTGAAGTTTTTGTGATGTCTCAATGTCCTTTTGGGGTTAAGGCAGTTGAATCTATTATTGACTATATAGAAAGAGGGAAGATTGAAAGTTCTGCTTTGTCCATCCACTATATAGGAGATGTTTACGAAGATCTTGGAGGATACAGGTTTAATTCACTTCATGGTGATGATGAGTGGAAGGAAGATATGAGACAGATTGTTATATCAAAATACTATCCTGATAAATTTTTTACCTATATGAAGCTAAGGTTGAAAAACTACCAATCACCTGACTGGCAGTCTTATGCAAAAGAGGCTCAAATACCTATAACTGATCTTGAGGACAAGATTGAAAAAGAAGGTAAAAAACTTCTTGCTGATGATTTTAGATACACCTCATCACTAAAAATAAACACCTCTCCAACATTTCTTGTCAATGGCGATAGAGTTATTGTTGGAATTTCAAATCTTAAAAAGATTAAGGGATATGAGGATATAAATATTGATGTTTCAAATGCTGTGGGTGGTTGTGGAAAATAATTTTAATTTTTTGAAATAATTAGTTAATAGTTTTTTTGATAGTATATCTATGTATGGTTAAAAGGAAAAGAGGTAAGCTCTTTTATAAACTTCTTTTTATACTTCTTGTTGTTTCCCTCCTACCTCTTGGTGTAGTGAGCTACTATCTTGTTGACCTTACCAGGCTAACCCTCAATAAATCAATAATAAGAGATCAGGAGGCTCTTGCAATAGCATTCAGTGATACAGTTGCAAACTATGTAATGTCATTTAGAAATCTTCTTTATGATGCAGCTCATCTTGAGGATTTCTCTTCAATGAATTTGAATAAAATAAGACCTTTCCTTAACAATATGATGCAGATACATTCTGCTTTTCTTGAACTTTCAGTTTTAGATCCTTTGGGTCAGGAGGTAATAAGGATATCAAGATATGAGGATGAAAAGGGTTTAAGGGATTTTATAAATAGCCCGATTTATCAAAGAAGCGTTAGATCAGGTGAGTTCATAGGAGGTTTTGAAAGATACAGGGGTAAAATACCATCAATAACAATAGCAGTAAGCATAATTAATTCCAAAAATCCAGGTTATGTTGGTGGTATTCTTGTGGGAAGGTTGAGTCTTGGAACTCTCTCGGGGCTATTGAAAGCAAGTTTTCCTGATCCATCACAAACGAGGGTTGCGATAGTTGATCTTAATGGATATATAATAGCTCATTCTGTTGAGGGTGAGGCTGAAAAACCAAATGCAAGGCTCAGTGATGATGTGCTTAAAATACTCCTTGGCAACGATGCTAAAAGTGGAGGTGGTGAGATAATCCTTTCTAATGGAGTAAAGGTGCTTGGTGCTTTTAGCGAGGTTTCTGGGCTTGGCTGGATTGTTTATATCGAAAGATCTATAAATGTTGCATACAAGGCATCAGAGGAGCTTATAAAAAAAACAGCTCAGGTAATGCTTCTTGTAGTAGTTTTTGTTATGTTTCTCGGATGGTTGCTTTCTATAATCCTCACACAACCAATACAAGCACTTAGAGAGGCAGCTTCAAAGATAGCTGAAGGGAATTTTGATTTTGAAGCAGATCTTATAATTCCAGATAACGAGATAGGAGAACTTGCTCATACATTTATGGAGATGAGTGAATCACTTAAGATTAAAACATCTGAGATACTTGCTGCAAAGGAAGAGCTTGAAAAACTTAATAGAACCCTTGAAAATAGAGTTGAGGCAAGGACAAGAGAGCTTAAATCTGCTCAGGAAGAGCTTATAAAAAAGGAAAGGCTTGCAGCTATGGGACAGATGGCTTCTGTTGTAAGTCATGAGATAAGGAATCCCCTTGCTGTTATGAATAACTCAATATATTTTATAAAAGCAAAGCTTGGTTCTTCTGCCGATCCAAAGATTCTAAAACATATAGATATAATTGAATCTGAGATAAGACAGGCAAATGGTATTATAGATGAGATACTCAGTTTTGCAAGAACACGTGAGCTTAAGCCAAAACCTACTGACCTCAACAATTACATTGAAGAAATTATTTCAACCTATCCGTTGCCTGGGCATATAACTCTTGAAAGGTTCTTCTACAAAGGTAGGATAATAGTTGATATTGATCAGGATGAGATGAATCAGGTTATAAGAAATCTTATAAAAAATGCAGTAGAGGTGATGCCTGAGAGTGGAAAGATAACAATAAGAACAGATGTAAGTGTTGAGAGAATGGCAAGAATAGAGGTATCAGATACTGGTCCTGGAATACCAAAAGAGGTGCTTGAAAAACTTTTTACACCATTTTTTACAACAAAGGCAAGAGGAACTGGGCTTGGTCTTGCGGTTGTTAAAAAAGTTATGGAAAGGCATAAGGGTAAGGTTGAGATAGACACACAACAAGGTAAAGGCACTACCTTTAAACTCTATATACCAATAAAAGAGATAATTGCTTAAAGATTTTTTAAAAGTTTTGTAAAGTAGTTTATCATAAAAAGATATTCAGTATTCTCCACAATTATTCTTGCCTCAGATATATTTTTCCCAACAGCAACAATACCATGTCTTTCAAGAAGTATTATGTTGCTTTTTGATGCGGCAATAGCTGCTTTTTGTGCAAGTTTATCACTCCCTGGCTTTTCATATTCCACAAATGCCATTTTACCTGCAATTTTTCTAAACTCAACTGTTAGTGAGTAGTCTATCTTCATTCCAGAATTCATACATATTAGAACAAATGGTGGATGTGCATGTATTATGGCATTTATATCCTTTCTTCTTTTGTATATCTCTATGTGAAGTTTAAATTCAGACGATGGTTTTATGGTGTTTATCATATTTCCATTAATATCAATACATGATAGAAGTTTTTCACTAAGCTCATCCTTGCTTATTCCGGCAGGTGTTATGTATATTCTGTTTCTCAATCTTACACTTATATTTCCACTTGAACCTGGAAATATACCAGATTCTTTCATAAGCCTTGCATATTTTATAATCAATTCAATTTCCTGCATAGTTCAGTCTTTTTTATTATCTCCACAACTCCCTTCTTATTGTTTAGGGTAAAGAAATGTATTCCTGATATCTTAGTCTTTATGACTTTGTCAACCATATCCGATATGTATTCTATGCTTGCTTTGAAGAAATCATCCTTTTTTTTATCAGACGAAAATTTTTCAATTATTCTTCTATAAGTATGTGGTATTGATATATTTGAGGCTTTCATAACAATGTTTTTGAATATCTTATATGATGTTACCGGCATTATTCCTGCTATGACAGGTATTTTGATAGAATTTTTTTCAAGTATTTCAATGAATCTCTCAAGCTCGCATATATCTAAAAACATCTGTGTTATACCAAACTTTGCTCCAAGTTCTATCTTTTTCTTAATAAGTTCTATCTCTTTTTCCATAGGTGTGTCTGGATGAGAGGCTGGATAGAGTGCTACACCGCATGAGAAAAATGATGGTATGATTTTGAGAAGATCAAGTGAGCTTGTAAAAGCCTTTTTTACTCTTTTTATATCTTCATCATTCTCGTCACCTTTAAGGGCAAGTATGTTTTTGAAATCAAGCCTCTTCATCTCCTCAAGTATGAATCTTATTTCTTTTTCAGTATTACCAACACATTTCATATGAATCATTATATTGAAACCAAATTTTTCTCTGAGGATTTTTGCAAGGGCTATATGTTTTGTTTTCCCCCATTTTTTTGAATCAGTTATTGAAACAAAATCAGGATTGAAGTCTTTTATCCTTTTTGAAGTTTCAAAGACATCATCAATCCTTTTTTCATCAGTTGGGGGAAAAAGCTCAAAGGAGAGGGTTTTTTTGTTTTTAAGAATCCTTTCTATTCTCATTATTTAACAAATCCAATTCTTTTTGGTGGCCAGTATATGAATAAAGGGCTTCCCTTTATATACCTTTCAGGCACAGGCCCCCAGTATCTTGAATCACACGAGCGATCTCTATTATCCCCCATTACAAAATAACTTTTTGGTGGCACTGTTACAGGTCCAAAATTATCTCTTACAAACTCAGAAAAATACTTTCCACTTTCTCTCTTCTCCCAAAGCTCTTGTATAAGTTTTTTGTCAATATCCTTTGAAAGAGATGGAATTCTTTTCGGATCTATATATGTAGCATATTTTTCCTCACCTATTGCAACTCCATTTATGAAAGGAATACCATTTTTTATCTCAACAGTTTCACCCTCAAGCCCTATGACTCTTTTAACAAAGTCCTTTCCATACTGTCTTCCACCACAGTGATACTCATCAGGATTTTCACTCGGGAATCTAAAGACTACAATATCTCCTCTTTGAATTTTTCTAAAATTAAAAATCTTTTTATCTGTAAAAGGTATTCTTATACCGTATCTTGCTTTGTTTACAAAGAGATGATCACCTTCAATAAGAGTGTATCTCATTGACCCACTTGGTATCTTGAATGCCTGAATAAAGCAATACATCACAATAGCGGCTAGAACAAATGCTGTAAAGAATGTATCCCCCCATTCCCTGTCTTTCTTTATAAAAAGCGGAAGCTGGGTTTTAGGATCCTTTGAAAATGTGGGTGTGAAGAATGGGGTTATTGGGTAGAGCCACCCTATAACTGCAAAAAGAAGGGCAAATATAAACTGTTTTAGGGTTATAAAGCTTGCTGTTACTATCTCCCCTTGCTGGTTGTCTATTATAACAATAAGAAGAAAACCAGTGATAAAGCCTGCCATCGCAAGAAAAATGCTGTGCCATAATATAGCAAATCTTTCTGAATCAAATTTTTTCTTCTCACGGAAATATTCTGTAAAAAAAAGATAAACTCCCGAAACAACTCCTACAACAAAAAGCTTTTCTTCCATAGTTTATCTCCTTTGACTTAAAAGCTATAAGAATATGATAGCAAATTTATTTTTTAAGTTTAGTGCTGTTTATTGCAATATGATATAATAACATTTGAATAGATATATCGGCGTATGAATGAAGAGATGTGGTATGGATAGTAAAAAAATTCTCGTTTTAAGCCCTCATCCTGATGATATGGAGTTTGGTTGCGGTGGCACGGTATATAAATTTTCAAAAAAAGGCTACAGTATTTTTATATATCTTGCTACTCGGGGAGAGTATGGAGGTTTGGCTGAGATAAGAGAAACTGAGCAAAAGAGATCTGCCTCAATTATTGGTGCAAAGCTTATATGGGGTAGCTTTAATGATACAGAGGTTTTTTTCAAGAGAGATCTGATAAATGAGATTGAAAGAACAATTAAAAAAGTTAAACCATTTCTTATATTTGTGAATTTTTTTAAGGATACTCATCAGGATCATGTTGCTTTATCTAAGGCAACAATAACAGCTGCCAGATACATCAATAACATTCTTTTTTATGAAACCCCAACTTCAATAGATTTCTTACCTAACATATATTTTGATATAGGTGATGTAATTAAAAAAAAGGAAAAACTCCTTCTTGCCCACGAATCTCAGGTTGATAAAACAAGGGTTAAAAACCTTTCAATAATAGAGAGTGCTTACAGCACAGCAGTTTTTAGGGGATATCAGGCAAGGGTTAAATATGCAGAGGCTTTTCTTTCCCAGAGGTTTCTTCTTAACAGCTATATATGAGATTTTTTTCTTTCATCATTCTAATAATTTTCTTGATAATAATTCCTCCCGCAGGCTTTTCTGCCTGGAGTTTTGAAAGCGGTGTTAGATGGTTTTATCTCTTTATGGTATCTTTTCTTTTCTACCATATACTTCACCCTTTTATACTTAAAATCTCTTACAAATACAACATTATGGATATTCCTGATCCCAGAAAGTTGCATAAAAGTCCTATTCCAAGAATTGGTGGGTTAGGAATATTTTTATCCTTTATCTTTGGTGTTTTACGAAACTTCCAATTTTCAAAAGAGATAATATCTTTACTTATCGCATCATGTGTTATATTTGTTGTTGGTTTTTTTGATGATGTAAAGAATCTTTCTGCCATAAGAAGGCTTTTCTTTCAAATTCTTGCATCTCTTATTGTTGTTTTTGGAGGAATATATGTAAGATTTCCGCTATCATGGGGGGATGCTGGATTAATCTTATCCTACATCGTTAGTGTGCTATGGATTGTTGGCATAACAAACACATTCAACTTTATGGATGGTATAGATGGACTTGCAGCTACGCTTTCTCTTGTTATATCTATTATATTTTTGGTAATAGTTGTAAATACATCGCAAGTATATGTAATGTTCATAACATCATCACTTTGCGGCAGTGTTTTAGGATTTCTTTTTTATAACTGGCATCCTGCAAAGATTTTTATGGGTGATGGAGGTTCAACTTTTTTGGGTTTTATACTTGCGGTGACAAGCATATATGTTTGGTGGGCTGATAACAATCCTTTTGTTGCTTTTTCTGCACCTATTATGGTTCTATTTGTGCCAATTTTTGATCTCTTATACACAACAGTTTCAAGAATAAAAAATGGACTTATCAAAAATTTTTATGATTGGCTTGTCTATGCTGGCAGGGATCATATACATCATAGAATACTGAATTTAGGTTTTTCTACGCCACAAACAGTTTTAATAATATCGCTTTTAAATCTTGTATGTGGCTTTGCAGCAATAAATATGGTAGTTGAATCAAAAGAAATTGAGTTTTTTATATCAGCTGCACAGATTATCTCTATTTTCACTATAATTGTTTTATTTATGAGAAGAGGTAGAGAAGATGTTTAACATCCTTTTTTTTCTTGTGTTTTCTGTCAGCTGCAAAGAAAACAACATTTCCCATAGCTCTATCCTTTTAAGAACAGGATATTCTCTGCCAGTTTTTGGTCATTTTGGAGATAGTAAAAGTGGTTTTGAACCAAATTTTTCCTACGGCATTGGTTACCTTAAAGATTATGATGAGTTTTTTTCCTTTGGTTTTATATCGGATGAGAATCTGTATTTTAAAAATAGAGCTACAGATATAAAACTTAAATTCTTTTCATTTACCCCAGCTCTTTTTATAAAGCCTGATCTAAAATCACTTGGATATCTTTATATAGCTAGTGGTATATATCACTGGACATCACCATCCTCAAACATCTTTTCATCAACCTCTGATGATGAGTTTGGTATGAGAGTTGGATATGCAAGGTTTTTTTGTCTCAAGAAAATTAGAATTGGTGGGGGGTTTGAGTGGAACTATATAATAGGTGTTAAGGGGAAAAATTTTGATCTTGGAAATATAAATACTTTTGTTGTGTATTTATCTTTTAAATATGATTTCTGAGTTAAAGAACCTTGCTGAAAAAATTATTCATTTCAAAAAAATACTTTTTTTCACAGGCGCTGGTATATCAACATCTGCAGGAATACCTGATTTTAGGGGAGCTGATGGGGTATGGAAAAAGAGAGAGCCTGTGTTTTTTGATGAATTTGTTAGCTCGGAACAAAAAAGAATTGATTACTGGAATTATAAATCTGAGATGTGGCACTACCTTTCAAATGCAAAGCCAACATTCTCACATCTTTTCATTAAAAAGCTTTTTGATGCAGGTAAGGTTATTGCAGTTGTAACTCAAAACATAGATGGTCTTCATCAGAAAAGTGGTATTCCCTCTGATAGTATCATAGAGCTTCATGGCAATAACTCAAGAGCAGTGTGTATGAGGTGTGGAAAAAAGATTTTATTTGAGGATGCTTTAATGGAGTTTAGGAGAAATAAAATTCCGCCCACCTGTGAGTGTGGTGGAATACTTAAACCTGATGTTGTTATGTTTGGAGAGTTGCTTGACAGCAATGTGTTGTCTTGTGCTTTTAACTTTGCACGCAGATGTGATTTAATCATCTGTGTTGGTTCAACCCTTTCAGTCCAGCCAGCTTCATTTGTTGCTTATGAGGCAAAAAAATCAGGTGCTTTCTATGCCCTGGTTAATAGAGGAGCGACTGAGCATGATATGATATGTGATCTAAAAATAGACATGCCTTGCGATGATGCTTTTAGAGAGATTGAGATAGAAATCTCAAAAAATTTTTCTCGATGATTTCAGATACCTTTTCAGATTGAACTGCTTTTATATCTGATATGGCAGCAATCACATCCTCTACTGATGACGGTTCGTTTCTCTTACCTCTTATTCTTTGTGGTGGGAGATAAGGAGAGTCTGTCTCTGTTAATATTGTTTCTAATGGAATTTTTTTGACGACTTTTCTGAGTTTTTCGTTTCTTGGATATGTTATGGTTGCATTTACACCAATGTAAAAACCGAGATCAATAAGGCTTTTTGCCTCTTCTACTTCACCTGAGAAGGAGTGTATTATTCCTTGTTTGTTTATCATATTCCTTCTCTGCTTTAAGAATTCAAGAACTATTTTATAGGCAGAGTTATTTGTTTTTGAGTTTCTTATATGAAATATGCATGGCTTTGAAAATTTTAGTGCTTTGTCCATCATAATCTCTGTTAGTTTAAGCTGATCTTTGAAACTTTGTGGGTGATACCATAGATCAATTCCTGTCTCTCCAATTGCAACTGTTTTTTTAAGATTTAGATATCTGTCAATTTTCTCAATGGTCTTTTGAAAGCATATGGATGTATCATTAGGATGTATGCCAAATGCAAAGTAAAAGTTTTCGTATTTTTCAAAAATCTTAAATTTTTCCCAATCTTTTGGTGATGTCAAAACTTCAAGAAAGAAATTTACACCGCTTTTAAAACATCTTGCTATTACCTCTTCCCTATCAAAAGAGAAACTTTCATCAGTTAGGTGGGTATGAGAGTCTATCATTTTTGATTACTGCCGCAAGCTTTCCATGTAAGGTAGGACTGCATAAACTCATCCAGCCTTCCATTTAAGACATCATCAACCTGTGATGTCTCATAGCCTGTCCTTAGATCCTTAACCAATTGATAGGGCATAAAGACATATGATCTTATCTGATAACCCCAACCTATATCTCCTTTTTCATCATACCTCTTTTCAATCTGACTTCTTTTTTTGTCTATCTCTATCTCATAGAGCTTTGCTTTGAGTATTTTCATTGCATTTATTTTGTTCTGATACTGTGATCTTTCTGACTGACATGTCACTATTATACCACTTGGTAGATGCCTTATTCTTACTGCAGTTTCAACCTTGTTCACATTTTGTCCGCCATGCCCCCCTGCTCTATATGTTTCAATATCTATGTCTTTTTCTTCTATATTTATTTCTATCTCTTCTTCAATATCAGGAAGAACATCAACACTTGCAAAAGATGTGTGCCTTCTTTTGTTTGCATCAAAAGGAGATATTCTTACCAGTCTATGTACACCTATTTCACTTTTCAGATATCCATAGGCATATTTCCCTTTAACAAAGGCGGTGACACTTTTTATCCCTGCCTCATCCCCGCTTATTATATCTGTTATTACAAACTGAAATCTTTTTGACGATGCCCATTTCATATACATTCTCAACAGCATGTTTGCCCAGTCACAGGCTTCCGTTCCACCTGCACCAGCGTGGATTGAGATTATAGCATCATTTTTATCAATGGGATCTGATAGTTTTAGTTCAAAATTAAACTCCTTTAATTTCCTTTCAAGACTTTTAAGCTCATTGAAAAGTATCTTTAGTTCATTTATATCATTTGCCTCCTTTATTAGCTCAAGATGGATTCTGAAATCCTTTATTTCATTTCTTGCTTTTTTTATCTCATCAAGATTATTTCTTATTTCGTTAATCTCTTTTGTTATCTTTTCAGCCTCTTTAAGGTTTGACCAAAAATTATCTGATTGAGTTAAACTCTCAAGCTCTGATAATCTTTTTGTTTTTTCATCCGGTTTATAAATAAGTTCTATCTCTGATAGAATATTTTCAAGTTCATCTATTTTGTTCTGGGCATCTTTAAATTCGATGGCTGCTTCTGGCATAAATTTAATTTTATAATTTTTTTATAAACAAGAGTTTTAAAAAGACCTTTGGGCTCTTGTGAAAGAACACAAAAATATGTATTCATGCCTAGAAAGGTAATTTATTACATTCCTCATTTTATAAACCCAACACCATTTTCAAGCTGATTATAATACTTATTATTCTACATCCTGTTTTGTTATGTATAATAATTCTTGCATTGGTTATTCATTATCTTTTATTTTGCTGCCCAGATGACCTTTTTAGTTTATCAGTTAACATATTCTATTTTACATAAGCGTGGCAACAAAGTACCTGTCAAGTCATAAATAAATGTTACCGAACTAAGGTATTGTGCTGTCATAATTAATGTTAGCATAGTTAGCTTTCTTTTTTAGTAATTTTTCCACACTTTGAAGTATTTCTTTTTGCTTTAAATAATTTGTG
>JBMFKQ010000021.1:0-29435 GCA_049972095.1 Elusimicrobiales bacterium
CATTCTTTCAAGTTCTCTTCTTGTCTTCCTCCCTCTTGGCATAAGCTCTTTTGTAGTCATCTCATTCTGTTCAACAAGCTCTTCCCAGTTTTTGATTTCTCTTATAGCTACGGGTGATTGAAGAACAAGATTTTTTAACTCTCTCTCTCTTTCTTTTATATTCCTTGCAAGGGTTATTTCTTCCTCTCTTTTTAAAAGAGGTGTTTTACCCACCTCTGATAGATACATTTTTATTGAGTTTGATACATCTGGAGGGAAAGATGACCATTCTTCTCCTTGAAAATCTTTTTCATCAATTTTTGTTTTCTTTTTATCTCTTACTTCTATTCCTAATTCCTCAAGTGTTGACATAAAGTTTTCAACATCCTCAATACTCATATTAGTGCTTGACATTGATCTGCTTATCTCCTCAATTGTGAGATAACCATACTCTTTTCCTATTTCTATTAAGTCTTTAAGCTGTTTTGGATTGTCTGCCATAAATTTCTCCTTTGTTTCATATTTTTATGTTGGCCAACTTGATCATAATCTGATTGTATTTTTTTAGTTCATCATCTGACATATCCGGTTTCGATGTTAATTTTTTCAACTCTCTTTCTAGATACATTTTTTCTATTATTTTTAAGGTTTTTTTAAAATTTTCTTCATTAATGGCTTCTTCGCTTAGATTGGTTGATTTTAGAGAGATTTTAAGTATTTCGGATCCGTGTTCTGGAAATTTCTTTATAAGGGTTTCTTCAATGCAATCCATCAGTTTTTCATTTTTTATGTATAAGAGTATTTTTTTTACAGTCTGAGAGGATATACAAGAGAGATCAAAATCTTGTGGTATGATTTCTATAAGAGAGGGTTTCTTGAATATCATTTCAACAAGATTTTCCTCTATTACAGGAATATCTGATGGATTTAGTCTAAAAGAAGAGAACTGATTGCTGTTTTTTAATTCTAAAAGTTTTTTAATAGATGATTCATCTATATCAAGTGATTGTGAAGTTTTCTTAATCCATTCCATTCTTATTATTTCATTCCTTTCTTTTGATATAGTTTGACATACAAACTCTGCTGCTTTTAGCTTCATATCAGGGGAAAGCTCGGGATTATTTTTTTTGATAAGATTGATTTTGAAGCTAACTATATCACAAGCTGATTTTATTACATCTATCATTGAATCAGTGCCGTTTTTTAAAAGATATTCATCAGGGTCTGTATTTTTATCAAGAAGCACAACCTTTGGATAGAGCCCTTCTTCAAGTGCTATCTCTGAGGCTTTTATTGCAGCATTTATTCCAGCATTATCTGAATCAAACATAAATATTATCTCATCAACATAATTTCTAAGCATATGAGCGTGTTCTTTTGTAAATGATGTTCCCATTGTTGAGACAGTTATTGTGAACATATATTGATGCATAAGCATTACATCGAAATATCCTTCAACAAGGATTACCTTTTTTTCCTTTCTGAGCCAGCTTAATGCATTAAAAAGGCCAAATAAAGTTTTTCTCTTAGAAAATACAGAGTTTTCAGATGAATTAAGATACTTTGGGTTTTCTCCTGAAAGTGCCCTTGCTCCAAAACCTATTATCTCTCCACCTATTGATCTTATAGGAATTACTAATCTATCTCTGAATATATCACAGGGGTTCCCAAATGAGAGTGAAAAGAGAGAGGTTTTCATCAGGATATCTTTAGAATATTTTTTAGAAAGTTTTGAATAGAGAAATTTTTCATCTGGTGGGGCATATCCAAGCATGAAGTTTGTTATAGTTTCATCCTTAATTCCTTTTTCTCTCAGAAAAGAGATTGCTTTTCTACCTTCTGATGATTTTAGAATTGAGCTGTATAAAGCGGCAGCTTCAAGGTTTATCTGCTTTATAAGCTTTTTTTCTTTGTCAAGCTCTGATTCCTCCCAGGATTCTTTTATATCAATGTTTATTCCTGACATAAGTGCTATTTTTTTAAGTGCCTGAAATCTTGATATATTTTCTATTTTACTTACAAAGCTTATCACATCTCCACCAGCCCCGCATCCAAAACAATAGTATATCTGTTTTTCCCTTGTAACTGTAAAAGATGGTGTTCTTTCACTATGGAAAGGACAGAGTGCAACATAGTTTTTGCCTCTTTTTTTTAAATCTTTAACATAAAATGAAACAATATCTACAATATCAACCCTTTCCTTTACTTCTTTTACAATCTTGGAATAATCCATTATTTAAGGTATTATTTTTTTCCAAGATTAAGTCTTCTGAGTTTTCTTTTGATCTCCTGCCTTCTTATCTTTTTTTCAAGACTTGGGGATATATAAAATTCTCTCTTCTTTATCTCTTTAAGTATGGCATTTTTCTCGCATTCATGTTTGAATCTTTTTATAGCCTCTTCGGGAGATTCATTCTCTCTTACCCTTATGTATACCAAATTAATCACCTCCTTATCCAGGTGGCCATGCCATTCTTCTGCCAGCCAAGAAATGATAGTGTATGTGAAAAACACTTTGGCCAACCTTCCTGCCGCAGTTATTAACAATTCTGAAATCTGTTATCTTGTATTTTTCTGCTATCTTTTTAGCAGTGTAGTTTATTTTTCCAAGCAGTTCTATATCTTTCTCTTCTGCTTTTAAAATACTTTCAATATGTTTTTTGCTTATAATAAGTATGTGAGTGGGGGCTTGAGGATTAAGGTCTTTAAAGGCTATTATATCATCATCCTCATAAACAATATCAGCCTTAACCTCTTTTTCTGATATTTTGCAGAAAATACAATCCATATACTATATTATAGCATTTTTTTAAAATTGTGAGAGAGGTATAACAGGCTCTGAGAATTTGCCAGGGTTTGAGGGAAGCGATAATAGTGATTTTGGATTTCTTTTGATTCTTAGTGTTTTTATCCCTGCTTTTTTTGCTTGTATTATACCATCATCTGAGGAAGCAAAGAAAATAAGATATCTTTTTGTGTTTAAAAGTTCATATTTCTGATTGGAGTCCATAATAAAATATATCTGAGAGGCATGCCACCTTTTAATGAGGTTGGAGGAATTAATATCCCTCCTGTCTGCTATTATATCTGTTGAAAAACCAAAAAATCTTGCAGCATAGTAGATGAGTCCGGGTATGATTTTTGTTCTGTCTAATTCAGCATTTGAATTTAAAATTGCCCAAAACTCATCTCCGTTAAAATTTCTTGCTTTTAAAAAAGAGTCTGCACTATATACAAGTCCATCATCATACTCAAATGCTATTGAAAAGCCACATATGCTTACAGTTGAATAGATTACAGCCCATATTGCAAATAAGTAAACAAATGCTTTAAACCTTCTATACCATCTTGAAAGCCAGTTATATATAGCCTGTTTGAGATCTGATATCATAACTCTCTTGTGTTTTTTAGATACCAACTAAGGGGATGTCTTATCTGAATATTAAGTATACTGAATTCTGTTATATAGTTTAGGATTGAATCATTGTCTTTTATAAAGTCCAGTGTTGTAAACATACGGTATATTTTGTTTTTTTCAAAAACAGGTTTTTTCCCAAGCTTTGAGTTTATATAGATTGTTGATATATCAGAGAAATTGTTTATCATATCGGTTAGTGTTGAACCTTTGAGTTTTATATAAACAATTTTGTCCCATGGGTTTTTTAGAATGTTGTAAATCTCTTCCATTGTAACATCTCCTTCTCTAATTCCCTTTATAACTGTTTTTTTGGATATCATAGCTATATCTGAGGGGATAAAATTAACAAGGGACTTGGCTACAATACCGTTTATTTGTTCATCAGAAAGAGGGTGTGAAAGAACTCTCAATTTCTTTGAAAACTCATCGTTTGTTTTCTTCATTAGTTTTGCAACCTCACTTATGTCTGAGGCATTTAGATATTGTCTAAGATGTGTTTGTTTGATTTTTAGGATTCCAAATTTTTTTTCCATTGTAATTTTTTGGGGATAGGGGGGAATAGGAAATACTTTTATACCATGAACTGATAGGACCTTATCCGTGTTTGAAAATATAAAAAAAGGTTTGTGTGTAAGTGGTTGTATAAGTTTCTCAAAGTAATCTAAAGAATTTACAGGTTTTAGTGCCTGATGAATAAGAATGTATTTATCTGGTTTGAGTTGATAATTAAGTCTATTTATTTCAAAAACAGGATTTTCAATTCTGAGGTTAGTGTAATAAAATGACTTTGTAGGAGATGTTGGATCTGATATTACAGAGTATATAGCAATTCTTTTTGAGTTTATGTTTTTAAGTATGTATTTTTTAAGTGCCTTCATATTTGATTTGATATATAAGTTTGAAGCTATAATCTCTGGGAAGTATTTGATATATTCAGATATCTTTTCTGCACTTATATCCATATCTGAAACAGAGAATAATATCCCATCGTAGTTGCAGGCAGATGAAACGGTGATTGAATCAAAACCATAGTTATATATATTATGTGGTGTTTTATGTGGTGATAGAAGATCTGAAGCTATCGTTATTGTATCGTTTTCTTTTATGCCTTTACAGTAAAGCTTGTTTTCTTTCCACAAAATATATGATGGATTCTTTACCCAGATTATTTCCCCTTCATTTTTTCTATTGTAGCATGATGTAAATAGTAGGAGAAATATTAAACTAAGCTTATTCATTCAATCTTTATAAATCTTCCAGTCTCCCAACCATTTATCTCCTTTTTTGAGGTTATCCATTCAATCATTGCATCCCTTACACTGATGAATGTATCTATTGTTTGTGATGCTTTTCTAAATGCCCCCCCACCACTTCCTCCTGATGTTAAATAATTATTTGTTGCAACTGTATATTCCTTCTCCATATCAATTGGTTTGTTGTCTTTAGTTATCTCCACGATCTCCGGTTTGTTTTCCGGATTTATTCTGTATTTGACCTTTATTCCTGATACATACATTGAAGTTTTTTCATTTCTTAGGTTATCTTTTATAACCTCATATATATCTTTTCCTTTCATTGTGAGCTTTACTATTGTATTTTCAAAGGGCATTATTTGATAGACATCTCTTAGTCTTATATCTCCCTCATTAATGATGTTTCTTACCCCTCCAGCATTCTGAAATGCAATATCAGTGCTTGCTTTCCATCTTATGATATCTGTCACAAAGTTGCCTATGGGATTGTCAAGAGTTTGAGACTCAAATGTTAGTGATTTTGTTGCTTTTCCTATAACCTTGTCCATCCACTTAGATACATTCTGATATATCTTGTTCCATTTCTTCTTAACTACCTTATCTTCACCTATTTCATCACACCACAGAGGTATAAGATTGCAATCTGCTGATATAAGTTTTCCTGTTTTATCATCAAAATCAATTACTGCTTTTGTGATGTGGCTGAGTCCCCAGTAGCTTTCACATATTACAGCTCCACTTTCTGGATCTTTCCACCCTTTTAAAAGCCCTGTATGATTATGCCCACCAAAGACAAGTGTGGGATTTCCAGCTGCTCTTGCAAGCTCTATAGTTGTATGTCTTATGTTTGTAAATGTGTATGTTGATGGATCAACGATCTTCTGTGAGAGTGAGGGATCAATTCCTATATGAGCAATGATTATAATAGCATCTGGATTTTGCTTTTTTATTTCTTCTACCCATTTTTTTGTTTCTTCTGCTTCATCTTTAAAAAGTAGGTGTTGCACATTAACTGGTAGTGTTGTTGTCTTTGTATGCTGCCCTGCAATTCCCAGAACAGCTATTTTCCTTTTTCCAACATTTACAATTGTGTATGGTTTTAAATAATCAACATTCTTTTCTGGCTCATCTATAAGATAAACATTTGCACCAAGAAATGGAAATCTTGCAGCTTTTATCATCTCTACTAAAGCCTTTTCTCCATAATCATAGTCATGATTTCCAACAACTGCTGCGGAGTAGCCAAGCATATTCATAAATTCAATACTTGCCATACCCTTAGTTATATTTCCTTCAGGGGTTCCTTGAAAGATATCACCTGAGTCAAGAAGGATGTGAGGGTTTTTATCATTTTTAATAAGAGCCATAACTGCAGCAAAGCCACCTATTGTTCTTGTAGAGTTTTGTTTATCCCATTTTGCAGGTATCGATGAATACATCCCATGAACATCGCTTGTGTGGTATATAGATATCTTTTCTGAATATATCCATGAATATAGAAAAAGTAATATTACAAAGGATAGCATTTTTTTCATATTACCCCCTTTTTTCTTTTTTTAAGAATGAATATTATAAATTCTGCTGCTGAAATCATCTCTCTATATATGTTATCATATTTGATAAAAAGGGGAAAATTGTCTTTTAATGTAGTTGAGATGCTTTTTCTTTCAAGCTCAAGATTTTTTTTTAGTTCAATGATGGATTTAATATGTGTTTTATCAGTAATTTCTTCAAACATCTCTATGTATCTTTTTATTTTTGGATTAGAGCTGTTGACTGTTAGTTTTTTTATATCATCAAGAGTTTTTTTTATTTCAGGTATTTTGGTCATAGAAAACTTTGCACTTTTAAGTGGGGTAAAGAGTTAAAGATGATGTTGCAGTTTATCTCTTTGAGAACTGGAACCTCTTTCTTGCCTTTGGTCTTCCTGGTTTCTTTCTTTCAACCATTCTTGGATCTCTTGTTAAAAATCCCGCTTTTTTCATTGCTTGACGAAAACTTTCTCCTAATTTTGATATTGCTCTTGCTATGCCATGTCTTATTGCTTGAGCCTGAGCTGAAATCCCACTTCCGCTGACATCGACATAACAATCAAACTTTTGATCCTTAACCAGATCAAGAGGTGAGGTTACTATATTTTTTAGCCTTGAAATATTGCCAAAATATACACCAAGCTCTTTTCCATTAACAGTTATTTTTCCACTTCCACTTGGAAAAAGCCTTACTTTTGCTCTCGCTGTTTTTCTTCTTCCTGTTGCATATATGAACTCCATAAATCACCTCTCATTTCTTAACAGGTATGGCTATGTCTATTTTTTCATCTTTGTAAAGTCTAAGTCTTTTTAGCCTTTTGTCTCTGAGTTTATTTTTATCAAGCATCCTCTTAACTGCAAGGTAAAGGACCTTTCTTGAATCTTTTGTCATCATATCCTTAAATGATATTATCCTTGCTCCTTTTGCATAACCTGAATGTGAGAAATAAAATTTCTCTTCCTCTTTATTTCCTGTTAACTTTATTTTGTCGGTGTTGGTTACAACTACGAAGTCACCACAGTCTATGTGAGGTGTATAATAAGGTTTGTTTTTACCGCACAGTAGAGTTGCTATTTTTGAGGCCATTCTACCTAATATCTGACCTGTGGCGTCTATAATATGCCACTTTCTATTTCTTTCAACAAATTCTTTCGTTGGCAAAGTAGTTTTTGTGTTCATAATATAAAGTATAGCAAATTTTGTATATTAAAAACAAACTTTTTGCTAAAATAAAGGTTGGTAAATTTCTCTTAAAGAGAAAACTTTAGCGCTCATAGCTCAATGGATAGAGCAACGGCCTGCGAAGCCGTAGATTCGGGTTCGATTCCCGATGAGCGCATGCTGGTGCTAAGAAATGCGAATAGCATTTCGTGGGAATCGAAAGCCCGCAGCAAAACATATACAATTCAGTTTTGCGAGGGGCGGCCTGCGAAAAATTTTGCGGTGAGCAAAATTTATTTGTAGGCGATTCCCGATGAGCGCATGCTGGTGCTAAGAAATGCGAATAGCATTTCGTGGGAATCGAAAGCCCGCAGCAAAACATATACAATTCAGTTTTGCGAGGGGGGACTTGCGAAAAATTTTGCGGTGAGCAAAATTTATTTGTAGGCGATTCCCGATGAGCGCATATAAGGAGGGAGGATGAAAAACAATAGTGATATGAAAAAGGAGATAATAAAAAGGGTCGATAGAGAAGGTATAAGTTTTGTAAAGCTTTGCTTTGTTGATATTCTTGGACAGATAAAAGCCTTTACAATTACAAGAAGAGAACTTGAGCATGCCTTAAATGAAGGAATGGGTTTTGATGGTTCATCAATAGAAGGATTTGCAAGAATCTATGAATCAGATCTTCTTTTAATGCCAGACCCAGAGACATTTAACATACTTCCTGAGGAGTTTGATGGCACTAAGACTGCAATAATGTTTGGGGATATTCTCACACCTGAAGGTAAGCATTATGATGGTGATACGAGATATATCCTTAAGAAAAATCTTGATTATATGAAGAAGATGGGCTTTACTGATTTTATGGTTGGCCCGGAATTAGAGTATTTTTATTTTAAATCCTGTGAAAAGCCTGAGATAATTGATGAAGGAGGATATTTTGACTCAGTTCCAATAGATGAGGCAAGTGATTTAAGAAAAAAGACAATAGAGGTGCTTGACAAGATGGGGATACCGGTTGAGTATTCTCATCATGAGGTTGCTCCAAGTCAGCATGAAATAGATTTGAGATATAGCGATGCTATTACTATGGCTGACAGAGTGGTAATGTATAAGCTTGTTGTAAAACAGGTTGCTGCAAAAAATGGTGTCTATGCAACATTTATGCCAAAGCCATTAAATGGTGTTAATGGAAGTGGCATGCATGTTCATCAATCTCTTTTTAAAAATGGCAAAAATATGTTTTTTGATAAAAATGATCCTTATTTTTTATCAAATCACGCAAAGTTCTATATTGCTGGGCTTATGCATTATGTGAGGCAGATATGTATAGTTACAAATCAGTGGGTTAACTCATATAAGAGATTGGTGCCTGGTTATGAAGCACCTGTGTATATTGCATGGGCAAGAAGGAATAGATCAGTGTTGATTAGAGTTCCTCAACCAAAGTTGGGGAAAGAAAAGGCAACAAGAATTGAAGCAAGATTTCCAGATCCCGGTGCAAATCCCTATCTTTGTTTTGCTGTTATGCTTAGAGCTGGGTTAAAAGGTATAGAAGATAATATGAAGATTAAAGAACCTGTTGAAGCAGATGTCTATGAAATGAGTGAGATAGAAAGAAAGGCGAATAAAATAGAAACCTTACCAGGCTCGCTTATTGAAGCAATAGAAGAGGCTGAAAAATCAACACTCCTTAAACAGACGCTTGGTGAACATGTTTATGTTAAACTGATAGAAAATAAAAAGATAGAATGGGATGATTATAGAACAAAGGTTACAGACTTTGAGATTAAAAGGTATTTATCTATATTGTGATTAGACTTTTGATGTTTTAAACCAATTTTTTTATCTCGTTTATTGCCTCTTCGTAGTTTGGTTCTTTTGATATTTCTTTAAGAAGCTGAATATATCTTATAACTCCTTCTCTGTCTATTAGAAAGAGACATCTTGCAAGAAGCCTTAACTCTCTGATCAACACACCATATGATTTTCCAAAATCAGTTTTTGTGTAATCAGAATATGTTTTAACCCTTTCCATTTTATTTGCTTGGCACCATCTTTTCTGCGTAAATGGTAGGTCCATACTTATAGTTATTATCTCTACATCAGATGAAAGTTTCTGAGCTTCCTCGTTGAATTTTCTTGTTTCCAGATCACAAACGGGTGTATCAAGTGATAGAACTGATGATATGAGGACGATCTTACCTCTGTATGTTCTGTAAAACCTCATTGGAGTCATATCGTTGCTTATAACCTTAAAGTCGCAAGCTTTATCTCCAACTTTAGGCTCATTGCCAACGAGGGTCATCTCTCTTCCATCTAGTGTTACAGTTCTTTTCTGTGCCTGGGTTTCTTTTTTAATTTCATCCATTTTCCCTCCTTATTCAATTATCTCGAGCAGCACAAATCTAAGATATTTTGTTTCTTTCATCCCTGCTATTACTGGATGATCTTTTGCCTGAAAACCGTTTTCAACTATAAATATCCTTCTTTTTGATTTAGTTGCTGCAGTGCTTACTATTCTGTCAAAAACTTCATCGTCTATATGTTGAGAGCATGTTGAAAAAGCAACATAACCGTTTTTATCAACCCCTTTAAGTGCCTGTTTTAGAATTCTTGTATAATATCTTTCAGCCTGATAAAGATGCTTTTTGTTTCTTACAAGGTTTGGTGGGTCAAGCAGTATAAAGTTGGGTGTTATTGGAAGTTCATGTTTTATAAGTGCATCAAGCATATGTAAAGCAGATTCCTGTTTAAAGATTACTTTTGACGATACACGGTTTAGTTTTGCATTTTTTTTTGCAAGCTCTATTGCTTTTTGAGATGAATCAACTCCCCATACTGTGTTAGCATCATTTTTTGCAGCTATTATTGAAAATGCTCCAGTATAGCAGTAGAGATCAAGCACCTTTTTTCCTTTAAAATATGGTATAAGTTTTTTTCTATTGTCTCTTTGATCAAAATACCAACCAGTCTTTTGAGATGAAAGCAGATCCACCTCAAATTTAGCTCCGTTTTCTTCTATTATGACACTCGAAGGAGGATTGCCAATAATTTGTTTTTTTTCTATTTTAAGTCCCTCCAGAAGTCTATATGGATGGTCTCTAAGTATTACGATAGATTTAGGTTCAAAGATATCCTTAACAGCATCAATTATTTTCTCAGAATAAAGCTCTACTCCTGCTGATAGTATTTCAATTACCACTACCTCACCGTATAAATCTATTATAAGGCCACCTATACCATCGCTTTCTCCAAAGAAGAATCTTCCACTATCTTTAATCCCTATTGTATGTCTGTATTCTTTCGCTAATTTTATTTTTGAGTGAAATATACTGTCATCAATTATGTCAGTGCCTTTTACAAGCAGCCTTATTGATATGAGGCTGTGGGGATTGTAGAATCCTGCTCCACAGATACTGTTATCTGAATATAAGACTCTGCAGATCTCTCCATTTTTGACGCTGAAATCATGTTTTTCTATCTCATTTGAAAATATCCAGAGATGTGAATTGAGCCTTTCTATATATTTTTCTCTCAATTTGATTGTCTTCATATTTTAATGATAACCTCCACTTTTTCTCCAGCCTTTATTGAATGTGTTTCAGCAAAATTTGAGTTTTTTATTGAAAGCTCAACAAAGTCATATGAGCCAATAACAGCAATTTCCTTGTTATCCACAGCAAAGGAGTATGTTGGAGTTAGACCTTCTATGACAATATTTTTTATATTAAAAACTGATAAGGGATTTACATATTCTTTTTTTATATTTGTTATTGCGTTTCCAAATCTGTCAATGGCGATTATCTCTCCGATTATTCTATTCCCAATTCTCTGGGGATATGGAAATGGTATTTTTTTCCACTCATTAAAATGAGGGCCTATTTTACTTTCTTCAAATCCCTTTGCAATCAAGGCGGCAGCAGGCGCCATTATGTCTCTTCCATGAAATGTTGAGCTTATCTTTTCAAGGAAAAGTTCTGGGTTTGTAATTGCCCTTGCCTCCTCTATTCTTTCAACCTCTTCAACCCAGCTTGCAGTTCCATTGTCAGGAGTTATTATTTGGTGAGACGAGGTCTTAATCCAAAGTATGCTTCTTCCACTTCCAACATCAGGATCTACAATGCATATAACTATTGAGTTTTTTGGAAGATAGCCTATGGAAACCATGAGATAAAATGCTGCTGTTTTTATGTCCTGTGGAGGGATAAAATGGGTTATATCAATAATTTTTACCTTTTGATTTTTTGAGTATATTACTGACTTCATCATTCCAACAAATGGATCAAAAAGCCCAAAATCGCTCATTAGAGCAATAAAGTTAGTCTTCATACTTATTTGTTTGATGATGTGAGGTTTGTTAGTGGGATGCCAAGCTTACATAGGGGACAGTTTTCAGGTGGGTAGAGTTCAAGAGGATAAGAGACAAGCGCTCTTACAGGAAGATTGAATGGGATAGGACCGGTTGATCTGTCAACTATTGCGCATATACCAACTACTTTTGCTTTGTAGCTTCTCACTAAGTCTATTGCGGCGGAGCATATTTTACCTGTTGAAAATACATCATCCACTATCAGAACCCTTTCATTTTCATTTATTTTAAAATTTCTTTTGAGAACCATTGCACCTTCGCTTCTTTCAGTAAATATGGATCTTACTTTTTTAATTCTTGCTATTTCCTGTCCTATTACGATTATTGCGGGATTTGGAGAAAGCACAACATCGACAGGATCTGAAAATTTTTCTGCCATCTCTCTTGCTATCTTTTGGGCTATGTGAGGATATTGTAAAACTATTGATGTCTGGATGTAGGTTTGCGAGTGAAAACCTGATGGGAGCTGGAAATGTCCATTTAGTATTGCTCCATGCTCCTGAAGTATTCCAACTATATCAAATCTACTCTTTGCCATACATATCCTCCTTTTGTTAGTTTATGTCGATAGAGGTTTTAACCTCATCCTCTACAAATTTAGTTATATTAGTTGCATCTATAAGTTTAATACTGTTTTTATCAAAGCTTCCTGTAATTGTAAAGGCAATAGCGGGTCTTCCTTTTGAATCAGTAAGATATTCTGGGAGTACTCCTTCATTATAGTATTTTCTGTTTATAGTATAAACGCTCATATTCAATTTTCTTGAGTTTAAGTCTATCTCACCCCTCGTGTATACAAGAAACTCGACTGAGTTGAGATAGAATTTGTCTATTATTATTTTACCATTATTTAGCTTAAAAGATGAGCCCATATCATAAAAGTTTATATTTTTTAATTCATAATTCATCCTCAGTGCTCCTGTTCTGTTGAGGTTGTAGAGTGTAGTTAAAGGAAGAAGGATCAAGCGGTAGTTTTCGTTTTCTTTTGTGTTTTCAGTTATATTTTTTATTTGGCCATTTAAGAGTTTTATTCTAATCTCACCTTCACATTTAAGTATATTATTTGTCTTTGAGTATTTGATTGATGATAAAAGTTTATTTGCGCTTATATATGGTTCATCAGAATAACCATCAGATTCTATATGTATATTCATTCTTCTGTTTGTAAAATTGTATGGGCTATTGGATAATGAATGGTGTTTAGAGGCTTTTTCTCTGAAATATTCAATTATATCAAGAGCTTTTTTAAGTGAAAAATTTTGTGTTTTAATAAATAGATCGTAAGCTGTAAGTTCTGATTTATCTAGATTCTTAATTGCTATGTATCCATTGAGTGTATTGAGATTAAGCTTTGTGTTGAAATTTATTTTCTGATAGTCTTTCTTGCCTTCAATCCTAATATTTCCTTCAATCTTACCATAAGGAAACAATCCACTAACTCTGATGAGGTTCAGTGCATAGAATTTATCAGTTATTATAATCTTTCCTACACTATCCTTGAAATTTATTGCATTTAGTAGGTCTATGAAATCAAATTTTTGACTCTCTGCAGTTATTGAATATGTGTGAGATGGTGGTTTTATTTCGACTGTAATGTTGATCTTTCCCTTAAAGTTTTTAGCATACTCCTTAATATACTCTTTGAACAATCCTGCATCCAATTCTTTTGCTTTGATATTTATTTCACTGAATACCTTCTTATCTGTATCAAAGTTGATATTTACTTCTGTTTTTATTGAAGGAATTGATGAGAAGAAATTGATGGTATTGTTTTTAAACACCGAGAGTATATTTGCCTGAAATGGTTGTATTTTTATTGAATAGGGAATATTTACTATCTCCTTTATATCTATAGGATTTTTTACCATCAGTTTGATATCACCTTTAACATTTTCGTAAACTGCAATATTACCACTCATCTCAAGATTTTTTCCGTTTATCTGCATAGATATATCTTTTATTTTTATTTCATTATCTTCAATATCAAAAAAGGTTTTAATTCTTAATTTTTGTAAACCCTGATAATACTCACCCTCAAAACTTATTTTTGTATTATTTGAGAAAAAAGAATTAGAGACTGTAAGTCTGTCTATTTTTACTTTTATGTTTTTATCCTCTATATATAAAGATGATGATAAAACTTCAACCTTCTTAATGAGATCTTTTATCTTTTTCAGTATGTCAACAAGTTCATATTTTTTATTTGTTTGGGAGAGGTCATATTTTAATGACATTCCATGTATCTTTATTGAGTCTGGCTTAAATCTCAGCTTTTTTGATATTATAGCCTCGGTGAGATTTATGTTTGTCTCTATCTTTTCAGCTTTTATTACGACTGATGGTGAAGAGAAAGAAGCACTTTCTATTATAAATAGATCTGGTCTTATATATTTTATTTTTCCAAGATTTGATGTTATATTGTACTTTAATTTTAATACAGCTATCAGATTATATTTGATAATCTCATGGTTTAGTATGTTTTTATAAAAGTAAAAGACAATAAAAGAAAAAAATATAATAGTTAAAATTATAACCAAAAGAAGTATTCTTAAAGTCTTTATGAACATAGTTTAATAAAAAGGCAGAGCTTAATAGCAACCTTTAACAAAGCCGATATTATCTTTGTGTAGTTCGCTACTGTATTTAAGGTAAAACTTTTTAAAACAGCTGGATCAGGGAAAAGAGACAATGTTATCAAAGGTATAATAAGGGCATTTGATGCAAATATTATAGTTAAGGATAGCAATCTTCCACCGAATCTTCTAAAATCACTCTGGGGTGTTGTTGATATTTCAAATGTGTTGAGTATGTGAAACATTAAAGCGGATGCCTGAAGGAAAAGAAATAATCTGTAGTGTGAGGATCCAAATATAATAGTGAAAATGAAATAGGCTAATGCTATAATTATGTTTAGAATCGGAAAAATATATGGAAGTATTGTGGTTAATTTGTCTGGTCTTTTTGAAAATGAAACATAACCGGATTTTGATGAAATTTTTATTTTTCTTATTCTGTTTCCTTTTAAAAAACCTACAATAGCATGGGATAGCTCATGAAAAAATATGTAGATCTTTGATAGTGTTGTAGATTTCCTGTATATAAGATGTAAAAGTGTATAAGCTATGATACCTGCTGAAAAAAAGTGGAAGTCATTTTTTGTTATGAGTATTTTTAGAAATGTTGGGTATGATATTAAAAGAGCAAGGCAAAGTGGAGGCAGTGTAAGATATACAAAAAAACTCATTTTGTTGGGTTGGTTTTAAGTATTTTATGAATAAGAGCTATAAATAGATTTATTTTGATAGGCTTTTCTATAAAATCCACAACATTTGGTTCCATCTTTATCATCTCTTTTGTGCTTCTATCTATGTATTTCCCTGTTATTACTATAACGGGTAAGGAAGTCTTTCCTTCTATCTGTAACTCCCTAAGTATTTCAAACCCACCATATCCAGGAAGCATAAGGTCAAGGATTATCAGATCATAGTCCTTCTGTTTTATTCTTTCTATTGCTTGTTTTCCTGTGGATATTTTTTCAGTTTTAAATTTTTCATTTTTCAAAGCAACATCAAGAAGCTCTCTTATAGCCTCATCGTCATCAACTATAAGAATTGTCTTACTCTCAGGTTCTGAAAGGTTCATAAAAATGCCTCATTAGATAATTTCTTATCAGTAATTTGTTGTTACAAGTGTTTCCGTAGTCTGAACTCCATGAGTTGATCTGATTTCCCTTAATATGAGGTTTGATAATTTATCCAATGTATCAGCTTCAACTATCAGTATTGCATCCCATGCGCCGAATGTTAGATAAACCTCTTTTATACCTCTTATGTTTTTTATGTTCGATATAGCTTTTTGTTCAAGCCCTGCTATGAGCTTGCATAGCACAAATGCAACCATATTACCCCCTTCCCTCGGGTGTTTAGCTTTAACAACCCGCTTTTTTATATTATATAATAAAAAGTTGTTTTTAAAACTCTAAATTTATATAATATTTTGTAGTTTGTGATCTATTCTAAATAATAAAAATTGAGGAGGTTTATATGGGTGTTAAAATAGGAATAAATGGTTTTGGAAGGATAGGAAGACTTGTTGCAAGAGCTGTTTTTGAAAGGGGGATAAAGGATTTAGAGATAGTTGCAGTTAATGATCTGACTGATGCAAAGACAAATGCTCACCTGTTTAAATACGATTCTATTCATGGTAGATATGAAGGAGATGTTAGGGCTATTTCTGATGAGGAGATCTCTATTGATGGGCAGAGGATAAAGGTTTTAAAGAAGAAAGATCCAGCTGAACTTCCCTGGAAGGATTTAGGTGTTGAGATTGTTATAGAATCAACTGGGCTTTTTACGGTTAAGAAGGATGGAGTTAATAAGAAGGGAAAAGAGGTCAAAGGTGCAGAAAATCATATAACCAAGGGAGGAGCAAAGAAGGTTATAATAACAGCACCTGCAGAGGGCGAGGATATAACCATAGTAATGGGTGTAAATCATGATAAATATGACCCAAGAAGTCACAATGTTATCTCAAATGCGAGCTGCACAACAAACTGTCTTGCACCTATTGTCAAGGTGATACATGAAAAATGGGGTATAGAGAAGGGACTTATGACAACAATCCATTCATACACAAATGATCAGAGAATGCTTGATATGACTCATTCAGATCTTAGAAGAGCAAGAGCTGGTGCTATGAATATGATACCAACAACAACGGGTGCTGCAAAAGCAATAGGACTTGTTATGCCTGAACTTAAAGGTAAGCTTGATGGATTTGCAATAAGAGTTCCTACACCTAATGTCTCAGTAGTTGATCTTTCAGCAACGATTAAAAAAACAACAACTGCCGCGGATATAAATGCTGCGCTTAAAGAGGCAAGCGAAAATTCGCTTAAAGGAATTTTAGGATATACTGATGAACCACTCGTATCTATGGATTTCAATCACTGTCCTTTAAGCTCTTTCGTAGATGGCAGCTCAACAAAGGTAATAGGAGGCGACTTTATAAAGGTTCTTTCATGGTATGACAATGAATGGGGATACTCAAATAGGGTTGTTGATCTTGCTCTCTACATAATAAAGAAAGGGCTTTGATGTTTTAGGAGGAATTTATGGTTAAAAAAAACAGAAGGAGAGTTGTGATAATGGGTGCTGCGGGGAGGGATTTTCATAACTTCAATGTTTATTATAGGGACAATGAGGAATATGAGGTTATTGCTTTCACGGCTCAGCAGATACCGAACATTGCAGGTAGAAAATATCCTTCCTCTCTGGCAGGCAAGCTTTATCCTGATGGAATTCCCATATACGATGAAAGTGAATTGCCTGATATTATAAAAAAATATAGGGTTGATGAGGTTGTTTTTGCGTATAGTGATGTGAGTTTTAATTATGTTATGGAGAGGGGTTCTATTGCTCTTGCATGTGGTGCTGATTATAGACTTTTAAGTGGTCAGCATACTATGATAAAATCAACAAAACCGGTAATAGCTGTCTGTGCTGTTAGAACTGGTTGTGGTAAAAGCCAAACATCAAGAAAAATAGCCTCAATACTTAAAGAGATAGGCAAAAAGGTAGTTGTTGTTAGGCATCCTATGCCTTATGGCGATCTTGAAAAACAAGTATGTCAGAGATTTGCCTCAATAAAGGATATGCACGATCAAAACTGTACTATAGAGGAGATGGAGGAATATGAGCCTCATATCAGTGAGGGGCATATAGTCTATGCAGGTGTGGATTATGAAAGAATATTAAGGGATGCAGAAAAAGAGGCAGATGTTATATTATGGGATGGTGGTAATAATGATCTTCCTTTCTACAAGCCGGATCTTCATATAGTTGTGACTGACCCTTTAAGGGCAGGGCATGAAAATCACTACCATCCAGGTGCGACAAACCTTAGGATGGCAGATGTTGTTATAATAAACAAGGTTGATACAGCAGAGCCTGATGATGTTGAAAAGGTCAAGACAAACATAATTTCAGCAAATCCTGATGCGAAGATAATAGAGGCTGAAAGCCCTGTTGTGGTTAAGGGAGATGCCTCTCAGATAAAAGGGAAAAAAGTGCTTGTGGTTGAGGATGGTCCGACACTCACTCATGGTGAGATGAACTATGGTGCTGCCTATGTTGCTGCCAAGGAGCATGGGGCAGGCGAAATAGTAGATCCAAGGCCCTACGCTGTTGGCTCTATAAAGGCTGTGTATAAAAAGTATACTCATCTTGAAAATATACTTCCTGCCATGGGCTATGGAAAGGTTCAGATGGATGAGTTGAGAAAAACTATTGAAAGGACACCTTGTGATCTGGTTCTCATAGGGACACCAATAGATCTTGCATTGCACCTTAAGTTTAACAAACCCTCAATGAGGATAACATATTATCTCAAAGAAAGAACATCTCCAGCACTTAAAGAGATAATAGAAGGTGTATTGAAGGAAAAAGCAAAGGCTTTAAGGGAGGTAAAATGACAATAAGGCCAGTTCTTAAACTCAAAAAGCTTCAAGATATGGGCATATCTAAGGGCTCAATGGTGCTTGTAAGGGTTGATTATAATGTGCCGATAAAAGATGGAAGGGTCAGTGATGATACAAGAATAAGAGAAACTGAGAAGACAATAAAATATCTTCTCACACGAGATGCAAAAATAGTTTTAATATCCCATCTTGGAAGGCCAAAGGGAAAGTTTGATCCAAAGTATAGCCTTAAATCCCTTAGGGAGGATGTGGAAAGGATAATGGCTGCAAAAACCCATTTTGTTGAGGATTGTATAGGTCCGGAGGTTGAAAAGGCAAAATCAAGGCTTGGGATAGGTGAGATACTTCTCTGTGAAAACCTAAGGTTTCATCCAGAGGAGGAAGAAAATGATGAGGGCTTTGCAAGAGAGCTTGCTAAGGGATGTGATTATTTTGTTCAGGATGCCTTTGGTGCAATACACAGGGCTCATGCCTCAACAACTGCTATTACGAAATATCTTCCATGCTGTATAGGATTTCTGCTTCAAAAGGAGCTTGAGTATCTTGAAAAAATAATGACAAACCCATCAAAACCATTTGTTGCTGTCATAGGTGGTGCAAAGGTCAGCGATAAGATAGATGTCCTTATGAGTTTGCTTGATAGAGTTGATACACTTATAATTGGTGGAGCAATGGCTTATACATTTCTAAAAGCCCAGGATGTGAATGTTGGTAATTCTGTTGTTGAAAGTGATAAGATAGATGAGGCAAAAAAAATAGTTCTAAAAGCATTTAAAAATGGTGTTGAGCTTATTCTTCCTGCTGATCATCTTGTCGTTAAAGAGATTAAGGATGATGCCCAAACACAAACCACACAGTCAATGGCAATACCTAATGGATGGATAGGTGTGGATATTGGTGAAAGGAGTATATCTATTTTTAGTGAGAAGATACTTTCGGCAAAGACGATATTTTGGAACGGACCTCTTGGAATATTTGAGATAGACAGGTTTGCAAAAGGAACTATTGCTCTTGCAAAAGCAGTTGCTGAGGCAACAAAGAACGGTGCTGTGAGTGTGCTTGGTGGTGGTGATACTTTAAGTGCCCTAAAAAAATCCGGTGTTAAGTCTGAGGAGATATCACATTGCTCAACAGGTGGGGGTGCAAGCCTTGAGTTTGTTGAGGGTAAGATTTTACCAGGACTTGAGGCACTTAGCAGATAAGGAGGTTTTGGATGTTTAGTTTTTTTCTCATTATTCATGTAATTATATGTTTTCTACTTATCATTTCTATACTTCTTTTCCAGACAAGTAAAGGTTCAGCACTTAGTATGTTTGGTGGAGGAGGTGATTCTCTTTTTTCATCTCCAAGCGGAAGCTCATTCATAAAGAAATTTACTCTATATCTTGCGATTGCCTTTGCAGTTAATTCAGTTATTTTAACTCTGCTTTATCCTACAAGACACAGGTCTGTTCTTTATGATTCTCCGCCCCCTCCTGTGTCTAGTGAAAAAAAATAGATAAGGAATGGACTTTTTAAAGGCTGTTTCAGCGTTATTTTTTCTTCTTACAAATGCTGTTTTTGTTCTTATAGAGTTTGCAATAGTTAGAGTAAGAAAAACAAGAATAGAAGAATTTGCACAGAATGAGAATAATATATTTGCAAGAACCTCTCTTGATATAATAAATAATATCAACTCATATCTTGCATCAATTCAGCTTGGTATAACTGCATCAAGTATAGGGCTTGGGTGGATTGCGCAGCCATATGTGGCTTTTGTTATTAGCAGAGCTATTCCTGATTTTTCTATATTCTACTTAAAGATATCATCCTATTCAATCTCTCTTTTAATTTCATTTTTTACGGTAACATTTTTTCATATAGTTTTTGGTGAGCAGGTTCCAAAGTATATCGCGATATCATCTGCTGAAAAGATAACACTTGTTTTTTCAATTCCTCTCAAGATGTTTTATAAAGCAACCTATTATCCAATGCTTTTAATAAACAAAACATCCGAATTTTTTTCATCATTTTTAGTCTCAAAGATATCAGATGATACATCTCATTCAGAGGATGAGATAAAATTGATACTTTCAAAATCTGAGGAGTTTGGTCGTATTTCACTTCACAGATTAATGATGTTTGAACATCTTTTTGATTTTGGCAAGACCTCTGTCAAAGAGGTTATGGTTCCTGTAGATAGGATTGTTGCCTTGAAAAAAAGCATAAGTTTTGATGATTTTTTAGATACTATAAGAAAATTCAAGTTTTCAAGGTATCCTGTGATCGATGAGAATTCTAATTATTTAGGTTATGTGCATGTTAAGGATGTTATTATAAACCTACCTATATCAAGATGTGTTGAAAGATTCAATCTGCTTGACTATATTAGACCTATTGTTAGGGTAGGAGAAAAGGAAATGATAGAGAGGGTTTTGAGAATTGTCCAGGAAACAAATCAGCCGATCCTTCTTGTAGAAAATGATAAAAAAGAGATAACAGGTATAATAACTGTTGAGGATATAATAGAGGATATTACCGGAGAGATAAGGGATGAGTTTGAAAAAAAATCTGCTGTAAGGCTTGATGAGATTTTCTGTGTTGAGGGAAGTGTTGTTGATATTAAATCATCCGATAGATTTTCAGCTATAAATGAGATGATAGATAAGCTTTATTCATCCGGTTTTATAGCTTTAAGGGAAGAGATATCAAAAAGGATTATAAAAAGAGAAAAAGAACTTTCTACTGCCATAGGTCATCAAATTGCTGTTCCACATGCAAGAATAGAGGGACTTAAAAGTGCTATTATTTCTGTTGGAATAAGCAAAAATGGAATAGATTTTTTAGCCCCTGATTTAAAACCCGTTAAGGTTATTTTTCTAATACTATCTCCCTATCATGAACCATCATTACAGCTTGCAATACTTTCAAAGATCTCAAGGCTTGCGATGAATATCACACTGAGAAAAAAGCTTTTTAAGGTGTCAGATGCCTATAAGATAAAAGAGATACTTAGTGTTTTTGAGGACAGCATTCCTGTGGATTAAAAACTCATCTACATATTTGGCTATATTTGGAAGAATCTGTGATAAGCATTCTTTTAGCGTTGTAGTTGAAATTTGATGTTTAAAATAGGTAAAATTTTATTATAGCGCGGGTGGCGGAATTGGTAGACGCGTACGTTTGAGGGGCGTATGCCTTACGGCATAAGGGTTCGAGTCCCTTCCCGCGCAAGATTTATGTGGTGTTATGAAAAAAGATATATTAAAAAGATACTAAGGCTTTGTCAATATTACGCCACACCACTCTACATATATCACATTCCAACCCTTTTGAGAGAGATTTCAAAATACAAAGATGTTTTTAAAGATAAACCTGTAGATATTTTATATGCATTTAAGGCTAATTCAAATAGAGAGATATGTTCTGTTATAAAAAAACAAGGATTGGGGGCTGATGTTGTAAGTGGTGGTGAGCTTGAGCTTGCGCTTGAACTTGGATTTGACAATATATCCTTTTCAGGTGTTGGGAAAACTGATGATGAGATAACTCTTGCTGTTAAAAATAGAATATCCTTCATAAACATAGAATCATATGAGGAATTTTTAAATCTAAGAAAGATTGCCCAAAGATTGAGAATAAAAACAGCCATATCTGTAAGATTAAATCCTAATATTAATGTTAACACTCATAGATATATAAGAACAGCCACAAAGTATTCAAAATTTGGTGTGGATTTCAAAACAGCAAAGGAGATTTATCTAAAGGCTTCCAAATCAAGGTATATTGAAATAAAAGCAGTTCACTTTCATTTAGGCTCGCAAATATTTGATGAGTCATATTATGCAAAAGCCCTTAAAAAAACAGTTGATTTTATCAGATCGCTTTGTGTTTACGGGATAAATATAAAAAGGATAGATATAGGTGGTGGATGGGGAGTTAAAGAGGGGAAGGAATGCACAGGGCATAATAAGATTTTTGATATTATAAAACATTATATCCCTGAGTTTTCTTTTATACTTGAGCCTGGAAGGAGTATAGTTGCTTCATGCGGGATTCTTGCACTCAAGGTGCTTTATAGAAAAAAGATAGGAAAGAGATATATCATTATTGTGGATGGTGGAATGAATGTATTTGTAAGGCCTATTCTTTATAATGTTTTTCATCCTGTTTTTAACCTTGTTCAAAGAAGAGGTGAGAGGGTTATATGTGATATTGTAGGACCTTTATGCGAAAGTTCTGATTTTATATCAAAGTCTGTTAAGATTACCCTTCCTCAAAGAAATGATATCCTTGCCGTTGTATCAGCGGGGGCTTATGGATATCCTATGTCAAATGAGTATAATCTAAGAAAAAAGCCCTTAGAAAAAGTCATCTATCATTGACATGTCAAGTGAATTATGTCCATTTGTGTCAAGGGAGTTTAGATTTTTGAGAGAAATATCTAATTTTTTATAATATATTTGGAGGGAAAATGGATTTTTTTATCTTTCTCGTTTCTTTTTTTCTATATGCTCATGACGAGGGCGGAATGGTTAAGTTTCCTCAAGGATATCCTCTAAGTAGTAGAATATCAGTTGATGAAAAGTTATCTATACTATATGAATCTCCTCTTTGTGAAAAAATTGAGTTTGATTTTAATGTTGTTGCTGTTAATGGTAAGGTGACTAACGGTAAGATTTCTTTTGAGATGTGGATTCCACAAAATCCTTCTCCTAAGAGTGATATGAAGAATGATGTAATTTATACTATCATAAAACCATCAAGGTATAAAATCTATCCTAATGGAAGATTCTGGGCAAGATTTGATGTCAATGGTAGAGTAAGTCAGTTTAAATTTGTAGTTGTAAACGAAGGTGTTGACGAAAAAAGTTTTGGAATAGATATATATGAGGCGAATGTTTCAAAAATAGATAAAAAAAAAAGACAAGCAGAAGAGATTGTAGACGATAGTAATTTAAATCTTGCTGATCCCCTTCCATTTAAGCTTATTAGAAGAGATCAATGGAAAGCAAATCCCCCAACAGCAAGCTATATAAAACACACACCTAAAAAAATAACCATTCATCATACAGCAGGAGGCTATCCACTTAAATATGAGGATGCAATAACAGAGATAAAAGTTATTCAGGAGTATCATCAGGAAGGAAGGGGATGGATAGACATAGGATATCATTTTTTGATTGATCCGCTTGGAGATATATTTGAGGGAAGACCAATACTTAGTGTTGGTGCCCATGTTGCAAAACAGAATACTGACAATATTGGAATATCTATTATGGGAAACTATCATCCGCCTCTAAACAATGAGATAACTGAAAAAACGATTTCAGCCATAATAACCCTAATAAGGTTTATAAAAGACAAATACAACATATCTAAGGCATACTTTTATGCCCATAGAGATCTTGCAGCTACTAACTGTCCAGGAGATAATATTTATGCCAAGATGAATTATTTAAAAACAAAGATATTTGACGAAGAAAATGAAAATACTATGGCAGTTGAGGTGGATTTGGGAGATAATGAGATTAATAGGAAGATTATTAATAGCATATCTGAGTGGTAGATCATAGATTTTCAAAGATCTCAGAGGTCTTATTTTGCAGATTTTCGAAAGAAAAGATTTCATTAAACCTTTTTTTATTATCCATACCAATCCTCTTAATTCTTTCAAAGTTAAGGTTTTTTTCTATCTTATCTGCAAGCTCTATGAATGATTCTTTTGGATATATGTAGTCAGGCTCAAAAAGCTCAACCAAACATCCTGCATTGCTTGAGATAACTGCTCTTTGAGAGTTCATCCATTCAATCGCAACCCTTGACACAGCCTCACTTCCTATGGAGGATATGACTCCTATATGTGATTCTGCCATAAGTGAATAGACATCTTCAACAAAACCATAGTATCTGAAATATCTTTTAAACTTATCAGGTATGATTTGAGCTAAATCTTTCCATTTTATATTTGATTCCTTGCCTGCTATTATAAACTCAACATCTTTTCTTTTTTCAAGTATTAAAAGTCCTGCCTTTATAAAATTGATATGCCCTTTAACAGGGTCAAGCCTTCCTACAATGGTTATTCTAAATGGCTTTTCTTCTTTTATTTCTTTAGTTTTAACTGCAGGATATGATAAATATACAGTCTGGGTTTTAATTTTTATACCTGCGTTTTTATACATATTCTCTATATATTTTGAACCGCATATTATACACAAAACCTTAGAATAGGTAAAGCTTTTTTTTATCTGTTTTGCATCTGCCTTTGTTCTAATTATTTTTATTGGTTTGTTTATAAGAGATATAAGATATGCAAGTGTCTGTGTTCTTCCTGTATGTGCGTTTATGATATCTATTTTCTTGTTATTTATTAGTTTTGAAATTGATATGATATCTTTTATCCTCAAAATTTTTTCCCTTCCAGATATTTTTATAGTCTCAAAATCATTTGCGATCTCATTAAATATCTTGTTCTCACCTGGAATTGCAAAAAAAACATTGTGCCCAACTTCTCTTAGTGCTCGTGCCTGAACTAAGGCATACTCTGTAAGTCCACTATACCATGGGATATCTATGAGGCTAAGTATTCTTAATGAGTTTCTCATAAACCTCTAATGTTTTTAATGCCATTTTATCTGATGTATAGTTTTTTACCTTTTCATAAGAGTTTTTTGAGAATTTCTCATATATTTCTTTTTCAGACGCAATCTTTAAAATAGCATCAGCAAGCTTTTGAGGATTTTGTTTTTCAACGACATATCCGTTGAAATTATCCTCTATAAGCTCTGGTATTCCACCTGCATCTGTGCCAACCAACGGAAGTTCTGCTGCCATTGCCTCTATTAAAACACTTCCAAGCCCTTCCTCTTTTGATGGAAGGACAAATATATCAATGGATTTTAGAAAATTTATATTATCATCAATATAACCAACAAGCTTTACATTTTTTTCAAGTTCAAGTTTTTTTATTAAGTCCTCTGCCTCTTTTTTTAACTTTCCATCTCCACCCATTAAAAAAATTATATCCTTTTTCTTTTTAATACATTCATAAGCTGCTTTTATTAAATTTAATGGGTCCTTATGTGGGACGAAAGCCCCTAAGAAACCAACAGTTATATTTTGTCTTGGGAATATCCTGTTCGAGGCTAAATTTTTAATAAATGACAGAGGTATTGAGCTTGGAACCACAAATATATTATGCTCTGGCAGGGTTTTTTTGATTACATTTTTTACCGCCTCTGATATAGCTATTATTGCATCTGCTTTTAAGTATTTTACCTTAGAAAAAAAGTTATTTTTTATTTCAAAATCCACCCTTCTATGAACAACTATCTTTGCACTGATAAAAAATCTGGCTAACAATGCTATTGCGCAGGTGTGAGCGGTGTGGGTGTGCAGTATCACTTTTTTTCTGTTTAAGTTTATTTTTTTTATCTTAAAGGCTAAGATTACTGCTGATAAGATATCCCATTCGAATATATATGGAAGTGTCATAAATGGAATTTTTAACTCAAGGCATTTAAGGTATAGTGGGGAGTTTTTTCTTAAAACTATATAGTTTTCTACACCAAGTTTATTAAGTTCTTCTATAAGGTATAAAACCTGTCTTTCACCGCCCCTTAAATTTTTTGAGTCATCAAGATGAAATGCTATGATTTTATTATTCATTTTAACCTAAAAATTCTTAGTATGTTTTTTATGATCAGATTAAAATAATATTTTATGTAAAGTTTTTTCCACAGGGATGAATTTTCGTATATATTTTTAACACAATCATAAAAGAATTTGTGATTTGCAAGTGTAGGGATTATCAAGGTGTATTTCATAATATTATATTCTATATAAAATGACATTCTATTGATATGAAAATATAAGGTTTTGATTTATGATGGATTTAGCAAAGACAAAAGGGCTAAAAAGGTATAGTTGATTTTATTAAAACAGCTATGAAACTTATTAAACAAACCCTGAGATTATCCTAAACGAAATCCTGATCTTGAGTTTTAACTTATGTGCTTACTGAGTGCAAAAGCGCATACGCCACCACTTAAAATGATCGTTCCAAAAATTCCTGGTGTGTACGATACCCAACTCCTTTTCTTTTTGTCTGTATTCCTGATAAGTCGATGAATACTAAATCAGTATAATTTTCAAAAGAGTTATCCTTGAAATCCTTGCTTGTTTTCTCAAAATAAACCATCGTCCACGATAATTCAGCTCGGTATTAGCAACTATTCCATCAGTTTGTCTTTGAAGGCTTTTTCAAGAACTGATTTTTTAAGTTCTTCTAAATCTTCTAGCTCTCTTTGAGGTTGTTTTAATTTTGTACTTTTTCTTGCAAATTATCAAGATAAGCCACAATTTTTTTGCTCGGAAAGAAATAGAAGAGAATTTTTATTGTTCATTTATTTTGTTATAGTTTTTTTATAAATTCTTCTAATAGCAAAGCACTGAGACAGAATTCCTCATTTTTAAGATTTTCAAGCGTTGTTCTCATTTCACCACCCAACCAAGCTACACCGTCAATAATTGCAAGTTTTATTACGCGCGAAGGACATCGAGTTTCTTTTACTAAACTTACTGCTTCTTTGAATTGATTATCCTGTGAGCCGCCAAAATCTGTTATGAATTTGGCTGTCCCTATTTTACAAAATTCCAAGTTTTTTCTCCCATGCAATCCAAGAGCGTTTTCTTGTAAAAAGTTCTTCAATGTCCTTAGAAGAAACAATTTTAACTTTGTCTTTTATCTCATGAAAAGTTCCATTTAATAATTGATTGGATTTGTAAATATCTTCATTAGAGTATACAATAAGGAAAATATTGCTATTCCATAAGTCAAAGGCATGTTTTAACTTGCTCAGGGCATGATAAATATCACCACCAACCTGAATTTCAAACACATAAGTAGGAGAACCTTTTTCAACTCTTCTCCAAACAACATCAAATATCATATTGTCAACGCTATATTCTTTTTGGCTTAAAAGTTTATTCATGATTCCAATTTCATAGACTAAATTTTCCAAGTCTTCATGTAAATTTCTTCTTTCTATTTTTGTTTCCTTGTATTCAATAGAAATTTCCTCCAGTGGCAGTGTATAATTAAGTTTCTTAAATTCGTCATATAAGAATTCGGTAATCTCTTTATAGCGAATAAAATTTATGCCTCCACGAAGTAAATCTGCAAAAGCTCCTTGACCAAGCTTTTTACCTATTTCATTAACAATATCTATACCTTTTGTTAACCATTCTTTTTTTTCTATCAAATAGTCAAGAGAAAATTCAAATCGTAAAGGATACTTTACCCTATTTTCTTTTATCTCATCAGGCCATAAAGGTTCTCGTTGTAAAAATTTATTTTCAATTTTCCCACAGCCAATTATTTTTTTAATCCCACCAGAAATATAGAAAAATATTATATTTCCTTTCTCCATTGCCTTCCATTGAGGAAACCATTTATCCTGTAGGCCCCATGTTAGATTATATTTAATTGCATAGTCAAAATTTTCTTCATTACCTGATATTATCCAACAAGGATTAGAATATATATCTTTTATCATATTTCTCCTTTTTCCCATTTATCAAAACATTTTTTACAAAAATGTAAATTTTCATCTCCCGTAGCGCTATCTATATCATATAATAATTCGTGTGTCTTAGAATATTCCCCCGTTTTAGAATTATACTTCCATTTTATCCAAACTTTCTGGACATTAACAGTGGCTGGTTTGCCACAATTCTCACATTTTATTTCAAATTTTCTCATAAATCTCCTTTGACCTAGAAAAATATTTTAAATTTCTTTCAGAATTTTTTACAATATAACCCAAATAAAGATATGGTGGATTTGTTATATGATAAGGCGGATACTTTAAAGATTTAAGATCCGGATAATTTTGTAATGTATCTCTTATTTGAATATTCCTTTTTGCTACCTCATAAGGAATTCCATAATTTTTAGCATTTTCGATTGCTCTCTCAATCATTTCTTTTTGAATATCAAAAAGAAAAATATGTTCTTTAAAAAATTCTATCCTTTTATTTTTGGGGATTGCTTCTAATATAGGTAGAATAAGATTGCCTTCTCCGCAAAATAGATCTATCCAGCTATATTCATAAAGAATATTTTTAATTTCCGGCAAGATAAATTTTTTAAAAATATCTATTGAAGTTAGATGTGCTCCAAATTTCCTTCTTTTCCTTTCAGCTGAAATATAAGTTGCGGTCCCCAAATCTCTAACATACCCACCTTTTCTGTTTGGTTTAATTATAATTTTTTCTTTTATGGGTTTGTAATTTGTTTTGCTCATATTAATCCTTTCTCTTTAAAACTTATAAATCCTGTTTTGGTAATGATTATGTGGTCAACTATTTCAATTCCTAAAATCTTACCTGCTTCTGCTAATCTTTTTGTTATTTCCAAATCGTCTTCTGATGGTTCGGGATCGCCAGAGGGGTGATTGTGAGCTAAAATAATCTGAGCGGCTAAGTTCTTAACTGCTGGTTCAAAAACTTCTCTTGGGTGGACTAAATTAGCGTTAAGAGAGCCAATAGAAATTATTTCTCTTTTGATTTCCTGATTTCGGCTATCAAGGTAGAAAATAACAAAGTGTTCTTTTTTGTGGTCTCGTAAATCTTTTAATTCTTCCCATATCTCTTTTGGTGTTAAATAAATTTGGGCTTTTTTGTCTTTGAGCAATCTTTTTCCAAGTTCAAAGCAGGCGACAATCTCACAGGCTTTGGCTGGACCTAATCCCGGATAATCTTTTAAATCGTCAAAGGTTAAATCTGGCAATTTATTGGCACTAAATCTTTTCAGAATTTTATTTGCCAATTCAATAACATTTTCTTCTTTTGTCCCTGATCTTAAAATAATTGCCAAAAGTTCAGAATTGGAAAGTTTTTCTGGCCCATATCGCATTAATTTTTCTCTTGGCCTTTCAATTTTTGGCAGCTCTTTAATAGCCTTTTTAATCTTGCTTTCCATAATTTTCATTTTATCAAATTATACTTGCTTGCTGAGCTTCAAGACTTTTGCGATTTTTATTAACTTCATTTCTATAAATTTTGGGTTCTTTTTTTAAAGACTTTTTGACATTTAATCAAATAATCAAAATTAGTAGTTCATTTTTGTCGCCACAGCAAGGTGAAATTGAAGCGATGGTGAAATAGATCGTCTTTGGTGGACCCGACCGGGATCGAACCGGCGACCTTACCCACCTCTTTGAAAAGCAGATGGCTCAGTAAAGCGTGAAGTAA
>JBMFKQ010000022.1:0-29274 GCA_049972095.1 Elusimicrobiales bacterium
ACATACACTAACTCTATTCTACCTAAATTATTTCTAGAAGTCTATTATGTCTTTGAAATTATGCAGTGTGTAATATGTGCGATGAAGGGAAAAATGAGAATATGCAGCATAAACATCATGGGCATGATATGATGAATAAATAAACTGGGTTGTCCTTTATTTCCCAAATTTTTGATTTTTTGTCTGATTTTCAAATTTTTTAAATTGGAAATTTCAATATCTGGGAAAAGACCGCTAAAAATAAAAAAATGATTTTCCTATAATTGTTTTTGAATTATATTCGCTATCTTTATCTCTGCTTTTGCTTTTCCTTTATCTGTAAGGGAATATGATCTATTTCTTTTAATGCCAAAGGCTTTAATGGAACCGTCCTTTATAAGCTCAAAAACAGCTGTGTCAAGTCTTTTTAAGTAGTAACCTGACATTCTAAGCGCCTTTGATATACTAAGTGCTTTTGGTTGAGGGTTTGAAAGGATTTTTTCAAAAGCAAAAAGTATTATTAGAATTGCCATTTTCTCATCAAGCTGGGGCAGTTTAAGCTTTATATAAGGAGTGTTTTCTTTGAAATCTATTATATTTGAAAGACTTTTTATTATGTTGTTGTCATTATTCTTTTCAAAACCATTTGATATAAGGCTTAGCATTTGTCTTTTTTCTTTCTCAACAAACTCTCTGTCTCCTTCTATTTCTATTTCAAGACCATTAGGGTATTTTATCCTTATTCTTGTGGATTTTTGTGGGTTTTTATCAACATCCATATAGCATAATTATATCTTAAAAATATTTTTATGTCAAACATATATTTTTTATGTTGTTCATATGTTGTTAATATGTGGATAAGTCTTTAAAAATGGCATCTAAGATTATAAGATTAATCTAAAAGCTTGTTTTTATCTCAAATGATATAAGTGATGTATTTTTGATTGAGGTGGTTTTTAAAAGCCCTTCTGGCTTGAATTTTGAGTATATAAGTGAAAATGATATTTTTTCTGATAAGTTATGTGATAATTTTATTGAATGCTCCTTTCCTATCTCCTTTGATGATAGAAAGGATGTTGTTCTGTATCGATAAAAATCGTAAGAAAAAATGTATTTTTGAATTGGCATATCAAATCCTATTCTGAAGGTTCTTATCCCTGCTGCCATAGTCGTTGGAAGTCCTGTTATGGTTTGTGATGTCCTTATAACTGACCATGGTGATGATGCAATAATCTCACCAACACCGCATCTTTCAAAACCACAAAATCTTTTTGAGAAGGGTGAGTAGAATGTTTTATCTTTTTGAGTTGTTGTTCCTGCTGATGATTTTAGATACTCCGACCTTGCTTTTATTTTACCAACAACCGGCATCTGCAAGCTCCATAATGCCTTAAGGTTAAATGCATATGCAAGTTTTTTTATTCTTTTTGCTGAGGTTAGTGTTGATTTTCCCCCTTCATTTACAAACTCAAATGAGTATGAGAGTTTTTTAGTGTCTATAGAATATGAAATGCCTTTGTAAGTTTTATCAGTTTTTGTGTATGAAAGAAAGGGTGTGTTTTCAAGACCTGATATACTTTTTAAGAGATAAATCTGCCATACTCCCTCACCTAATGATTTGTTGAGGGTTATTCCTGAAAGATTATAGTTTGATTCATAAAATGCTCTAAAATAGAAAATCTCTATTGTGTCTATTGCAAATCTATTTGTTATATCAATCTTAAAGCCATCAATGCCTTTTGAGTTGTCTGAAAAAACAACTCCATTTGAAAGGGTATATGGTAACCTTCCGGATGTAAAAGTCCAGTTGGGATATAAAAAGTTTTTTATTGTTATGTATGCCTGATGAGGAAAGAATGTGTTTTTGTTTCCATAAAAATCATATATCTCTTTAAGGTAAGGTTTTGACGAAAGATTTTCTTGTGAGATTGTGAATGCTCTAAATCCAACAGATACATCGGCATAGGATTGTTTTGTCTTTTCAAGAACAATGTCTTTAAGTGTAAATAAAAGATCAATGTTTGATTTTATGTATGATAGATTATAATTTTTAGACTCATAGATTAGATTTGAAAAGGATTTAACTGATGTGTTTATATCAGATTTTATATCAAGCCTTGCTGAGTGGAGTTGCAAGGCGTAGAAGTGCAAAAGAAAGCAAAGATACCTCATAAAACAAATTATACAAAATTAAACCCCCGATACCTTCTGAAATATCGGGGGTTTAGTTTTGTAGTGAAGGAGGTTATTATGCTTGAATTAGAACTTCACAATAAATGCAGCACCAAGTGCTGTCTGAACATCATCGTGTAGAGTGTTATCTTTCTCAGGTTTAAACATTGCATAGTAAGCTTTTATAGCAATGTCCTCTGAGTGGTTCCATGTTGCAACAATGTCATATTCATTTCCAATAGTACTATTCTTTTTTACCTTTCTAACAACCTTCATATTATAGTATGTTGCTGCAATGTTAAGTTTAGAAAGCTTCTCTGGTGTCCAGTTTGCACTCAGGATTGGTCCTTTATATCCGTTACCAATAGATCCTATATAAACCCAATTTGCTATATCACTACCAAGTATTATTCCAGGTCTGTAGTCAGGGTTGATTCCGTAATATTCTTCATCTTTATTTGTGCCTGCATCATCACCGCTTATATATACATATTCTCCCATAAGACCAAGATTTCCGCCAAGGTTAAGTTTATAGTTAACATTTCCTTTACCTGCATAACCTCTGTATGGGATGCGATTATTGTCTGAGCCTCTGTTTGCATCATACTCTAAGCTGATCGTAAGGTCTTTTACATAATTGCTGCAGTCCCAGTTAAACCTTCCACCAATAAGGCTTAACTTATCGCTCGGAGCTACAGTATTATCTACTTTATAATAGTAGTATGCATTGAAGTCAAGTTTATAATCTTCTATTTTTGTTTTTATATCTAAGCCGGATATGTTTTCACCCATATTGCCTGCTTGCTGATTTATCTTACCAAGTAAACCGGTAAATGTCCAGTTGTTGTATTTATATACACCACTCCAGGCATCAAGGGCTGAAACCGGCATTTGTGTAATATATGGCCAGCCATACGGTCCAAAGTAAATAACAAGGTCATTTGGGTTTCCATAGTATTGTCTTCCTACCTTATGTTCCATCCCCATAATGCCCTTGAGGTTAAGATGTGCCTGCTCAACAAATAAGTTGTTTTTTATTGTATCAAGGTTTTCGGAGGGAGTTCCCCACTGTCTATTGTTTTTAACTATTGAAACTACTCCACTTACATCATCGTTGAAGTTAAAGTTCATATCAAGCATAAGCCTTGTGTCAACATCACCGTATTTATCATCTGCATCTTTGTTAAAGTCAGTGTTGTTGACATTATATGCATTTATCTCTACACTTCCTTTATAATGGAAGTTTTTTAGTAACTCTGCGGAGGCAACTGAGCTTACAAAAGCCACCGCAGCTATGAGAATAAGTGTTTTTTTCATCTAACCCTCCTTTATAAGGTTATGAGATTTTTTAATCTCATAGTAAAATTCTATAAATTAAAAAGGAGGTAAGTCAATAGTTGTTATTAAATTATTTTTTCTTAGATGAATACTGCTCAAGTGCTTTTTTTGCTATTTCATGCCATGATGTATTTGGAAAAAGAACAGTTATTTTTTGGTATGTTTCCTTTGCAGCCTCTTTCTCGTTCTTCTTTTCATATGAGAGCGCAAGAGAAAGATATACATCTGGTGTAAGATAATGATCAGGGTATGTCTCTATAAAATGGTTAAACCTTAGTATTGCATTTGTATAATCACCAAGTGCCTGATATGATTTAGCAACTGAGTATTCAACAAATGGAAGTAGATCTTTGTTTTTTATTTTTTTCTCAGCATCAGAGTAGATCTCAATTGCCTTTGTATAGTTTTCTTGGGAGTAGTAGATATCCCCTTTGAGGAAAAGTGCGAAGTCATATGTTGAGTAGTCTGAGTAGTTTTTTTCAATGAAATCTATATTTTCAATTGCTTTTTCATAGTTTTTTGCATAGTAATACTGCTGAGCCATAAAGAGATATTTTTCTGCTGTATCTCTATTTCTACTCCTTGATGCTATAACCATGATAGCAATAAGGCCAAAAACAACTATTATCAAGAGTGTTGCAAGAAGAGATTTTCTATTGTTTTTTATCCATTGTCTTATTGGATCATTTTTTTCATCTCCGGGTGATGAAATCCATGTTGAGTCTGGCATCTTTCCTCCACCTTTAGAACCTTTAAACGCCCCCGGCCGGAGTTGAACCAGCAACCTTCTCCTTAGGACGGAGCAGCTCTATCCAGTTGAGCTACGGGGGCAATTAGCTAATATTTTACCAAAGAATGAAATCTGTATCCACTAAGCATTTCTCTTCCACCAAGAGCAGTAAGTTCTATAAGCATAAATATCTCATGTATTGTTCCTCCAAGCCTTTCAACAAGCTCGCAGACAGCCTTTGCAGTTCCCCCCGTTGCAATTACATCATCAACTATCAAAACCTTTTCACCTTTCTTTATTGCGTCGGAGTGTATCTGAAGAGTATCAGTTCCATATTCAAGTTGGTAAGTTACTGACTCCGTTTTATAGGGAAGCTTTCCTTTTTTTCTCACAGGAACAAAACCGGCGTTTATTTCAAGGGCAATAGGTGATGCTATTATAAAGCCCCTTGCTTCTATTCCTACGACTTTTTTTATACTTTCATTTTTGTATCTTTCAGCTAACTGCTTTATTGTTTTTTTAAATATATCAGGGTTTTCAAGAAATGGTGTTATATCCCTGAATAGTATTCCCGGTTTTGGAAAATCCGGGACATCTCTTATAAATTTTTTTATTTCATCTTCAGTTACTGTTATCATCGCCTCTCCTTTATTTTTTTTGTTTTTTTGATGTCTTTATTATTGGATTTCCCAGAATATCTGTTTGAATCTTTGGCATATTCCAGCCCGGCTTTAAATTTGGAGTTATTCTGGATGATGATATATCTATAAGTCCCATATTTGCTGCGATTCTTCTTAATCTGAGCACTGCTCTTTCCTCTATCTGTCTTACTCTTTCCCTTGAAAGTTTGAGCTTGTTGCCTATCTCTTGAAGTGTCATAGGTGTCATACCGTTAAGCCCATATCTCATCTCTAAAATCATTCTTTCTCTGTCTCCTATCTGTGAAAGGGCATTTTTAAGCTCATCATGGATTTTCAAAATAGATATTACATCCTCAGGGGTTGATTGTTTTTCATCCTCTATAACATGCTCAAGTATATCCTCCTCTTGATCTTTATTATAGATTGGGTTTTCAAGAGATGTTGTTCCTTTTATTATCTCATATGCATTTAAAACTGATCTTATTTGATTTGCTGTCCAGTGCATCTCCTTTGCCATCTCACTTAATGTTGGGTCTCTTCCAAGTTTTCCGTGTAATGCGTCCCATTGCTTTAGCCATTTCCTTAAAGCTGTCCATGCATGGGGTGGTATCCTTATTGTTTTTGATTGCTCTTCAACAAACCTTCTTATATACTGCTCTATCCAATATGAGGCGTATGTTGAAAATCTATATCCTTTTTTTGGATCAAACTTATCTATTGCATGAAGAAGTCCGAGATTTCCCTCTTCAACAAGGTCCATTAGATCAGCACCGGGGTAAAGATACCTTTTTGCAATTGGTATAACAAGCTTAAGATTCATCTTCATTATCTCTTCCTTTGCTCTTCTGTCGCCCTTCTTGACTCTTTGCCACAGCTTGTGAAGTTCTTCTCTTGATATATTTGTGCTCATCTGACTTATTTTTTTTATGTATTGTTTTGTTGAGTCAATTGAGAGTTCTGATATATCTACATCATCATCCTCATTTGCTTCAGTTAATTTTTTTTCATTCTCTTCTGAACCCTCATCAGCTTCAACTACTTTTTCAAATTCAATTTTTTTAATAGGATTTGTTTCAATTTTTTTTACTTTCTGTTTTTTTATTCTTTTTGCATGCATTTATCCCCCTCTATCTTTTTATACAAAAATTTTGTGGAAACTCAACTGTAGAGGGACAGTCATTTATCTCTATTTTTTCAACCCTTGCGATAGGATGTTTAGTCTTGATATCAACAATGAATTTTTCAATATTCTCTCTCAAACCTTTAACAGCACACTCAACACTTCCATCATCACAGTTTTTAACCCAACCTAATAGATTATATTTAATTGCCTGTTCAACTACAAACCATCTGTATCCAATACCCTGAACACGCCCATATATTTTGAGTAAGAATCTGTCCATAACTTAAATAATACAAAACGAAGTATTGACAAATCAAGAGTTATTTGTAGTTTAGGAAATTATTTTGTAAAAAATGTTTTTTAAGATTTGATTTTTCTTTACTTATTTTGTTAAATATAATTATAAACTGCCGCGGTAGCTCAGTGGTAGAGCACTGGTCTGAAAAACCAGGTTGTCGTTGGTTCGATCCCAACCCGCGGCAGTTTTTCTTTTTATTTATAACAAGATGTTAGAACACAACAAGGTTGTGATTATTTATTATGATTGCAGTATAAGTTGAGCTTGATAGCTAACACCTTAAAAATAACAACTATGATGAATGTAATTAGAATTGAATTTGATTTTTCATCATTAAATTTGCTAAACTTTATATATTATGGCACAAGCAGTTAAGTCTAAAAGACATAGAAATGCACTTAAAGCTTATAGGAAATCTCTTAAGAGGAGAAGTGAGAACCGAGGGATAAAGACAAGAATACATACAAAGGTAAAGGAATTTAAAAAGCTTATTGCATCAAAAAATTATGATGCAGCTTCTAAGATGTTAGCTGAGCTCTATTCACTTATAGATAAAGCGGCAAAAAGAGGCACTATACACTGGAAAAATGCTGCAAATAAGAAATCATCCCTTGCCTTGCTTCTCAAAAGTTCATTAAATTCTCAAGAATAGAATGGGATATATTCCTTATAATTATATATCCATCTTGTTGTGTTTGTGATTTAAGATTGTTTTCAGCTGTAAGGCACATCTCTAGCAAAGATATTATTTTTTCCTCTAAAATTTTTTCAACAGTATAAGGTTTAATTTTGGATATATCATATCTTGTAAGTGAAAGAAGGGATAAGATTTCATATGGTGGTTCTGTAAATCTTTTGTATAGTGCCTTAATCTTTATTATTTTTTCAAGTGTGTATTCTATTGCACCTATTATTTCAAGAGGTTCTCTTCTTGTTTCTATAAGTTGTGATATTATTTCCTTAAATCTCTCAGGGTTGTTTGAGATAATTGCATCTGAAAGCTCAAAGATATCTGTTTCTTTAAGAGGAGTAATAAGCCTTGAGATCTCATTTATGTTTATTTCCCTTTTTCCGCTGAGATATATATTAAGTTTTTCAATCTCCCTTTTGAGGTGTGAGTGATTTATAACTGATGTAGATATTAATGAAATTATTTCTTGAGAGGCATTTATTTTTTTGCTTTCAAAGAAAGCGTTGAGTATATCTTTTATTTCATCCTCAGAAGGTTCAAAAAAAGGGACAATACTCACTTCAAATTCGTCATATAATTTTTTTATCTCATAGTTTTTTAGATCCTCATTATGCATAACAAATAGAACAGTTGAATTGTTTGGTTTTTTGAAATACTCTATGATATCATTTTTTATTGTAGATTTTATTTTTTCAAAGCTGTTTATTATAATTATTCTTCTTGTTGAGAAAAGTGGTGGTGTCATTAGATCAGAGAGAAGAAACTCAACTGACTGATCAGTTGGGTTATGCTCTATCCAGTCAAACTCTGATTTTATCTTATTTTTTATCTTGTTGATTGCTTCTTTTTTTCTTTCTGTATCAAAACCTGTGAGTATATATATAGGGTCAAACTTCAAAGATTCGATATCTTTAGTAAGTTCGTCTTCCGATTTTATCTTCATAGTTTTTTAGTTGAAACCCCTGTTACTGAACCAAATCCCTCAACAGTTCTTTTTACAGTATCTCTTGCGATTATCTCCCAAAGCCTTTCTCTTGCCTGTTCTTCGGTCATTCCTCCTGGAAGTGATGAGTCTGAAAATATGTAGTTTGCAACAAGCGTATTTTCCTCCCAAAGAACAATGTTCTTTGCTCTGTCTATCATCTTTATTGAATAGTTTAGTGTTATTTTGTATGTTGTTGGAACCATGTTTGCATCGTACTGTATAGGTATCATTATGTAGCTTTTTATCTCACCTGCTATGACCCCATCAGCCTCACTTTCTTTTTTGATAGGATATCTTGCATCCCTTATGAACTCATCTATTATTTTCAATGTAAGTTTTTCCTCCATTCCAAATATTGAGCTTTTGTTCAGAAACGGTCTTACAGCTATGGTTTTTATATGTTGTGGAAGTATCTGTGGGGCAGGGTTATATATTATCTTTGATGATGAACATGATGATAGAATTATTGATGTAAGAATAATTATCTTTTTCATATTCCTCCTATTTTACAACAAAGTTAACAAGTCTATTCGCAACATATATAAACTTTACGACTTTTTTACCTTCAAGATGCCTTGAGACCTCCTGCTCAGCCTTCTTTCTTACATCCGCCTCATCAGATGATTGAGGCATATATATTCTTCCCCTAAGCTTGCCGTTGATCTGAATAGCGATTTCAACTTTCTTTTCTTTAAGAATGTTTTCATCATACGCTGGCCATTTTTCCTTAAGCAAGAAATCGTTTTTTCCATATCTCTGCCATATCTCTTCAGTTATATGAGGAGCGAAAGGATGCAGGAGTTTTATGAATATTTCAAAATCTGTTTTTGATTTTGTTTTTGATATCTCATTAAAGTATGTCATAAGCTGTGAGATTGCAGTGTTCAGTCGCAGTTTTTCTATGTCTGAGCTTACCTTTTTTATTGTTTCATTCCTGAGGATTAAGAATTCTTTTGATAGTTGTTCATCTCTCAGATTTGGCATAACATCAACTGCCCAAAACCACACTCTTTTGAGAAATCTATAAACTCCCTCTATTGCTCTTGTATCCCATGGTTTTGAATCCTCGAGGGGTCCCATAAACATCTCATACATTCTGAAAGTGTCTGCACCATATTTTTTAAGTATCTCATCGGGGTTTATAACATTCTTTTTTGATTTCGACATCTTTTCAACTATTGGAGTTATTTTCTCTCCATCCTTTGTGATTGCTGTTCCATTAGGTTCAAATGTAAGTTCGTTATATGGATGATAAATCCCTCTTGAGTCGCGATATGCATAGGATAAAATCATTCCCTGATGAACAAGTTTTTTAAATGGCTCTGGTGTTGAGACAACCCCAATATCATAAAGAAATTTATGCCAGAATCTTGCATAAAGAAGATGAAGCACTGCATGTTCTGAACCACCAACATATAGATCCACAGGCATCCAGAGCTTTTCAAGTTCTTTATCAACTAATGAATTTGGATTTTTTGGATCTATGTATCTTAGATAATACCAGCATGAGCCAGCCCATTGTGGCATTGTGTTTGTTTCTCTTTTCGCATTGCCATTGCATCTTGGACATTTCGTATTAACCCAGCTTTCAAGAAGTGCAAGCGGTGATTCTCCTGTTCCGCTTGGTTGGTATTTTTCAAGGGGTGGAAGAAGAAGAGGCAGTTCTTTTTCGCTAAGAGCAACTATGCCGCATTTCTCACAATGAACAACAGGAATTGGCTCTCCCCAGTATCTCTGCCTTGAGAATACCCAATCCCTTAGCTTGTAATTTATCTTTCTCTTGCCAATTCCTTTTTCTTCAAGATATTCTATCATTCTTTCTTTAGCCAAGGGTGTGGGAAGATCGTTTAGGATTGATGAGTTGAAGTTTATTCCATCATCTGTGAAAGCCTTTGTTTTATCAAGCTCTTGTTCTTTAGGTTTTATAACCCATACTATTTCAAGATTAAATTTTTTTGCAAACTCAAAATCCCTTTCATCATGTGCAGGAACACCCATTATTGCGCCGGTTCCGTAGTTTGAAACTACATAGTCAGCAATCCAAATAGGTAGCTCTTTCAAATTTACTGGATTTAATGCAAAACTTCCTGTAAAAACACCTGTTTTTTCCTTATTTTCAATTCTTTCTCTCTCGCTTTTCCTCATACTTTGCTGAATATATGATCTTACTTTGAGAAGCCTTGAAGGATGTGTTATTTTTTCTGCAAGCTCATGTTCTGGGGCAAGAACAAGGTATGTTACACCATAGAGCGTATCTGGTCTTGTTGTGAAAACTTTTATTTTGATATCTGAATTTTTTAAAGGAAAAAAAATCTCAACACCTTCACTTTTCCCTATCCAGTTCTTCTGCATCTCTTTTGTTGAATATGGCCAATCAAGTTCATCAAGATCCTTTAATAATCTTTCTGCATATGCTGTTATCCTTAAAAGCCATTGTCTTAATTTTTTCTTTTCAACATCACTTTGGCATCTTTCACATTTTCCGTTGAAAACCTCTTCATTGGCAAGTCCTGTTTTACATCTTGGACACCAGTTTATAGGTATATTGTCAATATAAGCAAGATTGTGTTCGTAAAGTTTTAAGAATATCCACTGTGTCCATTTGTAGTAGTTTGGATCAGCTGTGTTTATTTCTCTTTCAAAATCATATGAAAAGCCCAAAGATTTTATTTGCCTTCTAAAGTTATTTATGTTTTTTTCAGTTATGATTGCTGGATGTATTCTTTTTGACATTGCATAGTTTTCAGTAGGTAGGCCAAAGGCATCCCATCCTATAGGATGAAGGACATCATATCCATTCATTCTTTTATATCTGGATACTATGTCAGTTGCAGTGTATCCTTCAGGATGTCCAACATGAAGACCATCACCGCTTGGATAAGGAAACATATCAAGACAATAAATTTTTTTGCCTGATGGCTTTTGAGGTGTTTTGAAGAGATCGGATGAATACCATCTCTCCTGTTGTTTTCTGTCTATATCAACAAAGTTTATATCTTTAGTTTTCATATAACTCTCCTCAAATATTTTATAAAAGTTTTTTTAGATTTAATAAGGTCAACCTGCTCATTTTTTTAAACTCATCCTTTTTTTTGTCATCAATCCCTTTAAGGTGAAGAAATGAATGTGTTATAAGTATAAGTAACTCACATTCATAAGATAGATTAAAGAATCTCGAATTTTCTCTTGCTATATCAGTGCATATAAATACCTCTGCGACTTTATTGACAGAGGGATAAGGGTATGTAAGGGTTATTACATCTGTTGGATTTTTTTTGTTGAAGATCTTGGTGTTTATTTCGGTTATTCTTTTTTTCCCAACAAAATTCAACTGAACCTCTGCAAAGTCTTGAGGGATGATTGATAAGGCAAGTTTTTTTATCTCTTTTTTTAGGAAATTAGGAATTTCATTTTCTTCATTGATGATGAGCTTCGTTTTTTTCCCACTCTTCATATGCATCTACTATCTTTGAGACAATTGGGTGTCTTACTATATCTGTCTTGTTAAGATGAATTATTTTTATCTCTTTAATGTTTTTAAGTATTTTAAGCAATGTTAAAAGTCCTGAGGTATGTTTTTCTTTTAGATCAATCTGTGTAATGTCTCCCGTTATTACTATCTTTGAATTAAGCCCCATTCTTGTTAAAAACATCTTCATTTGAAGAATTGTAGTGTTTTGGGCTTCATCAAGTATTATGAATGCGTTTTCAAGTGTTCTTCCTCTCATATAGGCAAGGGGAAGGGATTCTATTATTTGTTCTTCCTTATATATCTGGAATTTTTCAGGTCCAAGCAGATTGTAGAAGTTGTCGTAGACAGGTTTAAGGTAAGGATTGACCTTCTCATCTATATCACCCGGAAGAAAACCAAGTCTTTCTCCTGATTCAACTATCGGTCTTGTAACAACTATCTTTCTTACAAGCTTTTCTTTTAAAAATCTAAGTGCTACAGCTGTTGCAATAAATGTTTTACCAGTTCCTGCAGGCCCAATGGCTATGACTATATCGTTCTCTTCCATAAGCTTAACATATCTCTTTTGATTTGAAGTTTTTGGTTTTATAATCTCACCAAATTCAGTTCTATATATAACATCATCATGTGTAATTTCTTCAAAGACTTGCATATTATCAGTGTTGTCTTTTTCTTTCTTAGTTTCGTAATATCTTGAAAGAACGCTGTTTATTCTATGGATTGCTCTATCAACATCCCTTGTTTTACCAGTTAATAAAAGAACAAGCCCTGAATCTGACTCATTATGAGATATATTTATTGATATTTTAAATTCTTTTTCCATTTCTCTTAAATATACATCCTGAGGGCCAAGTACAAGAAGTGCCTCTTCAGTATTTAAAAGCCTTATTCTTTTTGTTATCATATTTTCTCCATATAAAGTAGTATTTTCCACATAACACATTCAAGTGCTGAACCTTTTATTGCTGATTTGAGTTCATCCAGCTTAGAATAGTTTTTTGAAAGTGTTATCATCGTAAGTGCGATCTCATAAGCAAAAGGGAGTGTGTGAGCTATCCCACTTTTAAGAAGATTTATGTAGCTGTAGATTATATCGTTTGCCATGGTTGAGTTTGAAAGAAGATAGAAAAACCTTTTGGCATTCTGATCCTGTGGTTTATGTGATGTGAGAATTCTTATAAGGCTTGTAGTTTTGGCTGAAAGATCGTTGAGGGTGAAAATTTTTTCTTCTTCTGACTTTTCTCTTTTTATCTTCATTAGTACAACAGATTTTTCCTCTATTATTTTCAGTTGAAAGGTTTCTGATGCAAGTGTGTGTATATCACAAGCGTTTATTATATATAGTGAGTTGGGATAAGTGTTTATTTTTATCCTAAGGTGTGATGGAATAAAATTTATATGGAAGCCAAGATGATGAAGATATACATTTTCGCATATATATCTCATCAATGATGTTTCAGACTCCTTAATCATCCCATCAATCATCTCATCAACATCTATAATAAAGTTTGATTTTTCTTTCTTTAGCATATCTACCACTTCGTTGAAAACCTTAATGTTTCCAAATTGATTTTCTACTGCTGTTTTAAGAACATAAAGTATATTTCTTATGTTATTTTTTGCTTCACTGCCTGTTATGTCGTCAAAAAAGAAACCACAGCTTGTTTTTGTAAATGATGATGCAACCTCCATTTTCATAAGTTTAAGTATTGTTGATGCCTGAGCATGGTTAATTCCGCTAAGCGAGTTTTTTTCAAGGAATAACATAATCTGGTGTGGTTGTGGATTTTCATAAAGAGTTATATAGTTTTCAAGAGCAAGCATAGGATTTGAAATAAACCCTGTGGCATTTGAGTGATATGTTCTATGAGATAGCTCGCATATAATCTCTGATGCTTTTTTGAGTGTTTTTCTCCATTTTTGATAAACTGCATTTTGATTTATCCTACATCCACATTCATTACTCCATCTTTCTATGCCATGAGGACAAGACCAGGATGTGTTTTCCTTTATATTAACCTCATACTCTGGCTGTAAGGTGTGGTATATGGTTGAAAGGTTTGAAAGCTCTATATCTTTTGATGCTTTAATTTTTTCAATAAACCTTACAAGGTATTCATCTCCGTTTTTTATATGATGGCCATAGTTTTCCCCATCTGATGCAATCATTAAAAAATTCCTTTCTTCAAAAGTATTTTTAACCCTGATTAAAAATTTTTCTATATTGTATATCTCTCTAAAAAAGTATTTTGAAAGCTGTGAATTATAAACAAATATTGTAAGTTTCTTTTGAGGATCTTCTTTCGAACTCCATAGATAAACACCGCTTTTCACTGACTCAAGTTTTTTATTAGCATCGTTTATGCTCCATGCCTCTTTTATTTGATGATCTGCAAGAATTGTAAATTTAATGCCACAATGAACAAGAACCTCAAGGGTTTCACTGTCGCATGCTGTCTCAGCTAACCACATTCCTTCAGGCTGTCTATGGAATGTTCTTTTAAAGCTTTCTATACCCCATCTCACATAAAGCTTTTTTTCCCTAAGACTTAGATGAGGCATTATTGCATGATTATAAACTTGTGCAATGGCTGATGGGTATCCAAATATCTTTTCTGATATTCTATCTGAGTTGATTATTGATATGTAAAGTTTTGGATATCTTTCTTCAATATATTTGAGAAGTGTGGGTCCAAAGTTAAAACTGAGAAATGAGTATGTTGAGAAAAAATCATCTCTATGTCTTACCCTTGCAAGAGCAAGAGGTCCATAGCATTGATCTGTTATTATCTGATTGTATGAGGAATGAAGACTGTTAGTTTCTTCAACAACCTCACCTGTCCATGGATTATGTCTTGGTGGCTGATAAAAGTGAGCATGTATTACAAACTTTTTTTTTACTCCCATTTTGAGATGCCTCTTGGTATAACAACAATACCTGATGGATCTATAAAGTAATGTTGAGCATCTTTCGATGGATTGTATCCTATTACAGTTTTTGGCTCAAATGTATTGTACCTATCTACTATAACCCTCTTTAACCTTGAGCCAGCTTTTACCTCGCAATTGTCCATTATTATACAATCTGAAAGCTCACATTTTTCATGTATTATGACATTAGATGATATTACACATCTCTTGATCGAGGATTTTAGTATCACAGAGCCATCACATATAAGGCTGTCTTCAATATTTGATTGTATTATCTTTGCAGGACCTGATAGGAATTTCTGAGATATTATAGGCCATTTCGGATTATTGAGGTCCATCTTAGGTTGAGGACCCAGAAGATCCATATGAGCCTCGAAGTATGACTGTATGGTTCCAACATCTCTCCAGTAATTTGCTTCTTCATATTTTTTTATTCCTGTAAGTTTGTGTTTTGAGTAATTGTAGGCAAAAAGTCTGTAGTCTTTATATATCTGAGGTAGGATCGTTTTTCCGAAGTCAGCATTTTCGCTATCACCATATTCATGCATAACTTTTCTCAAGACATCAAAGCTAAATATATAATTTCCCATCGATGCATAGACATGTTGTGGGTCTGATGGAAGAGGTTTTGGATTTTTAGGTTTTTCCTCAAAACCAATAATTCTATCGTTTTCATCAGCGGTTATAATACCGAATCTTGAGGCTTCGCTTACAGGAACGGTTATTGCACTTATGGTTACATCAGCTTTTTTTTGTATATGAAAATCTATCATCTGTCTTATGTCCATTCTATATATATGATCAGCTCCAAAAATGGCTACAAGATCTGGTGAGTAGTCAATTATAAGGTTGAGGTTTTGTTTAACTGCATCAGCTGTTCCTTTATACCACATTTCTCCAAGCCTCATTTGAGGAGGAACAACCGTTATGAAGTGATCCTTTGTGACGCTTGAATAAGCCCAGTTCTGCCTTATGTGTTCTATGAGTGATTGAGATAGATATTGTACAAGAACATAGTTTGCATATATAGCTGAGTTTATAAAATTTGATAGGACAAAATCTATTATTCTGTATTTTCCTGCAAAAGGAACAGCAGGCTTTGATCTCTCCTTGGTAAGTGGATAGAGTCTTTCCCCCTTTCCTCCTGCCATTATTATGCCTATTGTTCTCATATATCCTCTTTCAGCCTAGGGTATCAAGAATGTATCTAAGATCCTTTCCTATACATAGAAATACAGGCTTATCTGAAAGTGTATAGCTTTTATTTTTAAGTTTTTTAAGCTCATAAGTGCAGTCTATTAGCTTTTCAAGATCCTTTGACTCTCTTGCAACTATCATATCCTGGTCATCTATTCCAAAGGATTTAAAGATGGTTTCCTTTATCTGTGGATATTTTTCAATTATACCTTTTCTTTCATCCATCAGCTTTTTTCTTTCATCATCACTAAGCTCATACCATCTCTGATTTTTTATCAGGGGGTGAAGTAAAAGGTATGGATATACTCCTATCTTTGTGTTTATCTCTTCAAGCTCTGAGTTGAAATCAGCATAGCCTATATATGTATATCTTATCTCCATAAATCTTCCTACCCCTGCTGAAAATGTCTTTGTGCATATCTCTTGAAGAAAATCAACAGAGTTATGCATCCTCCACATAAGTATGTCGCAGTCCTCTTTTAGATTGCTAACAGCATATGTTCTTAAGAAAATCCTTTCCTGACAGTTCGCAATAGCATCCTCAAACTCCTGTTTTAGTGCTATCTTTGAGTTAAGTTCAAGTCCTTTAAACTCATTTGACATCTTTAGAAATGTGAAGATTGAAAACAGCTTATTTGACATAGTTTGATATATCCTTTGTTATTTTAAGATAGTTTAGTTTGAAACTTATTATCTCCGTCTCATTCTCAGTTATTATACCCGGTTCAAGCTCAATGAGTAAATATTTTTTACCAGCATATTCAAAGAGATCTGAGTTTGGGATAACCCTTGTAGCTGTTTTTGATGCAACAATTAATATACCTTTTACAGCCTCTCCAACCTTAAGCTGGGGTAAATTTTCAAAATCAAAGAAAAACCTCCACTTATTCTCCTGTTCTTTGATAAAATCTGTAAGAATAACCCTATATTTTTTGCCTGTCTGTGTTTCGATGATCCCATCAAGCCCAGCTATGGGGGTCATATAGAAAGGTTTTGTATTCTTTGCTATAACCCCCATCTTTCTTGCAAGTGTTACAAGCTTATCTCCCTTTTTTACATAAGAGTTTTCAGAAATATGTATCTTTGTTATTATTCCATCTGAAGGAGCTTTTATATCTGAATATCTAAACATTTTTTTCCATCTTTTTAGTATGTCCTTTCTTTCCTCCTCATCCTTTGCTGTTCCTAAAAGTGCAGCCATTTCTCCTGTAACAACCCTCATAATAATGTCGGATGATTTTACGATGTCAAAAAGTGAGGAATAGATAAAAGCAATACTTCCATCAAAATCAGCTCTTATGTCATATTCATCATGTGGATGAGTCACACCTGTAAAATCAACATTAAGCTTGATTTCCTTTGTTTTTATCTCCTTCTCTTCAAGTGATAAGATAGGAAATATTATGGTGAAAGAAATAAGAAATAATAAGAATTTTTCTTTAGTTTTTTTTGCCATATATTCTGGTGAAGCTTTTCCATGTCCATGGCATCTTTTCCTTAAAGATATCAGCTATTGCCTGTGCATATACTCTAATTTCAAACTGAGCATGTTCGTCGAGTCTAAGTTTTAGAAAATTCAACAGGCTTCTTGCATTTACTGTCCAATAAAACTGGGTATATGAGGCGAGGGGAAGTACCATTCTTGCCATCTCTCTTGCAACTCCTTTTAATAAAAGCTTTTTATATACCTGATATGAATTTTCAATTGATTCTTCATAGATCTTTTTAAGCTCTGGATTATCAAGCTCTTGTGTTTCAATGGATCCTTGTTTATTTTTTACATCCTGAATTCTGAATCTTTCTGGTATATAGAATTCATCTTTCAGCTCAGTATATCTTGCACTAAGCTCATTGTAAGAGCCCCATCTATGCCTCATCCACTGCCTTGCAACAAATATTGGGCATTTTATGTGAAACTGAAAAACAGAGTGTTCAAAGGGGGTAAGGTGTTCATGATTAAGGAGATATTCTATAAGTTTTTTATCTCTTTCTTCACCTTTGCTTTTCATATCAAAGCTGACTCTTGCGGCTGTAACAACTCTATCATCCCCACCGGCAAAGTCCACAAGTTTGACAAAGCCTTTATCAAGAATTTTAAAAAAATATTCTTTGCTTTCCGTGGTTTTCATATCTTCCTCTTTTTGAATCACTTTTCTAATCTTTAAAATTTATATATACTTTATTTTAGCAAAATTTAACTTTAGATAGCCAGAAGAATTATGATCAAAAATATTTGCTTATGGAATAAGCAAAAATGGAGGTCTGATGGATATATCAAAAAAGATTGCAAGAATAATATTTCCGCATTTTAGATTTGGTGAATCAAGGATTGAAGATGCATTAAAGCTCGTTAATCTTGGGGTTGGTGGATTTTGTTTTTATGGAGGAAGTGTTGATGAGATCATTGAGGTTTCAAGAACTCTTAGAAATGCAAGCGATCATCCTCTTATTTTTGCGAGTGATTATGAAAATGGAGTTGGCCAGTGGGTTAGAGGTGCAACAAGGCTGCCAACCAATATGGCTATTGCAGCAACTGGTGATGTGAGCTTTTCAAGAAGAAAGGGTGAGATAACAGCTGCTGAGGCTGATGCGATTGGAGTTGACTGGGTTTTTGCACCAGTTGTTGATATAGCTGATAATCATTCAAATCCGATAGTTAATTTAAGGGCTTTTTCTGATGAGCCAAACTGTATAGTTGATTTTGCAATAGAATTTATCTCAGGGCTTAACTCATTCAATATAATAAATAGTATAAAGCACTTTCCAGGACATGGTGATACTGATGTAGATTCACATCTGGTTTTACCATCAATAAAAAAAAGCTATGCTGAACTTGAAGCTCATGAACTTGTTCCTTTTGTAAGACTTCTTGGTATCAGTGATTCGGTTATGGTTGGTCATCTTTTAGTTGAAAGTATTGACAAAAATTTTCCTGCCTCTCTTTCATCTTCGCTTATAGATAAAATCCTGATTAAAAAAATGAATTACTCAAAGGTTATAATAACCGATGCACTTGTAATGAAGGCTATAAGAAATGAAACTAAGGCAGGGGTAGCTGCTTTTATTGCTGGGGCTGATATATTGCTTTATCCTGAAGATCCCTACAGCCTTTATAGCGCGCTTATTGAGTCAGTCAGGAAAGGAGAAATAGAGTTAGAGAGGCTTGATATTTCAATTAAAAAACTTGAAAATATGGTATCAAAAAGAAGGGTTTCATCATATAGAGCCAGAGATATATCTCTGGTTGGTGCTATGGAACATAGAAAAATGATAGTTGATATGGCATACAGGTGTGGAACGATTGTAAAAGATGATGGCTCATCTGTTGGTAAAAAAGTCTATGTTTTTGAAACCCTTTGTGAAGGCGAAATGAAAGCAAGATGTTTTATTGAAAGATTAAAGGAGCTTGGTTTTGAGATTAAGGATTTGCCATCTCTTGCTGATGAAAGTATAATAGTTTCTTTTTCAAAACCAAAAGCCTTTAGTGGAAAAATAAATCTTATGGCAGAAGAAAAAGAGCAGATAGACGAGATAATAGCATCATCTAAAAAAACATTTTTTATTTCATTTGGTAGCCCTTTTGTTTTTGATGGATATCTTTCAACTATAAATAAAGGTTTATGCTTCTTTGATGATTTTCCTGAGTTTCAAAGGGCTTGTGCTGAGTATATTGCTGGTATATGTGAGCTCAAAGGAAAAATGCCTGTGAAATTAAAAGACACCTAATTAGCTTTCTTGCCAGCCTTTCTTGACTGACTGCATAGATCGTTAATGTAATTAAAGAATTAAGATTTAAGAAAGTGTTTCTTTCTTTTTCTTTATTTCCTCAGATATCTTTTCAACAGCCTCTTTAGCCTCTTCTTTTTTTTCATCTATCCAGTCTTTTATCCTTTCTCTTGTAACCTTCCCTGCTGCGGGTGCAAAGAGTATACCAACTATTGCACCAACAAATGCACCTATTATAAAAGCTGTTAAGACCTCTCCACTTCTATTATCTGACATAGAACCTCCTCTTTAAGAGTACAAAAATCCCCTGAATAAATTATATCATTTATTTATTATGATAGGAATAGTGTTTTTCGTTTCAATTAAGATTCTTGCCATAGATTTTGACGAGAATCTTTCTAAGACGCTTTTAAGCGAATATACCAAGTGTGTATCAGCTATGCCTTATGGTAAGAAGATTCTTAAAGAGGCGCAGGGCCTTTCAAAGCATATATATCTTGACTACTCAGATGACGGATGGCTTGCGTGGTATGAGGGAGGTGGAAAGATATTTTTCAATCTGAAATATCTAATGATTTTTTTTGGTATAGAGGATTATGATAAAGAGAAGGTTATTAAGGTCATTAAAAATTCTCCAGATGTAAGAAAAGAGTTTGTTAGATACACTGATTTTCTCTTTGTGCATGAGCTTGTTCATCTCATACAGGATTCAAAATATCCTTACTTCAGCCGCTATAGATATGAGTTTGCAGAGCTTGAATATGAGGCTTTCATAAAAACAGATATATATTTTTATGAAAAGATGAAAAAAAACAAAACCCTTTTTTACAAAATACTTGCTTCAAAGTATTATGATATCTACAGCGGATATGCAATGGGTGGCTTTATATCTTCTTTTGATTTCTATGATAATTACCTTGAGTCAATTAAGAAAAGATATCTTGATGAGGCAGAAGGGTATGTCAGTTTAACTGAAGAGGAGCAAAGGAAAAAAATTAGGCTTGAAGAAAGAAGGCTTCTTTCTTATGCTGGAGCAGATAAATCGATTTATGAGAGAGACAAGAAGGATTATGATAGGATGAAAAAGGATATGGATGTTTATATGAAAAATATTTCAATTGAGCTTAAGAAGATCTGGGAGAAATATACAGATGAGGCTTTTTATTTTGTGCTTGATATGTCATACAAGGCGGAAAATCAGTCAGTTTTCTGGAGAGCTTTTTATTTTCTTAAAAATCTTAAGAACAAAGGTTATTCTAATAAGAAAAAAGAGCGTATGATTGAAAGATTTAAAAATCGTATAAAAGGAATTGAATTGGAAAAAATAACTGATGATGGGGTTATGAGTCTTGTTGAGGAGATATACTGGTTTGAAAAGAACTTTTCATCTTTAGCGGATTATGATGAGATTAGACATTCAATCTATCCTCAGATTATTGCAAGAGCAATAAAGATTTCTGATTCATATGATAAAAGATATTCTGATATGATTGATTTTATCTCATCAGCTATCTCAATTTGGTAAAATAAAATTATATGAATTTTTCTTAGCCTGCTTAGTAGGTTTTTTAAGGAGGAGGATTATGATACTTGCAAACGATTTTAAGGAGGGAACGATATTTGTTAATGAGAATGGACAAATTGTCCAGGTTCTTAGCTATCAGCATCACAGAAAATCTCAGGCAAAAGCTGTTGTAAGGGTTAAGTTAAAAAATCTTGATACTGGCGCTGTGATTGAGACAAGCTATAGGCCTGAGGATAAATTTGAAGAGGTTATGGTTGAGAAGAAAACTAAGATATTTATATATAAGGATGCAAAGTTTGCCTACTTTATGGATGCGCAGACATATGAGCAGGTTGGGGTTGAGATCAAAAAGCTTGGTGAACAGGCAGAACTACTTGCTGAGAATATGGAGCTTGAGGGACTTTATCTTAATGGTAAGTTCTATACAGTACTTTTTCCACCATCTGTTGTGCTTGAGGTAGTTGAGACAGGGCCTGGGGTTAAGGGTGATTCTGTGAGCAATGTTATGAAACCTGCAAAACTTTCAAGTGGAATTGAAATAAAAGTTCCGCTTTTTGTAAATGTTGGTGATAAGGTAAAGGTAGATACAAGAACCTTTGAATATGTTGAGAGGGTATGATAAAGGCAGTTGTTTTTGATTTTGACAATACATTGATGGATTTTATGAAGATGAAGAAGGCTGCTGTAGATAGTGCTGTTGACTATATGATAGATGCTGGACTTAAGATAAAAAAGGCTGATATGATAGACAAGATATTCAAGGTTTACTGGGAGGAAGGGATAGAGGATCAGAATATATTTGATAAGGTTTTAGAAAGAGAGTTTGGTGAGGTTGACCCAAAGATACTTGCAGCAGGAATAATTGGCTATAGAAGGGCAAAAGAGGCATATCTTATGCTTTATCCTCATGTTAGACTTACACTTTCTGAGCTTGTAAAGATGGGTATAAAGCTTGGCGTTGTTTCTGATGCGCCAAGGCTTCCTGTTTGGATGAGGATAGTTTCTCTTGGACTTCATCATTATTTTGAGAAGGTTGTTACATTTGATGATATAGGTGAAAGAAAACCCTCACCCAAGCCGTTTTTAAAGATATTAGAAGATCTCAGTGTAAGAGCTTGTGATGCTATAATGGTTGGTGATTGGGCTGAGAGGGATATTGTTGGTGCGAAGAATATAGGCATGATAACTGCATGGGCAAAATATGGCAATCAGTTTGAAACAAAAAACTCAGGTGCTGATTGGGAGCTTGAGGATATATATGATCTTGTGGATATTGTAAAAAGGCTGAATCAGGAAGATAACAGGTGATAAATCTATTTCTATTTCTTTTATCAACCCTAAACTTTTCCCTTAAACCATCAGGATGTGTTAAACAGCATGATAATCTATATAATATATCCTTTTGTGGAAGGTTTGAGGTTGGATCTATAAAAAAACATAAACAGGCATTTTCTTTTCCTTATGATACTTGGAGGGATAAAAAGTATCGCAGTATATTTGCAGGCACAAGGGAGGTTTATGATAAAATTTTAAACGCAATTGACTCATGCAATCTTGTTAAATATACAAGCTGCTATCCTTCTTTTAAGCTGATTGAGTTTGTTCATCTTAAATCAAAAAGTCGTGTTGCAAATGCAGCCGTGAGTTTTGAAGGATTAAATGTTGTTTTTGGAGTTGTAAAGAAGAATAATTTTTATCTTGTTTTCCCCCCTTCAAATTTTGTTTTTTTAGACGATGATTATAAAAAATCTGTTTTTAGATATATAATAGACTTATGGAAAAAGGAAAAAGAAGATTAATTGTTCCTTTTTTATTTCTTTTTTGTAGTCAGGTTTTTACTCAAACACAAAAAATAAAGCTCAGCCATCAGGATGAAAGTTTTTATCTTGAGATTGTTAAGGATAGTTATATATTAGAGATTGATGAGTCAAGAAAGGATGAGATAATAAAAAAGCTTGAAAATGCAGGATATACCAAAATAAAAAAGCTTTACAAAAACTTTTACTCTGCTGTTAATAAAAAAGACTTATCTTTCTATGAGCTTTCTTTGACAGCGGACAATGATTTTAAAATTTATCCTAACAGAATTTTTAGACCCTTTTTAACACCATCAGATCAGTATTTTTCAAATCAGTATTATCTTTTTAAAATAAATGCACCTCTTGCATGGGATTTTGAGGAGCATCTAACAACCATAACACTTGCTCTTGTTGATTCAGGCATAACCCCTCCACTTAATCCTGATTTTGATGGTATTGTTTTATCAACGCAGGTGGTTTTTAAAGAGGTATCAGGAAGTATTATTAACAGAGAAGAGTATCTTGATAAACAACCCTATTTTAACTCAACCGAACCCGATGGTTTTCCTCATGGCACTATGGTTGCTGGCGTTGCAGCTGCTATAAGAGGTAATCAAACAAGAGGGATTGCAGGGGTTTATGGTAACTTCAAGATATATTCATTTGATGTTTTTGATGATCTTAACTATACTACCGAAGCAACACTCATTGCTGCTCTTAATGAGATTAAAGAAAGATTATTATATATGTCAGGAAAGGTTATAATAAATATGAGCCTTGGGAGTTCTGGTGAGTGTTCTGCGCCACTTCAGTCTATCATATCAGATCTATATTCTTACTCTGATAAATTCATACTGGTTGCTGCGGCAGGTAATGATGGGATTGGTTATGTTTCAACACCTGCAAACTGCAGCGGTGTTGTAGCTGTAAGTGCTACGGATGAGGCGGATAAATTTGCATCATTTTCAAACTACGGAAGCCACATGAAATCAAATGGAGTTTCTGCTCCTGGAACAAATATATTTACTACATTTCCAGGTTCTGCCTGGGGTTATATTTACAACTATCAGCCTATTAGAGGAACATCATTTTCTGCTCCTATTGTTAGTGGTGTTATGGCTGGTGTTTGGGCAAAAAAACCAAGACTTAAAAATTATGAGGTTATTGATATTGTTAAAAAAACTGCAAGGGATGTGGATGATGATGGCCCTGATAAAAAATATGGTTGGGGTATAGTGGATATGTTTAAGGCTCTTTCTTATGTTGAGTCTGATATAACAGATAAAAACAATAGAAGAATCACAGCATGGCCAAACCCATTTTACATATCAAGGCATGGTTATATAAGGTTTTCTATAAATGATGACTTAATCTATCCTGGGGATAAGCTTATGATATATGACTTTTCAGGGGCTTTTGTAGCATGGGCTACTAAGGATGGAACAAAAGGCTTTGTGTGGGATGGGAAAAATTCAGGTGGCTGGTATGTTGCCCCAGGGCTTTATATCGCCTACTACAAATCACAAAAAGGAAGTGCAAAGACAAAGTTCTTACTGCTTAGATGATTCTGTACAATAAAACTAAGAATTTGATTATTTCTTCAAACATTGATGTTGCTGATAGTTTTCTAAAAAGGTTGTTTGGTCTTATTCTCAAAAAAAATCCTCCTTCGGATTATGGGCTTATGATACCTCATTGTATTTCGGTTCATAGCTGTTTTATGAGTTTTACGATTGATGTTGTTTTCACTAACAGAGATATGATGGTTATTGATATAATAACACTAAAACCATGGAGGTTTTCAAAGATTTATTTTTGTAGTGAAAATGTTTTTGAATTTAGGGCTGGGTTTGTATATGATAAAATATCTATTGGTGATTTAATTGAAATTAAGGGATAGAGACCGATGAGAGTTTTTCAAAGAAAAAAAACTCTTGAAGATATACTCATATCAAATGGATTTTTGAAAGATAGGAGTGATTATATAAAGTATCTCAATGAATCAGAATCTGCAAAAATGGATATAATATCTTACCTCTGTGAGAAAGGGATTGTTGATGAGTTTAAGATATTAAATGCACTTAGCTATGAATGGGGATATAAAGCTGTGGATCTTTCAAAAATTGAGCCTTCCATTGAAATATTGACTCTTATTCCTGAAGATCTTGCAAGAAGATATCTTTGTATTCCTTTCTACAGAAGTGATAAAGAGCTCTATCTTGCTATGGCAGATCCAAGAGATTTTGTTGTTGTTGAGGATATATCGCTTAGAACTGGATATAAAATAACTCCTTACATTTCGCTTCCTCATCGTATAATGATGCTTATAGACAAAGCATATGGTGCAAAAACTGTTGTAAGTGTTAAAAAGATTGTTGAAGAGATAACTCAAAAAGCTGACGAGGTTGATATATCACAGATTAAGGATGGGAAAAAGGATATAGCTGAGATAGACCCTTCAGCACCAGAGGTTGAAAAGATAGTTAATGGTGTATTTCTTACAGCCCTTGATATGAGAGCAAGCGATATCCATATAGAGCCAATTGAAGATCCGCTCGGTAAGAATTCAAGGGTTGTTGTGAGATACAGAGTAGATGGCAGTTTGAAATCTGCGCCATTTATTATTCCCTGGAACTTTAGAAATGCTATTATAGCAAAGATAAAGATAATGACCAACTCTATGAATATAACGGAGCGAAGAATACCACAAAGCGGAAGGATACAGCTTATGGCTGGAGGTAAACCCATTGAGTTTAGGGTTGAGGTTATTCCAACAGTCTATGGTGAGTCATGTGTTATGAGAATACTTGACAGAAAGTCAGTTGAAGTGGATATAAAAAAGCTTGGTTTTCTTGATGATACACTTGAAGGGTTTTTAAAGCTTCTTGATGGAATAGGTGGAAAAAAGAACTTTGGTTTGATACTTGTTTGTGGCCCAACAGGTTCAGGTAAATCAACAACTCTCTATGCTGCTCTTAATTATGTCAACAGGCCTGATATAAAGATTATTACAGCAGAGCACCCTGTTGAGTATAATATTGAGGGTATAATTCAGGTCCCAGTAAATCCTGATATTAAATTAGGTGAGGATAAGAGGTTTGACTTTGCACTTGCTTTAAGATCTTTTTTAAGGCTTGACCCTGATGTTATAATGGTTGGTGAGATAAGGGATCAAGAAACAGCAGAGATAGCCATGGAAGCTGCAATGACAGGGCATCTTGTCTTTTCTACCATTCACACCAACGATGCCCCTTCAACTGTTTCAAGGCTTATAGAGATGGGTATACCAAGCTATATTGTTGCATCAACACTCAAGGCTGTTCTTGCTCAGAGACTTTCAAGAAGGCTATGTGATGATTGTAAAGAGGGATATAGAATAAAAATAGAAGAGAGAAAGGTTTTTGAAGAGTATGGCATAGATGTAGACAATGATGTTGTGCTTTTTATGCCAAAGGGTTGTAAGAAATGCAATAATAGTGGTTTTAGGGGTAGGTTAGGACTTCATGAACTCCTTATAATGGATGATTCTTTAAGAAGACTTATTCTAAAAGAATATGCAAGTGAGCCAATAAAAAAGCTTGCTGTTTCTAAAGGTATGAGACCACTTGTGGTTGATGGACTTATGAAGGTTATAAAAGGCTGGACTACAATAAAAGAGGTGCTTGGTGGAGCTTCTTCAAAGAATGACAAATAAGAATTTGATTATGGCAGAATTGAATGGTATATGAGCTATTGATGATAGGAAGATTTTGAGTTTATGCTTACTATTTGCTTGTAAAGATTTTTGGAGGTGTGATTATGATTTTTTTTGGTTTTCTTATAACCTTTCTCTCAAACATCCTTATTGCATCAGATTACAGTAACTTTAAAAATGTAACTGACAGAAAAGCTATTGAGGCTTTTGTTAAGGATCTCACATCTATGACATCATCATCTATTTTATACAGTGCAAGGGTGCTTGGTATTCATGGTTCTTCGTTAGGATATAAGATTTCCTATTTAACAGAGCCCTCTAATTCAAACACTGTTTTTGAGAAGAAAAAAGCCTATAATATCTCATTTTTACAGGGTGAAATGGGGCTTCCTTTCAGAATAGATCTCTTTATGAGAGTTGGTGGAAAAGATGGTTATAATGTTATAGGTGGTGGAGTAAGATATGGTCTTAAAAAACCTGTTGAGAAGATTTATGGATTTAACTCATCATTTTTGGTCTACTCTCATATGGGGCTTTATAGAGATTTTTATCTTGTTTCTTTTGGTGCTCAGCTTGCTTTTTCAATGAAGCTTTCAGATTCAATTATACCTTTTATAAGTGGTGGTTTTGACAATGTTAAGTTTCTGATTAACTCACACTCACAGCCGTTACTTGAGGGTGAAGATATACATAATAATGTTTATAAAGGGAATGTAGGGGTTAGATTTAAAATTGACCGCTTAGGACGGTTCAACCTTGTAGCTGCTGTGGAAACAGTTAGTACTGGAAGGAATATAGTTGATACAGCTGCTGTGATGAGATTTTAAAAGCCAAGCTCTTTTTTTGTTTGTCTTTCTATATCTCTTTGCTTGAGAAGCTCTTTTTTATTATATTTTTTCCTTCCTTTCGCAATTGCTATTTTAAGTTTTGCCCAACCATTTTTCAAGAAAAGTTCAAGGGGTATTATGGTTAGCCCTTTTTTTTCAGTCTGTGATACAATTCTTCTTATCTCATTTTTTTTAAGAAGAAGCTTTCTTACTCTAAAAGGGTCAAGAGTAATTGAGGTGTTGTATTGATAGGGACTTATCTGCATGCCGTATATAAATGCCTCTCCATTTTTAAGCTTTATAAAAGCTGAGTTTATATTAACAGCTCTATTTCTGATTGATTTTATCTCTGGTCCTTTAAGCTCAATGCCTGCTATATATACATCTATTACTTCATAGTCAAAATATGCTCTTCTGTTTGTAGTAATCACAATCTTCTCATTTTTTTTCATAAAATATAATATAGCATTTTTGTTTAGTTGGAGAGAGTTTAATTGGCCGAAGTGGCGGAATTGGTAGACGCATACGGCTCAGGACCGTATTCCCGAAAGGGATTGAGGGTTCGAATCCCTCCTTCGGCATATAAAGTTTGTTAGAGGTTTTGAGTGATATACTTTATTGTTTTTACCTTCGGAGCTATCATAGGAAGTTTTTTAAATGTTGTTGTTTATAGAAGCATCAATGAAATATCTATTATTTCCCCCCCTTCTTTTTGTCCTTTTTGCAGAAAACCTATAAGGTGGTATGATAATATACCAATTGTTAGCTATATACTTTTATCTGGAAGGTGTAGAGATTGTGGCTCAAAGATTTCTCTTAGCTATCCGGCTGTTGAGTTTATATCAGGTTTTATCACTCTTGTTTCTTTTATAAGGTGGTGGGATATAGATATATGGTGGTTTTTAGGCTCATGTCTTATATCTTATCTACTTCTTGTTGCATCGGTTATAGATATAAGGGTTATGATGCTTTCTGATCTTTTTTCATATCTGGTTGCTTTTTTAGGTGTAGTGTTTTCCTTTTCAAATCCAATGTTTTCAGGTAGCATTTATGATAGAATAATCTCATCATTTTATGGCATAATTTGTGGTGCTGGGCTTATGTATCTTTTACTTTTTTTTGGAAAGATGATTTACAACAAAGACGCTGTTGGTGAGGGTGATGTTTTTCTTTTAGGGGCAATTGGAAGTGTAGTTGGGTCTAAAGGTATTTTTGATGTTATATTTATATCCTCTCTTATTGGCTCTGTTTATGGTATTAGTTTTATTTTACTCAAAAAAGCATCCCGACATACACCTATACCATTTGGACCCTTTCTTTCTTTTGCATGCATGGTTAAAATGATACTAATCTTTAATTTGATAGATGTGTTTTTTAAATAAAAGAGGCTTGCCCCTTTCAAATCCCAAAAGGAAATGAAAATTCTTTTTGGAATGTGAGGGGCATAGCCACTCACTTATTTTATACAACTATAATCAATAAGATGTCCAAGGATTACCTTTAAGATCGGGGTCAGTGCAGTTTACTTTAATCTCTCCCCATTTACTATTTGTTCCAAGACCATTATAAGCCCATCCCCCTGTAGTGCCAAACTGAGTATTATCGCTTGTGTCTATATTTTTTACAGTGTTAACTTCTCCACATCGTGTTTTTGGGAGTTTTGTTTTTCCAAGTTCAGATATATATTTTGGAACCATCACTGATTGAAAGTCAGAAGTTATATCAGCACCTGTGGTTGTGTATACAAGGAATTTTCCTTCATTGTCGCTATAATAGACATTAAGTGCTCCTCTAAGTGCTGTAAGCTGTCCTTTTGTTGCTCCCTCTTTTGATTTATCGACCATATCTGCGAACTTTGGTATAGCAACAGCTGCAAGTATGCCTATTATAACTACAACTATCATTAGTTCAACAAGTGTGAATGCTTTTTTCATAACTACCTCCTATATGAAATTTTTATCATTTTTCTGTCTCCAATGTCAATATTTCGCATTAGATAATAATTTTTGTCATCGAAGGAATCATCGTTAGATAATAAATATGTCATCGAAACCTCTGGATTAGGTATAACTAATCTTAGGAGGTATTTTATGATGGAGGCGTTTGATATGAAATTACTAAAAGAATACTGTGGTAAGTATATATC
>JBMFKQ010000023.1:0-27494 GCA_049972095.1 Elusimicrobiales bacterium
GTGATCATACTTTGTATGTATCAACAGAAACAGTTGTGGCGGCTTACTCGTGGAAACCTGTTTGGTAACTTCAATAGAAAGGTAATGAAAGCAAATTAAAGAAGAGGCAAAAGAAATAAAAAAGGGGGAGGTTATGTTTAGCAAGCTGAAGTGTTATTTGTTTGTTCTATTAACAAATCATCCTTTTATATTCATAATTCAGCATCAAAAGACAGATGCTATAGGTGTTTATAGGAAGAGTTTATGAGCCAGGTGAATAAGCAAATAGAGATTCTACCTTTAATCTTTATTTTTACGGCTTATTCCTATTGCCAATTACAGGAGGTTCAGCCAACCTCTACTGTTTATGCTGTTGATGTTGCAACTATAACTGAGAATTCTCTTCTGAATGTCTTTATAGATTGCAAGTACTGTGACGAGGATTTCATTAAAAATGAAATCACATTTATCAACTATGTTAGAGATAGGTATGAAGCACAGATACATATATTGATTACAACACAATACACAGCCTCTGGAGGTATAGAATACACTTTGGAGTTTATAGGTCAGAAAGATCTTATTGGAGTTAATGATACATTAAAGTTTACCACCGGACCATTGGATACGGAGGATATAAAACGCAAGAAGCTTGCAAAGATGATTAAAACAGGGCTTATCCGATATGTCGCCAAAACCCCTGTTATTGATGATATCTCAATATCCTATAGCAGAAAGGAAAAAATAAAACCCGCAAAAGATCCCTGGAATAACTGGGTGTTTACTATATCGCTTGATGGTAATTTTAGTGGGGAGAAATCAATAAAGAGTCATTCCCTTTCAAATTCCATACGTGTAAATAGAATAACAGAGGATTGGAAGATTAAATTGAATAGCTATGTGAATTATAACAAGGATAGATTTCAAATATCAAATAACTCAATTACAAGCATCTCAAGGGCATACAGTTTTTCTGGCAGTGTGGTTAAAAGTATGAATGATCACTGGTCTAGTAAGGTTGGTGGGGAGGTAGAATCAAACACATATAATAATATTAGATTGAGGTATAGCATTGGCCCAGCGATTGAATACAGCATTTTTCCATATTCTCAGTCAACAAAGAAGATGTTGTGTCTTCGTTATGAGTTGGACTTTATCTCAGCAAAGTATGATGAAGAGACAATCTATAACAAGACCTATGAAAACCTATTGCAGGAAGAGCTGGGAGTTAGAGTTGATGTTAATGAGAAATGGGGGACAATTGGTGGTGGGATATTTCTTTCGCATTATTTTCATGATTTTAGCAAGTATAATCTAAATTTCAACTTAGGACTGTCGATTAATATTGCGAAAGGATTTTCATTTAATTTTTTTGGGCTATATTCACAAGTCCATGATCAATTATCGCTGCCAAAAAAGGGTGCATCAGATGAGGAGATACTGCTTAAGCGCTCCCAAATTGCAACTAACTACCGCTATACCACATTTATTGGGATAAGTTATACATTTGGCTCTATATATAGCAACATCGTAAATCCGCGATTTGGCAGTTAAGATATGCATTTTCATATGCATTTTTAAAATATAGTCTGGGAGAAAATAGATGTCAAGGATGATCACACTTATACTTCTGGTTATAGTTTTAGCCTTTGCATCTTATATTACATTTGATTCTAAGTATATAAGAAGCGGAAGTATTGTGGAGATCAGAAAAGATGCAATAGTTGTTCAAGGTAGAAGCCCTTATGAGCCTGCTTATGTTTTGCCTATTGATGAAAGATCTCGTGAGAAAGCACAAGACAATCAGGTGAGTAAAGGTTTTATCATAAGAATGATTTTTATTATGCCTTTTGTTGTTTTACATAAGGGAGTGTTTATTTAAAAATAATTTAGATATTGAAACAATGAAAATATTATGAACATCTGGTGTGCTGAAAGTAAGCCTCTTATCTCAGCGGTCTTGCGATTACCAAAGGTATTATAGCGAAGCTCAAACTTTAACCCTTCTTTTATCCATACCTCAAATCCATTTGTGCCAAGAAACCTTTTATTTGTTCTTATTGTGAAATCACCAAGGGTATAATGCTCTCCAAATAAACTACTGCTTATAAGGTATTCATTATCCTCGAATGAAAAATTCCGCTTTTCAATTCTTAATGCCGTATTTTCACCCTCGACATAAATCAGGTTTCCCAGAGTCGTAAATCTTAGAGAACCATCGCTGGGTGTTTCTGATTTTTTGTCCGCTTTGATATTCTTGAAAGAGTTTGAGGCAATTTTTAGATGTGCGAAATAATTTGAAATGACTTTTATTACTGATAGTTCCTGTGAGTCAAAGATTGAGTTGAATTTGATATCCATTGAGTTAAAACCATGTATTTTTTCAAATTCTATTTTTCTGTCTTTATCTGCAATTGTTAGTTTTTGAGTATTTCCAAAAACAAATTTTTTCATAAGCAATGGATTTGAATAATCATAGTTTTTATCCATAAACTGTCCCGTGATTTCATATTCTATCTCTGATGCATTAGGCCAAGGGGTTCTGTTTATCATCTGGAGGTCTATGTTTTTATTACTATTTGCCCAGCCATAAATCCTAAAGGAATCAGAAAATATGTTTTCTATCTTAATATTTATCTTGTTATCATTTAATCCTTTATCCTGAGGTCCGGTTTCTGCACTATACAGAGCATTAATCAAGTTAAGGTTTAAAAGAAATATTATTTAATACAGAATTATTTTTATTGGTTTCTTTGTCATAGTCTCACCTTATCTATCTAATTTTTTATCAGTTATTTTTATATAAGAGGTTTTGTCTTTTGTATAAGCTGAAATGATCTATCGTAAACATCCCTTACCAATATATAGGTTATGTCCCTTGAGATTCTTGATATCTCATAAGTAGTCCATATTGCCTCATAATCTATAATCCTGCTGTCTATTAAACTAACAGTATATGTAAGTTCTATTAGTTGCTTTCCAATGTCAAACTGCCATCTCTTTATAAGAAATTTTACATCTTTGTTTATATCGTTTGTAATCTTATAAAGATCTTTATCCCTTCCAACAATTTTAAGTAGATCTACCAGTTCATTGTCCAGGCTTACAACATCGTCATAATATTGTAATAACTTATCCATCGTATTTCTGGACTCCATCAAGAACAAACTATTGTAATTGCCAGTCATTGCTATATCACTTGCTCTTGATATTAATCCACCTATATCATCTTTAATCATTACAGCTCTACTATCAAGATCTCTTATTTTATCTATAATCCTATCAAACACAAGATTAACATATTCACTTCCTTTATCCAACTTCATTTTTATGTTTATATCTGCAAGTGCTATATCTCTATTAACTGTAACACTAATATCAGAGTTTGCTTTAAGCACATCCAGAGATTTTGATTCTGCATTTAGTATGAATGGTGTTATGATTATCGATAGCATTATTAGTTTTTTCATACCCGCCTCCTAACTAAGTTTTATCTGATTATTCTAAGATTATTAAGTGCCATCGGTCCTAATGATAATGAATTTTTTGGACTATTCCATTGGTCCTATAAGTATTTTTTAATCTGAGGATGTTTTTTTAAGTATTGAGAAGATCAAAGAGAATCTGAAAGGTAATAAGGTTGTGTTTGATATTTTCTCAAAAAAGTTATATATTTTAATAGAGGAAATATGAATTCATTGGTTATTGCTGGGTTTGGATTAATTTTTTTTGTAATCTCTTATCTTTTTTATGGTAGGTATCTTGAAAAATTATGGGGGATAGATAAAAACAAAATTACTCCTGCGTTTGCAAAGAAGGATGGGGTTGATTATATCCCTGCAAAACACTGGTTAATTCTTTTTGGGCACCATTTTTCATCGATCGCAGGGGCTGGACCTATTTTGGGGCCTGTTATTGCTGTATGTTTATTTGGATGGGGCGGTGCTTTATTATGGATTATTCTTGGCTCAGTTTTTCTTGGAGGAGTTCATGATTTTTCCTCCCTTTTTTTGAGTGTAAGAAATGAAGGACAGACAGTTGGAGATATAACAAAAAAGGTTCTTGGAGATAAAAGCAAGATTCTCTTTTCTCTTTTCTTATGGTTTTCTTTAATCCTTGTGGTAGGTGTTTTTGCGGCGGTAACTGCTAAAACATTTACAGAACAGCCAGAGATTGTAATTCCAACATTTTTTCTCATATTTGATGCAATAATTTTTGGCTTTCTTGTCTATAAGAAAAATTTTTCAATATTCTATTCAACAATTTTATGTCTTTTTTTACTTTTTTTATTTTTTATCTTTGGAAAGGAGATACCAGTTGTAATAAAAATTGGGAATCCTTTAAAGATTTGGATTTCAATACTTCTTGTTTATTGTTTTTTTGCAAGTACTTTGCCAGTTAATATACTTTTACAGCCAAGGGACTACCTTTCTTCATTTATCCTTTTTTCAGGTATTTTATTTGGATATATTGGTCTTATAACTTCGCATCCAAAAATTAATGCTCCCTTTTATATATCTTTTTTTTCTGAAAATGGTTCTTTATGGCCTATGATGTTTGTTATGATTGCATGTGGTGCTATAAGCGGATTTCATTCACTTGTCTCAAGTGGAACAACATCAAAACAGATTGCAAATGAAACTGATATAAAAAAAATTGGTTATGGTGGAATGCTTACAGAAGGGCTTTTATCAATCCTTGCTTTATTATGTGTCTCTGCAGGTCTTTTTTGGAATAGTCAATTTCCTGAACTTAACTATCCTAATTTAATGAAAAGGGGTGACTGGATAGGAACTTTTGCAACTGGTTATGGATGTATTTTAAAAAGAATATTTGATGTAAAAATAGGGAAGCTTTTTGCAATTGTTATGATAAATAGTTTTGTTCTTACAACCCTTGATACAGCAACAAGAATAACAAGATATATAACACAAGAGCTTTTTGGTGAAACATTTAAGATAAAATTTTTAAAAAACAGATACATTTCTACTTTGATTGTAATTATTTTTTCAGGATATCTTGCTTTTGGAAGCTGGCAGAAGATATGGCCTGTTTTTGGTTCTTCAAATCAACTTGTAGCAGGTATTGTTTTACTTGTTTGTAGTTGCTATCTTATGATGAGAGGGAAAAATCCAATTCCCACTTTGATTGGCTCTATTTTTATGTTTTTGACTACAATGACTGCTTTAACAATTAGTATGGTCAATTTTTACAAAAATAAAAATTTTCTTCTTGGAAATATAAGCTTAATCTTGATCTTACTTTCAATCTTTATGATAAACGAGGGGATAAAGATTCTAAAATCTAAGGCTAAAAAGGCACCAGAATGAGTTTTGGAAGGAAAAAATTAACTCAAAACAGCATTTCTATTTTATTATATGAGTGTAGTTTGAGGATAATTTGCTATCTAATTCTACAATGATAAGCCTATCATACCCAAAGGTCCCGAAGACCTACCCTGCCCATTGGTAGATAGACATAGATAATTTAGTCCCTTGAGAATTTTAAAAAGCTATATTAGATCTGAATTATGTATGTTATGAAAAATTTGATTTTTCTCATAGTGATGTTAAATGCTGTTTTAGTTGAAAGTGGTGAGTGGTATGATTTACATATTCAAAAAGATTCAAACAGCAAAATAGATATACCACATCCCTCCTATAGAATTGATGGAAACAAGGATTTTTTTATGATTGCTCATGCAGGTTCTCCATTAAAACAGCCGGAAAATACTATAGAAGGTCTTGAAGTATCTATAAAAGATGGAGCAAATGCATTAGAAGTAGATCTTTCTATGACATATGATTATGAGATAGTTTTGTGGCATGATTGGGATCCTAATTCTTTAGTCTCTATAGCAAGACAAAAAGGTTTAGAGGGTTTCAAATATCTACCGTTTTGTCCCGATGCTACAAGCAAATATAGAGTTCCGGTAGATAGATTGAAATATAAGGATTTTATAAGAGAGTATGGTTATAAATTAAAAGATACAGATAAAAAACTGGAGTATAAGATTCCAACAATAGAAATATTTTTGGAGTGGTTACATAATAAAAAAAGTATTAAATTTATATATTTGGATGTCAAGTTTCCTTCTAATTACCGTAAGACAAATAGGATTAAGTATTTTGTGAAAAAAATGAATAGTTTATTAGAAAGGTATGATTTGATTGATAAAGCTGTTTTATTTACCCCTTACGATTCTATTTTTGATGAAATGGTTAAGGTTAAAAATTTTTATGGTTTAAAGGTTAGATTAGGAAGAGATATGGAAATACCACCGGATTTAGTTAATATACCTGTAGAATTAAATCCCATGAAGGCTTCTGGAAGAGCAATAGTAATAATTGATCAATTTGTTGATAAACTAGATAAACTAATAAAAAATAGTTGTGAATATATAGCAGTAGGCAGGCCCACTAAATTAACTCTTGTAGGTGGGTGGTATACATACAAAAAAATTATAGATAGATTAGTGAAGAAAAAGGAAAAAATTAGTAGTAATATCAAAATAATTTGCTGGACAATAAATGACCCTAAAGAGATTAGAGAGCTTTACAATAAAGGAATAAATGGGATAATGAGTGATGATGTCAGCGTTATAGCAAGGTCATTATCTTTCTAAGAAGGGAAAGGTATAGGTCTTTGGTCCTATACTGATGGGTAAAATGGGACTTGACATATATTACCTTGTAAGTTAAGATTTAATGAAGGAGATTGTTATGAAAAGGAGAAATTTTTTCTGTTTTTCTTGGCTTTTGACAGCAAGCTTTGTAGTGTGTGAGTCTCTTTTTTGTGAGATCAAATCTCTTGATAAAAATATAGTTTATGAAAATTTTTCTGTTATGGTAGATGTTGATATTCATAAGAATATTCCTCAACCAAATATATCAAGGTCCTATTCAGTTTCAAGAAGTGAGGTAGGGGATTTTTCATCCATTAAAGGTTATGCTTTCTCTTATATTAATAACCTAATAGTTGATGCTATAAATGCAAGTAAATCTACAGTTGATTGTATGATATATAGCATACAAATGAAGGATATCCCTGATGCGCTAATAGCAGCAAGAGATAGAGGTGTAAGGATAAGGATTATAATAGATGAAGGACATGTCTATCCTAAGCCTGATGCTCAGATAAAAAGGTTGATTAATGCTGGTGAGGGTATTGAGGTTAGAACATTGAGAGGGACTCAAAGCTACGGCGTTATGCATAATAAAATAACCATCCATGATAAATCACTTGTAACAACAGGCTCTTATAACTGGACATTTGCAGCAACATTTTCAAACTACGAAAATATTATAACAACAAGAGAACACTATTATGTTGATGGCTATGTCAGATATTTTGAGTGGATGTGGTCTAAAGCAAGAACGATTGCTCAAGGCCCTTCCCAGAATCTGCCATATGGATATTACGGCACACCACCCCAGTCACCAGCAAATATAATAACCTTAAATGGTGTGAGTGTTCCTCTTTATCTTTTTTCTCCTGGATCTGATACTGAAAATAAACTTGTGTCTCTAATAGATGCAGCAAACACAACCATTGATGCTGTAACATTTACTTTTTCATCTAAACCTATAGCTGATGCAATAATAAGAGCACATAAAAGGGGTGTTAAGGTGAGATTCCTTCAAGATAAGGATATGGCAAAATCTAGCGCTATGGCAAAGATGGTTTTTGATGCTGGGGTTCCGTTCAAATGGATGGGTGGGAGGAATGATAAAGGATCTATGCATAATAAGTTTATAATACTTGATGGTAAGGTTCTTGGAACAGGCTCATATAATTTTACTACCAATGCGAGTGTTAATTCGTTTGAAAATATTATATTTACAAATGATCAGAGTGTTATAAATGCCTATGCTTTGAAGTTTGAATGGTTTTATTCTCAAGCCCAGCCTCCTCAATCTGTTGATGAGTTTGATGAGGTTGATATTTCAAAGGATTTGCTTAATTCTGAAAAGGAGATTGATTGATATTTGAAACACTTTTCATAGCTTACAAAAATTTGACTTCAAAATCAATAATTTGTATAATCTTTCTCAGATGGGTAATATAACCTTATCTATAATCATATAATAAAGGAGAGAAAATGACTTCCGGAAAGATGGGTCCTGATCAGGAACCTGATTATGATTATAAATCACTGCCCGAGGGTTACGGTAGTACTGAGGCAGTTCTCCTTCCAAGGGATCCTTACTGGATGTATGTTTATTGGGAGATTACAGAGAATTCAATTAAAAATCTTATCTCTTCTATAGGGCATGAGACATTCTCAAAATCAAAAAGGATTCTAAGAGTGTATGAGCTTGATAAAAATGATAATCCTGTTTCATATACTGATATACCAGTTATTTTTGAGGCGAAAAATTGGTATGTGAATGTAAAGGAGTGTGGCAAGACATATATGTGTGAAATAGGATTGATGATGCCTGATGGAAGGTTTGTAGGGATAGTTAAAACAAACAAGGTTTCTCTTCCAAAAGCAGGTGTCTCAGATGTTATAGATGAGAAATGGATGATTGTCAACCAGGAGTTTGAAAAACTTCTTGAGATATCGGGGGTTGACTATATAGGTAAAGGCTCGGCAGAGATTGCAAAATCACTTGCTCAAAGGTGGGAGATGCTTAGAAGTGTATTTTCAAGAATCTCGTCATTTGGAATTTCGTCCTTTTCATCGCAGGCAGTGATGAAGGAAAAATATGAAAAGGAGAGGTTTTTTTGGCTTGTAGCTGACTGTGAGCTTGTAGTTTATGGCGCAACTCAACCTGATGCTTCTCTTTATGTTGGTGATAGGAAGGTGAAGCTTAATCCTGATGGAACATTTGCTCTTAGATATGCTTTGAAAGAAGGGGATACAACTATTCCTATTAAAGCTGTTTCTAAGGATGAATCTATGTCGAAAGGGATAACCTTTAAAATATCAAGAGAGACAAAAAAAGATGAATAGCGAAAAGGGTTATCTCTGCCTCGTTCTTCATGCACATCTGCCTTTCGTAAAACATCCAGAATATAGCGATTTTCTTGAAGAGGATTGGTTTTTTGAGGCAATGTGTGAGACATATATCCCACTTCTTGATGTTTATGAGAGATTGTCCAGTGAAGGGGTTGATTTTAGGGTTACTATGTCTCTAACCCCACCACTGTGTAATATGATGGCAGATCCCTTGCTGAATGAGAGATTTAAAACCTATGTTTATAAGAGGATAGAGCTGTGCGAAAAAGAGATTTTTAGAACTAAGGATACTCCTTTTTACAAAACTGCTTGTATGTATCTGGAAAGGTTTAAAAGAATAAGAGAGCTCTATGAGGATTATTACCACGGCAATGTTATAAATGGTTTTAAAAAGTTTCAGGATGCTGGAAAACTTGAGATAATAACCTGTTGTGCAACTCATGGTTTTCTTCCACTTCAAGTCAAGAGGGAAGCAGTAAATGCTCAGATTAAAATAGCAACAGATGATTACAAACAGAGATTTGGTCGGATGCCAAGGGGTGTATGGCTTAGTGAATGTGCTTATAACCCGGGGGATGATTATTTTTTAAAAGATTATGGCATAAGGTTTTTCTTTCTTGAGACTCATGGAATACTATATGGCACACCAAGACCAAGGTATGGAGTTTATGCACCTGTTTATTGCCCAAGCGGTGTTGCTGCATTTGCAAGGGATATGGAGAGTGCTCATCAGGTGTGGAGTGCTGAGATGGGGTATCCTGGGGATTATAGATACAGGGAGTTTTATAGAGATGTTGGTTATGACCTTGATTATGAATACATAAAGCCATACCTTCACTCTGATGGGATAAGGAGAAATGTTGGGATAAAGTATCATAAGATAACTGGAAAAGTCTCGTTAGGTGAAAAGCAGCCTTATGATCCGGATGATGCAAGAGAGGTTGCAGCAATTCACGCAGGCAATTTTATGTTCAATAGAGAAAGACAGGTTGAATATCTTTACAGCTTTCTTGGAAGGAAACCTGTTGTTGTTTCTATGTATGATGCTGAGCTTTTTGGACATTGGTGGTTTGAGGGCGTGTGGTTTTTGGAGTATCTTTTTAAAAAGATTTATTATGATCAAAAAAACATCAAGATGATAACACCTATTGAGTATCTTCAAATATATCCAGATAATCAGATTGTTCAGCCAATAATGTCAAGCTGGGGGGATAAGGGTTATAATGAGGTTTGGCTTAATGGTTCAAACGACTGGATATATCGTCATCTGCACAAAGCAACAGAAAGAATGATTAACCTTGCAAATAGGTTTTACAACACATCAGATCCTCTAATTATAAGAGCCTTGAAACAATGTGCAAGGGAGGTTGTTTTAGCCCAAAGCTCTGATTGGCCTTTTTTGATGACCGTTGGCACAGCAAAAATATATTCAACAAGAAGATTTATTACTCATATTCAAAGATTTACAAAGTTGTGGGAAGGGCTTGAGAGTGGAAGCATTGATGAAGGTTTTCTTGCTGACTGTGAGTGGAAGGATTCAATATTTGCTGATATAGATTGGAAGGCATTTTCAACCTATAGCCTTAAAAATTAAGGGGTTATCTCCCTCACACTTCCAAGAGGATTTCTATTTCCTTTGGTGATTCAAATGGACTTTTATCCCTTTTGAGAAAGTCTTATACAAGTTTTTTATTCTTTTTCAAGTAGTGCTTTGACCTTTGCAAGAAGTATATCATTTTCAAAGGGTTTTGTGAGATATTCATCGGCACCATACTCAAAACCCTGTATTTGGTCATTAACCATTGCTTTAACTGTAAGCATTATAACTGGAATGTCAAAAAGCTCTTCATCCTCTCTTATCTTGCTTAGAGTTTCAAATCCATTTAAATTTGGCATATTGACATCAAGTATTACAAGGTCATATTTTTCGATTTTAAGTTTTTCCAAACCATCCACACCATCCTTTGCAGTGTGAACCTCATATCCATTGTCTTCAAGAAGCTCTTTAACAAGATGTCTGAATATAACATCATCATCCACCACAAGAATCTTTTTCATACACCTTCCTCCAAGATGTTATTTTCCTTCATAAATATATCCTGTCCCCCATATGCTTTTTATCTTTGAAGCAAGTGGGGGAACGGCATCTTTTATCATCTGTATGTGTTTGTCTATAATCTGCGGTGTTACTCTGTCAAGCTTCTCTGAATAAACTATTGATGCTATTTTATATCTTTCAACCTTTTTACCTTCATTTGATATCAGTATTGCAAGTATTGCAGTCTGTTTTTTTGTGAGCTTATAGTCTTTATTATCTACCGTGATTTTAAAATTTTCTGTATCAAGAATAGTACTTCCATCCAGAGATGTGATTTTTTGTTTTTTTGTTTTTTTAAACTCAGCTCTGAAAAGTGCTATTACCTTTGCAATTATAAGGTGAGGATCTTGAGTGCTACTCATAACATCAACTGCCCCATTTATTATTATTTCATATATATCCGATACTGAGAGATTTGCGTTATGAAGAAATATAAATTTTACTGTTGGATATCTATCAATAAGTCTTATTATCTCATTCTTGCTTTCTTTTTTTATCTCATATATACTTACTGCAAATTCTTGCTGTGAGTTTATTTTTTCAAGCATATTTTTATAATCAGTTTCAGTATTGAAAATAAAACCCTTTATACTTCTTATCTCAAGCAAAGAGGATATTTTTTCTGCTATATTTTTGTTGGTGAAGATTAATATATTCTTAAACAAAAATTTCATAAAAAATTCATCATTTTTTCATGATTTTTTACACTACTTATATTATACTATAAATATGAGATCAAAAATTTTCATCTATCTTCTCATTGTATCATTTCTCTGTGTGAGGAGAAATTACTGCTTTGTCTCATCTTCGTCTGATTATGAGCTTTTAAACTCTAACATACCAAACTCCTCCTCGATCTCACAAGGAAATAGTTTTTTTACAGAAGGCTGTTTGGGACAGAATATTGCAACTGATAATGTTAGAAAGAGTAGTGATTACGTAGTGAGAAATGGATTTTACAACCCGGCTCATTTCCAGTTTCAAAAAAAACTTCCTGGAGTATATCAGTGGAGTGATGAGAGAAGTGTTGTGTTTGCTCAGGATTCTGTTGATCTTGATAGGTTTGATATATTTTGGAGAGAAAAAGATATTACAGATGGAGATGATGTTGCACAGGCAACGAGAAAGATTTCAATGATAAAGGGTGTTGAAATACCATCAGTTGAGTCTTTTGAGTTTGCTTGTTTTAATGAAGAGGATTTTACAACTAAATTTGCAAAACCAGCTAAGCTCAGAATTAAGGTTAGCGATACAGACGGGGATGGATATGTTGATGGTAGTAATAAGGTAAAACTTAAAACTCTTGAAGGTTATATTTATGACAGTGAATACAAACTCTGGGCAAAAGCATTTTCAAGCAGGGTGAGTTATTATGGAACTGTTGCATTTGTTGATTTTGAAACACTGTCAGGCGGATTATTTGCAATAATGGGTGATATTGATACAAGTGTTAAGGATGTATATGCATTTCCAGTGCCATTTAGACCAAATGGTCCAAAAGCAGGTAAGTGTCCAGGATGTACAGGAACAGATGAAGATGGGATTGTTTTTTACAACATTCCACAAAAGGGATACATAGAGATATACACTGTTGATGGAAGGATTGTTAAAAAACTTATCATTGATAATCCACCGGATAGCAAGATAAAGTGGGATACAAAGAATGAGGAGGGGGAAAAAGCGGCAAGTGGCGTATATATATGGCGGGTTGTGTCTGAAAGCTACATGCCGGGTTATAAGAATACAAAGACAGGAAAACTGGTAATAATAAGATAAAGGAGGTAGTATGGAAAGGATGAAATCGCTAATGATAGCGATCATCGTCACCTGCATAGCAGTTATGGTAAACACTGCTTATGCAGAATACAACAGGGGTGCTAACAACTATGGAGACGATAATGGAACTGAGTTTGGCGCTCAGGATGACCTTGTTGTGCTTGGAACTCAAGGCAACTGGTTTGACCCTGATGTTGAGATATATGGTTTCACCATATTTGGCTCAACAGTGGGTGTGACACCCAAAATATCCCCATCAACTGGAAGTGTATTTATAGGCGGGAACCTGCAGGTTGAATCTACTGCATATATCAAAGGGCTTGAGATACCTCAGGCTGGTGACATATCAAGCCTTAAGTTTCCAGGAGGTACTGCAAGAAAGGTACTTAGAATGAGGTCAGATGGCTATGTGGAGTTTGCAGATCCAAATGATCTTGGGGTTGCTGGCGACAACCTTGGAAATCACATAGCCACAAAGACACTTGATATGGCTGGGTATGATATAATCAATCTAAAAAATCTTCAGTTTGGAAATGCTAACCTTATTATATCAACTAACTCAGCAAACTTTGGTGGTGCGGGTTCTGCAGTTTATATATCAACAAATGTGGATGTAAAAGGAGAGATCCGTGTAGGCAGTGATGCAACAATCATCAGTAGTGCAACAATAGGTGGGACTCTTGGGGTCACCGGCGCAGTAACACTATCAAATAACCTTACTGTAAATGGAGATACTACTGTAAAGGGAAATACTACTATTGGTGATAATTCAACAAATACCCTCACAATAAAGCCCGCGGCTGTGAAGCTTGGAAACCTTTCTGAAGCTAATAGCAAAGTTGAATACAAAGATTCTGATGGTAATAAAACTGTTGCTTTTTTCATAAAGAAAGTAAGATAAAGGTTGCTTTGAACCAAAAAAGGGAAGTATGATTCTTAAAGGAATAAGAAGAGGATACAAGGCAGAAGCAAAATGGCTCATCTTTAGCTTTATGCTCTTATTCTTTTCTCTATCTAACCTGTTAGCTGAGATACCTGTTAAGTTCATATACCAGGGAAATCTGAGAGAGAAGGGGATCCTTGTAAGTGGGATAAGGCAGATGCAGTTTAAGGTATATGATTCAACATCATCCTCAACACCACTGTGGGTTGGACCCGTAGTTGATGTTTCAATATCCACAGGGGTTTTTAGAGTTGTTGTTGAACCTTCTCTTTCAAGAGGTGATCTTAACAAGGTTCTTTATCTTGAGTTAACAGTTAATTCTCAGACATTATCACCAAGAGAGCAGATACTTCCATCAGTCTATGCAATTAACACACTTTATCATGAGGGCAAAAGGTATCATACTTCTTCATCCACCCCTTCTGATGCTAATGCGGGGGATCTGTGGTTTAATACAAATGAGAATATACTCTATTACTATACTGGAGCTCAGTGGATTGGTGTCTCAGTTTCGAGTTCTCCTTCACCACATCATCTATCTCATGAGCCAGGTGGTGATGATCTCATAACAAGGCTCAGCACCATTACATTTGAAGGAAGCATAATAGTATCAAGCAATAGCTATATTACAACCACAGGAGGCATACTTAATGTCTCAACAAACACCACCATTACCGGATATATTAGTGTTTCATCATATGTTTATGCATCGGGTTTTTCAGGTGATGGTTTTCTTATAACAAATATAAACGGAGCAAATATAAGGGATTCAACTATGCCTCCTTCGAAGCTTACGCCGTGTTCAAATGGTCAAACGCTTATTTATAACGGCTCTTCATGGGTTTGTGGAAGTATAAGCTTAGTTGCTGAAACAGATCCCTGGTCAATTCATAATTATTTTATCACCTCAAGCTCACAGACTGCATCCTTCTGGGTTTCAAGTGGAACTGTTGAAAGTTTCTATGTTTTAAACAATCTTGATGTTTATCAGACAGCAAGATTCAACCCCTCTTCAAATGGACTTTTTATAACATCATCAGGAAATGTTGGAATAGGAGATCCAAATCCTTTGAATAAGCTTTCAATAAAGGGGGATGTGAATATTGACAGTGGTGGAAAGGATGCATTGACAATTACTCCATCAGCCAATGTTGGTATTGGAGTTGATAACCCATCTTCAAAGTTTGAGGTTGTTGGAGAGGATCAGCCAGGAATGATAACTGTTTATAAAGCAGGTGATAAACGGATAGGATTTTTTAGAAGGAAATAAAATGCAACAAGATGAGGAACAAAGATTAAAATGGCTGTGAGTAAGGGATGAGCTATGCGATGGGTAATACCAAAACTAATTATCTATACCTTTCCTGTGTTAATACACCTGATTGTCAATACATCTCTTTTTGCTGGATCAGCTGGTGTAAGTGGAGCCTTGTTTTTGAATTATTCTCCCTCTGCAAGGGCATCTGCCATGGCAAACTCCTTTTCAAGTGTTACTGATGATGTTTTTAGTATTTACTACAATCCTGCTGGACTTGTTAATGTCGAGCAAGTTGAAATAGGAGCCTCGTATATAAAATCATTTGAGGATATGTCAAATCAATATCTTTCAGTTGCCTACCCTTATAAGCCCGGAAGGATTTTAGGCTTTGCCTTTCAGTCTTTTTCAAACGGTGATATTCAAGGCTATGATGCAATGGGTAGCCCAACAGGTAAGGTTGATACATCAAATAAGGCTGTTACTTTTTCATACTCAAAGGCTTTTACAAAGGATGAGATAGAAAGAGCTGTTCTTGAAGGCGGTGTAAACCTTAAGTATATTTCCCAGACCCTTGATGGAGCAGGTGCTTCAACATTTGCGTTTGATGTTGGTGCTATATATAATATAAGGCCTGATAAATACTGGTTGAAAGATGTTCCGGCTCAAGAGGTTCGTCTTTCAGCTATGATAAAGAATTTTGGACCTCCTTTAAAGTTTGACAAAGAACCAGCACCACTTCCCTTTTCTTTTGTTTTTGGTGGTTCTTGGGTAAGTCATCCATGGGGAAAACACAGGCTTGTCTTATCCCTTGATAATCTTATTTCCTACGATGACAAATATAAGCTTCTTTTTGGAGCTGAATATTTTCTTTTTCAACTTCTTTCAGTTAGATTTGGTTATGAAACATCAAAGAGTGTTGGAAGATCTGTTAGTTTTGGAGCGGGTTTTAGGCTTTCTTTTGTGGATATAGATTATTCCATTGGAGATTATGGGGATCTTGGTAATATGCATAAAATAAACATAGTTGTAAGATTTGGTGAAAAAAGACCCACTCAACCACTTATGGGAGAGGTTGCAAGAATAAAGGAAGCAAAACAGATAGCACCTAAGGAAAAAATAGAAAAACTTGAGCTTTTTGCATCTGACTTTATAAAGCTTGCAGAGGATGATATAAATAAGGCTGATTATGTTTCTGCGATAGATCATATAAAAAAGGCTTTCAACCTTGAGCCTTCTTTTAAGAAAACTAAATGGGAAAAAATCCTTGAAAGGCTACAGAAGCTTGTCTCAGAACTGAAACTTGACACAACACCAAGAAAACTTGAGATAATCAAAGGTAATGATGAACAAGCAAAGCTTGCTCAAAATGTTATAAACGAATGGCTTAACCTCAATGACAAAAAGGCATATCTCCTTGCTCATATAATGTATGGCACAAATCCAAAAGGCCCTACTGTTTTTGAAGAGCTTTTACAGTTTATTGCCAAAGAATATGGATTTGCTTTAAGAACTGATGAGTTTCTTGCAAAAGAGGCATGGATAGTCTATAAACTCAAGAAATCAGCAAATTACTTTTATCTAAAGCAATACAATATGATTGTGGAAAACTGTTCAGAGATAATATTGATAGATCCTCAAAACTATGTGGCACTCACACGCCTTGGTTCTGCTTACTTTATGCTTGGGGACAAAGATAAGGCAAGATATTATTATGAAAAGGCTCTTGAAATAAATCCAAATGATGTGGTTACTATAGAGTTTATGAGAAAACAGGGGTGGAGATAAATGGGATTAAAGGCGAGGGTGCAATAAGAAGATAATTGGATCTAATGTGAAGGAGCGAAGAATGGAGTTTCTTGTGGTAATAGGTGTTCCGGCAATACTTCTTCTTCTTGTGGCTGCTTTTTTGATTGTGAGTCAGACAACGGCGTTTGTCCAATCAACATTTTTTTCTCAAAGGCAGAGGTTTACAAATCAGATTATACAGCAGTATATAAATCAGATTGCACTTGCTCAATCTCAAATATATCAAAAATCTAAACAGCTCGAGGATCTCTCTAAAAAGCTTATAATGTCAAACCAGGAGCTTGAGAGATTAAACGAGATGAAATCAAAGTTTCTTTCAATGGTTGTTCATGATGTAAGAACACCACTTTCTTCAATAAAGGGTTTCAGCGAACTCGTCTTAAAAAAGGTTGATGATCCAAGGCTTAAAGACTATACAAAAAACATTGTTCTTGCCTCAGAACAGCTTGGAAGGCTTATTAGTGACCTTACAGATCTTGCAATGATTGAAGCAGGAAAGCTAAAGATAGAGAAAAAGGAGTTCTACTATCCTGATGCACTTATTGATATTCTTCCTTCAATGAAAATAAATGCTGAAAAAAAGGGTGTTAATCTTATTGTTGGTGAGATTCCTGAAAACTGCTATGTTGTAGGTGATAAATTTAGATTATCTCAGGTTATTATGAACCTTTTAAATAATGCAATAAAATTCACCCCACCTGGTAAGAGTGTTGAGATATTTTTCAAAAGAGAAGGAAATTTTATCTTAACGGTTGTAAGAGATGAGGGCATAGGTATTCATAAAAGCGAGATTAAAAAGATCTTTGAAAAATTTTATCAGGCGAAATATCAGAAGGATGAGAAGCTTAAGAAACAGGGATGGGGACTTGGCCTTTCAATTGCTCAAGAGATAGTAAGACAACATAATGGTGAGATATGGGCCCAAAGTGCGGGGCTTGGAAAAGGCTCAACTTTTGTATTCAAAGTAAAGGCAATCTTTAAATGATTTTTAATATTAAAGAAAAAAAATTGTAATATAATTTATGATATGATATAGGTATGAAAATAGATAAAACAACACTGATTGGGATATTAATGTTTGTTGGAGTTATAGGATATAGTTATGTTGCAGGAGATCTTCCTCGTGTAATTTTTAATCTTCATGCATTTCTTGTTGTTATAGGGGGAACTTTGATAGCGACATTCATCAGCACTCCTTACCGATACCTTAAAAAAACATTGACTTATTCTTATCTCTTTTTGAAAGAGGGAGATGAGTCAAAGCCTCAAGAAACAATTTCATATATAGTTGAGATAAGTGATAATGTGAGAAAGCAGGGATTTAGAGCTTTGAGGGATGTAGATCCAAATATCGCAAATGGTTTTGTTAAAAGGGTGAGTGATGCAATAGTTGAATATGCAGATATGCAGTTTATAAAAAGTGTTATGGAACAGGAGATTAATAATAATTTTGATGAGATAAATGAGGTTTCAAATGTGTGGAGGGTTATGGCAGTTCTTGCTCCGATGTTTGGACTTGTTGGGACTCTTATTGGAATAATAGGGGTTCTTAAGGAGATATCAAATCCTGAAATGGTAGGACCTTCAATGAGTGTTGCAATAACATCAGCATTTTATGGCATATTTCTTTCAAATGTGATTTTTACTCCAATTGCAAATAAGATAAGAACAAGGGCGATAATGCATCTTAAATTCAAAGCAATGGTACTTGATGGGATGCTGGAAATAATGAAAGGGTCTGTTGGGTTGATGATTGAAAGAAAGCTTAAATCTTATATTGATATGTAAGATGGTTATATGAAAAAAAAAGCGAGATATAGAATTTTAGAATTTAAAGCCCTGTTTTATGTTGTATTCTTTATCTTTCCAATAACTCTTTATCTTTCATCGCAGGAGGAGGTAGTTGAAAACAAGGCAAGATATGAAAATTTCCTTTCAGGAAAGCTCGAAAATGCTTTAACAAAGATCCTTGGACCCAATCAAGTTAAGGTGTTAGTTGATGTCACTATGGATTACAGCAAAATTGAGAAGGTGGAATATGAAAGGAATAAAGAAAAAAAGGAATCACTTAAATTTTCACTTGAAAAAGAAGCAGGAGATATAAGTGGTGTTGAATATCTTATGCCTGGTTTTCAAGTTCCAACCATAGCTACGAAGGAAGATGATTTCCCGAAATCTTATACAAAACAGCTTCTTATCCCATCAAATATGATTAAAAGAATAAAGGTTAGCCTTATAGTAAATGAAAATATAAATAACCAGATGGTATCCGCAATTACAGATATAACCAAGCAGGTGCTTTCTCTTGATGAAAAGAGAGGCGATCAGGTTATTGTTATAAAATCATTCTTTGCACCAATGTGGAAGACAATATGGTATGATCCGCAATCATTTAATTTTATAATGAGATACATAATATTATCACTTGTAGGAGTTATTAGTCTTTTGATTGTAGCAATGGGTTTTTTAAAGCTTGCAAGCGCTATGAATACAATGGCAAGGGTTCATCAAACTCATCAGATAACAATGGAGGTTAATCCTGGACAAGGACAGGGTTTATCACCTCAAGGAGTAGTAATTCCTGACATGAGCAAACCACAGGGTTTCATAGAAGGAGCAAAAATATCCTCTGAGACAGCAGAAGAGAATGCAGAAAAGGTTTATTTTAATGTAAAACCATATCAGATAGATGCTCTTGTGAGTCTTATGATAAAGGAAGATCCATCGAATGTTGCGATAGTTGTTGATCATCTAAGGGATGATATTAAAAAGGAGTTTATATCAAGACTTCCAGAGAATTTTGTGGCAGAGGTAATAAAAGGACTTTCTCAGATAAGATTTATTGATAAGGATACGATTTTGACTCTTAAAGAAGAGCTTGAGGCAAGACTTGATGGTGTTATTGGGGGTGTTAGAAATACTATAGAGCTTCTCTCACACATGGGGTGGCTTGAAAAATCAAGGATTGTAAAAAATATAGAGGTAAAATATCCTGAACTTTATCTTGAGCTTAAAAAACGCATCCTTCTTTTTGATGATCTTGAGTATTTTCAACCAGAAGAAATATCCATAATAGTATCCTCAACAAACATTGAAGACTGGGCTAATGTCTTTTCTATTATGAATGAGGGTTTGAAAGATAAGTTAAAAGCTGAGTTATCCTCTACAGCATGGAAGATAATAGAAGAAAAGTCAAAGGGAGAAATAGCAAAGGATAAGATTGAATCATCAATATCGGCGATAATGAGTTCAGTTGAAAAGCTTATTTCTGAGGGAAGAATAAAAAAACCTGAAATAAAGATTGAAGGTTTTATAAACAAGGAATAAATTATGCCGGAAGAAAGATCAATATTTTCAAGGCTAAAACCCATAAATATAGATGAAGAAAAGGAGGAAAACCCTTCTCGTTTTCAAGAAGCATCATCTCAGAAACTCTCCTCATTGAGTGATGTATCCATAAAAAATGATATAGTATTTCTTAAGGAAAAGATATCTTCAATAGAAAAAGCAATCTCTGAGTTATCAAAAAGTCAGCTATCTTTAACACCATCTCAAGTTAGAGAGGAAATACTTTTAGCGATAAAAGGTGTTATAAATGAGGAGTTTTTAAAGATATTCTCAGCTTTGGATAAAAGTGTAGAACAAATCATTGTCAATAGCGTAAGTTCATTGAAATCTGAGATTATGAAAATGGTTGATGAGGAGATTAAAAGTTCAATAGATAAAAATCTTTGGGTTATAGAAAGTTTAAAGAATATTAGTTCAGAGGATTTTAAAAAGCTTGAAGATATGTCAATTAAACTTGACTTTATTGCAAAGCTCTATGATAAGATAGAAAGCTTTGAGGATATACCAAAATGCTTGAGAGATGATATGACATCGGAGTTTAATAAGATAACACAGAATATTCAGAATATATTTGTCAGTTTTAAATCAGAGATGCTTGATGAAATTTCAAAAAATATTGAAAAAATAACCTATGACAAGCTTTCTGAAATAAAGAATGGATTAATAAGTAGATTTGATGGAGTAGAAAATAGCATTAAACAGGAACTAACGAAAAATACAGCATCAGTCTCTAATGACTTGCATCTTATTTTAAAGGAAACTGATGATTTGAGTAAGTGTGTTAGTCATATATCAACTATGGTAAAAAAGATTACAGAAGTCCAGGCTGAGATGATAGAAAAGGAGTTAAAAAGTCTTGAAGTGACTTTCAGAGATCTAAAGAATAAGCTTCTCAGTGAGGAAGAGCTCAAGAATTTAGTTTCAATTAAAAAATACTCTGGTGTAATGATTGATATAGAAGCAAGAATAAAGCGCATTGAGAGTATTATAGCCTCTATTATAAAAAAATCTTAATCTGACATGGCAATATACAGAATAAGAAAAGATGAGCTTGAAAATCAACTGAATAAATCTGCACTTTGGGCTATAACATATGGAGATTTAATGAGCTATTTAATGATATTCTTTCTTATACTTTTTTCATTTGCCATAGCAAAATCAGATAGGACGAAGCAAAGAAAATATGAGGCATCTCTTATAAAAATTCAGCAAGCCTTTGGTGGTGAGGTAGGTCATGAGTATCTTGAAAGGAAAAAGCAGGAGATGAACGAGGAGGATTTTGGAAAAAAGCTTGAGGAACTCAAAGAAAAAAGTGCAAAAAATATCTTTGAGGTTGAGATAAATGAAAAAAGAGTAAAACTTACACTTAAAGAAGGTATTCTTTTTGATTCTGGAAGTGCAGTTCTTAAATCTCAGGCTCAAAATATACTTTTACCTGTGATAAATGAGTTGAAAAAATTGCCAAATGATATTGTTATTGAAGGGCATACGGATAATGTCCCTATAAAAGGAGGACGTTACGCTACAAATTTTGAACTTTCTATGGCAAGAGCATATTCTGTTATAGAATTTATGAGAAAAAATGGAATTGACCCAAGACGCTTAAGTGGTATAGGATATGGTGAGTGGAGACCAATAGCAGACAACTCAACACCTGAAGGAAGATCTAAGAATAGAAGAATTGAAATAACACTTATAAGGAAGGATTAATTTTTTTGCTTTAAATCATAGAGATAGTTTTTTGTGTGAAAGTAGAAATGAGGAAGTGATAGTTTTTTAAATACTCTGTCAATTTTTATAATATCATCTTCTTGCAGTTTTTTCTCAAATATCATTTTTGCAAACTCTGGCATAAGAATTAAAAGATCATTTGAAGGCTCAAAATCTATTTTAAAGTTTAATTTATTAAGTTTTTCAAGAATACCTTCAATCTTATCTATTACAGATAAATCATGTCTCTTTATAAATCTGATTATAGAAGAGTTAATAAAGCTTTTAAAATGGTAGCTTATATCTTCATAAAGATTTTCCTCCACCATTAATGGATATATTTGAGCAATTTCTATAAAAGAGTTTAATTTGTTTTCTATTTCTTCTATCTCTTTTTGTTTTATCTCAGTTAGTATCAGTTTAAGTAACTCAAGCTGAGCTGGCGTATTAAAGTCATATATTGAGAAAATGTTTGAAATTCCATTGATCTCAGCTGATATTTTTATTCTTTCTAATGATGAGAGATCTAAATTTATTTTTAAATTGAACAAACTGCCATCTCTCTTTTTTATTTCACTGGATACCCCGCAAACAAAACCTTGAGTATTACATTTCTTTATATCTATACTCCATATTGAGTTTTGATATGCATATTCATTTCTAAATAAACTTTTTAATGTTAAATAAACAGCTGTTTTTTTATCATCCATTTTACTTTTCTTAACAAGCTTTTCATAAACACCTCTTCCATTTTTAAACTCCGAAAAATTTGAAGGGGCAAGTTCAAGCAGTGATATAAATCCCTTTTCTATTCCTCTGTATCCAAGTTCATCAGTAATCTCTGATGCTTTCATAGCATTTTTCATTATAAGCTGTGACTCTATCCTTGATATATCATTAAAAAACCAGCCGCAACTTATGCGTGAAAGAGACTTATATCTAAACATCTCAAGTATCTTTAATGCCCTTTCTTTGTTTCCTTTTGTGTTTTCTTTAAGGTGTTTTGAGAAGAATTCCTCATCTGATATCTTTCCGTTTATTAAATCTATATACTCAATTATAGATGCAAGATTATCTTTGAATAATTTCTTTCCCTCTTCTTCAAATATATCATTTACTACTTCACTTAGCCAGTTAACCGCAGCTCTAAGTCCTCTTCTCCATTCTGTTGAGTATTTACCTTCATCTCCGCATGGACATCCTCCACTCCATCTCCTTATACCATGCTCACAACTCCAGCTTGTTCCCTGACCATCAGGTCCAGGATTGAGTTGGCATATAGCGTAAACTTGTGATTTTTTTAGATACTGGTATGCTGATATAACCATAATCTCACGCTTTGAAAGTTCATGCCTGAATGTATGTGCTAAGGTTAGATCTGCAAACTTTTGATGATGTCCAAATGTCTCACCATCACATGCTATTACAAGTATATCAGAGTTCGTTTCCAGATATCTATGCTTGAGTTCCTTAGAGAATATCTCTGAGTTGAATGTTATATTGTTGAATGCGACTTTTTTTGAAAGGATATCATCGTATGCTATTATATCAATAAATCTTGATTGAATATAACTTCCATCAGTTCTATCATACCATCTATAGATTTTATTTGGAAGCACAGGTATTTCTTTTTTTGTATCTGGATCAAAGGCTTTTAGTATCTGATGAGGAGAGAGTATGATGTATTTTATTGATGAATCTATAAGTAGCTTTAAGACATCTTCATTCACTGCGCATTCTCCAAGCCACATTCCATAAGGTTTTGAACCAAATCTAAACTCAAAATCCTTTATACCCCAGTTTATCTGAACTATCTTGTCAAGAAACGAGTCAAGAGGTAATATTGTATGATTGTATGCTTGAGCCATAAAGTTGAAGCATGAGTTTTTGGTTTTATTAAATGTTCCTGTTATCTTTTGATAATAATATGGATATTTTTTTTCAATCCATGAAAGAATAGTAGGTCCGAAATCAAGGTTAAAATATTCGCAGTTATTTATTATCTCAATTATTTCACTCTGGTTATCATAGATCCTTGCATAGAGATTTGGAAAATATGATTCCATAGCTATTCTATGATTCCAGTTATCGTAGGGTTTTGAGGTATAGTCAATCTCTATTTCTCCGGTATATGGGTTTTCTCTTGGAGGTTGATAAAAGTGAGTGTGTATTATTAAATATTTGTTATCTTTGATTTTTCCATCCATAGAAACTCCTTTTTACTCATAGGATATTTTATGCAATTTATCATAATTTATCATTAGCTCATAATCGTAGCTTTTTTTATTTTTCATTATGTCTATTGTTACAGAGACTACATAATACACACATGTTTAGATACTCTTTCTGAATATCCGCGCATTTGCTAGTAGCATAGATATCTCTATTTCATATATATATCCTTCTTATTTTTATCCATATTAAGCTTGTAAGTGTGATTGCTGCTGAAATTACAGCGCTTATTAAGAAAGGAGTAGATGGGCTGAATCTATCCCAAAGTAAGCCTGCTATTATGCTTGAAAAAAGAAGTGATATTCCTGTAAGCGAATGATAAACTCCCATTGCTGTGGCTCTATTTTCTTCCTGGGTAAGTGATGATATTACTGCCTTTGCAATACCTTCGTTTAGTGCTCCATAAAGACTATATACGGCAAATGCGGCTGTTATGGTTTCTTTTGTATTTGCAATAGAAAACATCACACATACTATAGCAAAAACCAAAAAACCTGAGGTGAAAAGTTTAGCTTTACCTAATCTGTCTGCTAAAACTCCTGCAGGAGTTGAAAGAATTGTATATAGGATGTTGTAGAAAAAATAGACCCATATAACTCCAGATGTTGAAAAGCCAGTTTTTTTAGCCTTCATTATAAAAAAAGCATCTGAGAATTTAAAAAGAAAGAAGATAGTGCTAATTGTTATAAAGATCTTAAAATCCTTTGAAAAGGAGAAAAGACTAATTCTTTTATTTATTTCAAGATTAGCATCATTGTTGTTTTTTTCTGAGATGTATTTTATCAGTATAAAAACTCCCGCCAGAGCAGGGATGAATGATATTGTAAATATGTATCTGTATGATGATGGGGTTTCGCCAAGTTTCCATATGAGTAGAAGCGTTATGAGTGGTCCTATTGCGGCACCAAGCGTATCCATAGCTCTGTGAAAACCAAATGCTTTTCCCCAATGTTGTTTAGAAACTGATGATGCGATAAGAGCATCTCTTGGAGAGGTTCTTATCCCTTTTCCAACTCTATCTATGAATCTTGCAAAAAGCACGAGATACCATGATGATGCAACAGCCATAAGTGGCTTTGATACTGAGGAAAGTGAGTATCCAAGAACTACAAAAGATTTTCTCTTTTTGAATTTGTCGCTCAGATAACCCCCGTAGATTTTAAGTATGCTTGCCGTTGCTTCAGCAATTCCTTCTACTAAGCCTATGATTGACATAGGAGCATTTAGCACTGAGTTTAGAAATATTGGAATTACAGGGTATAGCATTTCACTTGATATATCAGTCAATCCACTTACTATACCAAGAACAACAACATTTTTGCTTAATCCTTCTTTAAATTTACTAAGCATAATATCCTTCTTATTAAAACTATATTTTACAATACCTGTTTCATAACTTGAAATACAAAATCCGACATTCAAAATTCAAAATTTAACATTTCACATCTCACTTTTTGTAATATTTATTTATGGCACACTTTACTGATGAATATTTAAAGATACCTGAAAATCACTGGTGGTATGTAACACGAAATGAGATAATTTATCTGCTTATTGTTAAATATTCAAATTCAGATAACCCCTGTGTTATTGATGTTGGATGTGGTTGTGGATTTCTTGTTAAGTATCTGCATAAAAAAGGAATTAAGGTAAAAGGGGTTGATAGCAATAGATCATTTGTTGAATATGCAGCTAAACTTGGGGTTGATATTGATGTTGGAGATATAGAAAAAGGTATCAAAACCTATAATAAATACGATGTTGTCATACTTTCAGATGTAGTTGAACATACAGATACCCCTAACACTATTATTAGAAATGCTTTGCTACTTCTTAAAGAAAATGGAATATGTATAGTTTTTGTTCCAGCATTTATGTTTTTATGGTCGTGGCATGATGTGATTAATTTTCACAAAAAAAGGTATACTCTTTGTGAGCTTGAAAGGCTTTTAGTTTCACAGGGGTTAGATGTGGTTTTTTCATCATACTGGAATTTTTTTTCTTTTTTCCCAACTTTTATTGTTAGGATTTTTAAAAAGGTCTTAGGTATAAAGACTCCTGATTTCTATTCATTTTCACCTTTTCTAAACTCTTTTATAATTTTTTTATTAAGATTTGAGAATCTTCTTATAAAAAAAGGTTTTAAAATGCCTTTTGGGGTTAGTGCTTTTTGTGTTGGGGTTAAAAATCAATAGGTCTTTTTTATTGCAGTTATATCCTCATTAAAATATCCGCTTTTTATTGCTTTTTCAAAAATACTTTTCAAAAATTCTGTAGCATATATTTTTAAGTTTTTTTCCTCTGCTGCTTTTATTATATATCCTATATCCTTTGTTATGTTTTTAATTGAAAAGGATGTCTCAAAATTATCATAAATCAGATTATACTCTTTTCCTCTAAAAAAACCGCAGTTTAGAACAGGACTTTTCTTTAATGTATCAAAAAGAAGCAACGGATTAATACCTAATTTTTTTGAAAGCAGTGTTGCCTCAGTAATTCCTACAGTCATAAATGCAATGATGAGGTTAACAGAAAGTTTAAGTGCTGTGCTGTTTGGAACTTGTCCGGTATAGATTACTTCTCCGCCCATTGAAAGAAAGATTTTAGAAAATTTTTCAACATCTCTTTCCTCTCCTGATGCAAGTATCAAAAGTTCTCTGTTTTCTGCTTGTTTCTTTGAACCTACAACAGGACAATCAAGAAATTTTATGCCCCTTTTTCTACATTCAACATCAATGTATTTGGAAAAATCAAAGCTTATTGTAGACATATTCACAATATAGTTTCCTGCTTTAAATCTTGAAAATATGCCAGCTGAACCCTCTATTACATCTCTTAGGGCATCATCATTTTCAACCATAATTATTACTGCCTCAACCATCTCTGCCATTATAGAAGGTGATGGTGCAATACTACAACCTTCCTTTTCAAATTCAAAGCACTTGGTTAAAGTCCTGTTATAAATAACAGGTTTATATCCATCCTTTATAAGATTTTTCAACATCTCCTTTCCCATTATTCCAAGTCCTATAAAACCAAGTCTAAAAGGAAGTTTCATACAAACCTCCAACAGGATATTTTCTTATCATATAATTATGTTAATACATTTTATATCTGATAACAAAGCATAAGCTTTTTTTCTGTTATATCATATCTTGAAAATCCATATCCATTGTAGATGTTATTTATAACTTCAATATACTCATTAGAATCACCAAACCATATTGAACCACTTAACGAGTAGAGATATACTCTTATAAAAATGCTTACAACAATCATCAAAATAATGTGTTTATGTATGTTTTTTTTATGGCAGTATTTATTATATAACTCTAAAATAGCATATGATATAAAAAAGTTCAGGATTATTTCGCATGGC
>JBMFKQ010000024.1:0-4184 GCA_049972095.1 Elusimicrobiales bacterium
TGTTTTAATAGTTTGGAATCATGGTTAATGAGCTTAAATGGGCAGCTGACTCAAAATGGGATGAGTTTATAAAGTGGATAAACAAAAATACTAATGCGATAAATAGAGAAAAGGGAATCGGAAATTATATAATAGGAGCCTGCATTAGTTGGGTAGTAGGAAAGATATGTGATACTGTTTGGGATGCGATAAAAAAGCAATATGTGGAAATTTGCAGAGAAGAAAAAATATGTAAAGAAGAATATACAACAAGCCATAATTCTTCATCTGACGAAAGTGTTGGTGGTCTCCCACCAGGTCTTACTCCAAATCAGCAATATGAAGTAGAACACAATCTCCAGAGAAATCAAAAAGATAACTATAGGTTAAAATATAGACCATCTCGGCTATAAAAAGGATGTTTGTATTTTTTCATAAATAGAATGAATAAATTATTTGGATTTAAAAAAACATTTTCTATTTTAATTTCTTTTTCTTTTATTGTTTTAAACTTTTTATTTGGTTTTGCATTTTATATATTTTTGAAATTTTATTTGCACTTTTCACATATTTTTTTAAGTCGAGAAAATTTTTCTTTGATTGTTGAATTAAGCACTAATTTATTTATGCTCATATTTTTATTGTGTATAATAGCAAAAAAATTGAAAATAGATATTAAAGAAAATATTTGTAGAATAAGAGAAGACTTTTTTGAAAACATATTAACAATAATCTCTTTCCCTTTTGGATTTGTTGTTTTAGTGATTATCTGGTATTATTTGAAAATTCCTATTTTTAATTTTAAGGTATTCGAAAGTAATTACTTAGGAAATATTATAAGAAATGAAACGATTTTATGGATAGCTTTAGGATTTATAAATATGTGTATATTTGTTCCTATAAAAGAAGAAATAATAATTAGAAGACTTTTATATGTTTCTTTACGAAGGAAATATAATTTTATAGTTTCAGTCTTTATAAGTGGTATATTATTTTCACTTATTCATAGCAATTTCTTGACATCATTTATTTATAATATTGTAGGATGTTATATTTATGAAAGATTTGGTAAATTGAATATAACTATCTTTATTCATGCTATTACTAACTTTCTACTTTTATTAATCGCCGTAATAGTGAAAATACTCCTGTCTAATAATTTTTTTGCTTCTACCTGCTTTAAAGTCTATCAATGGGGCTTGTCTCTTTGAATTCCAAGCTTTATTAAATGTTTATAATTTAAAATTCAGCCACCTGCGAATAGAAGCAATATGATAAAATTTTTTTATGTCAATAAAGATCCTTGACCCATCTATAGCAGCCAAAATAGCAGCTGGAGAGGTTATAGAAGCTCCGCAATCAGTAGTAAAGGAACTTATTGAAAACTCAATTGATGCCAAAGCTGATTTCATATCGGTGTCAATAGAAGATGGTGGAAAGAAAAGTATAAAGGTAGCTGACAATGGTTGTGGGATGAGCAGGGATGATCTTAAACTCTGTCTCCACAGATATTCAACCAGCAAGATACAAAGCTTTAATGATCTTTTAAATCTCTCAACATATGGATTTAGAGGAGAAGCACTTTTTTCAATATTTTCAGTATCAAGGATAAGAATAACAACCTATAACGGAGAGGGGGCAAATGGCTGGGCGATTGAAGCAGAGGGTGGTGATTTTTCAACACTAAGAATAACCCCTGCACCTCCTATTAAAGGCACTACTGTTGAAGTAAGAGATCTTTTCTTCAACACTCCTGCCAGACTAAAATTTCTAAAATCAGAAAAGGCACTTAAGTCATCCGTAACAAGAGTCTTCGAAACTCAAGCCATTGTAAGACCTGATATAAGATTTAAATTGATGTGTGATTCGCAGATTGTATATGAGCTTGAAAAAGATGAAGGCTTTAAGGAAAGAATGGAAAAGATCATCCCGATTAAAAAAAATGATATTATTGAGGGAAAAGAGAGGTTCTCAAACATAAACATAAAGATATTCATCTCAAAACCCTCAATAAACTTCACCTCCAGATACCATGGCTATATCTATGTAAATGGAAGAAGCGTTGAATCAAAACTTATTACAAACGCAATACTCAAAGCATGTGAAAAATACACAATCCCAAGATATCCATTTTACACGGTTATGATAGAAACAGATCCATCATTTATTGATGTCAATGTGCATCCACAAAAAAAAGAGATAAGATTCAAGGATGAAACATTTATATTCTCAGCCATTTTTAAAACTCTGTCAAATATTATTGAAACATATACAAAACAGAAAGCCTCTTCTATAATTTCACAGTCTGGCAATGAAGAGATAACCAGCGTTGAGTTTTGCTCTGAAAAAGAAGCTATAAAGTCTGATGTATTTACTGAACAAAACTTTATAGATTTAATGTTTGAAGAAAATTCTCCCAAAACACTCTCTTCATCAATCCCAAGATTCATAGGTCAGGCATTTTCAAAGATACTTATCTTTGAGACAAAAAAATCAATTCTGCTTTTGGATCAACACGCTGCAGCTGAAAGGATAACCTTTGAAAAATACATAGATGAATATTCACAGCATAAAATAAAAAAGCAAACACTCATTACCCCACTGGATATCAAAATCCCCGCTTCAGCAGCAGAGAAGATAATTGAAATGAGGGATTGGTTAAACGAAGCAGGCTTTGAGATAAATCTATCATCTCCAACAACAATATCAGTTTACTCATATCCTTCAGTTTTCAGTCTATCAGAAAAAGAGATAAAAGAGATAATTGAATATCTTGCAGATGTTATATCAAAACCTTCAATTTTACCTTGTGATCTTAAAAGGGATGCCATAGCTTTAAAAGCCTGTAGATCCTCCATAAAATTTAACGAATTTTTACCAGAGGAAAAGGCATATAAGCTGTTTGAAAATCTGATAAGATGTAAAGATCCATTTAGATGCCCCCATGGCAGACCTACAATAGTTGAAATAACAAAAAAAGAGTTAGCAAAAAAGTTTATGAGATCAGAGGATCAGATATGAAAACAAAGGATCTATTCTTTGCCTTTCTTGGAATTGTTATAAGTCATATTTCTTATATACCTCACATTTTCAAAAATAAACACATCACTATTTATTGCTCATTTATCAAAGATTAACATATTGTTTACGCCCCTTTTTTTTCTCTCTACATTTTCCGAGATTCTTTTCAGGACAATAAAATGGTATCTGATACTGAGGGTTTTTGCCTATGTTGAGATAAAAAAGCTTTTCAAATTTGAGGTCATTGCCTTGGGTATTAATAATATACTACCTCTTAGAATGGGAGAGCTATCAAAGATGATGCTTATTTCAAAATATTACCAGATATCAAAAACAACAGCACTTTCAACCGTATTTATAGAAAGGCTTATTGATAGTCTTATTCTTTTTTTAATACTCATCTCATATTCCATCTTTGGAGGAATAAACCTGCAATTCATTGATAAGAAAAATGCCTTTTATATAACAACCTCTATAATCGTATTCATATACCTTTTCTTTGTCTATTCAGAAAAAATTACTCAAAATTCCTTGAAAAAGTTTGAAAAAAGATATCCACATATTCACTCACTCTTTATAAAGATAAGAAACGGTGGGGTTTGCTTTAAAAATCCCTTACTAACCCTGCTTATAATCATAACAGGAATAATACAATGGAACTTTGATGTTTTGAATAACTATATAATTGCAAAAGCCCTTTCAATACAAGCAATTGACTTTTCAAAGGCAGCAATAACTGTTGTTGTAGGATCTCTTTCAGCAAGCATACCATCCATGCCGGGATATTTTGGAAACTACGAATATGCAATATCAAGGCTGTGTATATTATGGGGGATTGATAAGGAGCTTTCTGTTCTTTTCCCAACCTTGATACATATAATAACATACATAATTCTTACATTTACAGCAATGATCTTCATATACACTGAGGAAATAAATCTTAAAAACCTCATAAACTCAAAAGGAAAATAGTATGTGCGGAATATGTGGAATATTCAACAGAAATGGAGAAAGGGTTGATGAAAAAATATTAATAGATATGAACCGGCGACTTTATCACCGAGGACCTGACGAGGAGGGCTATTTTATAAAGGACAATTTTTCCATAGCAATAAGAAGACTTTCTGTAACAGATCTTCAAACAGGAAGCCAGCCAATATTCAGCGAGGATAAAAAGATTGCCG
>JBMFKQ010000024.1:4302-7588 GCA_049972095.1 Elusimicrobiales bacterium
TGGAATTAATTTTGTTAATAGATTGAGAGGAATGTTTGCTATAGCAATTGTTGATCTAAGAGAAAAAAAGCTGATCCTTGCAAGGGATAGGTTCGGCAAAAAACCGATCTACTATTACACAAGCACTGAAAGTTTTGTCTTTTCATCAGAGATAAACTCAATCCTTGCACACCCTTCTATAAAAAGGGATATTGATCTAAAAGCTATAAATATGTATCTGACACTTCAATACATTCCATCACCTCTATCAGTCTTCAAAGATATCAAAAAACTCAAAGCCGCACACATAATGGAGGTGAGCTATGATGGTGAAAAAATCTATGAGTATTGGAAGCTAAACCCTAAGGAAGAAAAGATTGGCTTTGACGATGCAAAAGACAGACTTAAAGAGTTGCTTTTTGAAGCCATAAAGATAAGAATGATAGCTGATGTTGAGGTCGGGGCATTTCTTTCAGGTGGTATAGACTCATCTATTGTTGTTGGTATAATGAGCCAGCTCTCATCAAAGCCTGTTAAAACATTTTCAATAGGCTTTGAGCAGGAAATGTTTTCAGAGCTTAACTATGCTAAAAAGGTTGCAGAAAGATTCTCAACACAGCATACACAACTAATAGTAAAAGATAGAATGATTGATATAGTTTCAGATCTTCCATCTATATATGGGGAGCCCTTTGCAGATCCAAGTGCTGTGCCAACATATTATGTTTCAAAAATAACATCCAAACATCTAAAGGTTGCTCTCAATGGAGATGGCGGTGATGAGCTTTTTGGTGGATATACAAGATATGTGTTTATAAAAAATCTTGAGCTTTTAGAAAAACTTAGGATTCAAAACATAGTGTGGTTTTTTACTGATCTTATATCAAGGCTCAAAGAGACAGATGCTCCTTTCAGCCTTGCCTGGAGGATGAGAAAGGCTGCAAAAGCAATCTCATTAAAAGATATAACAAAGGCATACATCTCATCAGTATCATTCTTTGATCCATGGGAAAAAGAGGAGTTTCTTTCAAAGAGATTCCTCTCAAACTTTCTATCTGAGCCGGCATCAGAATATCTTTTATCCTTCTTCAATCAGATAGAAGGGGATATTTTAAGGAAAGTCTCATATCTTGATCTTCACTCATACCTTCCAGAAGGGCTTATGACTAAAATGGATAGAGCCTCTATGGCAAATTCGCTCGAGGTAAGATCCCCTTTACTTGATCACATACTTAGTGAGTTTGTATTCTCACTGCCATCAGAGTATAAAATCAAAGGAATAAATAAAACAAAATATATACTCAAAGAGGCATTTTCTGATATCCTGCCTACTGATATAAAAAGAAGAGGAAAGATGGGCTTTTCAATCCCACTTGGGCCATGGTTTAGAAAAGAGCTAAGAAAAATATTTGAAGAAAACTGTATAAAGGATGGCTTTATAAAAAGAGGATATTTTAAAGAGGATGCTTTAATAAACCTCTGGAAAGAACACTGCCAAGGAAAAAAGGACCATGGATATAAACTCTGGGACCATTCTTATTCTTGAACTGTGGCATAAAAATTATCTTAATGAGTTTAGAATATGAAGGTTGTTTTGATAAACCCGCAAATTCCACAAAATACCGGAAATATAGCAAGAACATGCGCCGCAAACAATATCACACTCATCCTTGTTGGAAAGCTTGGCTTTTCTCTGGATGATAAATACCTTAAGAGAGCAGGACTTGATTATTGGCAGCATATAAATCTTGAGATATTTAAAGATATTGATAAATTCTTTGAAAGCATTTTAGATAAAAATCTTTTGCTTTTCTTCTCAACAAAAGGGCAAAAACTTTTCTGGCAGGCACCTTACCATAAAGACTCATATCTTATATTCGGAAGTGAGACTGAGGGTTTTCCTAAGGATATATATCAAAAATACTTAGAACAATTCTATTTAATTCCTATGAAAAACTCCAACATCCGCTCACTCAACCTTGCAACATCATGCGGGATAGTAGTTTATGAAGCCATACGCCAGTTAGAACATTAAAGAATGGTATTAAATACCCTTTTTCTCCAAAACACTCATATAAACATCAAGTGTCTCTTTAGCCATTCTCTCAACACTAAATTTTTCTGTTATTGATGCATATGCATTTTCAGATATCTTCTTTCTTAGATTAGGATTTTTCATTAGAAAAATTATTTTCTCTGAAAGCCCTTTAAAATCACCGACCCTAAAAAGAAAACCATTATATCCATCCTTTACTATCTCACAATTTCCGCCTATATCGCTTGCAATACAACAGAGACCACATGCCATAGATTCCCTAATAGCTCCGCTGACTGCCTCTCCCCTAACAGCAGAATTAATGCTTATGTCAGTAATGTTTAATATCCTTTCAACATCCCTTCTAAAACCCAAAAAAATCCCTTTTGAAAAATCAGAGACATAAGTCTTAAAAAGATCCTTAATCTCATTAGAATCAGTTTTTGTCCCTGCAAAAACAGCCCTAAAATCAAAGCCTTTTTTTTCAACCAATGAAAGTGCTTTTATCAAAACATCATGTCCTTTATCCTTACCAAAGTTCCCTATAAGTGTTATTACAAAATCATCATCTTTTAAACCAAGTGATCTTTTAAATTCAATATCCTTTGACTTTCTATCAAAAACATTCCTATCAACACCACTGTATACAACAAATATCTTCTTTTTTGAAATACCGTAATCCTCAAGCATTTTTGCAACATACTCACATACAGCTATATACGCATCAACAAGGGATGTTCTGTATTTAAACCTTGCAAATATATTTCGTGGAAGCTTGTGTATAACCCTTCTTGAGACAACCAAAGCAAACCTTTTTCCAAACAAAAGTTTAGCAAGAACTGCTGTGTTGTGGGCTTTTGGATGATGCGCATGAACAATATCTGGTTTAATCTCATCAACTATCTTTGAAAATCTCTTTGCTGCTTTAAAGTCCATATTCCTTCTAATATCAATGTCAAATATTTTAAAACCTTCATTCTTTGCTCTGTATCCAAGCTCGCTTTGAGGATTTATTGCAAAATAATTCTCTATTCCTTTTCCCCTAAGCTTTAAGGCAAGAAAGAAAGCCTGCGCCGCACCACCGGAATATCCAAGCGTCTCAGTCAGATGGATAACCCTCATAAGAGAATAGAGGATTAAATTATTGGTATATACAATGTAGCAATGGTGTATTTATCTGGTTGGGATTTCAATCTGATTGAAAAACCATGAAGTTCGCATATCTTTTTAACAATAGAAAGCCCAAGACCAAGCCCTTTGACTTGTCCTGTG
>JBMFKQ010000024.1:7651-27273 GCA_049972095.1 Elusimicrobiales bacterium
TTACCATTATCCCATATAAGAATTAACCCTTTATCTTTATCAACCTTGGATGTGATTATTATTTTTTTGTTTTGTTTTGAGTTGAATTTTACTGAGTTTGATATAATCTCTTTAAACAAAATCCTCATCATATTAGCATCAGCTTTAAATGAAAAACCTTCTATTATATCCTTTTCAAACTCAACATCTCTGTAAATGTCTTTAAACTCAGATATAATCTCCTCTATAATAGCTGTTGAATCAATTAGTGAAAAATTAAGTTCAGATGTATTTTTGTTCTCAATATCTGAATAAAAAAGCATCCTTTCAACCATACCATTGAGTTCAATCCCGCATGAAAAAATAGCCTCAACAGCCCTTTTTGTTTTCTCATCCCCAGTCTCTGCCCTTTTTAAAATCTGTGAAAAGCCAACTATGCTTGTCAGTGGGGTCTTAAGCTTATGAGATATAAGCGAAAGAAACTCTCTTGATATCCTTGTCTCAATCACCTCTTTCGTAACATCGTTAAATATCCAAATAAACTCCTCCTCTTCTTCCATATCATAATTCTTAAAAACCTTGGGGATAAAATTACATCTCAAAATGAGTCTTTTAGGATGAGTTCGCTCAAGCAGAAACTCCTTCTGTTTTTTTTCTATAAACAAATCCTCAAACTCAGTTTCACTTTTAAAACCTCTCAGAAAATCTCTTATATTAAGAGCATTAAAATCTGTAATCCCAAAATAATTTAGACTTGCTTTATTAGCCATCTTTATTCTCCCTGAAGAATCACTTACAATAACACTTTCATTTATCATCTCAAAAATAGTCTCAAGCTTTGATTTTTCATACCTCACGCTATTGAAAAGCCTTGAGTTTTCTATAGCAATTGCTGCCTGAGAAGCAAAGGCTTCAAAGTTATTCCTGTCAATCTCATCAAATTCCCCATCTATCTTGTTTATAGCCTGAACAACCCCTATAACCCTTCCCTTTATTATCATGGGACAGGTTAGAAGGGATCTTGTAATATAACCACTTTTTTCATCAACCTTCTTACTATGTCTTGAGTCAGCCTCAGGTGAATTTGATATTATTGACCTTCCCTCAAGGGCACATATCCCTGCTATACCCTCACCTAATTTGAGTCTTATTTTTTTAACATCCTCCTCCAAATCAAGAGCTACATGAAAATAAAGCTCTTTATTTTTCTCATCAAGAAGATAGAGAGAGGCTCTTTCAGAATTAACAACCCTTGTAGCAACCCTCATTATTGTGTGAAGGAGATCTGAGATATCAAGCTTTGATGAAAGTAGACGAGCAACTGTAATAAGCATCTCAAGATTTTGATTATCCCCTCTCATATCTCAAAAACTCCCACCAACAGATATCTTCCATATCTTTTCATTTGAGATCGATTTATGATCAGCAAAATTAAACGATACATCAGCATAGTAATTCTGACTATCATCAAGATATGTTTTAAGCCCAAGGATATAAGAGTTTATATTACTTTTTGAATTTATTCTGTCAAACCAGATATAAAGATAGCTATTAAAATCAGGTTTAAAACTTCTCACAAAACTAAAACCAAGCACACTGTAAGGAAGTATGTTGATAAAGCCTAAAAAAGATGAGTCAAAAAGAATATTTTTATTAAAAAATCCTGCTTTACCCTCCCCTTCTACCCCAATGCCTGAATGAAGCATTATGAAAAACTCATCATAATAGTTTCTCTCAAATGAAAAACCAAGAAAAATTGTTTTATCTATAAATGAATTCTTTTCATTTCCATAAGATGAATAGAATGAGTATGTTGAAACAGTCTCATCCCCATAACGAATGATATCAAAAGAGGCTTTTGCACCATAAAAATTAAAACCATCTTTTGGAAAAAAATAAAAAGGAGATAAAGAAAGACTGAAACCCTTTGAAAAATAGCTGAATAAAAGTCTTGATAATGATGAGACATCTTTATCGCCATATCTAATGTAGGCTATCCCAACAGCTGTTTTGGTTGAAAGAATTCTCATGTATGAAAGAGAATAGTTGGAAAAATCCTGTGATGAGTTAGTATACGATGCATCAAAATAGTTCTGTGAAAAGAGTGAAAGTGGGATAAAAGAAACAATCGAAAGACACAAAATCCTTCTCATAAAAACATCACTTTTCGCCACCTGATACAATCTGCTCAATCCTTTTAAGTGCAGCATCTATATCGGCATTTGTAGGATCAAGTTTTTTTGCAATAGTAAGTGATTCCTTTGCCTTCTGATAATCACCACTCTGAAGGTATTTTATACCCTCAAGGTAGTGCTGTTGGGCAGCCATTCTGTTTTGCTCTGTTACTATATCCTTTTTCTGAACTTCTTGAGCCTGATCATCGGATTGGGAGGTTTGTTGAACCTGCTGTTTTTTCTCCTCTTCTTTTCTCTTTTTCATCTCTTCCTTTTTCCTTCTCTCCTCTTCCTTCCTCTTCTTAATCTCCGCTTCCTTCTTCATCGCTGCCTTAACCTGCGATATCATCTTATCTATCTTTGATGGATTGTCAGAGTATTTCATAGCAAGAGTATATGATTTAATAGCCAGCTGATAATTCTTCTTTTTAAAATAGCTGTTACCACTTCGTATGTAGTTGGTCTCTATCTCATTCTTAAGCTCTCCAAAAAGCTTGTTTACCCTCTCATCTGCAGGGTTTATGGTTATGGCTTCTTTGAGAATCGTATAAGACTCATCGAGCTTGCCTTGGGAGTATGCCTCAAGAGCAGTTTTGAGCTTCTGATTGACCATATCCTGCCTTATCTCACCCTCTATCTGAGCTATCTTTAATAGTATATCTTCATCTTTAGCTGCATATTTAACAGCATTATAATACATTACAAGGGCATTTTTTTTATCTCCCGAAGAGTAATAGTTTTCTGCCTCTGAAACATAGTAGTCCTTAAGATCTCCCTCAATCTTTTTGTACCAATATCTCGCCTTAACATTTTTAGGTGAAAGCCTTGTAAGAACTGCCATTCTCTTATAAGCATCAAGTATCTCCCCCTTCTGATAAAGCGAAAGAGCCTCTTCCATCTGTTCATCAAAAGACATACTTCTTGAAACAGATAGTGATGAGCCTTCAGTTTTAGAGCTTGCTTGAAGAATTATTCTCGCCTCCTCATAAGAAGGATCTATTGAAAGAACCTTTTTTGCCACGGTTGCCGCCCCATCATAATCACCTTTTTGATAAAGTTCATATGCATTGTCAAGGATCCTTCTAAGAACATAATCCTGAACCTTCTCTTTCTCCTTATAAACAGCTTCAAGAAACATCTTTTTCTCCTCAACATCATTCAGTTTTTCAAGCCCCACATTGCCAAGCTGCAGAAATGCAGCTGAATCATCCTTAACCTTCTGTGAACAAAGATTTATGTTTGACATAATAAATACAGCCACTACTATTAACTTCATATGCTCCCCTTATCAAAAAGGCATTCCGCCCCTAAGAAGATCAGCCACAACCGGTGCAAGCATTAAGATAAAAACAACAGGGAATATGAATATAAAAAGAGGTATAAGCATTTTTGTTGATGCCTGAGCTGCAAGCTTTTCGGCTCTTGTAAGCCTTCTAAACCTCATATCCGCGCTAAAGTTCCTCAACAGATCAACAAGGCTTGTTCCAAGCTCATCACTCTGTATAACAAGTCCAACAAATGATCTAACCTCTTGAAGTCCACTTCTGTCTGCAAACCTTCTAAGTGCATCCCTTCTCATATATCCGAACTGTATCTCATGAACAAGTCTTTCTATCTCCTTTTCAAGCTCGCTTTTAACAGGAGAGATCTTTGCTATCTTATCAAAAGCAGTTATATAATCAAGCCCTGATTCTATCATAAGAGCTGCAAGATCCACAAACTGAGGAAAGTTTTTCAGTATCTCATCCTGCCTTTTTCGTATTTTTGACATATATATAACATCAGGAATTATAAAACCTAAGGGTGCCATAATAAGAGCCATTAGAGGTGAGCCAAGAATCAAAAATATAAAAACAGGAACAAAGAAGGCAAATCCCTCTTTCATATGAAGTATCTTCAAGGGATCGAGATCTTGGGGGGTTCCAAGAAGTGTGTGCATCCTTTCTATCTTTGCTGCAAGCCCAAACCTTTTAGCAAGAAGATAATCTATCTTATCTATAAAACTTCTTGAAGGATCTATTCTATCAAAAGGAGATATCTCTTTTTGAGCTAAATCCCCTGTTGAAGCTATCAGTGATTTCTCAATCTTTGCAGGAGAAAAAAATCTCTGTGTAAAAACAAAAGTTGCCAGTGAACCAATAACTCCTAATATTATCAGAACTATATCATAAAGGTTCATAATCACACCTTTATCTTACCAAGAGAGGCAACAACCTTTATACCAATACTCATCCATATAAGACAGAATACAGCAACTGCAACACCAAAAGGTGTTCCATAAAATTTTATCATCATATCAGGTTGAAAGACAAACATAACAGAAACCATTATCCATGGCATTATAGCAACAACTATTGACTGAATTCTTTGCTGTGCTGTTAAAGCCTTTGTCTTTTCCTCAAGCTTTGATTCCTCCCTTATATCGATAACAATCCTCTCAAAAACCTTTGTAAGATTCCCACCAATCTGTCTTTGAAGCACTATTGCCCTTATCATATAAGAAAGCATTTTACTCTCAATTCTTTCCTCCATCATCGCCAATGCCTTTTCAAATGGCATACCAAGCTGATAGTTTTTTATAACAAGACCAAATTCATCTGATATTGGTGGAAGCAAATCCTTTGAGACCATCTCAAAGCCCTGTACTATATCAAGGCCAGATTTAAGGGAGTTTGACATAAGTATTATTGCATCCATAAGCTGAGCATCAATCTTTTTGCCTCTTATAACCTTAAGTGTATTAAAAACAAATCTTGGAAGTCTTAATCCTATGAAAAGACCAACAAGAAGGAAAAGAAAAAACAAAAATACATTCATCGTTAAAATACCAAGAAGTCCAAAAAGTATAACAGGAATACCAACAAGATAGTTTATATTGACCTCAAGGAACTGTCTTGAAAACTCCTCCTTCCACTTCTCAACCTTCTTTTGATAATCATCAATCAATCTCTTTGTTTTTTCTTCATTTAGAACAAAAAAAAGCATTACACTAACAAAGACAATAACTGCTGAAAGAAGACCAAAAATCCTCCACAGAAGTATCTTCATCTTATTAGTAGGAGGTGCAGGCTGATAAACCCTTGATGACTTGAATATAAGGCTGAAAGCATCCTGTGAAAACACACTTATTGCAACAACTGCTGTATTATATTTTTTAGGATCGGATGTTGCTATGGACTCAAGTATTGCCTCCATCTCCTTTAGTATAAGATTAAAAACAGCAAGAATTGTTCTCCCCCTTCCATCAAAGGAATTAAAAAGCTTTGCCCTATAAAGCCTGTCAAGCGACATCTGAAATCTTATCTTTACATCGGCATACTCCTTAACAAGAAGTGCTGGTGGTATGCCAGGCCCACCCTCTTCAGGTGGGAATGTCTTTTTTGTAACCTCAAGAAATTCATAGATTATTGAAACTGATGTCCTCCATAGATCTGCCTCAGATACCTCTCCCTCCTCAGGATCCCTCCAAACCTTTTTTGCAATCATCTGCGAAAGGGTTGAATCAATCCAGCCCGGCATTACATATCTAACATCCCTTCCTTTGCAGTTGAATTTGAAATCATTTATCTCTGGGCTTCTGTCAGGCTTTAGATAAAAATAAAAGAGCTGCATCTTGGTTGATGCACACTTTATCTCCTGAATCTGAGATTTTGAAAAAATAGCAGCCTCGGCATCTAAAAAACACAAAAAAACAACAAAGACTGAAAATAAAACTCTCATAGTCAGCTTCTTAATCTTTGTTTCTTTTGCTCCTCAGTCCAGAATATCTCAACAGGAAGATCTATACCATGAGTCTTAAAATCATGGAAAAACTTTGGAGGCTCACCTGTCGCTGTAAAATAGCCTAAGATCTTTCCATTTTCATCTATACCTGTTTGAACAAATTTGAAAATCTCATGAGTAAGTATCTGATTTTCTTCTCTTCCTGTTATCTCAACTATTGATGTAACCTTCCTTGAGCCATCTGAAAAACGAGTGAGCTGAACTATTATATGAACCGCGCTTGCTATCATTTCTCTTAATGCCCATATAGGCAGATCAGCACCAGCCATTAAACACATAGCCTCAAGCCTTGTTAAAGCATCCCTTGGCGAGTTTGCGTGAATCGTTGCAAGAGAGCCCTCATGGCCTGTGTTCATAGCCTGTAACATATCAAGAGCCTCTGCACCCCTAACCTCACCAACCACTATCCTGTCTGGCCTCATTCTCAGGCAGTTTCTCACAAGGTCCCTTATTGTAACCTCACCTTTACCCTCAATGTTAGGTGGGCGTGATTCAAGCCTCACCCAGTGCTCCTGCTGAAGTTTGAGCTCTGCAGTATCTTCAACAGTTATTATTCTCTCATCCTCAGGTATGTATGATGAGCACATATTTAAAAATGTAGTTTTACCTGTACCTGTACCACCAGATATTATTATATCTTTTCTTAGCCTAACACAGGCTTTAATAAACTCAACCATCTCAGGTGAGACACTCCCCTTGGCAATAAGATCCTTATCAGTAAAGGGTTTTTGTGAAAATCTTCTAATTGTAAGCGTTGGCCCGCTGACAGCAAGGGGGGGGATTATACCATTTACTCTCGAACCATCCTTAAGTCTTGCGTCAACCAAAGGGACTGATTCATCTATCCTTCTTCCAAGAGGAGCAACTATTCTTTTTATAACCTGAATTATCTGATCCTCATCCCTAAATCTGTATTTTGTCTTTATAAGCTTACCATTCCTCTCTATATATATTTTGTCAGGAGCATTAACCATAATCTCAGTAATGCTTGGATCCCTCATAAGCTCCTCTATTGGTCCTAAGCCAAGAATCTCATCAAGAAGCTCTGATATAAATTTTGTTCTCTGCTCTCTTGTTAAGGGGTATTGAGTCTCTTTTTGAAGAAGTGAGTTTATTACGCTGTCAACCTTTTTTCTGAGCTCCTGATTCTGTGAAGGGTCATCACTTATCTTTATCCTTTCAGTTTCAAGCACTCTGACAACATCACCATGAATCTTCATCTTAAGATCCTCCCACCATGGTGGGAGCTCTATTTGTGATTGCTGTTTTATCTGAAAGGAGTCTGAGGTCGATGAAAACTCTAAAGTTCTGTCAACAGGCTTCCACAGAAGATCGCTCCCATGAGAAAACTCAACCTGACTTATTACACTACTCCATGTTTTTTCGCTTGCCTCAACCTCTATAATCCTTGCTATGATGCTCTTTAGTATTTTTATCCATTGACAGTTTGGATCCTCAACCACAAGGAGTTTATTCTGATTCAAAAATGCTCCAAGTTCATCCTCCCAAGGCAGAAATGCAAAAACCTCCTTTCCAATCTGCTTAAAAAATTTCTCAACATCCTTTGGAGAAAGAGAGCCTGGAAGATCGTAAAGATTTACAACAACCTCGAACCTTGATAGAGGGAAATGCATCTCATTGATATCTTTAAATATATTTGCTGTTGCACTTAAAGCAGATGTCATAGAGTTTGTAATCCAGAATACAAGATCAGATATATCAAATGAAAAAAATTGCATTGGATAGTATGGATCCACATCTATGAATATATCAAAATACTGTGATAGTTTTGAAAGAAGACCACTCAATATATCAGGAGAAAGCTTTAAAAAATCCTGCCTCTTCTTAGCAAGAGGAAGAACCCCAACCCCCCATGATGATATCGGTATCTTCCCCTTTATAAGCATAGCAGTACTTGTTATAGACTCTCTTCCAACAACTTTTAACAGATCAACAACAGAAGGGGTATTTGCCACCCCAATAAGTTTGTCATGTTCATATCTTCCCATATGGTCCATTGGTATTATAAGCACATTTCTGTTTTCAAGATGAGCATATGCAACAGCGCTGTTTACAGCAATAGATGTCTTCCCAACCCCTTCTTTTGGTCCTGTGAATGTTATTACCTTGTTTGCCATCTTACTTTATTATCTCAAAAGTTAGAAAAAGAAAAAGTGAACTTTGATCCTCTAATACATCTTTTGATCTAAAAAGAGCACCTATAAGAGGTATGCTTCCAAGTATAGGGACTTTGTTTATAGACATATTCCTTGTACTTTTTTTAAGACCACCAATAACAACTGTCTCTCCACTTTTTATCTCAACCTCTGTATGTATCTGTCTTGTTATCATTGATGGAATTGTGGTATTTTGAACAACGACAGGTTTTGAATAATCTGGATTTGAAACCTCAAGAGCTATTTGAACATCAACAGTTTCTTTTTTATTAGGAACCAATGTTGGAAGAACCTGAAGGATCACTCCAAATTTCTTAAACTCAGCACCTACCCCCTGGTTGTTCGAATATGGTATTGGTATCTCACCACCAACAGTGAAGTCCGCTTGCTGCCCGTTTTTAACAACAACCTTTGGATTTGACAGAAGCTGGGCTTTACCCTCCGTCTCAAGAATCTTGAGTGAGGTTTGAAGCTGTGTTTTCCTCTCAAAATCACCAATGGTCAAGATACCAGGTATGCTTTTCTCTATAAAATCAAACATCTGGTTCCATCCAAAACCCACGGTTTTCTGAACAGACCCACTTATCTCAACTATATCAGCACTTACAGCTATCATCACATCCTGAGCACTAAGCTGTGTTGAAAAAGAGATAAAAGCTATAAGAAAAATCTTTTTCATAATATCTCCCTTTTATGACTTGATGAGTTTTCTGAAGCTTGCTATCTCCATAAAATGAACCTCAACATCACCAAGCGCCCTAACCACAACACTTACATTTCCAATCTTTTGCGAAAGTGCAAGGTACTGAGCCTCAAGAGGATTTAGAGCAAGGCTCAAAACTCCTTTTTCACTGAAAGACTGCATGGCAGCCTCACTAGCAGATTGTTTTTTGGCAAGCTCATCTGTTATCCCCTGGCCAAGATTTGAACCCACACCAAGCACAAGGACATTCTGAAGGATTGTTGCAGTAACCTGCTCCTTTTTATCACCAACTATTGCCTCAAATGTCACAAGTATATCTACCCTGTCACCTGGCTTTATTAGCCTTAGAAGCTCGTTGTCAACCTGAAGGGTTGCACCCCTATATCCAGGAGGAACCTTAACGCTCAATCCTGCCTCAGGGGTAAGAGTAAGAAGTGCAGACTGAGTTATCTGATTTCCCTTAGGTATTCTTATCGCTGTAACAAGATTTGTAACAAGTTTTATATCACTTGGATTTCTAACCTCATAAGCATCTTTTTGCACGAACTTTCTTGGTATTTCAACAATCTCAACAAAATCAGCTTTTAAAATTGTCCTTGCAGGAAGATCATATTTCGCAACAAGGACCTGTGCAGGCTCATAAGCCCTTGAAAGCTCTCTTTCCTTGCTTGAAAGAATCCACCAATAGAGTGAAGCAGCAATGAGAGCAAGAAGCAGAGGAACAAGTGTTTTTCTCCCTTCCATATCATCTCCTTTTTAAAAAATTAAAAACTTGATGTTTGAAACAACGGTTTTTCTATCGGCATTCTAACAGTCACAGTTATTCTTTTTATATGTCTATTTTTTGGAGGATCAGCAAGAAAATAATTTGGACCCGGCAGAATCAAATGAACAGGATAATTCAGTGTTACAACAAAATCCTCAGTCTGATGCTGTGTTCCAACCTGCGGATCATAACCGGTGGTCTCTATATTCGTTGTCATAATAACCTCACCACAGGATGCTCCAAATATCTCACACTTAACAGATTCAAGCTTTGATTGATTGATCTGAGACTGAGTACTACTACTCCCCCCAGGCGGGCCCGCAAGAAGAGAACCTATCCTTGCCAGCTCATAGGCTGCATGATTTACAACTATCACCTTGTGAGCAAGAAGTCCGAGCTCCATTATAAAAAAAAGCATCAGAAAAAATATAGGCAACACCAACAAAACCTCCACAACAACCTGTGCTATTCTTCTTTGCATCACAAAAAATTACTGGTTTCCCCCACCTGCCCCAAGGCTTGATGCAGCACCACTTATCATCTGTTGTATTTGAGCAAAAAGAGAGGGCATATACTTTTTTATAAGCATTCCAACTATGAGAACAACCCCTACAACAACAGCAAGCATAAGAAGATACTCTACGGTGTTTTGAGCCCTTCTCATCTTTAAAAACCCTTTCATTCCACCTCCTTTTATTTATATTTACATTATAGCACAATTATATAAAATTTCAACTCAATAGTTCTCTTTATACATTCTGAGTATCATCACACCACCGCGTTCAAACTGCCTTGCCACGGCCCATTGAAGTGCTTTGTGCATTATAACAAAGACTACAACAAGAACAAGTGTTATAAGTATATACTCCACCGTTGTCTGAGCATTTCTTTTATACATATTAGAACTGCATCCTTAGCGTAAGCTGCGAAGTCTTTCCAAGCTCCCCATATGGGGTAAAAGAGTACTCTATCCCGTAAGCCTTTCCAAGAATTTGCGATGAATAAACCCCAACACCAAAAGACCAACCACTTATATCATCAAGACCAAGCTTTTTTAAAAAAGAATCATCGTAGTTCTTTCCATAATTAGGTGATTTATTATAACCTGTTCTTAAAACAAATCTGCCATACTGAAGCATCTCCTCAGGTATTACAAACTCAGCACCAAAACCAATTTTTTTATCAGAATCAGAAAAACTGATTGAATCAAGGCTCAAAACAAGATGATCACCAAGGGAAATTGATCCACCCCAGCGTCTGATCTCAACTATTTTTTTATTATCAGATGATATATTCTGTCTTGAAACTCCCAATCTAATTCTTCTTCCAAGTTTTAAAACAGCACCAACATCATAAGCAACACCACTATCCTTTTTCAGATATCTATCCTCATAAACATATCTTGCTGCTGCACCTATTGAAAATCTCTCCATAAAAAACGATTTTGCAACAGAAAAAGAAGCACACATATTTTTAAACTTAACATCATCAGCGTTTATATTCACCCCACTGGAATCCCTTATCTCAAAACCATCTGTTGAAAAATAACCAACATCAATTCCTAAAACACTTGTGCCATAAGGTTTCACATAGGATATATATTTCCCATCAAAATCCTCAATCCAGTTTATCACCGAAAACTCAATCTCCCTCATCTGAGAAAAACCAATCCCTGCAGGGTTTATCCTCATTGCATCTGTCCCTTCAAGAAGCGCAATACCATTACCTCCAAGCCCCTGCATCCTGGATGAACCAAATGGCAGTTTAAGAAATGCAAAGCCACTTGTGCTATCAGCATATACAAGTCTCAAAGAAAAGAAAAGCGCTATTATTAAAGATAATCTCTTCATAACCACCTCTTAAGGTATAAGAATCTTTTTCCTAAACTGACATCTTTCTTTAGTTCCATCAGCACTAAGCATCTTAAACACTGCATAGTATACTCCCGGTGCAAGTTTAGCAGCATCTCTATTTTTTGAAAAAACAAGCCTTACATCCTCCATACATCCATTTGTATCCTGAGTTGATGTTTTTCCTGAAAGGCAATCACCCCTTGTTCTGTCTCGTGGACCTATTCCGCTTGGGTAATAATCCTTTGAGTTATAAGAATAAACCTTCTCGCCAGCAAGGTTATATATCCTCACCTCATAATGTCCTATTGCAGGAAGCCCTAACTTAAAAAAACCATTGTCCATAGTCATTGGATTTGGCGCAAAGTATGAGTTCTTTTTAAAATAATCACAGACATCATCTATATACCCTTGAGTGACAGGTATATAATAAAGACTTGTGCTGTCACCACTATATCTAAGAACATCACAGCTATTTGTTCCATCAACACAATCACCTGTTATATCATCTATCAGAGTTGAGTCAGTTGAGGCAATGATCTTAAATACATATAGTCCAGATTTTACATTTGAGTTTGTAATATCAACATTCCCATACCAGGACTCATTTATAAGTGTTCTTCCAGGTCTTGTTCCTATGATCTTGTCTACAAGGCAGGACTCCTCACCTGTCCCGCCACTACAGATAGGCTCTGTTCCAATAAATGATGTTCCAGGTTTGTATATCTTTATTGAAACCTTCATCGTCTCAGAAATCTGGTAGCTTATCTGTGCAGGGGCATCTGGGATAAGAGGTGCTATTGCAAGATCATAAAGCCTAAAGGGATAGTTTTCAACAGTTATGGTAACTGTCGTTATCTGAAGGGGCTTGTTTGGATTTGCATAGAGATCCCTGGCATAGATGTTTATATTGTAAAGTGGCTCAGCTCCACTTCCTCCTATCATCCACTCACCGTTTTTACATGTAGTTGGGCTATCCGGCTGGAAACACCTTCCATCCCAGTAATCCTTATAAGAGATAAATGGATCTCTTACGGCATTATCAGTAATCTTTGCAACAACCTTTCCATTATAGAAATCAGTAACCTTTATACTAACAGCAGCATATCTTGAGACAGAATATTCTATCTGATGGGGAGGCAGTTTGACAACCTCGCTTGAGTTATGAAGTGTTGCTATGTCAGGTGTTACATTAAAACTTAAGAAAACTATCTTTCCCTTTGAAACATCAATATAGCCATATGCCTTATCCTGAGCATATATCTTCGTAGTTCCAGTAGTGTATGCAACAATTGTAAAGGGATATCTTCCATCATCAACAACATATCCATTCTCATCCCTTCCATCCCAGTACTCAGTAACCTTGTATCTTCCAGGCCTCATACCAGATACTGAATATATGATGTTATTAGGCAATATATAACCTCCACTCTCCCACGGCCAGTCGTTTGGATTTATCTCAAAATCCTGTTTGTATATCTTGAGGTCAACCCACATACTCTGTGAAAGCTGATAGCTTACAGCAGCCAACGTTGAAAAACCTATGATATGCTGAGGGACTACATCAACTATTCTAAAAAGATTAACATTGAAATCAGCTTTGTGTGTAAAAAGATTATTGGTAGCACAAGCATATGGATCTCTTATGGTTAAATTCGCCATATATGTTCCAGCTGAAGCCCAGCTTCCATCATTTGTTTTCCCATCCCAGGTTAGATTATGATCTATTCCACTTGACATCGGCTCATCTTGAGCAATGGTTCTTATAGTATTTCCGTTCATATCCTTTATAATAAGGGTAGCAGATGATGGCCTTTGAAGGCGGAATTTGAAAAAGAAAGGGTTTAGCCCAGCAGCTGTAGGAGAAGATCCTATAACAGTAGTCGAAGGGGTTAAAAATCCAAGAGGGTCTCCCTTTGCTATTGCAACATTGCCAACAGAAAGCCTCTGTGTCCATATACTTCCACCCTCACCAGGCATCTCAGCTGAAAGAGCAAAAACATAGTTTCCATCGCATAGATAATTTCCATTTGAGTCCTTACCATCCCAGTAAAAACTCACAGTCTGCCTTCTTGATTTGATGTCAGAATAGCTTCTAAGAGGTGGGTTTGAAGGATTGCATGATGGTGATGTTGATCTTGCAGCGCAGTTTATATTGTCAAAAGTTGTATTCGGTGGGTATATATCAAGATAAACTGTCGCATCCTCAGTAAGCATAAAGCTTATTATTGCAACATCAGTTGCAAGAGGTCCAAGATCCTTTACAGATACATCGGTTATCTGAAGTGGCTCTATACTTATATTGTCTGTATACTCCTGTGCATTATCCCAGCCATAACTATCTCGGGCAGATGCTTTTATTCTGTAAAAATATGTCTTTGGTTGAACAAACTGCCCACTATTATTTCTACCATCCCAGAAGTCGCCATTTGTAAGGGTTCCATCTGGCTTAATCTCACCAAACCTTGGAGCAGAGTTCTGTATTGTTCTTATTACATTTCGAGGTGGATCCTCTATTGTTATTGTCACTGTTGCATCCTTTGAAAGTCTATAGAGTATATTATATGGTGCTGCACCAACACCAGTGATCTTTCCAACAACCGTTGGTGTGGCTTTAACAACATGTATATTTGTTACATCAACAGTTATTGGGTTTTGATTTTGACCAGGAAATGCTGATGTCTGCTGTATATTTATGTTCCCTGCGGTTGGAGATACCTCATTTGTTCTAACCGTAACCCTAAATCCAAACTGACCATTAGTCTTTCCCCAAAAACCATCAACATTGTAGGAGCCATCCCATGCAGTGCAGTAAGGACCCGTTGTTATTTCAGCAGCAGTGCTTAAATTAAATGAAAAAACATTGTGCATTGAAATTGTTCTGATTGGAGGGGTTGATGATGGGTCAAGTGGATTTGCCCCAGCCTTAAACTTAAATATCTCAAATGTAAGATCATCAACACCCATTGTTGTATCAGCGGTTGTTTCTACAACAGCAGTAATCCATGCACAAAGAGCAACGCAGCTTCCAGGATAGCCTGCAGTCACCCTATCAAACTCTATTCTTGCTCCAGTAGAATTTGAAACAACTGATCTATCTATAGGATTATCTCCTACCCTATAATCATCACAGTAATTTGAACCTCCTTCTTTTGGTCCTGCAACCACTATGCTAGATACATAAAGCTGCTGTGAATAAAGAGAAGTTTTAACTAAAAACAAAAATATAGCTAAATACTTTATCATAATCTCTCCCTGTTTTTAATCTTATAAACCTCAATCCTTTTAGATGAGACCATATCTTTAAGAACATAAAGTTCATCATTATATAAATAACAATATACAAAATTTTTTACCTTTTGAACTGACTTTTTTACAAACCTATCATTGTCAAACTTAAATCTGTAAAGCCTTGAGTGAGAAAGAACAATAAGATTATCATTCATCCAGAAAATCCCATCAACACTTTTTATACCGTCAAGCTCATATGTTTTAACAGCTTTGATCTCTGAATTGATCTCATATCTTTGAAGGACCTTGCCTATCCCATCAAAACACCAAAGAAAGTTTCCATCAGATGAAAGCCCACCAGGTGCATATGTAAGAGATCTTACAGATGTTATCATAGATCGAGTTTCAGGATCAAACTTGATAAATCTAACTGAGGACAGATCAAAAAACCATAGATAATCCCCTTCACGAGAGATAACTGCTGGTTTTATTCTCTGAGATGATATTTCTGATATAAGATCGATGTTTTTAAGATTCTCATCCTTGACAACTATTCCCTTTGATGGATCTGTGAAAAAATAAAAACCTTCATTCTTAACAAAAGATGTGTATGAGTTGCTTTCAAGGGTTGATGAGGAGATCATAGAAAGATGAATCTTTCTTGAGTAATCATAAGATATGTATCCAATACCTGTAAGCAGAAAAACACCAAGAAGACTAAATGCAAATATTCTTTTCATTCTGCTTTCCACCTTTTTCTTTACACCATCAAGCGATGTTAGAATATGAGGCAGAACTATCTCTTTGTTTGCATAGAGTTTTAAAAGCTCACCTACCTTATATGACCACTTTGAGGACTCCTCAAGAACCTCAGCAAGTTTTCTGACATTTTCAACACCCTTTGACTCCTCATCTTTAAGAATTTTAAGCCATGCCTCCCTTTCATTTCTAAGCCTCTCCTCCCAAACAGCAAACTCCATTCTGTGTGACTCCCACATTGATCTTTCTCTCTCCCACATCTCCTTCCACTGCTGTCTTTCGCTATCCCATGCTGATTTTATTGACTCTATCTGTTTTTTTAGCTCCTCGTTTTCTTTAATAGACTCATTAAGTCTTGCTGAAATATCATTAACCTTCTTTCTTTCAGCAAAAAGTTCAGAAACTGTATTTTCAACTGCTTTTTTTGCATCTGAAAGCTGGCTTTCTATCATGGAAAGCTTAGATTCAAGGGCTTGTTTTTCCACAGCAAGTCTTGAGTTTTGCTGTTTAAGTAGCTTTCTTTCCTCTTTTAGCTGTGAGATCTCTTTTGAAAGCTCATCTATATCCCGTTTGGTTCTTTCAAATATACCCTTCAAAAGATTTATCTCTTTCTGGTGTTTGTCTTTTTGCTTTATAAGGATGTTTTTTGACTCCTCTATCTCTACAACAAGCTTTCTATTTTGGGAAAGGATCTCATCTTGAGATCTTGACTGCTCAGCCTTAAGCTCTTCAATAAATCTCTCAAGCTCTATAATTCTCTCATTGAGTTTTTTAATAGTCTCATCCTTCTGTCTCAAAGCTGCTTCATATTCAAGGGATTTCTCCCTCATCCTCTTTTCAAGATAATCTATTACCTCGAAGGATGGGAGCTCTCTTTCTGGAAGTCCAAACCCATATATATCTATATCACTCATATCAGTTGAAAGTTTAACAAACCATAATTAAATTAGAATTAAAACCATATTAATTTTTTGTTTCAATCTTTTGTCAATAATAAAAGCTCAAAACTTGCCTCGCTTATATCTATACCGCTGTTCTGGTATGTTGATATCACTTTTTTGAGATAGTTTATCAAGGCTGTTTTTGATGTATTTTCCATTTTAAGTTTTCTATATATCTCCATCTCTCTATCAAACTCCCTTTTTATAAGTTCAAGCTTCTGCTGCTGTCTTTTTCTCTCAAGATTTTCAAGATCCTCTTTTTCTTTTTTTTGTCTTTCAACAATACTGTTTAGAGTATTTAAAACTCTCTGGTTTTCCTTTACTAAATTTTCTTTATCCGCTTTTTCTTTTTTGAGTTCTTTTTCTATCATCTCTATCTTGTATCTAAGTTCATCAGTTTGAGAAGAAAGCTCTGATATGTTTTTTTTGAGTTTTTCCTCCCTTTTCGCTGCCTGTGAAAGCTCATCAAGAAGATCCTTTCTATATTTTATCTCCCTTCTTATTATCTTTTCATACTCACTTTCTACATCCTGTCTTCCCCAGTAAAGGGTTATACCAAAAGAGCTGTTTATATAGCTTGGTTTATTAAGCATTGCTGAAAGCGAAAAAGAAAACTCCCATACCTCCCTGTTATAGAAAACACCAAAAGAAAGCCAATTAATGATAGAAGAAAAAGACATGGATGTGGAAAGCCTGAAATAACCATAGCGATAGGTTCTTATTATCTGGGATGCTGAAAACGAGCTAACAAAAGAACTCTTATCCTCAAAGCTGCTTTTGGAAATTGTCAAGCCCACTAAATAATCAGATATAAACCTTGAGACTGAAAATGAAATGCTTTCTGGTATTCCATATTTATATCCTCCAACACCAGCGTTCAAATTCTCAAATGAAAAACTTCCAACATAATCCTTTTTTCTCACAATAAACCCTCCATCATAGCTGTTTTTTGATTCAAAACCATCTGCTTTTGAGATTCTTTTAAGAGAAAAACCTATATCCATATAACTATCCTCCATATCAAAAGCATGATAACTAGCAAAGCCTATTCTCTTAACCTCAGAGCTGAAATCTCTAAACCTCATCCTTTCATAGCCTATCATATATGTAAGATTTTTCCCTTTAAAAACCGATGGATAAAAAAATGCAAAAGAGCTTGAACGATACTTCCTTTCAAAACCTTTTTCGTGTTTTATATCAGCATATGAGGCTGATGTTGTTATGTTTCTTATATCACCAAATGTTGTAGGATTTGACATAATAGGAAAATAACTTACACAAAGTCCATAACCTTCTGAATAAGGATCTAATGAGTAGAGAAAAGAAAAGATAAACATAATCACTTTAAACATATATCACTATTTTACAAACTTCAATTTTAAAGTTTTATTTATTTTTTGTTAAAAATAATTTAATGAAAAGATTTTGATGGCTGGTTTTTTAACACAACTCCTTTTTGGAGTTTGAGGGTAGAATAGATGTAATGAATACAAATAACACACTCAAAGCCCGCTTTTTTCATAAAAACACCTTATCCTACTATATATAGATAATGACTAAAAACAAGGGCACAAACTCAGGCTTAAGATTAAGAAAAAAGTCTCTACCAAAATGTTAGAATAAAATGAGAAGGTTAAGTATATTGGTAATCTCATAGTCTTAGGTTTTATGTATTAAGAGATACAAAAGACCTTCTAATGAAAAAAACTTCTCATAACTAATGGAAGAGATAAAGATTGTATATAAGGTAAGCGAGCTAAACAGTGAGATAAAAGAGATTTTAACTCATAGCTTTGAAAATATATGGGTTGAGGGTGAGATATCAGGTTTTAAGGTGTCTTCGCTTGATCACTTTTACTTTGATCTAAAAGATGAAAGTTCATTGATCTCCTGCGTTGTTTTCAAGTGGAATACTAAAAACATTGACTTTGAAATAAAAAATGGGCTGTTAGTAAGGGTGCTTGCAGATCTTACTACATTTGATAAACAGAGTAAATATCAGCTTATTGTCAAAAAAATAATACCTATCAATCTTGGTAAGCTATTTATAGAATTTGAAAAGCTTAAGAAAAAACTTCAGGATGAAGGGCTTTTTGATGAAAAAAGAAAGAAAACAATTCCTTTCTTCCCACAGACAGTTGGTGTTGTAACATCCCTTCACGGTGCAGCTATAAGAGATATAGTATCAGTTATAAGGAGAAGAGCACCATATATAAATATAATTATAAATCCTGTTAAGGTTCAGGGGGAAGGTGCAAAAGAAGAGATATCAAAAGCAATAGAAGATTTCAATAAATATCTTGGATATGTTGATGTTATTCTTGTTGGAAGGGGGGGAGGTTCAATGGAGGATCTTTGGGCTTTCAATGAAGAGATTGTTGCAAGGGCAATTGCATCCTCAAAAATTCCAATAATCTCATGTGTTGGACATCAAACAGATTTTACAATAGCAGACTTTGTTGCCGATTTAAGAGCACCAACACCATCAGCAGCAGCAGAGATTGTTTCGAAGAACGCCATAGATGTTATAAATCATATAAAACAGATTGAAAAAAGATTGATATCCACCCTTCGTATTATCTATCATAGAATACTTTCGAAATTCTTTATATTTATAAACTCAACAGCATACCGAAATCCTTATTCCCTCATAGAAAAAAAAGCAATGATGCTTGATGAGTTTTTAGAAAGGATGATATCATCAGTTGAAAAAAAATTTAAGGATGCATATATAAAAACAGAAAATCTAAAGCTTAGAATTAAAAGCTCAGATCCAATTATGCCAATGAAGAGAGGATTTGCATCAGTAAGAAAAGGCTCAAAGATGGTAAAATCAGTATTTGACATTGAAAAAGATGATCTTATAAGCATCCATTTTATAGATGGGAAGGCAGAAACCCAAGTAAAAAATATAAACATTAAAGAGGAGGGGGAATGAAAAAGAGTGATTTTGAATTTAAACTAAAAAGACTTGAGGAGATTGTCTTGAAACTTGAAAATGAAGAAACACCTCTTGAACAGGCTATAGAGCTCTTTGAGGAGGGTGTGAATATATCAAAAGAGCTAAATGAAAAACTTATAGAGATAAAAGGAAAGATTGAGGTAATAAAAAAAGACGCTGAGGGTAAGATAAAACTTGAGGAGTTAGAGGATCTATAAAATAAAACGCTTATCCATTAAAACCACTTTATAAACTCATCCCATTTTGAGTCAGCTGCCCATTTAAGCTCATTAACCATGATTCCAAACTATTAAAACA
>JBMFKQ010000025.1:0-23955 GCA_049972095.1 Elusimicrobiales bacterium
GTGCTGGTGGAGGCGATCAAAGAACAACAAAATGAAATAGAAGAATTAAAAAAAGTAATCAGTAAATTGAGAGAAAAGTGATCAGTGGATGGTGGTTAGTGGATAGTGGTTAGTGGTGAGTGGATGGTGGATAGACAAGGAGAAGAAATATGAACTATAAATATAACCCGCAAAGAAGATTCATCCCAAAAAGGCTGATAAGAAGCTTTAGGGATTTGGGCATTTACCAGACAACCGAAAAAATTTCAGTTGAAATTATGAAAAAAATAATTCCACTGCTACCGAATGAAAGTTCATTAAAAAAAGACCTGATGGAGTGCTGTATGAAGATATTTTTCACTTCTTTTATATTATGGTAATGTACTTGCGATTTAGATTTTTGAGTCTTTTCGTTATATTATATGGTTGTTCAGCAGAGTTCTGTTTGTATAAGAATTTATTTGTAGATTCTTTTGATGTTTTTATTTGCTGCTGTTCTTCTTATTGGAAGCTCTGCGATATCCCCTATATTTACATCAATGCCTGTTACATCAATAAGTGTATGTGATATTGCAGGTTTTGATACAAAATAGGCTTTTTTCCCTTTAACAACTGCCCACATAGTTGGTCCTTCTGTTATGGTATATGTGTTTTCAAGAGGGAAAAGCCCAAGCCCATCTGAGTAGCCAACCTCCAGAGTTGCTATTTTCATATCAGATGTTGCAACAATTTCGCTTGCATAACCAAATGACTCCCCTTTTCTTACCTCTTTGATAGACACTATCCTTGCAAAAAACCTCCATGGTCTTTTTATCCCCATCTTCAGTGGTGAGTTTTCTTTCTTGAGATAAACATCACTTGGATATATTCCATATATAAGATTTCCTATCCTTACCATATCAAGATATGAGTCTGGAAAGTCAAGGAAAAGAAGACTGTTTGCTACATGGATTTTTATGTTGGGATTTTCTTTTTTTATCTCATATGTGATTTTGCTAAACATCTCTAACTTTTCTTTTGCTTCTACCATATTTCTGTATGGGGTGTAAGCTATATGGGTTGATATGGAGAAGATTTCTATGTTTTTAAGTTTTTTGATCCTTTTTATAAACTCATAAATGTTTTTTATATCAACACCCCATCTTTTAAGCCCTGTGTCTATATCTATATTTATTTTTATCTTTCTTTGGACATAGTTTGAGAGTTTTTTTGCAAACTCAATTCTATCAACTGTTGGTATAAGGTTGTTTTTGGTTATCAAAGGTATTTCTTCCTCTATGGATGGGGCAAGTATCATTATGGGCATTTTTATTTTGTTCTCTCTTAATATTGCACCTTCATCGCAGTTTATAACACCAAGCATCTCAGCCTTCTCTCTTTGGGCTATCTGTGAGATCCTCACTGCACCATGGCCATATCCATCTGCCTTTACAACAGCCATAAGCATGGTTTTGTCAAGCTTATTTTTGATTAACCTTATATTGTTGGCTATGGCGGATGTGTCTATTTCAATCCATTTGAGCATATCAAAGATAGATCTCAAGGGCTTTTTTGAGTTTTTGAGGTATTTCTGTTAGGTTGAAGTTTGAGTTTATACAAACCATATCAGTTCTTGCTATAGTTGTTTTAATACCTTTTTGGTTGTATATCTCGTAGTAGAATCTTATTCTGTAGTCTGTTATCTCCTCAATTTTTGTTTTTATCTCAATAACCTCACCATACCATACAGGAGTTTTATAATCTATCTCCTGTCTTTTTATAACAAAAAGATATCCCTCTTCAGCAAGCTGTTTAAGACTAAAACCTGCATCCTCAATCATCTTTGTCCTTGCTTCTTCAAAAAACCTTAAATAATTTGCGTAGTAAACAACCCCCTCTGCATCGGTATCGTAATAGTATATCTGTTTTTTTGTTGTGTGCATAAAATATATTTTACGAAAAATTGTTTTTCTTTTTTTATACAATATTATTTATTAAAAGAAAGAGAGCTAAAATATTTTTTGAATCTTTAAGGAGGCAGGATGAATAGTCAAGTAGCAGAAATAGGAGTTATAGGAGGAAGCGGGCTTTATGCTATTGATGAGATAAAGAATAAAAGAGAGATTGAGCTTTATACCCCTTTTGGTAAGCCAAGTGATGCTCTTGTTTATGGCGAGATATCTGGTGTTTCTGTTCTTTTCCTACCAAGACACTCAAGAAAACATACCATACTTCCCTCTGAGATCCCTCACAGAGCAAATATGTGGGCTCTTAAATCGCTTGGTGTGAAAACAGTTATATCAGTAAGTGCTGTTGGGTCACTTAAAGAGGAGCTTAAACCTGGAGATTTTGTTTTTCCTGATCAGTTTGTTGATGAGACAAAGGGAAGGGTTTCAACATATTTCGGTCGTGGTGTGGTAGGGCATATTCCAATGGCTCATCCATTTTGTATGGATTATTCGAAGTTTATATATGAGAAGGCAAAGGCAATTGGTATAAACTCTCACCTTGGTGGGGTTTATGTGTGTATAGAGGGTCCGCAGTTTTCAACAAAGGCTGAAAGCGAATATCACAGAAGACAGGGCTATGATATCATAGGTATGACGGTTGCTACTGAATGCAAGATTGCTAAAGAGGCTGGGCTTCATTATTCCGCTATCTCTCTTGTTACAGATTATGACTGCTGGAAGGAGGGGGAGGAGGTTTCTCAGGACAAGGTAATTGAAATCCTTAAGAAAAATATAGAGAATATAAGAAGGCTTTTGGTGGTAAGTTTAGCTGAGCTATCTAAAATAAAACCATTATGTAGCTGTCATAATGTTATAAAAAGCTCCATTCTTACAAACAGACACTATATACCACAGAACATTGCAGATGAGATGAGACTCATAATAGGTTAGTATGAAGAAGGAAATAGTCAAAAGGTTGATTGAGTTTGCGAAAAAAGCACAAAAGAACTCATATTCCCCTTACTCAAGATATCCCGTTGGTGCGAGTGTTTTTGCTGCAAGTGGCAAGATATATAGTGGTTGTAATGTTGAGAATCTCTCGTTTGGGCTTTCAATCTGTGCTGAAAGGGTTGCTATTTTCAAGGCTGTCAGCGCTGGTGAGAAAAGGATAAAGGCAGTATGTATAGTTGCAAATGGAGCAACACCATGCGGTGCTTGCAGACAGGTTATCTTTGAGTTTGCAGATAAGGATTGTGAGGTTATATGTGTGGATTACCATCCTCTTGAAAGAAAAAAAGAAAGAACAACAATAGTAAAATTATCGAAACTTCTCTATAAGCCTTTTAACCCTAAGGGATCTGGGCTATGAAGGAGGTTGCTATGGAACTTAAGATAGTTGAGGATATAAAAGAGTGGTTTAATTTAACAGATCTTGATGAGATACAATTTAGAGATGGGGATTTTAGAATCTCGCTTGCAAAAAAAGGGGCAAATCTTGAAGATGTTAAGATAAACTCAAATCTCACTCCTGTTTTTGCACAAGATGTTGGTGTTTTTTGCTTCTCAAAGAAGGGTAAAAGCATAAGCTTAAAAAAAGGAGATAGTGTTAAAAAAGGAAGTGTCCTTGGATATATAGATGTTGGAAAAAGGACTGTTGAGGTAAAAAGCCCGTGTGATGGAATTATAAGAATGATATCCGTTGAAGACGGCATGGTGGTTGAATACTCTCAGCTTCTCTTTGTTATAGAGTAGATATGTCTGATCTAAAGCCAAGCAAAATCCGGTGTAGATCTTGTGGATATGAGCCTAATATAATAACTGATGTGTGCATAAAATGCGGTGGAGTTGTTGTAAAAATCTGTGGGAATTGTGGATTTGAAAATTCAGTTGAGAAGAACAGATGTGATAGCTGTGGGTATCTTCTTGCACTTAGTCCACAAAAAAAGATAGATATAGAGAAGAAAAAGGAGTCTATTGATGATGAGAAAATGGATTTGGAGTTCAAAGAGGAAAAGCCTTCTTTATCAAAATCTACTCTTGAGTTTGAATCGATAACTGAGACTATAGCGAGAAAGGATGAAAGCTATAGGGAAAGGATTAAAAAGGCATCTGAAAGGTATGAAAAGGATATAGTCTTTGATGCGGAGAAAGAAAGAAAAAAGATAGAGAATTTTATAGATGAGCAAAAACAAAAGGAGCAAAAAGGTGAAGGTGTTAGTGAAAAAAAGCAGATAAAGAGTTTTAAAAAATTCTTTATTGTTGTGGCTTTTGTGATAGCTTTGGTGCCACTTTATTTGTTATTTTTTAGGAAGAGTTATTCAAGATATGATCTTGTCAATACAGCAAAAAAATACCTCTCTGCACTTAGAGATGCTGAGTATGATAAGGCTTATGAGTATTTGTCTCAAAACTCAAAATCCATAGTAAGTTTTTCAGATTATGTTAAAACCCTTGAGGATTTTTACTCAAAGATAGGGAAATGGGATTTTAAGGATGTTGAGATTTACTATTTTACACCTCACCAGAGTGTTGTAAAATACAAGCTTATTGAGAAAGGGATTGAAAAGGATGATTATTTAAATTTTGTCAATGAGTATGGTAAATGGAAAAGACCTTTTGTTTATAATCTTTTTGAGGAGATAGATGATGCACTTTCAAAGAATGATTTTCCAAAAGCCCTTTTTCTATCACAAAGACTCTATCTAATAGATCCTCTTGACCCTCGTGCAAACGGGTATCTGTGTTGGAGTGAATATCTTATGCGTCTTTATGATAAGTCTATGGAGAGCTGTAAAAAGGTTATTGAGATATCAAATATATATCCAATAAAATACTACTCAGATAATGAGCTTTTCTGGTACACATTCAATTATGCAGATAGCCTTAGATTTTCAGGGAAAATAGAGCAATCTGTTGAAGTATATGATATGCTTATAAGAGATCCTCAGGCAGAATCTTCTGACAAATGCACTGTTTATCTTGCCAGATCTGATTCTTATGTGGCTTTAAAAAACTATGAGAAGGCTTATGATGATATAAAGAAGTCAGTTGAGATATGTAGTGATGGCTCTATTGAAAAGAACCAGGCTACAAGGCGCCTTAAAATCCTTGATGGGGGTATGTGTGAAGAGGCTGTTATGTTTGCAAAAAAATTTAGATATCAAGGCTCAACAGTTGAAGATTTTATAAAAAAAATGGCTGAGGATATGGGTGTTAAGAAGTATAAACTAGACTATAGCTGCCAGCATTCTAACGGATCGCTCTACAAAATAACTGCAAGGGTTGTGAGTGGCAAGAAAACCTTTAAGGTTTACAATATAACAGTTGATCTATGGGAAAGGAATGCTTCTGTGGAGGAAATATGAAGGTTAGAGAGTTTAAAAAGGTTCTTGTTGCCAACAGAGGCGAGATAGCTGTTAGGGTTATAAGAACACTCAAAGAAATGGGCATAAAATCAGTTGCAGTATATTCAAAGGCTGATAAATCATCTATGCATCTTGAGATGGCAGATGAAAGCGTATGTATAGGTGAAGGGGCGGCAAAGGATAGCTATCTTAATATGGAGAGAATTATATCAGCCGCGCTTGCAGTTAAAGCAGATGCAATTCACCCAGGCTATGGTTTTTTATCAGAGAATGCTGATTTTTCAAAGCTATGCTCAAAATCAGGCATAGTCTTTATAGGGCCAAACCCAGATTCAATAAGGATTTTGGGTCATAAATCAACCGCAAGAGAGCTTGCCCGAAGATCTGGGGTGCCTATAACCCCTGGAAGTAGAGGCTGTGTTAAAAGGGATTGTCTTAAGATAGCAAAAAAGATTGGTTTTCCGATAATGATAAAAGCTGCAAGTGGTGGTGGTGGAAAGGGTATGAGGATTGTGTGGCGGGAAGAGGATCTTATGAGGGAATATGAGCTTGCAAGAAGTGAGGCAAAAGCAGCGTTTGGTGATGATAGCGTTTTTTTTGAAAAATATATAGAAAAGCCAAGGCATATTGAGATCCAGTTTGCACGGGATTATTATGGTAATGTTCTTACATTCCCTGAAAGAGATTGCACACTTCAAAGAAAACACCAAAAGCTTGTAGAGGAATCACCATCCCCTGCAGTAACAGCTGAGATAAGAAATAAACTTGAGAAGGTTGTTAAAAATCTTGCTGAAAGTGCGAACTATCATGGTCTTGGCACTGTTGAGTTTTTACTTGATGAAAAGAAGAACTTCTATTTTATGGAGGTGAATACGAGGCTTCAGGTAGAACATCCTGTTACTGAGCTTATAACGGGAAGTGATCTTGTTAGACAACAGATACTTATAGCTCAGGGTTATGAGATGGATATAAAGCAGGATGAGGTGGATAATTTTAGAGGGCATGCAATAGAGTATAGGATAAATGCTGAGGATTGGCAGAAAGGCTTTATTCCATCTGTAGGTATTATAGAGGAGCTACGACTTCCGCTTGGGAATGGTGTTAGAATAGATACCCATATATATCCAGGATATAGAATACCACCTTTCTATGACAGTATGCTTGCAAAGCTTATAGTCTGGGGGATTGATAGAAATCAAGCAATATCAAGATCAAAAAGAGCACTTGAGGAGTTTAGGATAGCAGGTGTTAAAACGACAATTGATCTTCATCAGCATATAGTTAATGATGAGAACTTTATAACATCAAGGATTTATACGAAATACCTTGAGGAGTTTATCACTCGAATTCTTTCAAAATGACTAAGAGGATATCATTGAGAAGTTTGCTTTTTAAGATTAACACCCTTAGAAAGAGTGGTAAAAAGATAGTTTTTACAAATGGGTGTTTTGATATAATCCATGCAGGGCATATAAAGCTTTTTGAAAGATGTAAAAAACTTGGTGATATAGTGGTTGTTGGGCTTAACAGTGATAAATCAATTAAAAGACTTAAAGGGCCAACAAGGCCTATTAATAGCCTTTCAGACAGAATAAAAGTCCTTTCAGCAATAGAGTATGTTGATTTTATAGTGGTTTTTGACAAGGATACCCCTTACCACATAATAAAGGCAATAAAGCCTGACTTTCTCGTTAAGGGAGGGGATTACAGAGTTAATGAGATAGTTGGAAGAGAGTTTGCAAAAATGGTTGTAAGAGTCAAACATCTTAATGGCAGATCAACAACAGGTATAATAAGAAAGATTGAAAAAAGGTTAAAATAAATAATACAATTTATTATATGGCAGATATATTTGACAAGGTGAAAGAGTTTACTATTGTTAAAGAGCTTAAAGCAAAGGGAATATATCCTTATTTTAAAGCCCTTGAGAGTGAGCAAGCACCAGAGGTTTATATAAAGGGTAAAAGATTCATAATGTTTGGTTCAAATAACTATCTTGGACTTGCTAATGATCCAAGGATGAAGCAGGCTGCAAAAGAGGCTATAGAAAGATTTGGAACAGGTGTGGCAGGTTCAAGGTTTCTTAACGGGAATACCGTTCTTCACGAGGAGCTTGAGAAAAAACTTGCCAGATTTAAAAAAAGGCAAAGAGCTCTTATATACGCGACAGGTTATCAGATGAATGTCGGTGTTGTTTCAGCTCTTGCAGGTCCTGATGATATTGTTATTGTTGATAAGCTTGACCATGCCAGTATAATAGATGGTTGTAGAATGAGTGGAGCTGAGATAAAGAGATTTAGGCACAACGATGTAAATGACCTTGAAAAGATTCTTAAAAACACCCCAAAATCTAAAGCTAAACTCGTTATAGTTGATGGTGTTTTTTCTATGGAGGGGGATATTGCACCTTTACCTCAGATTGTTGAGGTGTGTAAAAGATATGGCGCAAGGATTGTTGTTGATGATGCTCATGCAACGGGTGTTCTTGGAAAAAATGGAAGGGGAACATGTGAATACTTTGGACTTGAAAATGGAGAGGTTGATCTTGTTGTTGGCACATGTTCAAAGACTTTTGCCTCGGTTGGTGGCTTTGTTGTTGGAGATAAGGAGATTATTGATTTTATACAACATACCTCCAGATCGATGATATTCTCGGCAGCCCTTCCACCTGCATGTGTTGCCTCAATTTCAAAAGCAATTGACATCATAAAGGCTGAGCCTGAAAGGAGGAAGAAACTCTGGGATAACTCAAGATATCTTCTTGAGAGATTTAAGAAGATGGGATGCAGAATAGGTCCAACCCAAACCCCAATAATACCTGTTATGATAGGGGATAATGAAAAAACATTTACACTGTGGAGAATGCTTTTTGAGAATGGCATATTTTCAAATCCTGTTATAAGCCCTGCAGTTCCACCAAAACACACCCTAATAAGGGTTGTTGTTACAGCTACGCACACAAAAGAGCATCTCGATAGAGCCCTTGATATATTTGAGCACTGTTACAAAAAGGTGATAAAGGGTGTGGGGGATTGATTTTAAATGAGGGTTAGAGAAGCAGAGATCAAAGAGTTTATTGAATTCCCTTATAATCTTTATAAAAGGACAACTCAATGGGTTGGTGATCTCAAAACAAATGTTATTTCACTTCTTTCCTTGTCTCATCCTTTCTGGAAAAAAGCAGAGAGAAAACTTTTTGTTGTAGAAGATTTAGGAAAGATAAAGGGGAGAATTGCTGCGATAATTAATCATGCTTATAATGAGTTTTGGAATGAGAGGTGTTGTTTTTTTGGTTTTTTTGATGTGGAAAATGATTTGCGTTTAGCATCCCTTCTTTTCAGTGAGGTTGAAAGATATGCTGCATGTAAGGGGATGAGGATTCTAAGAGGTCCTGCAAACCCATCGAGCAACTATACATGGGGTCTTCTTGTTGAGAATTTTGAACTTCCAAATCGTATAATGATGCCTTACAATTTTCCTTATTATGAAGGGCTTATTTTGAAAAATGGATATGTTAAAGAGAAGGATCTATATGCCTTTGAGTGGAAGGCGTCAAGCATGTCAGTTTTTAGTAGTGATTTTATTGAAAAGATAAGGAGGAGAAACTCTGATGTAGTTATAGAGAATGCTGATCTTTCACACTTAGAACGAGTGTTTGATGATGTTAAAAGTGTCTATAACAAGGCGTGGGAGAATAACTGGGGATTTGTGCCGATGAGCGATGATGAGATCAGGGTAATGGCCCAGGAGCTAAAAACAATACTGAAAAACGATTATCTCATATTTGCAAGGAATAAAAAAGGAGAAGCGGTTGCTTTTTCACTTTTGCTTCCTGATTTTAATTATGCCCTTTCTGTTGTTAGGGGAAGAATAACACCATTAAATTTTCTGCCTTTTCTGTGGCGATATCTGTTTGGTATAAAGGGTGGAAGGATGCTTACACTTGGTGTTAATAGAGAATACAGAGGAAGGGGTATAGAGATTCTTATAATAATGAAGGCTATTGAGATAGTAAGGAAGCTTGGATGGGAATGGGCGGAGCTGTCATGGACTCTTGAGGATAATATAAAGATAAACAAGACAATAGAAAGATTTGGAGGCAGGCTTTATAAAAAATACAGAATATTTAGGAAGGATATATGATTTTTAAGGATTGTATTTGTCTGCAAAGAAAATGTTTAAAAGATAAGAAGTATCATTAAGAATCTTTTGAAAAATCTCAGATATATCTGTTATTACAAAAAATTTAGATAAAAAACTGTAAAAAAAATTTAACAGAGGTCTGTTATAATCTTGTTTATGAAGATTGTTTCAGATCCTAAAAAGAGTGGTATAAAACCAGAAACAGGGACTTCACCTTCAATAAGAGGATTGTAGTGGATGAAAAAAATGATGATAGGAAGGAGGGCTTGATTGTGGAGGGAAAACACCTTGAATACGATGAGGTAGAGTTTGAGAGAAGCCTTCAGATATACTCTAATCTGCTTAAAAGCTTCTCAGAGTTTCTCAAATTGATCTCAGATGCATCTTATATACATGCCTTAGATACTGTAAGATATATGTCATCTCTGATCTATAATGAGATTTCTAATCCCTATTTCCCAATTTTTCTTAAATATCTTACTCCAAGAAACTATGTTATATCTCATTCAGTTAATCTTGCATATTTGAGTGGTTTGGTTTCATTATTTTGTTGTAAGCTTAGTGAAAGCGAGATAAAGAATAATATAATATCGGCTCTCTGTGTTGATATAGCAATGCCCCTTTATAGAAATATATATGAGCAAGAAAAACAGCTAACATCATATGAAAGGGAGGTGATAAAATCTCATGTTAAAGAAGGGGCTGATATCTCAGAAAAGATATTTGCGTTTGAGCCGGATATCAGAGATTATGTTTATAATACGGTTATGAACTCCCATGAGAGATGTGATGGAAGTGGATATTTTTCAAAGAAATGTGATGAGATACCACTTTCTTCCCTTATTATTGGGATGTGTGATTTTTATGAGGCTCTTTCAAAGCCAAGGGCTTGGCGAAGACGGTTTAGTGAGCCAGAGATTATAGATCTTTTGAGCACAAAATACAAAAATCTCTTTGCTCCTCAGCTATTTAAAGGGCTTGTTTCATCCCTTGGAATTTATCCAGCTGGTTCGTTTGTTAGGCTTTCAACTGGAGAGATCGCGGAGATTATCTTTGCAAACAGGGATAAAATGCTAAAACCAACTGTAAAAGTTATTGCAGATCCATCTTTTCATATCGTTAAACCATATATTCTAAACCTTATGGATTATCCTCTTATATCAGTGGAGTCGTATATAAAATGGCAGGATATTGAATCAAATAATCATGAGCTTATGGCAAAAATTGAAATGGAAAGGTTATGGATAGATTGGTAAGGGTTTTAGTTATATCAGATGAGGAATATGTCAGAGAAAGGGTTGGAGGAATACTTGATGAGCTTAAGCTTAATTATGATCTTGCTTGTAATGCAAAAATTGCAAAAGAGAAACTCCTTTCTCCCTATGATATAGTTATCTCTGATGCCCTCATATGGGGGATGAGCGCTATTGAGGTTGTTGAGAGTGTGAAAAAGATAAGAAAGGATGTATGTATTATAGTGATGTGTGATCTATCAACGACGGATATTGGAGAAAGGTGCATAAAAAATGGTGCTTTTGCTTATGTTATAAAGCCACCAGACATAGAAAGGATAAAAAGCTATGTGGAGCTCTATCTCATTACAAAAAGCGCCTGAATCAACAGCTATTATATGTATTGAACCTGTGCTTAAAGAAAAGATAAAGGAATTAAGGAGGGTTCTTATTTGTGGGGAAAAGAGGCTTTATGAGAAGGTTTATGAGATGGCTGCTATTGAGCAGTCAATTAAAGGTTTCTATTCCGCTTTTTATGAAAAGCTTGGGGTTTATGAGATATTACTCAGAAGACTTAAAAATAGATTTTGGGGCATAAAGGATGATGAAAAAAAAGAGGAGAAAAAAGTTTTTTATGTTGATGAGGGGATGCTAAAGAAGGTTTTTAGAAAGCTTGCAAAACTTTATCATCCAGACAGATACAAGAATATAACGGATGAGGAAAAGGCTTTTTTTGAGATGAGGATGTCAGAGGCAAATAAATATTTTGAAAAGAAAGATTTGAATGCCCTTCTATCCATGCTTGAGCAGGCAATGGCTGAGGTCTGTGATGATATGCCATCACATCAAAGAATAAGGATACTTGAGCTTAGAATCTCTGCTGTTAAAGAGCTTAATGAAATATATCAGGCAAAGATTGATGAGTTAAAAAGGAATGATATATACATACTTATGAGAATGAAGCCCGATGAGAGGGAAAAGGAGATAGCAAGAAAAAGAAGACTTCTTCTTTCTGAGATAGAAATATATTCAAAGCTTGTAAGAGCAAAGCTTTAAAAGTTGTAAAATATTTTTTTATGATTGTTAAGAAAAGCAAGGGATATAGGATTGCCTTTCTTGTTTCTTTTCTTTTTTCTATATACAGTTCTGCTATACTTTTTATGCATTTTCAGGCAAGATATGTAAATGGCTTTCTTTTAAATGATTTTAGAATAATTGCATCTTTAAGCTCTATTTGGGATGATAAAACTGTTTCTCAGATATCAGCTATAAGAGGGGTAAAGAATGTTAGGGTTGTTAAATCAGAGGAGCTGATGAAAAGGCTTGAGAGTGAAGATAAAGAGCTCTATTTTTCAATAAAATCTCTTTCCAAAAACCCTGTTCCAGATATTGTTGAGATAGAAGTTGATGATATGTATTTTGGTTATGCTGAAAACATAGTTAAAGAGCTATCTTTGGTTAATGGAGTTGAGGAGATAAGATATAGGCCGGATGAGCTTGTTGCCATAATGCATACAGAGTTTTACATGAGATTTCTGATGTTTGTTTTTTCAATGAGTCTTTCAATTATCTTTCTTATGATCCTTTTCTCTGCTTTTCACAGTGGATTTAAGGGGTTTATCTCATCGGTTATTGAATCTTCAAAATGGTTTTTAAACGGGGTTGCTGCGGGAGCTATTGGAGTGATTTTTGTCTATATAATAGTTATACCTCTTAAAAACCTAAGTGTTTTATGGAGCTGGTTTGAATGGTATTATACGCTATGTATAATTATGTGTAGTGGTTTTATAGGCTGGGTTTTCTTTCAATGGAAAAAAGACTGATAATATCCTTTAGCCTTATAACCATTTCTTTTTTGTCTCTTTGGGCACAGGATGGTAAGTATTCTGCTACTTACAAGAAACTTGAAGAGATAAAGAGACAGCTTAGTGAGAAAAGCAAGGAGTATGATGATTATATGAAAAAATACAACGAGGCGCTTGAAACAATGAGGAAATTGAAGATTACTCAAGCTGACTATACCTTAAAAAAAAAGGAGTATGAAAACTTAATTGAGTCTATCAATAGAAAGATATTAGAAAACAGGCGTCAGTATGAGATGCTTATGAAACTTCAGAAAGAGATTTCTGATGATGCTGGTGTTGATTTTAGAAAACTATATCTTTCAAGATTTTCTACTTCATTTTTTTATGGTAGATACGATATAATAAAGGATATGATAATCAGAAATATGATAATTGAAAGAAAAAAAATGGTTGATTCTATAAAAGGGAAAAAAAGAATTTTTATGGAAGGTATTATGAATCTTTCTAAAAAAAATGAGATTATAGCTAAAAGAAAGACTGAAACCGAAGTGGCAATTAAAAGAGGTTTTGAGATGATAAGGAAAAAGGAAAGAGATCTTCACATAACTGATGAGAAGCTTAAAAGAATTAGGGATGAAATTGATGAGCTTAATAGAACAGCTAAGGAGCTAACACAGTTGATAAAAGAGATAGAAAAGAGATCGCCTTATAAAAAGGATTATATTTCATCAATTAGTATTGAAAAAAAATCTCTTCCCTGGCCATGTATAGGAAGTGTTGTCTCAAGGTTTGGTAAGGAGTATGTTGAAGAACTTAAAACCTGGATTGTAAATGATGGGATAAAGATAAAAACAAACTCAGTTTCTTCTGTGAGAGCTGTTATGAAGGGTAGGGTTGTATATAGCGGGAGGTTTAGAGGGTATGGGAATATTGTGATTGTAGAACATGATGATGGAATTTTTACAACATATGGTTTTTTGAGTGAGGTTTATGTTAAATCTGGTGATGAGGTGAGTGATATTAGTGAGATTGGAAAAACTGGAAAGGATGAAAGAGGCTTTGACACTGATAATAGCACGATTTTGTATTTTGAGATAAGAAAGGGTGATACACCTCTTGATCCACTTATTTATCTTAAATAGGTTGTAAGGAGATGCTATGAGAAAAAAAATAATCATAAGTCTTATAATAGCTGTTAGTGTTGGTATGATGCTTCCTTATGTGGATTATGCAATAGATTCAACCTATCAGAAGATAAAGGTTTTTGTTGAGGCATTTGAGCTGATAAAAGATAACTATGTTGAGGAAAGGCGTGATGAGGATCTGATATATTCAGCAATAAGTGGTATGGTTAGCTCCCTTGATGATTTCTCACAGTTTCTCAAACCATCGGCATATGAAAAACTCAAGGATGATACTGAGGGTGAGTTTGGTGGGATAGGTATAAGGATAGGAAGAAAGGAGGGTTGGCCTGTTGTGGTGACTCCTCTTCCTAATACACCTGCCTTTAAGGCAAGGATATATCCCGGCGACAGAATAATAAAGATTGAAGGGGAATCAACTGAAAATATGTCAGATGATGAGGTTGTGGATAAACTAAGAGGAAAACCAGGCACAAAGGTTAAGATAACGCTTGCCAGAGAGCCTAAAAAGAGTGATGAGGAATGGCAGATTTTTGATGTTGAGCTGACCAGAGCCGTAATCAAGGTTGAGGCTATTGCCTCAAGAATGCTGGATTTAGAAACAGGGCTTATCAGGATAATTGAGTTTTCTGCACATGCATATGAGGATTTTAAGAAGGCTATCAGTGATCTTGAGAAAAAAGGGATGAAAAGGCTTATAATTGATCTCAGATACAATCCTGGGGGACTTCTCAACTCAAGCATTGATATAGCAAAGCTCTTTATTAGTGATGAAAAGATGATAGTTTATACAAAAGGAAGAACAAAAGATGATTACTTTGAATACAAGGCAGACAAGGATGCAAAATATCCTAATATACCATTAGTTGTTCTTGTAAACAGATACTCAGCCTCAGCAAGCGAGATACTTGCAGGTGCATTAAAGGATAATAAAAGAGCTGTAATTGTTGGGGAAAACACTTTTGGTAAAGCAAGTGTTCAAACCCTTCTTCAGCTTTCAGATGGCTGTGCTATTAGACTTACCGTTGCTAAATACTACACACCCTCTGGTCTTATGATACAGAGAGACTCAAAAACAGGAAAGGGTGGGATAAATCCTGATGTTGAGGTTAAACTTTCAAAAGATGAAGAGCTGAAAATATATGAAAATATGCAAGAGATATATTATCCTGACGAAAAGTTAAAACCAAAGAAATCACAAGAAGGGTTAAAGGATCCTGTTATAGAAAAGGCACTTGAGGTTTTTAAGATGATGGAGGTTTTAAAAAGGGTTGCTACATAGTTGTATGAGAATTCTGGCAATAGAAACGAGCTGTGATGAGACATCGGTTGCTGTTGTTGAAGGAAGAAGTATTGTTTATCACAAGATTTGTTCTCAGGTCCCTCATCATAAAAAATACAGTGGTGTTGTACCTGAAATTGCAAGCAGACTTCATGCTCGCGTTATAGCAGATATTATTAAAAAAGGCTTGGTTAAAAAACCACATGTTGTTGGCTTTACAAGAGGGCCTGGTCTTAAAGGTTCGCTTCTTGTTGGCAAGATTGCTGCGATGTGTGTTGGAGGTTATTTTGGCTCCAAGATAGTGGGTGTAAACCATCTTGAAGGGCATCTTCTTTCATGTGACATTGAGGATAACTTTGTAAATGATCTTCTTGAATTTCCGCTTGTTGCTCTTATAGTCTCTGGTGGTCACACTGAGCTTTGGTATTCACAAGGATATGGCATGTATAAAAGAATCGGTAGAACAAGGGATGATGCCTGCGGAGAGGCTTTTGATAAGGTTGCAAGAATAATTGGGCTTGGTTATCCGGGCGGTCCTGAGATAGAGAAATATGCTAATAAAGCAAAAAAGGGTTATATTAGCTTTAGCGTGCCTAATGTCCCATACAGTCTTGATTATTCTTTCAGCGGGATAAAAACTCAGGTTATGTATTATGTAAGAGAGATGAAAAGAATAACTGATTGTGATAGATATGAAATAGCATATGCTTTTCAAAATGCTGTGTGTGAGAGTCTTGTTAAGAAACTTGAGATTGCAGCAAAAAGATTTAGGGTTAAAAATCTGGCTGTGTGTGGGGGAGTTTCTGCAAATTCTTATTTAAGACAGCTTATTAAAAAAAGATTTAAAGAATACAAGGTTTATATGCCACATATTAAATATACATCTGATAATGCTGCAATGATAGCTGCATGCATTATTAGACGCCTTGAAAGGGGACGATTTAAAAACTCTCTTGATATAGATGACTGCCTTGTTATAGAGAATTGGTAAGATATGAAACTTTGGATACTGAGTGATTATAATTCAAAGAAATACTATTTTTACAAAAGATTTAGCGATTTGTTGAGATCATCAAAGAATATAAATATTGAGATTGATATAAAATCAAAAGAAAATCTTTGGATGAGTATATTTTATTTTTTTGAGAACCCAACACTTAAACTTGCTGATGTTATAGAAATACCACATCAATGGACAACACTTGTCTCAAAGCTTGGAGTTGCTTTGCCACTTTTGTCTGTGATGGATGAGGATATCACTAACAGATTATATCCTTTTATGAAAAAGACAATGATATGCGAAGCAACTGATAAACTTTTTTCGCTTCCGGTATGGTTTGAAATCCTTGTTATGTTTTACAGAAAGGATATGATAAAACCTTTCGCATCATCTTCTGAGATGAAGGATCTTAAATGGAATGATATATTCATACTTTGCGATAAACTTAAAAAAAGATATAGGCAGAAGTACTATTTTCCTTTCGAAAATCCGAATATTGAGGGTTATATAGGTTCTGATGAGATGCTTGGATGTGTTATGAACAGATCAAGCGGTTATTTTTCATCTGATATGACTATGATAAATCTTCATCGTGATGAGGTTTTGGTGTCAGTGCTTGATTTTCTTTCTCTTGCTCAAAAAAAATACTATCCACTTTTTGAAGAAAATTTTTTTGAGATTGGTTTTATAAGAAGAGGACTTAGCAGTATGCTTTTCAGTTTCAGAAGAGACATAAAAGATGATGGGATGATCTGTGTGAGATTTCCGGATATAATGAGAGCAAAGGAGATTGCAAGAGCAAGCTCATTTTTCTTTTTTTCAGGTTCAAATAATCTTGATGAGATAAAAGCTTTTGTAAGTGAGTTTTATACCCCATCCAATCTACTTGAGTTAGCTAAGATAGTTGGCGCATTCTCCCCGTTTAAAAATTCACATCTGGAGCTCATTGGAGATAAGGAATCCTCTTTTTATGATGAGCTTTTTGAGAAGATAGAATTTATCCCAAACATATATATATACCCTACATTTGAAAGGATGATGAATGAGTTTTTAAGAGAACAGGCAGAAAATATAGTCAACTCAAGATACAAAGTTGATGATGTTAAAAAAAGACTTGGTGAGATAAAGGTGTTGTGTGAATATTTGATGAGCTCTTACTGATTTTATGAACATAAGAAGCATTGATTTTTTTAAAGAACTTCTAAGAAGTATAGTGGAAGAAACATCTGTTGGCAGTGTGACTCTTTTTGAGTATAGAGAAAGAGAAAATATCATAGACTCAATTCTAAGAATAAGGGGTGATATAATATCAGAGCATAGTGAATACATATACATAAAAGATAGGGATGAGTTCTATGAGTCGGTTTTAAGAAAAGAAACCTTTATATCAAAAAAGGGAAGGATTGTCTTTGTTTACATACCTTTCGATGTGAGTGATGTTGAGGGTGAGGGAGGTAAGAGGTATATTTTTAGAATCGAAAGGTTTGATGGGAAAAGGTTTTCGATTAAGAATATATCAAAGGTGATCCAGATTATAAAATCCACAATGAATAACTACGCACGGCTCAGCTTTGATAATATGAGGGATGTATATAGCAAGGGGATAGGCATATCTGCTGCACTTGGTGGGATCTTCGGTAGAAGCATTAGAGAAAAGGATGCATTTAAGTTTATGATAAGGGAGCTTGAGAATCTTTTTAGTTTTGACAGAATAAGGATGTATATAGTTGATGAGGAGAAAAATCTTCTCAAAGGGACTTATGCAGCTTATAGGACTGGGATTGTCTCAGACATATCCCATGAGGTAATGCCTATGATAAAGGGTGAATGTAGCCTTGTTGATGTTTTAATGTCAGAGAGTGATATTGTAATTAAAGAAGGTATAGCCTATCTTCCACTTAGGATTGATTATAAAAATAAAGGCCTTCTTGTTGCTGATAATCTTTTAAGCAGACTTGAGATAAATGGATATCATCTTAATATACTGAGGTCTTTTTCTTCTCTTATGGCTATTGCTTTTGAAAATGTTTTTCTTTTTGAAAAGATTCAACGGATGTCTCTCTATGATGAGCTTACTGGACTTGCTTTGAGAAGATATTTTAATCAGAGGTTTCAGGAAGAGTTTTATAGAGCTGAGAGATTTTCTCAAAATCTTTCTGTCGTTTTTATAGATATAGACTATTTTAAAGAAATAAATGATAGCTATGGGCATCAAGTTGGTGATGTTGTTCTTAAAGAGATAGCCAATACAATAAAAAGAAACCTTAGAAAGATTGATTTTCCTGTAAGATATGGGGGTGATGAGATAGTTATTCTTCTTCCTCAAAGCTGTGAGCTTGAAGCAATGGGACTTGCAAAAAGGCTTCTTGAGGCAGTTCGCTTGTTAAGAATAAACCTAAACAGATTCCAGATAGATAAAGAGATAACACTAAGTATAAGTATTGGTATAGCAAGTTATCCTCAAGATGCAAAAACTATGCAAGAGCTTATAGCAAGGGCAGATGAAGCACTTTATTGGGTTAAGTCTCATGAAAAAAATGGGGTTATGAGCTATTCAATGATGAGAAAACTTTTGGGAAAACCGCTATAATAGGTCTTTTGTCCTATTAACATTTAGGTCTTGCAGAGCTTGACCTTGCCTGCTATAATGTTAAAGAAATAGTATGAAGACGCTGATTTTTCTAGTTATTTATGGTTTTGCAACTCAGCTTAGAGCTGATGATCTTCTAACTGGATATTCCTTACTTATATCATCAGCATCAACACAAGCTCAACTTGAGCTTAATGTAAAACCATCATTTGAAAGGGCTCCTATTAAAGACAAATACAAGACGCTTGTTTTTGTTTTTATGAATGGTGTTAATGATCTTGGGATTCTTAACTATTCTCTTTCTGATATAAATGAGATGGAGATGTTTGGCTCAACAGATGATATGGCTGTTGTTGCTGAACATAACGCAATACTGTCTGATAGCCAAGGTTTTATAAGATTTTCTAAGGGTGCAAGCACATACTTTATTGAGAAAGATACATCTCCTACAGTTATATCAAGAGTTATAAGCTATACCCCTGATGGTGATATGGGAAGTGCGAGACATCTTGCAATATCTGCAAAGAAGGTTTTAAAAAGATTTAAACCAGATAGATTTATTATGATAGTATGGAACCATGGAAATGGATATTTTGGTATAGCTTATGATGATGTCAGTGGTAATTCAATGAGTGTGAAGGATCTTTCCTATGCTCTTTCTGAGATAAGAGAGGCTTATGGTAGAAAGATAGATGTATTTGCTATGGATGCTTGTTTGATGCAGATGGCTGAGGTTGTTGCTGAGATAAAGGATTATGCCTCCTTCATTGTGGCAAGCGAGGAGCTTGTGCCTGGGCCTGGTTATCCTTACGATGATGTTCTTAAAGCTATTAGTATGACATCCTCAGCAAAGGATGCTGCTATTGGGATTGTTGATGCATACTACAATGCTTACTCTTCAGATAAGATGTCTGTTTTTGGGAGATATTATAGTAAGGATATTACTCTTAGTGTGATAGATACATCAAAATATCTCAATTTTATCTCATTATTGAACAGATGGGTTATGCTTGCAACAAAATCATCCGATTTTCAGATAATTACATCATCTTCAGTTAAAGAAAATATTTTCTTTTTTAGTGGTATCGGATTAGAAATTGACGGAGTTATGACAAGAAGTGCCGATCTCGTTGATTATCTTGAGATGGCAAGATCAAGAATGAAGGATGAATCTCTCAAAGATGAAACATCAGGTCTTATTGATTTTGTTAAAAACAAACTTGTTATTTATCATAAGGCTGGAAATGTTCGAAACTTTCAGGAATTCTTATATAGTGATAGAACCCACGGTATTGCCATCTATCTTCCAAAACTAAGATACAATTCCCAGGTATATGAGGGGCTTAGGTTTTGCGAGGAATCTTTGTGGGATGAGTTTTTAAAAGGTGATCTTTCAGATGAGCTTAATCCTTCTTTATATAGCTATCACATTGGTATTAATGTAGAAAGAAAGGATGAGGAGGATAAAGTTATAGAGGATGAGAGAAAAACTTTAAGGGTTGTCTCTGGAGTTGATAAGAAAAATCTCTCAGTTTTTGAAAAAGAAGATAAAGCAGATAATATAGCCAGTTTAAAAACATTGGATAATGAAAAACAAAGAGAGAGAAAATTGCTGGATAAATCAAATTACCCAAACATATATTCAACTTCATATACAACGACGAAAACACTTGTCCCAACAAAAGAGAGTCTGCTTGAGTTATCAGGGATTGAAAAATCAAAGTTATTGAAAGGTTCTTTGGATAAAACTGCTAAAAAGAAAGAACAGATTTCTTCTGATACATCCTTGTTGCTTAAAAATGTTGTTGAAAAATCCAAAGAAACTGCCAAGATACTTCTTGCAAGTGTTTCTGATGAAGCAAAGAGAATTAAAGATGTTTTTTTTGAGGACAAAAATGAGAAAGATAGATATCTTGATATCCTTAATAAGTTTGAGGTTGAAATAACAACAAATATGAGTGTTGAGTTTTCAAAGAAACTTTTTGATGATCCAAAACTTCAAAAAAATCTTATAAAGGTTGATAGAAATAGAGCCTCAAAGCTTATTTCATATTCAGCATCCATAATTGAGCTTGACAGAATGCTTTCAAAAGACTATAGTGATGGTGATGTTAATGTTTTAAGCAGTTATCTCTCATCAACCCTTGACAGATCAAGTCAGATATGTGAGCTTGGAATATGTGTTCCACCTGAGAATCTTGTTGAGAAAATGATGAGGAAAAATGCTGGGAGGTATGATCTTTCTAAAATTACCTTTACTGAAAAGGCAATAAGAAAATGGGAATATATATTCAGTGATGAGGCATATTTCTTTAAGTGGGGTCAGGCAAGAGGTGTAAAAGTTTCATCTCAAACATGGTTAAATATGAGTGTTAAAGAAAGAAATGCCTCTCTTAGCCGGATAGTTAGTGGCCAGCTTGAAAGTGGCACAACTGTGCTTATTAGTTTAACCCCTGCGATTCGTAATGAGAAGGAAAAGAAGGATAATCTTAAGGTTGCAGTAGGTAATGTAGAAAAGGCTCTTCTTGAAAAGGGTTTTCTTAAAGATTATGAGATCAAAGCATTAGAGAAAAAATCGCTTGAAGAGCAGGCATACATCCTTGCTAATCTCTTTGATAGAAGTGGAATTAAAACTAACAGTCAGCTTTCAAGGGAGATTGCTGTTATTAATGCTAATAGAACATCTTTTATAAATGAGGTTATAGATCAGAAAAACAGAGCAATACTTTCAAATTACATCTCAAACAATATAAAAAACGAGCTTGCATCATCAAAAACCGCTTCTGATTTGTATTCTAAACTTTATTCCAAAAAGACACCATCTATTCTTGTTGACTACACAGGCAAAAAAGACAGCATCTCTGATGGAAACAGAATTGTTGTTGATGCCTCTCTTATAGAGCAGTATATGAGAGTAAGAGGATATAGCGTTGATAATCTGAAGGATGAGAAGGTTAGAAAAGAGATACTTGCATATATCTCACCACTTATTGTTAAAGAGATGGCTTCAATGTATATTGCTTTGAAGAATAAAGATTCCTCTTTTGATGTTAGGGAAAAGTATGCATCAGCATTACTTTATGAGGCAAGGTATATAGAAGAGAATAGAGCTCTTAAGGATATATTTTCTCCTCTTCATGGATATGTTGACTATGCCGATAGAGTTGATGCACTGAAAAGGCTTTACAGAACATCTGATAATAACTATGACTTTATCCAAAGGGTTGGTTTGAGATACTATTCAAATCTTCCATCAGCCTCTGTTGCAAGGTCAGAGATGCTTTCAGCTGTGACAAATGAGTTAGAAAAAAGAGCAAGGATGTCAGCTAATGAAAGAAAGAAGGCAGATGAGTATGCAATATTCACATATGCTGATGTATCAAAACTTACACCTTTTGAGATAGCAGCTCATGCCTCATCATTTACAACAGATGCACTTCTTAAACTCCAGCAAGCACTTTTGTCTCAGAATAACTTTGCATCATTTTATGATAAAATGATATCATCTCTTTAAGGGGTTATAATGAAAGGAATAATAGTTTTTTTTCTAATAGCTCAGTTCTTAGGTGCCGCAGGGTATAGAACATATAAAATGGACATGGATTTTTTCCGCTGCCTTATACCATCTGACTGGAAGATAGAAAGGGATGCTGATAAGGATAAACAAAGCTCCATTTATAAACTGGTTTTGATCCATCCATCAAACCCGAAGGTTAGCATAACCTTGAAATACTATACTGCTAACTCTGGTAAGAATTATAAAGATTTTATAGAAAAAAACTCAAAGACCGAGGATGGTAAGCTTGAAGGGCCTAATGAAAGGTATGAGAATGTTAAGGAGATAAAGATATCTCAGAGAAAGGCTTTTGAGATAAACAGAAGATTAAAGGAGTTTGAGTCTGTTGAGTTAAAATCTGATTACTACTGGCTTAAAGAAAGAATAATAGTTGTTCCTGCAAAGAAGGGTTTTTACACCCTTACCTTCTCATGTGATGAGAAGATTTTCTCAAAAATACTTCCCATCTTTGAAAATGTTGTAAGATCTTTTAGAATGCTTTACTGACTGGCTTTACAGAAGATCTGTAACAAGCCTTGCAAGCTGGCTTCTTTCAGTCTTTGTAAAGATCATATGACCATATAGGCTTTGTCCTTTGAATCTATCTACTATGTATGTAAGTCCATTTGACTCTATATCAAGATAGGGGTTGTCTATCTGATAAGGATCTCCTGTCACCACTACCTTTGTTCCTTCCCCCGCCCTTGAGAGTATAGTTTTAATCTCATGTGGAGTTAAATTTTGAGCATCATCAACTATCATAAACTGTTTTGGAAGAGATCTCCCTCTTATGTGTGTTACTGATGCTATTTCAAGCTTATTTTGTTGAAGCAGATAATCAAATTTGAAAACTCCTTCCTCTGGATGTTTTCTGTCTATTATAAACTCAAGATTGTCATATATCGCACCCATCCAACTCTGAAGTTTTTCTTCTTTGCTTCCCGGCAGATATCCTATATCCCTTCCAACTGGAACCACAGATCTACAGACAACAACTCTTCTATATGTGTTTGTATCAACTGTCTTATGAAGCCCACATGCAAGGGATATAAGTGTTTTACCTGTTCCTGCAATGCCAACAAGGGTTACAAGCTTTACATAATCATCAAGCAAAAGCTCCATTGCAAACCTCTGCTCTTTGTTAAGCGGTTTTATTCCCCAGGGTGATTGTTCATTAGCAAGTGCTTTTATAATTGATATATTATCATAAGGAATTCTTCCCATTGCTGTTTTCTTTTCGTTTGATTCAGATTTTAAGATTACAAACTCATTAGGATATGATTCTTTAAGAGGGTTTTTAATAAACTTGTTATGATAAAACTCATCGATGATACTGTCTTTAACTGTGAGTGAAACAACACCTGTATAGAGCTCTGAAAAGTTTATCTTTCCGCTTTCATAATCCTCAGCCTTAAGTCCAAGTGCCTGGGCTTTTAACCTTAAGTTTATATCCTTAGTTACTAAAATTGCATTTTTGTTTTTTCTGCTGTAGTAATATGCAGTATTTAAAATTCTGTTATCAGCTATGTTTTTTGAAAAGCTATCTGGAAGTATGAAATCTCTTTCCATTTCTATCTTTATAATTCCGCCATCCTTTGTTTTTACTCCTTTGTCAAGTCTCCCAATATTTCTAAGCTTGTCAAGCTCTCTTGAAACTATCCTTACATTCTTGCCTCGCTCATCAGCATAGTTCTTAAAGATATCAAGCTCTTCTATAACGGCAATTGGAAGTATTACTGTGTTATCCTCAAATTTAAGAAAAGAAAAAGGGTCGTGTATCAAAACATTTGTGTCAAGTATGTATATTTTTTTCATATCCTCCTCCTTTTTTAAAAAATAAAATCACAACTAAATTTTGTGTTAGATAAAAATATCATGTCATCGTAATATATTCTATTAGATTTAAATTATGTCATCAAGCGACCAATTCAAT
>JBMFKQ010000026.1:0-23831 GCA_049972095.1 Elusimicrobiales bacterium
GTCCCCCCTCGCAAAACTGAATTGCATATGTTTTGCTTGAGGGCTTTTCGAATCCCACGAAATGCTTTCGCATTTCTTAGCAAAGCACGGAAGGGGAGGGATTCGAACCCTCGGTCCGATTTTGTCGGACACAGACTCTCCAGGTCTGCGCCTTAAGCCGCTCGGCCACCCTTCCTTCATTGATAGATGGTGATATAAAAAAAATGGTTGGGGTAGGATTCGAACCTACGTAGGGCAAAGCCCGACGGTTTTACAGACCGTTGCATTTGGCCGCTCTGCCACCCAACCACAGGGTGTTTATATAAGATAGTATAACAAATTTAAAAAGCTTAAGTGAAGCATTTAGAGATTTTTTATTATTTCCTTTATTTCTTTATTGATCTTCTCAAGGAGTATTTTGTAGTTTGTGTTATCTGGATTAGTAGTAATATTAGTCTTTGACTTTATTGCTTTTTTGATACCTTGTGTTGAAAAACCTTCTGATATCATTTTTTTTATCTTTTCAATGTTTTCTATATCAAGTCTGGTATATCTTCTATGCTTTGATGATAGTCTTATTGGTTTTATTATGCTAAATTTTTTTTCCCAATATCTGATTGTGTGTTTTTTTAGTCCTGTTATTCTTGATACTTCGTCTATAGTAAAATAGTTTTTATTCTCCCTCATTTAAAAAAGGTTTTGGATGGTCTAAATCTAATTTTTTTCATTGGCCCAACCATTATTTTTTCCTTTGTTCTTGGATTTCGTCTGATTGCTGGAAGATGTTCAACAACTCTAAAGGTTCCAAAACCAGATATCACAACCTTCTCACCATTTTTAAGTCTTTCTTTAATGAGATTAAATATTTTTTCTACTACTACCTGAGCTTCGAGCTTGCGGGGTAGTATATTTGATATTTCATGGATTATCTGTCTTTTGGTCATTGTTTCCTTCCCTTTTACCTGTATCTTTGTCTTCTTTTGATGGTTGATCTTGGAGAATATCTTTTGGTGTTCTAAAGTTTTTAATTCTTTCTTTAAATTCTTTTACCTCTTCTTCACTTATTGGTTTTGTAATTGGTTGAACCATATCAAATATGCTGCTTTTGATATAGATTTTACATCCGCATCTCACGGCGAGTGCAATTGCATCAGATGGTCTTGAATCTATAGCAATTGCTTTGTCATCATCCTTTAACAAATATATCTTTGCAAAAAAAGTATTGTGTTGGAGTTCATCTATGACAATCTTTTCAACCTTCATGCCTGTCTGGTATATGATGCGATAAAGCAAATCATGTGTCATAGGCCTTGGTGAAACGGAGCCTGACATCTTCATAGCTATAGCCTGAGCCTCTACCGGACCTATCCATATTGGAATTATTCTTATCCCATGAACCTCCTCAAGGAAAACTATAGACTCTGTAAGGGATGATGCTATTGAGTATATTCTTACCTCTATTTCCTTTTCCATTTTATACCTCTATCTACTATTGTATTTAAGCTCTTCTCCTCTCATAAGCCGTTTTATGTTAGGTATATGTGTTAAAAATATGATTACTGCTGCTATAAGTATAAAATATTTGAATTCTGTTTTAATTGATGATGCTACTGATGAGATTGTGAATATTAGGGTTGATATAAGCGTTGCAGATGAAACATACCCTGTTAATCTTAAAACAATAAAAAAAACTATCAACGATAAAAGAATTTGAGTTGTTGCCAGTGCAAGAAAAACACCTGTTGATGTTGCAACTCCTTTTCCTCCCTTAAAGTTTAGAAAAACTGTGAATATGTGCCCTATTATCGCAGCAAAACCGCATCCTATAACCATAATCGGTTCACAGAAGATTCTTGATGCGAAGTAGGTTGGAATAAAACCCTTTGTCATATCTATTGTAAATGTTATTAGACCGGCTTTTAATCCAAGTGTTCTGCAAACATTTGTAGCGCCTACATTTCCTGATCCATAATCTCTTATATCTATGCCATAAAATCTGCCGATAATATAGGCTGTTGGGATAGAACCTATGAGATAGGATAATATTATTGCAATAACCTTGTCCATAATTATATTATAGAAAACTATTTTGAATTATTTTTTCTACTTTTCTAATATTCTCCTCTGTTAGTTTAAGTGTTAGCTTTATATGTGTTTGTGTAAAACTTTCATCTGTTACAAAGAAATTTGATTTTATCTCGCCAATAAGCCTGCTTTCTGAAAGTGGTATTTCAATGGTATAGTTCTTCCATTTATCTGTGAGATTTTTGTTTATCTCATCGATGAGAACATCTATATTTGTTGCATTGAGTGCTGATATCATAATTGGTTTAAGAGATGAGAATTCAGTTAGATATCTTTTTGGATTTTCAACAAGGTCCATTTTATTGAAAACATTTATCAAAGGTATTTTATCGGCTCCTATTTCTAACAGTGTTTTTTTTACAACCTCATTCTGCTTTTTTATATCAGCACTCATATCGTGAAGATGTATTATTAGATCTGAGTATTTTATTTCTTCAAGGGTTGCTGAAAATGCAGCTACAAGGAGATGAGGAAGATTGTTTATGAAACCAACAGTGTCTATGAAAACAGCATAGAATCCCCCCTTTATCCTAACCCTTCTTGCTGTTGGATCAAGGGTTGCAAAAAGAAGATTATCGCTGTAAACATCATTCTTCCTAGATAGCGTATTGAGAAGGGTTGATTTACCTACATTTGTGTAGCCTACTATTGATACTATTGGTAGAGGTATCTGAACTCTTCTCAATCTTTGGATTTCTCTGTTTTTTCTTATATGTTTTATCTCATCAATTATCTTTGATATTCTGTCTCTTATCCTCCTTCTCTCATATTCTATTTTTCTCTCACCACTCCCTCTTGTTCCTATCATTCCATATTGTTGGTCGTAGTTATGCTGAAAACCTTTAATCCTTGATAGATTATATCTAAGCTGTGCAAGTTCTACCTGAAGTTTTCCTTCCTGTGTTTTAGCACGCTGCCTAAATATTTCTATTATTAGGAATGTTTTATCTATAACATTAACATTCCACATATCCATAAGATTTTTTGTCTGTGTGTATGATAGGTTTTTATTAAAAACAACTATTGAAAAATTAGCTTCTTTTATCATTTTTCTAATCTCTTCTGCTTTTCCCCTACCTATGTAGATTGCAGGGTTTATTTGATCTAGTTTTATTTTGAGCAAGGAGGATTTATGTATTCCATAGGTTTTAAGCAGATTTTTTAACTCTTCCTCCTCATACTCAAAAGATGTATTATTCTTTTCAAATTTCAGTTTTATTATTATGATAAGTGCTTTCATATTTTTTGATAATCTCTCTCGCAATTCTATAAGGTTCAAATTGTGATTCAGAGTTTATTTCCAAAATCATCTTATGTGAATATCTTCTAAACCATGTATTTTGTCTCTTTGCATATTGAATAGATTTAAGTGTTATTCTTTCAATAGCCTCTTCCTTTGATATCTCTGATGAGAGATAAGAGAGTATTTCAGGATATCCAAGTGATTTAAGTCCAGGCGAGTCATTGGGATATCCGTTTGATATAAGAAGCGCAGTTTCGCTGACCCATTTTTCAAAAATATCTATAGTCCTTTTATAAATTCTTTGGCGCAGAAGTTTCTTATCCCATATAATGAAGACTGAAAAAGCATTGCCAAGCCGATTCTCAAACAGTTTATTTGATATAAGGGAAGAGAATGGTTTTGATGTTATTAGGCATATTTCTATTGCTCTTATAACCCTTTGTATGTTGTTTGGATGTATTCTTTTTGCAGATTCCGGATCAAGCTCTTTGAGTTTGTCGTGGAGCTTTTCTCTGCCATATTTCTGTGCGTATTCCTGAAGCTGTGATCTTATCTCAATATTTTTTTCAGGAAGGGGATCAAGGGGATTAAACACAGCATTTATGTAAAATCCTGTTCCGCCGCATATTATTACTCTTGATGTATTTATCTGTGATAAAACATTTTTAAAATCATATAGATATCTTGCAACGCTATATGTTTCTATTGGATCAACAAAATCAATAAGGTGATATGGTATTCCATCTACAAGATAGATTTCTCTTTGAGGAGTTTTAGTCCATTTGCCTTGTGGCTTTGATGTGCCGTATGTGAGATGTTTGTATATTTGTCTTGAGTCAGCTGATATTATTTCAGCCCCAATTAAAGATGCAAGTGCAAGAGATATCTGAGTTTTTCCACTTGCGTTTGCTGCACATATTATAATTGGATGGTTTTTGGTTGAAAGCATTCAATCTTTAAAATATTCCTCACATTTCTGAGGCTTATTACATAATATATGGGCTTTGCATTTTTCATTGCATACATCAGGAAGTTTGAAAGATATTCGTATATCACAGTCAAGATAATCAACTGCCATTTCGTTTATTTTTGCTGCATCATCTTTTGAGATACTTGTAAATACAATGCCAACCATATAGACATCCCCTTTTTTCTTTAGCCATGCTATTTTACCTTTAACAGAAATTACCTCTTTATTAAGATTCAAAACCATATTTAGTTCCTTTGTATGTGGTGGTTCATAAAATATTATTATCCTCATCCCACCTGCTGAAAGATCTGATAGAATTGCTGGCCTTTTCACATTTGTCTGATTTGTTTGGAAAAACTCTATCTCTACTGGTTCAAGTATGCCGTGAAGTATTGGTAGCCTAACATGCTTTCTTCTTTCCTGTTTATGTATCATAAATTCTCCTTACAATCAGTGTTTGTGGTTTAGCATTTACAATCTCTGCTTTTATCACATCGCCAGCATTTAACTTTTCCTTATTATCTATTATACAACAATTATAATCACTGATTGTTTTTCCGTAAGGGAAATCCCATACGATTACATCTTCAATACTTCCTTTTTTTGATTCAAGTATATTAGCTGCAACCTCTTTTGCCTTTGAAAGCATTATAGAGTGTCTTTTTTCTATCTCCTTGTCGCTTATATCTTTTAAAAATCTATCTGAAAACCTTGGTGAATATTTGAAACAATATACCTTTGAGAACCCTAATTCTTCTACTGCCTTAATAGAAGCGAGGAAATCTTCATTGGTTTCACCTGTAAAGCCGACAATTATGTCTGTAGTTAGTGATGTAAGTGGGTCTGCCTCTCTTAACATATTAACCATTTTTTTAAACTCATCATAGGTGTATCCTCTTTTCATGGCTTTTAAAATCCTATCCGAACCGCTTTGAAGAGGAATATGAATGTGTCTTGATATTTTTCGGTTTTTTTCATATTCTTTAAAAAAGGATTTATTGAAAAAAAGTGGATGAGGACTCATAAATTTGATTACCTTTATTTTCTCTATATCTGATAATGCTTTTATTAAGTCAACAAAGTCATAGTTTTCATACCTGTATGCATTTACAGTTTGCCCAAGAAGTGTTATTTCAAAACTTCCTTGCTCTGCCTTTTCTTTTACCTCTTTTATTATTTTATCAAAGGCTATATGTCTAAGGGGTCCTCTAACTGATGGAACAATACAATAGCTGCAGTTCATTGAGCAGCCTTTTGATATTGTCTGGTAAGAGGAATAGATTGGTTTTGGTTGTTCTTTTGGAGATTGAGATGTTTGAACAGGTATCTCTTCTATTATTTTAAACACCCTTTCATACGATTTTGCACCAACTATATGGTCTATATATGGAAACCTTTTTTTCATAAGTTCACCGCTTCTTTCAACAGCGCATCCCATGACAATAAGAATTTTATTGCTTTTCTTCCATTTTTTCAAACTGCCTGCAAGGCTAAAAGCCTTATCCTCCGCGTGTTGTCTCACTGTGCATGTATTTATGAGTATTATATCAGCATTTTTGTCCGAATCTGTTTCAGTAAATCCTTTTAAGATTAAAAGATCTCTTATCTTATTTGAATCATCTTCGTTCATCTGACAACCAAATGTGAATATCTTAAACCTTCTTATCTCTTGTGAATCTGATATATTCATCATACTCCTTAAATTCCTTCTCTAAGATGTAGATTCCTTTGAATGTTTTTGGGTTGACAGAATATATTTCAAGTATTTTGTTATCAACAAGGATATATTTCCCACCCCAGAGGTATCAATCGGATTTTACAGATATAACATCTCTCTTTCTGAAGATCTTATTAATTTAATCTAAGTTGTTGATGGTGTTCTGATTTACAGAACAGCCTTACACCTTCTTCTCTTTGAGGTAATGTAAGTTCCATCAGGAGTCTGCATTCTTGCAATTATTTCATGCTTTCCCGGGGTTATGTTGTACCAGTCCCCCCACCAATATCCAACTGATTCCCTTGCACTCATCCAAGGACCACCATCAATTGAAACCTCAACCTTTGATGTTGGGCTTGCACCTATTCTTATTGTATAGTAAGGTGATGTTATTGTTTCATTTGCTCTTGGATAGTCAATCACCACATAGGCTTTATCTTTATTGCTTTTTTGCTCATCTTGTTTATTCTTTAAGCATTTTGTTGCTGCCCTCGGCATAGCATTTTCCTCCTTCTCTGGGTTCTTTGAGGAGTAGGATTCAAGCTCACTGATTATTTTTTTAAGAAAGTATGCAGGATCATTTCTCTTTACATAAGCCAACACACATTTTCTCTGCTTTTCTTTCATTGCAAGAAAATCGCCTCTTGCTTGAGATTTGCAGATTCTGTCAAAGCTCAAATCCTCTCCTATTATCTTTATATCTTTTTTCGGCTTGTAAGTCAAGATCAAAAACACACCATTGTTTGCTCCCCCTTTAAAAAGCTGTCCTATAGAATGAAGATATCTTGGCCCATAGACACATAACGATGTTATACCTAAATCTTCTGTAAGTAATCTTTTTATTTTCTTCATCATCAAATCATTCTTTTTATTTTCATCTATGTAAGCACAAAGCGAGAAATACCCATCTTCACAAGTATTTTTAAGCATCTGCCATAACAACGGCTCGTTTGTATTGATAGTTATGTTCGCACTATGTATTTCAATATCTTTAATTTTTAAATCAGGTTTTGTCTTTAAATTTTTGGCTTCAAGAATTTTTTTTGTAAAGTCTTTTGTGAACTGAACATCAGGCTGATCAAATGGGTTTATCCCCATTATATGTCCTACAAGAGCAGTTGCTACCTCCCATATATAAAACTCCGTAAATATCTCATATATATCATCTATGTATATTCTTAAAACAGGATGGCCGTTGCTTATAAGTTTATTTATATGTTGCTCGTTTTCATAAAAGTTTGAAAAATTGACTATTACGAATAATCTATCGTTAGAATATGAATCTGGGTTTAATAATTCAGTGTCAACGATAGGAACTATGCCCTTTCCATCTTTGCCTGTGGATTCTGCAATAAGCTGTTCCACCCAGAGTCCAAACCTCTCAAGTTTTTTAGGAAGGATAAGGGTAAGCTTATCTCTTCCACTAAGAAATGCCTTTCCTAAAAAACATCCAAGTGCGATTGACCTTGAATTTTCAGCCACAAGATCCTTTCTTGCTTTATCTGCTTTTTCAATCAACTTTTCAATATTGCATCCTGTAAATGATGCAGGCACAACTCCAAAGTAAGAAAATACAGAGAACCTTCCACCTATATCCGAAGGATTTATAAATATTTTTCTGAAAGAATACTTTCTGGCAATCTCTTCAAGTGGTGTTGAACTGTCTGTTATTGCAATAAAATTTCTTCCAGCTTTTTTTGTCTTCTTTTTAAGCAGAGAATAGAAGTATTTGAAATGACTTATTGTCTCAAGTGTAGTTCCTGATTTGCTTGATACTATAAATAGAGTTTTCTCAATCTTTATAGCCGATAAAATTCTTGCTATCCAATCAGGATTTGTAGAGTCAACTACATAGAAGTTTATCTTCCTGTGATTCCCAAAGATGCTTAATATTACCTCACTGCTGAGGCTTGATCCTCCCATTCCAAGAAGAACTGCATATTTAAACCCTTCTTTTATAATCTCATCCCTGAGTTTAATTATCTCGCCGATATTTTTCTTCATTTCGGATGCAATATCAAGCCATCCAAGCGAATTTATTATGTGTTTAGCTGTTTTTGTATCTTTTTTCCAGAGTGTTGGATCCTTTGAAAAAAGCCTTTTTACAAATTGTTTATTTTTTATCTCATTCATCGTTTGTTCAATTGAGAGATTATAGATCTGAATTGATGGAGTTGATACATCTGTTTCTTTTATTTTTATCCTTATAGCATTAAGTATTTTGTTGTATGAATCAACAAATCTCTTAATGCCATCTGACAGAAGTCTTTCGAAAACATCCTCCCATACAATACCAGCTCTTTCTATCTGTTTGTATATCTGTTTTGCTTGATTGATTCTTGTATCTATATCTTCCAGATTTATCATGCCATGGCTAAAAAACGCAAAAATAGTATTTAGAGGAAGTGTATTTATTGTGTTTGGAAGGCAAAGCTCATCAACATAAAGGGTGTCTCTAAAAGATGGATCCTTTGTGCTTGTTGATGCCCAAAGAAGTTTTTGGGGCTTTACTGATGCATTTTTGTATTTTTCAAAGCCTTCTCCAAAAAATTTCTTAAGATAAATCTCATATACTAAAAGTGATATAGAAATTGCTGCCCTTCCTTTAAGCATTAGTATTTCGTTTTTTTTGTCTGGATCATTAACCTGCATAGCTATTCTATCAATCTCTTTCGATACCTCCGTATCTATTCTACTTACAAAAAAGCTTGCAACTGAGAAGACATTACAATCAAGTCCATTTTCAAGCCTCCATTTCATTGCTGATATATATGCATCAGCAACCCTGCTGTAAAATTGAGGTGAGAATATGAGAGTCATATTTATATTTATTCCCTTTTTTAAAAGTTCCTCCCCTGCTTGTATTCCACTTTCAGTTGCTGGAATTTTTATCATAAGATTACTACGACTGACCATATCGTAGATTTTCTCAGCACATTCTATCATCTTTGATTTCTCGTTTATAGTTGGTGGTATCTCAATACTTACATATCCGTCATTGCCGTTTGTTGTTTCGTATGTTTTTTTGAAAAGATCACATGCTCGCTGTATATCTTCAATCATCAATGAATATGCTATATCCTCTTCATTTTTGAATTTTTTTATTGCAATTTTTATCGAATCATTGTAGAGAGATGAGTTGAGTATTGCGTTTTCAAATATTGTTGGGTTAGATGTTAGCCCTGTAATCTCATATTTTTCTATGAGATTTGAAAGTGTTCTGTTAAGTATTATGTCTCTGCTTATTGAATCAAGCCATAAAGACTGATATATCTTTTTGAATTTTCTATATATCTCTATCTGCTGTTCAAGACTCATTTACCCTCCTCAATTGCCTTTATCTTTAAAAGCCTTCTTATGTATCTTTCCTCAGGGATAAATTTTGCATCTATGAAAGCTCTAATAATTTCCTTTGCAAGTTCGTTTCCTATTGTTTTTGAACCAAGACAAATTACATTCATATCATCATGCTCAACACCCTGATGTGCAGAATATGTGTCATGACACAGGCATGCCCTTATCCCTTTTATCTTGTTTGCTGCGATGCATGCCCCAACCCCACTTCCACATATAATTATTCCTCTCTCGGCTCTTTTTTCTATTATTTCTTCTGAAACCTTTCTTGAAAAATCAGGATAATCGGATTTTATATTAGGATTATCAGTTCCCACATCAATTACTGAATGACCGAGCTTTTGAAGATATGATTTTAACTCTTCCTTAAGAGCATATCCAGCATGATCACTGCCAATAGCTATTTTCATATTTTTTCTCCTTTTATCTTTATTATATCTTCTTTTTTGATCCAACCTTTTATATTTTGTTCAGGAATTCCAACCTCCGCAAAATCATCATTTTCTTTTATGAGGAAAAGAACTTTTGATTGAGGTATAGTTGCAAGCACCATAAACTTATTCCCCGGTCCACTTAAAATATCTGTTTCTTTTAAAGTTATAGCAGGTGAGTAAAATATTGAGTTTTTTCTCATCATATACCATGTTGAAAAAAATATAAGTAGAATGAGCGTGATTATGAGGAGTTTTTTGAGAAGTTTTGAAGAGAATAACCAGAGAATTAATATTATTGATAAGATTATAAACATTATATGGATTGCACTCCTTAGCTCATAATCACTAAGCAGGAAATAAAAAGTGTAGAGAGTCTGAGGTATTTCATCTGAGAATAGAGTGTTTGATGTTTCTGTTGATATTTTTTTAAGGTTAGAAAGATTGTCTTTGTTTCTTGGGTTTAATATAAATGATTTTATGTAGTATGCAAGAGCCATAGTCCGGTTGCCTAATTTATAATGGCAGTTTGCAGCGTTATAATAAAGATATGGATTTAGTGGATCTTTAGATATCATCGAAGAGTAGAGCTCAAGGGCTGATTTGAAGTTATTTTCTTTATAGTACAAAGCAGCTTCATCTTGAATGTTTGGTTGTTGGGAAAAGAGATAAATCAGGGTAAGAAGTGTCAATTTCACCTTCCAATCTCCTTATCTATTTCTCTAATCAGCTTTATAACCTTTTGCAATATCAAATCAACCTCACTTTGCGAGGCCTGAGTCTTTGTAAAGTTGAGAAATTCAATTCTGTTTATAACATCCTCAAGCTCTTTAAGGTTTTGTTCAGAAACAGATGGAATTTTTTCCTTTATAAGATCTTTTAACTTTGAAAACGACATATGTGAAATATTCTCCTTAAGCTTTGATGAGAAGTATTCATAAACTGACTCATAAATAACAGACAGAGTTTTTGATCTATCCTCTTTGATAGTTCTTGATATTCTTTTTTCAAATAGTGAAACTGCTTTTTTATATCTATAAAGAGGTGAGTTGATGTCATATGATGAAAGTTTTAGTTTAACTACAGACAAAATCATTATAATAACAACTATAAATATATCAAATGTAAAGCTGAAAGAAGATATTTTGTTTGTAAGCCTGTAAAAAACTGATGATGGAATGTTTTCTCTTATGTAGTTTATATCACTTCCCTTCCGTTCAATTTGAGTTAGTGGCTTTGATGTATCAAAATCAAATGTTTTACCCTCTTTTGCTTTGAGCGCTGTGATTTTTATTGGATCTGTGGTTATGGTTTCATATTTCTTTGTATCTATATTAAAGAAGGTAAATTTTATTGGCTCAATAGTTATTGTTCCTTCTGAAATAGGTGTGGCTATGTAAGTAAATTTTTTTGTTCCTCCTATAACATCATTGTTTTTTGAAATACTTTCTGAGGATAAAACATCGTATATCTTAATGAAGTTGTTGTTTATCTGGGGTGCTGTTATTGGTTTTATGTTTCCCTTTCCTGTTATTTCAACGATTATATTAATTGGATCGCCTGCATGGACTGTTTGTTTGTCTATCTTTGCAGTTATGAAGAAATTTCCAACTGCAGCTGAGAAATCTTTTGGGGGAGGTGGCAGTTCAAGTATTTCCAATTCTATGGGTTGCGTTTCAACTGTAATATTCTTTGTGCCAATAGCTTGAGAAAAAAACTTCTGAATAAAATTAGGATCAAATGGGTCAAATTCCAGTTCTTGCTGAACCGGGGCTATTATCCTGGCTGGTGTTATCTTTGCTTTTCCACTCATTATTCCAAAAAGCGCTGTTTTTGTTTCAACAAAATAGTATTTTATTCCGTCAATAATTTCAGTTCCTGTTCTTGGTGGTGGTAGATCCTCCGATGTAAGGTTTGAGTATGTTGGTGGGAAATACTGTGGATTTGCTGCTATTGGAAGAGCTGTGTAGAATTTAATCGAGAGTGTTATTTGCTGTCCCTGATATGCTTTTTTCCTATCAACGCTTGCCTTTGCAAATATGAGTTGTTCCGTTGTTATCTCTTTTTTTATCTTATTTTGTTTTCCTGGATATTGTTGTGGTGAGATCTGTGTTTGTTGCTGTGGGATTGATTGCGATATTGATGGTGCTGTTATTTCCACCTCTATTTCCTTTGTGAAGTATTTTTCTTTTCCTGTAAAAACACCTATTCTTGGTATAATAAATCTCCCTGTCCTTTTGGGTAGAAGAGTGTAGAGATATTCAATGGTTGTAGTTATCTGTCCATTTACAATTGTTATGTTGCTGCTTTTTCCCGACTGATATACATTGAAATCTGAAAGTGATGGAAAGTCTATATTTGCTGTGGTGATATTCTGCCCACTTAGAGATATTGTAAGCGTAAAACTTTCATTTATAGGAATGGTTTTTCTGTCAACCCATGCACTTACAGTAATCTGAGAAAAAGCAGTTGATTGGATTGAAGCAAGTAATAATATTATGCTACCAATCAAACTCATTTTTTATTTCCTCAGCGCGTTTTTGTTTCTCTGCTGCTTTCTTTATATTCTCTCTTTCCATATTTTTTATCATATCAAGAAACTTTTCAGCTTGTTGTTTTTGTTGTGAGGCTTGTTGTTTTTTGTCTTCTTTTTTGTCTCCTTCACTACCTTGCTCTTTTTTATTTTTATTGTTCTTATCATTATTTCTATCTGATTTTTGTGATAAGCTGCAAGAAGAGGATGATGAATTCTTTTTTTTAAGCAGAAGCTCAAGATTATATTTTGCATCCTCGTTTGATATATCATAAAGTATTGCCTTTCTATACATTTCCTCGGCTTTTTCAATATCGTTTTTCACAGCATAGGAATTTCCAGTATTGTATGTAGATTTTGATAAGATTTTTTTATTCTTTATTGATTCATAGATTTTTATGGCTTCATCATATCTTCCAAGTCTATAAAGTGTATTTGCCATATTAAATTTTATCTTTTCATTTTGACTATCACTTTCAAGAGCCTTCTGATATTCGTTGAGCGATTTTTTGTAATCCTTTTTATTATAGTATTTGTTGGCTTTTTCTGCTATGAATTCAGATTTTATATCAAGCGAATTTAGATTAGAAACGCTTACTAACACAACTACAATCATTACAGCAAGGGATGATGGTATCTCCATAATAATAAATTCTATCAAAATTAGAAGAAATGCAATGATGAGAAAATATTGATATCTGTTTTTGTAATATATTGTTTTCTGAGAGTTTTTTGAAAATCCTATTTTTTCTATAAACTTTTTTATCTCCGTAGCAACATATTCCGCAGATGTGTATCTTATATACTTTCCACCAGTTGCATTCGCTATCTCAATAAGAGTTTTTTCATCAAGCCTTGATATTATAGTTTTACCAGTTGAATCTTTCTTGGGCTCATTCTTTTGCTCGTCGTATAGAATATCTCCTTCAGGACTTCCTATGCCTACTGTTATAAATTTTGTTTTTCCTTTTGATATCTTTGAAATCGCATCACTAACCCTTTGGGAATGATCCTCTCCATCTGTAAAAAGAACCACAATTTTCTCGCCAGGATAACTTGCAAGGTATTCATATGTTGTTAGTATAGCATCAGCTATATTTGTACCCGGATATGGAAGCATATCAGGTTTTAGTATATCTGTAAAATACATTACGGCATCACTGTCATCTGTAAGAGGGCATTGTATATAGGCTTTATCTTGAAATGCTATTACAGCCATTCTGGATTCTTTTATATTTTCAATAATTGATTTAAGTGCAAGCTTAACACTTTCAAGTCTTGAAGGCTTTATATCTCTTGCAGACATTGATAGGGATGTGTCAACAACAAATGCCAGACTTGTCAAATAGCTAGGCTTTTCTTTATATTCCACCCCCCATTGTGGACCAAGAAGGGAAATAAGGATGAAAAAAAGCGAGATGATTAAAAGTATGTCTTTTATCCTTCTTTTTTTCTCAAGAGATGGTGGTATTATCTCGGATATTATAACAGGATCAAATATTGATGAGAAGATTTTCTTAGCTCTATTACAAAGCTTTAAATAAATCAAAACGAATATTATAAAGCCTACAAAAGAAGGCAAAAGATAGCCTTGATATTTGAAGAGCTCCATTTTACGGTATCCTCATAAAAACTGTTTTTTCAGCAATCGCTGTTATTATCATTATTATAAAGGCTATTAATAAGAAGCTTGTATACAGCTCTGAAATCTCAATGCTGTGTCTTATCTCAAATCTTGTTTTTTCAAGCCTGTCAATCTCTGAATATATTCTTTCAAGCTCCTCTTTAGAGGTTGCTCTGTAAAATCTTCCTCCGGTCATTGATGCTATCTCATCAAGTTCTCTGTCATTAAGATCATCTTCTATGGTTATGTATGGATTAAATGGATCACCTGTTGGTATTCTCGCCGGTCCTTTTTTAGCTGTGCCTATAGTGTAGATTTTCACATCAAATTCCTTAACCATCCTTGCTGCTGTTAAGGGGTCCTGAACTATGCCTGTGTTTGATCTTCCATCGGTAAGGAGTATCATTATTTTGCTTTTGCTTTTTGATCTCTTAAGGTGATTAAGAGCAACAAGTATTGCGTCGCCTATGGCTGTTCCATCAGTTTTTGTCATTCCAAGCTGTATTCTTCTTATAAATCCTATCACTGCATCATGATCTAATGTAAGAGGGCAGCTTAGGAAAGCAACTCCACCAAATACCACAATCCCTATTCTGTCATCTTTTCTTTTAAGCACAAAATCCTCTCCAGCCTTTTTTGCCGCTTCAAGGCGGTTTGGTTCAAGGTCCTGAGCTGCCATGGAAGGTGATGTATCTATGACAAGCATTATATCGACCCCTTCTGTTGGAGGTATTTCCTCTTTTATTATCTGCTGCGGTCTTGCAAGTGCAACGATTATAAAAAGAAGGGATATGAACCTTGCATAAAGTGGAAGGTTCTCAGCAATAATGATTTTTATGGATTTGGGTTGTTCTAACTTAAGTGGAAAGTTTATTTTAAAATCCTTTCTAAATAAGTTTGAAATAACATATGAGAAAGATGCAACTGCTGGTATGATCAGAAGAAAAAAATATGGATTTTGAAATCTCATCTTTTTTCTTTCTTTATAGCTTCTGATTCTATTTTTTCTTCTTGCTTTATCTTCTTTTCCTTTGAAAACTCATCCATTTTCTTTATTATATCATTAGCCTCTTGTATATTTTTATTTATCCTTTCTATTTCCGGAATGTATTTTGCAAATTTAACAAGGTCTGATATCTCAAGGAACTCTTTGAGTTTTATTATTATTTCTACTGAAAACTCGTTTTTAAGTTTTCTAACAAGTTCGTTTGATGTCATCTGCGTTGCACAGACATTGAACTCCTCCTCAATATATTTCCTTATAATATCTGAAAGCTCGAAATAGAATTCTTTTATTCTATTTTGTTCTACAAGGTTTTTTGATATAAGATCTCTCATAGAATCCATTGCTCTTTCATAGGGGGTTCTCATATCCTTGTAGGTTATATTCTGTGGATGTGGAGTTTTTTTTCTGAATTTTCGATAAGCCAGCCAGCCAAGAAGTATTAGCAGTATTGTAATAACTATTTTAAGCCACCATAAGAAACTAAATATGGGAGCTATATCTCTTATCTGGTCAGTTTCTTTTGGGTTATAAAGTGGTTTTATTTCAAGAGCAAGAGCTGGGGTTTTTATCTCTGTATTAAGGTGTGTATTTATGGCAAGTGATGGAAATGTGGATATTCCAACATTGAATGCAATTGTATCAAGGATCAGTTTTGAGTTTTTAATCTTCATCCCTATAAATTCAAAATCACTTTGTGCTATTGATGATGTTGAGACTGATATTATTGAATATTTTGAGTCAATTTCTATTATAAGAGAGAATGGCGTTGCAAATTTTATCTCCTTGGGTTTGAGTATCTTTAACTGCTGTGAGTTCAAAACTTGTGAGATTAAAAAAAATATTGAGAATACTACGGTTTTTTTCATACAGATGCCTTAACTCTTCTGTTTTTGAAGAAGTTTACTACTGTTCTAAAAATATCTTCTCTTGTGCTTATCTCCATAAAATCTATCCCTGCTGTATTAAAAAGATTTTTGAGTTTTTGGTTTCTAATGTTTTTTTCTCTGTTGTATTTTTCCACTAAGCTTTTATCTGATATATCAACAATTCCCCATTTCTGTTCTTCCTCATTGAAATATGAGATGAACACGGGGTGTCTCTTAAGTGTTCTTTCCATTGGATCGCTTACAACAACAGGTATAAGATCATGCCTCTGTTCTGTTATTTTTATAGCTTTTTCAAAACCTTCATCCTCAAAATCAGAGATAAGTATTATAACACACCTTCTTTTCATAAGCTGATTTATCCTTTCAAGTGCTTTTGAGATGTTTGTATAAGGGCTTTTTGGTTGATATGCTATTATCTCCCTTATTATTCTCAGCACATGATTTCTTCCTTTCCTGGGAGGTATATAAAGTTCAGGCATATCAGAGAAAAGATAGAGCCCAACCTTGTCATTATTTTTGAGCGCTGCAAAAAGAAAAAGTGCTGCAAGCTCTGCTGCAAGCTCATTTTTCATCTTCTTTTCTGTCCCAAAAAAAAGGGATGATGATATATCTGTTGCCACAAGGAGTGTGAGTTCCCTTTCCTCATTGAATTTTTTTACATACACCTTTGAGGTTCTTGCTGTTATGTTCCAGTCAATTGTTCTTATATCATCTCCAACAATATATTCCCTTACCTCGGCAAATTCAATTCCCTTTCCTTTAAAGACACTTAGGTATTGCCCGCTGAAGCTTTCACTGACAAGTTTTCCTGTTTTTATTTCTATCTCCCTGACTTTTTTGAGTATCTGGGCAGTGTTTAGTTTCATATTATGGAACTTCAATTGTTTCAAATATTATCTTTATTATTGTCTCAGATGTTATCTCCTCTGCCTCTGCTTCATAGCTGAGAAGAATTCTGTGTCTTAAAACATCAAAGCTTATGTTTTTTATGTCTTGGGGTGTTATATAAGCCCTTCCCTCCATAAATGCATATGCCTTTGCTGCCTGTATAAGAAAAAGGCTGGCTCTTGGGCTTGCTCCGTATCTTATCCACGGCTTTATTTTATCAATCTTATATTTTTCAGGAAACCTTGTGGCATTGACTATATCAACAACATAGGATTTTATCTTATCATCAACATATATGTTTTCTACAAGCTTTCTTGCATTGATTATCTTTTCTACATCAACAACTGGATTTATTTCTATATTCTTGCCAGTGGTTATTGTATCTATTATTCTTAACTCTTGCTCTTTTGAAGGATATGTGATATTAACCTTAAGCATAAACCTGTCAACCTGAGCCTCAGGAAGTGGATATGTTCCTTCCTGTTCTATTGGGTTTTGTGTTGCCATTACAAGAAATGGATCTGGAAGTTTATAGGTATTGTCTCCTATTGTTACCTGTCTTTCCTGCATTGCTTCAAGAAGAGCACTTTGAACCTTTGCTGGCGCTCTGTTTATCTCATCTGCAAGTATTATATTTGCAAATATAGGTCCTTTCTTTATCATAAAACTTCCGCTGCCTTGATGGTATATAAGGGTGCCGATTATATCTGCTGGAAGCAGATCGGGTGTGAACTGTATCCTCTGAAATCGTGCCTTTATTGCCTGTGCAAGTGTTTTGATAGTAGTGGTTTTGGCAAGTCCGGGAACTCCTTCAACAAGTATGTGTCCGTTTGAAAGTATAGCCACAAGCAGAGAATTTATCATCTCTTGCTGGCCTGAAATTATTTTTGATACCTCCTTTTTGATATCTTGAAGAAATATTGATTCTTCTTTTATTTTCTCACTAAGTTTAGATAGTTCCATTACCTCCATTTTTCCTCCATAATCTGAAAGTAATGTTATTCGGATATAAAAATATTTTATAAAATAAATTTAGTAAAATTCTTGTGTATAGTTAGATCTATATATGATGTTTTTTAGGGAGGAGTGATGGAAGATATGAAACTCAATGGTAATAGATTGGATATAAAGAATCAGCAGGAAGAGGTATATGAACTTGCAGGTTTTAATGAAAGATTTTTAGCATATCTTATAGATACATTTCCTTTTGTTTTTCTTAATTATTTCACACTTTCTATTGCTATAAAAAATAATTATGTTGTTTATTCAAATTCTCTGAATATAAGATGGAAGATAGCATGGCTTTTTTTATTTATACTTTATGAGACAATATTTACCTCTGGTGGTAGGAGAACAGTTGGTAAAAAGATTCTTGGCATAAGAGTCATACATAAAAACGGTGGGAATCTGACTGTGTTAGGTGCTTTTGTTAGAGTTGTTGGATATTTTATAAGCTCTCTTATAATTAATATTGGCTATTTAATGGCACTTTTCAATAGAAACAGACGCACACTTCACGATTTTATCGCATCAAGTGTTGTTGTTAGAACTTCTGAAAAGTCAGCTTTTATAGAAGGGCTCATACTTGTGGTTTCATGGATATCTCTTGCATTTCTTGTGGGAAGTTGGCTTAACAGAACAGTTTTGGCAATAACACCTTCAGAGCAAAAGCAGATAAATGAGGCAAGAAGAACCCTTTTAAAACTTGCAAAGCTTGAGGAGATACATTACAGAAAGTATGGTTTCTACACGAATGATTTAAAAAAACTTGCTGAGCTTACTGGAAATATTAAAGCAGTAAGATATGAGCTTGCAAAGACTTTGGCTGAAGGATCTCTTGAGATAGCAAGTGATGGTAAAAGTTTTATTATATGGGCAAAAGCAAAAAACTGGAGGAAAACAAGGGTTGAGGTATCTAGTGACCAGCTGAATAAATCATCACCGTAAGTGCGCTTTTGAGTTTATTAGAAGCTATGCTGTTTCTTCTGACAGGTAAGGCAGTATCTGCTATATGGAATGGCTATAAGTCTTTTTTTCTCTATTGGATTTTTACATAATTCACATATTCCATAACTTCCGTTTTCTATTTTTTTCAAAGCTGAATCTATTTCTTTAAGAATATTTTTTTCATTTGACGATACATCGAATTTAAGTTCTTTTTCTATTGTTTTAACCACATCATCTATTTCATCACCAATCTCTCTTTCGGTTGTTGTTTCATACTCTGATTGGATTTTTATATTTTTAAGAATTTCTCTTTTTTTCTTTTCCAATAGCTTTTTTATCTCATTTAGATTTATTGATGAGTCTTGGTTAGATTTTATTGAGATTTTTTTTATATTTTTCTTATTTGTTTTCTTTTTCATCATCTTTCCTTTTTTAGTATCTTGATGTTGAGAAAAACATAGGTTTTTTTTCAGTTATTATTTGTTTATTTTCTTCAACTCTATCCTTCATATATTTTGGTATAGTTAAAAAAGCATCAAACTTTTCAACATCTATATATCTAAATTTTTTTACAAAATTTTTTGAATGTATGTCAACAAGTTTTTTATCAACTCTTATATCATAATCTGAAGCTAAAAGATATGACCATGGCATATCATAACTTGGTATGAAGGATACATACGATAAAACATTGTTGAAGACTTTTTTGAGTGTGTGATAAAGTGCAATATGAAGCTCAAGTTGAAGTATATGTCCTGGTCCTGCTTGTATTGCAAGTATACCATTTTTTGTGAGTTTGCTTTTAAGCTTTTTGTAAAACTCAACTGTATAAAGCTGATATGCTGGGCCTCCCTTTATAGGCGATGGAAGATCAGAATATATTATGTCAAAACTAAGATTTGTGTTTTCTATAAACTTTTTTGCATCCTGGATAAGAATAATAACTCTATCATCGTCAAAACTTCCTCTATGCCATTCTTTAAGATATTTTTTTGCAAACCTGACTATGTTATGATCTATATCTACCATAACAACCTTCTTTGCAGCTCTATAGTTAAGGATCTCCCTTGCAGTTGCACCTTCACCACCTCCCATTATTGCAAAGGTTTGTGGTATTTTTCTTGAAAGAAGTATTGCAGGTATGACAAGGGATTCATGATATATAAACTCATCAAGTTCGCTTGATTGTGTTTCTCTATCAATTATGAGAACCTTGCCGAAAGAATATGTTTCAACAAGTGTTGCTGTTTGGAATTCTGTCTTGTATGAGCTGATACATCTTTTTATTTGATGAGAGTGAAACTCACCTCTTGTAAAAAATTCAACAAACCACTCTCCCTTTGGAAATTTTTCTCTATCGGACTTAATCCATTTTGGTCTAACCATCTATCAGTACCCCTCTCTCAAGTTTCATAACACTGAAATGTTTTGCCTTTAACCTTTTTTTTATAAGTCTAAAGGACTTCCATGGATCAGAGTGATCACCGCATGTAAAAAAATCAACAGATGCAAATCTATGTTCAGGCCATGTGTGTATTGAAAGATGTGACTCTGCAATTACTATAACTCCTGACACGCCGTATGGCTTAAATTTGTGGAATATTGAGTCAATTATTGTTGTGTTTGCTTCCTTGGCACAGCTCATCATAACTTCTTGTATATAGTCAACATCAGATAGAAATTTTGAATTACATCCATAAAGCTCAACTATTAGATGTTTTCCCAATGCTTTCATAATAAAGATTTTACTAAAAATTGTTTTATTTAAGAACTATTTTTGAAACCTTTTTAAGCTCTTCAATAATCTGTTTCCTTTTTGAGTTTACAATGGCTAATTTTAATGAATTTTTTATTTCATCTTTTATTTCTTCAAAAGGAGTAATTTTTTCTGGTTTTATATCTTCTATAAAGAGAAATGAATAACCATTTCCTGTTTTGATTGGTCCTACATATTTTTTTATGTCTTTGTCAAAAACCTCTTTTTCAATATCAGGCATAAGCATTCCTTTTGAAATGTAGCCTAAATCTCCCGAGTTTTTCTTTAGATTTTCATCTGCGTTTTTAGCCCCAGCAAGCTTTATAAAATCAGCTCCTGCATCAAGAGCAACTTTTACATCCTCTGCCTCCTTTTCATTAAGAACAAATATCTGTCTGAGTTTTATGAGTTTTGGAGTTTTAAACTGATTTAAGTTTGCCTCATAATATTTTTTTGCATCTTCATCTGTTACATTAATGTTTGATAAAGCAATAATGGTCTTTTCTGCTATCAGCTTATTTTTTATTATCTCATAGTATTCACTTTCAGCTAATCCTATTTTTTTTATCACCTTTTTGAAATCTTGTTCAGATGCAAATCTCTTTTTTATTCCTTTTATAAATTCCTCAAATTCACTATTAGTTATTGTTATATTCCTTTTTTTTGCTTCATCTAAAAGCATTCTTTCTTCAATGAGTTCTTCAAGTGCAAGGTCAAAGTTTGATATAAGAAGTCTTGAAGCAACATCCTTTAATGTGATCTTATATCCATTGACCTCTGCAATCACTGATTTATCACCACAAACCGCAGGTGAGGTGAATGAGAGCAGTATAATTATAAGTTTTTTCATTTTTCCTCCTTGTAAAGATATATTGACTGTGTTGGATATGCAAATTCTATACTGTGTTTTTTAAAACTTTCAGCAATATCAAGAAGGATTTTTTCATTTATATCCAGATATTGATTATAATCAGATGATAAAACGTAATAAACAAACTCAAAATCTAAGGAATAGTCTGAAAATTTTACAAAATTTGCTCTATCAAATCGCACCGTTTTTTGCCTTTTTACTGCTTGCTCAACTATTTTGTTTACTTCTTTAATTTTTTCAAGAGGTGTATTATAGACAATTGAGATTTTAACAACCACCCTTCTTTCTTTCATCTTTGAAAAATTCTGAATAACCTCTTCTGTTATCTTTGAGTTTGTAATAACAGCTGTCTCTCCACTAAGTGTCTTTATCTTTGTAGTTTTAAGTCCTATCTCTTCAACAACTCCTGATATATTGAATGATTGAATAAGTATAAAATCACCTATCTTAAATGGTTTATCAAGAAGTATGACAAAGAAGTTGAATATATCTTTTAAGATTGTTTGAGATGCAAGGGCAACAGCAACACCCCCAATTCCAATCCCTGCAAGAATTGAGCCTATATTAAAACCGGCGTTGTGAAGAAGAAAAAGCAAGCCAACAAGCCACAGAAAAATCTTTATTATATTTCTTATTATATTTAGTGACCTCTGCTGGGATTCTTCTGGGGTCTCTGTTAGGCTTTCGAAAGCAACTGATGTTAGGCTATCTATTATTTTTATAACTCTGTATATCACAACAGCAAGAAAAAGAAGTGTTGAAACTGTTAATATTCTTTGGTCAAGATGTGGCAAGATTCTTATAGAAAAGTAGAAGGATATAATGATTATCTCAATTTTTTTTATTTTGATTATATTATCAACTATAACATCATCTATTTTTGTCTCAGTTTTAGATGCTAAATCCTTGATTTTTTTAAGTATTCGGGCTTTTAAAAAAAGTGATAAGTAATAGAGTAAAATAAATGTTACAAGGCTTATTATATATGATAGAATTGAGTTTCCATAATAGTGTTTCAAAAGAAACTCCATAGTTTACATTATATCATTATTTAATTTTTAGGGTAAATAATCTATGTTAGATAAATAAAAATGTCTTGGAAGTGGTCTTATTGAATAAAAAAGAATATCTTTTTATGATGGAGGGGTTGGAGATGGAATTAATAAGAAGGCAGATAGATATGACACTAAACTTGATGTAAGTATTCTTGGCTATATATAAATTTTGCGCTTAAAAATTTTTAAGACAAAATTATTATCCGGTATAATATCATTTAGGAGACATTTATTTTTTATCTAACTCAGGATATACTCAATTGTGTCTTTTTAATTATTTTCAATAGTAATCTCACCGATTTTTTGCTGGGTTAAGAATAATATCGTTTATCTATATATGATTTCGTAAGTTATTTAAGTAGTTTATTCTCTAACGCTTCCTCAAATTCTTTTTCCAATGATTTATTATAAAATGGTAATCCAATTAGTTTAAAGTATTTATCCTCAAATTTCAAATCAGTATATGCTCTCTTTTCTATCTCAAGCAAAAACTTTTGCTTCCATCCCTCCTTAGAATTTTCAAATCTTCCCTGATTATCTTTAAACTGATCTCCTTTAGGTTCGATAAAAATCTGATAAATGCTAATGACCCTATTTCTTTTCTTCAAAATCATTACAAAATCCGGTTCAAATGTCCTACCTTCATCAAAATCAAAAATTTGGAAAAACTTTTCATTTCTAAGCAAGGCAATGTCTGAATATTTTTGTCTTAACTTTTCTATAAAACTATCAATGAAGTTTATAAATTCTTTCTCCTCGCTTGTTCCATAAAGTTCATTTTGTGCATACCAATCTTTATCTGATAAATTTATGCCTTGCGCTCCTTTAACACGTTCGTCATCGCTATCTATTTTTAGAATTTTATCCCTAAAAATTTCTTTAAGCATTCTTGCTTTAAATAAGGTTGTCCCTACGAATTCTGATGTATTTATTCTTGCTTGTTCCGCTATTTCTTTAATTACGAATAAAGCTATGTTTAATTTCTCCTCTGGTGTTAAATTATTAACCTTTTCTTTTGGACCTGAAATCTCTACTTCAACACTGCCTAAATAACTCGGCGATGATATAAATTCTTTAATAGATTTTAAATTAGGGAAATATTTTTTAAGGCTATCAAATTTATAAAACTCAAGCTTGTCTAAAGCATTACGAAGGACATTCTCTCCAAAATCAATCAATTTATATTTTATTTTTGCCCTTGTAATAGTTGAGGATTTTGGTTTTTCCGTATCATCTAAAATAACCTCTTCTTTTAATTCTCCTGTTCTCAATTCATACTGATAATTATCTTTAATTTTTGCATCCTGTAGGCTAAATATTCCCGTTCTTGGGTTTTGTATTCTATCGTTTATAAAAATTACTCCATTTCTCCAAAAATCACTCTTTTTAAATTCAGGTTTAATAAATAGTTCTCTTTGAACATACTTTTCGGGCAAAATTCCCATTTCCGTAAGAGTGCTTTTAATTTCCTGAATATACCTTGGC
>JBMFKQ010000027.1:0-23513 GCA_049972095.1 Elusimicrobiales bacterium
GGGCAAGCTAAAAAACTCGATTTTAGTTTCTTTCTTCTTTGTTGCTGGATTATAGAACATGTGCTTACTGACAACCTCTATATTCATCCCCGTCCAGACTCCAAGGGTTGCCTGGATTTTTGTGGCATATTCAATAACGGACATTGCTAATATGTTTCTTTTGCTTCGCATCTCATCGGAAGAAGCCGAACCAAAGACCTCCCGGGCAAATTTATTGAGATACCACATCACATTAAAAGAAGGTGCATTGATGAAGATCTCCGAGCCGTCGGAAAGACGGGTAAGGGCAAGGTGGTGATGGATAATGAGGAACTTACATAAGCTACATATCTGCGTCACTGCCTTCTCGTTGTTTTGCCAGTACGCATTGGGAAATTGTGAAAATACAGGAAAAAGAAAGCTCATTTGCGTCGCATCAACTGGTTCAGCTTCAAATTTGGATTCTGAGCAAAAGCTACAGACGGACGCTGAACTGGAGGCAGAGCTGAAAACCTTATCCGATGCGAAGAAATCTATGAATTTCTTCAGGTCTCCAAACCAACCCGGGTTGTAAAGATTTTGATAGAATCCTCCTTGCGAAAAGAGATAGCCAACTGCTTTCCGATAGATGTAGAAATTCTCCTTGTTGCAAATTAAACTGATTATCTCAGTTAATGCCTTATCTACTGTATACTTTGGATTCCGACCGAAGGTTTCCTTCCACACATTATCGATACGAGTATTCGTATCGTTAAAATTTGCCTCTTCATCATTATACTTAAAGTTTTTGCACTTAAGTTGGTCTCTCAGCTGAGACTTATTAGTAGAGCGCTCAGCTCTTCTCAAAATATCTGTCACGAAATCCGTGATGCACCCATAATTCCATTCAAAACTGGTCTTAGCGTAGTGCCAATGCCACTTGGGTAATTTATCCAAGGGAGATTCCGGAAGCCCGCTCTTTTCACGATGCAGTATACGTTCAAGGTGGGAACGGATTTCGTCGCCTATGATGGTACCATCTCGAAAAAGATTGGCAACGGAATCCCCGGCTGATTCCAACACCCTCAGTAATCCAATCACGCCGGCGTTATAGAGCCAGTTGGAGGGATAAAGGATTATTGGATTTTTGCTCATAGATTGCCCCTCCATATTCCTATACAACCAAAACCCTGAGAATTCTTTGCGCCAAGCCCGCAGGAAAAAGCAAGTGTAAAAAGTTCTTTTGGAAGGGAGAGCTCAAAAATACCTGACCAGCCCTTAATCACTGTATCTTTAAAGTAAAGAATGTTCTCCCGCTTTGCAACCCTAACGGGTTTGATATATGCATCATCCAGTGTAATATTTTTACCTGTCAATGTCCTGTACTTTCGCAAAAGATTTAGAAGTATGAGCTTATTAAATTCAGGGTCTTGTGGTGAATAGTAGTGTGTAAAGGTTTTCCCGTCTCTTTCCTCAGTTCTATAAACAGTGATTGGCGAAAGTGTTTCAATGAAAATCGTTTTTTTGTATGAAGGAGGTGGTTTCACCCAGATGTGATAAAGATGAAGAACTTGCTCTTCATATTGAATGTGAATTGTGTGCTTTTTAATTAAATTATTATAAAAAGAAACAACAAATTCATAAAGAGGTGATGCAACAACCCATGTAATAGGAAGAGGAAATTTAATCTTCTTTTCATGTTCATCAATTATGGGTTTTCTTACAGAAATAATCCTTGAAAATGTAAAAAGTTTTAAACCACGATCGCTTTCAGGGTCTTTTACACCTGTTGTGTGAATCCGCTCTGCAAGTTGCTCACCGAGATGAGAGTAAACAACTCCCTGAAGAATTTCATTATGATGAATTGGGAGGATTAATTCATCCTTTTCTCTTATGGCTTTTAAATAAAGCTGCATATTTCATCTCACTTTTTTCATGAAAATCTTTTAGCAAAAGCATCAATATCATCTTCCTCGCTTATCCAAGTTCTACAATGAAACTTATTCACATCTTTGGAGGACAACTTGTTAACTTCTGAAAAATTTTTCTTTTTATCATACTTCTACCTTACCTTTTTTGAAATTCAATCTCCAAAATTATCAGCTTGGTATGTCAAATTAATATAATTAATATTTTATCATTTTATCTATATTAAAACCTCATCTCCTTTTGGATTGTTTCATAAACTTTCACAACTTCCTTTGCAATGGTGAGGGCAAGGTTGGATTCGGCTTCATTTGGAGCCTCTAAGCTATACTCTGACTTTATATATAGCTGAAACAGCTTTCTAAAGGCATTTGCTATCTGACTGCCAAAATATTTCTCGCAGAGGGGAAGCAAAACCACGAGCCATAAATTATTACTGCTTTTAAAGTTTGAGAAAAGGCTTTTTTAATTTTGTCAAGAAGTTCTGATAATTCATTCTCTATCTCTTCCATCCTTCTAAATCCTTTATGCATTCAAATGCATAAAAGTTCTTCACTCTATGAAACCCAAAGCTTGCCACTTTCAAATACCTAAAGGAAATAAAAATCCTTTTTGGAGTTCGAGAGACATAGCCCTTAATACATCAAAACAAAAATTATCTATCCAATATATCTATACAGCCAAAACCAATAGAGTTTTTTGAACCTAAACCAGTTTCAAATGCAAGTGTAAACAGGTTTGGAGAAAGTTTAAGCTCAAAAATTCCATCCCAGCCTTTTATTATTGTTCCTTTGTATTTTAAAATCCTTTCCTTAACATTAATTGGTTTTATGTAGCTTGTGTTTGTATCCTCTTCAGTCTTAAACCACACACTTGACTTTCTGTTTAGATTTTTTAACACAAGTGTAGAAAAATCTTTTTCAAATGGATTGTAATAGTATGTTTTCTTTCTATTATCATAAGTCATAAGTGTGCTATAGACCACAATTGGTGAAAGGGTTTTGACTCTAACCACCTCTTTATAGTGTGGTAATGCCTCAACTGATATTGATGTGGTAATAACCTCATTGCTGGCAAAACGCAAAAACTCACTTTTAACAATGTTTTCTACAAGCGATTGTATGAACTCACAATATATTGAGCTTACTGTAAGCATAAATGGAGATTCGAAGATTATTTTTTCATCATTAATAATTGGCTTTTTTTCTGGAATAAGCCTTGAAAATGTAAAGAGCTTTAAACCCTTTTTGCTTTTTTTGTCAATAAACCCTTTATCATGAATCTTTTTTGCAATCTTTTTGTTTAAAAGAGAGTATATAAATCCTTGAACTATCTCATTATAATTTAAGGGAAGCTCAACATCTTTCCCATCTACCCCACTAAATTTAAACCTTACCCTCATTATATCTCTCTATCTATTCCTCATCATCCAGACATCCATAATTCAAAACTCAATATCCAAAGTTTATATTTAATGCCATTTATCATTTAAAACAACACTCAAAACCAAAACGATCAACATATCCTACCTTCCCATTTTTTTTGACCTTTGCTATGCCATCTGCAAAGATTTCAGCATCCTCATAGATTGGTGGAACAATTTCAACCCCACGCTTGTCAATATATCCATATTTTCCATCCTTGTTTACTAAAGCAATCCCTTCATAAAAATTCATCACAAGGTCATATATGTTTTTCACAACCATTCTACCATTAATATCTATAACCCCCCATTTCCCTTTCAGCTCTACAGCAGCAAGCCCTTCAGAAAAAATCCCAGCATCGTCATACTTAAAGGGAATTACTGTTTTGTTTTTATTGTTTATAAAACCCCATTTGCCATTAAGCTTAACAGGGCATAACCCTTCATCAGAAAAACCTTTTGCATCCTCGTATATTTTTGGTATTATCATATCACCTTTTCTGTTAAAAAAACCTACCCCTCCTCCTGTCATGTCTTTTATAAGCTCTCCATCCTCAAGGATGAGATATCTTAACCTTTCAGCTTGAGTATATACAAATCTATGAAGTGGAAATCTTTCTCTTAAGTCCTTAACCTCATCCTTAATCTTCTGTTTATCAGCACTCATCTCTCCAATAATCTTCCCTGAAACATCAATTATCCCCCACATCTTATCTTTTCTAACAAGTGAATATCCATTATAGAAAGGCGTTATAAAATCATATACCGGCTCAACAACAATTCTTCCATCATCACAGCATATTCCCATCTTGCCATTTCTTATACATCTTTTGATAAAAAAATTTCTCAGTTTTTCTGAGTAGATTGTATCATCCCCATATTTCTTGATAAATGAATATACAAATGATGATCTTTCAAGACAATCAGTTGAGCTTTTTATTTCAAAAAGCGTTTGTTTATAATCTGCTAATACCTTTTTTCTTTCCTCCTCAAAACCTGGTGGTGCTTTTGATTGAAAAACTTGACAAAAAATAGGAAGTGAGAAAAAAAGAAAGATCATCTGTAGTTTGTAAAAATTAATGTAAGCCCAAAGTCAAGCCCTTTAAGATAAGATATGGTCTTTTGAAGCTCATCCTTTGATTTTGAAAAAACTCTAACAGCATCTCCCTGAATCTGAGAATTAACCTTCAGCTTTGCATCCTTTATGGCTTTTATTATCTCCTTTGCTTTATCTGAGGGAATACCTTGCTGTATTTGAACTACCATTCTTACACGCGATCCAAGAGCCTCTTCTATGCCAAGGACATTGAAGTTTTTCAACGGCAGGTTTCTTTTCGCCATTCTGGTAAGAAGGACATCATAAAGGTTTTTAACCTTATATTCATCAGATGATACAAGATATATCTTACTCTCTTTTTTATCAAGGATTATCTCTGATTTTGTGTCTTTAAAGTCATACCTATTTGATATCTCTTTGAGTGCTATGTTTACTGATTCATCAACAAGGGTCAGATCAACCTTTGACACTATATCAAAACTAAACTCCTTAGCCACAATAATAAACCTTCTCAATAATAATCAACTAACACAATTCTCCCGGGCATGGATTCGAACCATGAACAACGCCTCCAAAGGGCGCTGTGTTACCTTTACACCACCCGGGAACTTAAAATATTTGCAGCTCCAAAGCCTTATTACTTCTTTTCTTCCTGTTTTACCTGGCCCTTTTCATTGAGAGCCTTGTTATAAGCATCAAGAACTGCCTTCTCAAGCTTGCTTCTAAACTCATTTGTTATAGGATGAGCAACATCCTTGTAAGACCCGTCCTTAACCTTCCTTGATGGCATAGATACCACAAGTCCTTTTCTACCCGTGACTATCTTTACATTGTGAACAACAAATATGTTGTCAAATGTCACGGTAGCAAACGCCTTAAGCTTTGAGTCGGGTCTGAGGTGTATCCTTACTTCTGTTATCTCCATAGTCCATTCTCCTTATTATTCAATCACTCATTCTGGCAGTTTCTTCAAAAAAGCCAGCTTATATCTATTATACAAATTTTGCCTTGAAAACAAAACGGTATATTTTTTTAAGTTCATCATATGCCTTATCCAGAAGATCAGTGCTGTAGCTAAGTCCAAAAACCGAAGAACCAGAGCCACTCATCATTGAAACAAGGCCAAGATCTGACATCCTTTTCTTTAGTCTTTCTACCTTTGGCTCAATCATAAATGCAGCCTCTTCAAGACGATTAAAAAGGAGATGTGAAAAATCAATATCCTCTTCTTTCTTAAAGGCATCAATCATCACTTCAAATCTCTTTAAATCAGGATTGTAGTTGAGATTAAGTGAGGAGTAGACTTTTGCGCTTGAGATATATATATCAGGAAAAACAATTACTAAACCAGGTAGCCTAGCTTTAAGCTCTATATCTTTGAGGATCTCACCCCTTCCAGTTCCTGCACAAAGCATTGAGTTTCTGGTAAAAAAAGCAACATCACTTCCAAGCTCACAGGCTATTGGATAAATATTTTCCTTATTAATCCCGTAGATCTTTGATAATGCAATAAGAGTTGCAGCACAGTCGGATGAACCACCACCAAGCCCGGCACCTACAGGAATATTTTTTTCTATATACACATCATAACCACATTTATACCCAAACCTCTCCTCAAACCTTTTAACTGCTTTCCATACAAGATTATCCTTTAACTCAATATCAGGCATATTGACATTGTTTTTAACAAATATCCTTGTCTCAAACCTTTTATTTTTTTCAAGGCGTATTTTATCACAAAGGGATATTCTTGCAAAAACACTTACTATATCATGATATCCATCGTTTCTTTTTCCAATAACCTCAAGAAAAAGATTTATTTTTGCATTTGCCTTAAAACTCATTATTCTTTATCAATGTTAAAAACAAAATCAACAGTTGATTTTTGATGGTTTATAAGAATATTTGATGGTATGAACTTCTTTGATCTGTTATCATAAACGACTTGAACTTTAACCTCAAAGCTTTCAGCACCATTTGTATATATAATTCTATCAGGCAGAATCGGATTTTTTTCATATTTCATTAAAACATAATCTCCCTCTTCAAAAATATCTCTAAACACAAAACCATCCTGATATAAAAGTGTATGAGAGTTAAAAAATGATGGCATTGAGATATAGCTCATAAAGGCAAAAAATGCATTTTTTATCAGTTCTCTGTAATCATTGTTGTCAGAAAAAAAAGATATTCTAACATCTCTGATGTTTTTGTGTATATCAAGAATAGGAGTGAAAAGAGGACCAAGAATTTTGAGAGTAGCTGTGTTTTTTGCTAAATCACTTTGAAAGATTGAAGAAAAAGTATATTTAAATTTTTTTCTAAGCAACAAAAATTTTTTATATTCTGTATAAACCTTTATCTCAGCCTCTGCTTCAAAAACTGAAGGCATTAGTTTGAAAATATTTTCTGAAAGCACAATAGGAGAAACATATGGAAGTATTTTTAATGCTGAATGGGATATTATATCTCTTCTATTATTGGAATCAGATATGTAGGACTGAGTGTAGGATATATAAGCCTCATCATATCTACCAACCGCACACAATATATCAGCCTTATGCTCAATAACAAGAGGGTCAATTTCAACTGAAATTTTTTTCATAGATTCAATTGATTTTTCTATATATTGAAGAGCCTTTTGAGGTTCGTTTTTTTTAAAGTAAGCCCAGCCAAGCGAGTCAAGATAGGCATAGTTGTCAGGTTCTCTATCCACAGCCTTTTTTATCATCTCAAATGGAGTTCCAACTGAAACACTGCCAATAAAGATCTCTTCATCAACAATATCCCTGTCAACAAGAGAATAACCAAGGTAGTTTAAAACAGAGGCATCATTAGGATTTTTTATAAGTATATAACCAAAATTTCTTTTAAAACACTCAACATCTCCTATCTTTTCACATACAACACCAAGATTATATCTCAAATCATATCTGTCTGGTTGGGTTGAAAGAACCAACTCAAAATATCTTTTTGCATCAGCATATCTTCCAAGATCCATCATACCAAGACCAAGATAATATGAAATTGTAGGATTGTCAGGCCATTTCTTATGAGCATTCTCAAGGATCCCTATTGTCTTATCCATAGAGCCAGACATTACCCAGTAATAACTCATCTTCAAAACAATATCTATATCATCCTGCCAGCCATCTATCCTTGAAAGATAATCAATGGCTTTATCATACCTTTTTGAATTCTCTTCAAGAAGAGCAAGCCACCACAGTGCTTTTTTATTGTTAGGCTCATACTCAATGACCTTTTCAAAATAATTATGAGCCATTGAATAGTTTGAGGTTGATATGTAGAGCTCTGCTATCTTTGTTAAAACATCAGTATTATCAGGCTCAATCTCAACTATCTTTTTGTATGCTTCAATCGTTTTTGAAAAATCCCCTTTCTCTTGCCACCAAAGAGCCAAAAAATAGTAAGGTTTTATAGCCTTTGGATTTTCTTTTATTGATTTGTCTATATACTCTTCAACCTTCCTTGTATCATTCTTAAAGGAATACAAAACAGCTATATTGTAGTAAACATCACTGGCAAGTGAAGGGTCTATCTCAATTATCTTTTTAAAATATGAAAGAGACTTTAGAGTATCTGAACTTGAAAGAAGTGCAAGCTGATAATACGCCTCAACATTTTTAGGATCAAGCTTTAAAACATTCTCATAAGCTTTTTTTGCCTCATCGTTTTGTCCCTTCTGAAGCTTTACAGCAGCATAAAGGATCCAATTATCTGTCCTGCTTGGCTCAATCTCAATCATCTTCTTAACATTTTCCTCAAGCTTATCTATACCTATCTGATTTGCTCTGTATCCTTTAAGGGCGATATCGTATTTTCTATAGTAAAGGTAAGGGTCTTTATCCTGCTGGCTGAGTTCATCAAGAATTTTATAGCTTGTTGAGTATTGAGCAAGTTTTTCATAGTAAAGTGAGTCAACAAAATCAGAATACTTTGAAGCATTGAGAAAAACTGTAATAATAATTAGAAAAATCATTATCCCCTCCTAATTATCCTTTCCATCATAATGGCATCATATTTAAAATCATAGTATTTTTTTCTTATGTTATAAACATTAAAACCATTTTTTACATAAAGGTTTAAAGCAGGTATATTATTCTTTCTAACCTCAAGCACAATTCTTTCTATACCCCTTGATAAAGCTTCATCAATAATCCTTCCAAGAAGTTGTGTTGCTATGCCCTGCCTTAGATGTGATTTTGATACAACAAGGGAGTTTATCTCAATCACATCAGCTATCCATATATTTACAAAGCCGACAATCTTGTTTGAAATCTCAGCAACAAATGTTATGGAATTTTTTTTCTCAAACTCCTTTAAAAAACCATCTCTTCCCCAGCATGGATACTCATCTTTCCAGTCAGACTCAACTACAACAATATCATTTATATCACACGAATTTGCTTTTCTTATTATCATAGCTCAAACTTTGCAGGTTTTAAATAAAATGGCTCAAAATCCTCTGAACCAAAATATAATGCTGCGTCAATTATGTTTTGTGGAATTATCTTTGAAATAGATGCTGGTGCAAGCTTAATATCTTTAAAACAAGCCATCTCTTTTGAAAACTCCTCCATATCACTTATAATAACTCCTTTAAATCCTTTAGTTTTTTTCAAAACATCATCAAAAAAAAGCCATTGTGGTTTTTCTTCTCTAATAATCTTTTTAGCCCTAAAAGAATAGAATGAGAGATAATACTCATCCTTAAATGCATGCAATATAACAGCTACTTCTTTATCAGAGCTATCCAGTGTAAAAAGGTTATAAGCAAGGCAGTCAAAAACATCCACTCCAAAAACTCTACATCCTGAAATGGCTTTGTAAACTGAGGCAAAGGTGTATATTGATCTTATCGCTGTAAACCTTCCGGGCCCTTTCACAACACAAAGTGTCTTTATATCCTTAAATGAAAAACCAAGCCTTTCTGTCATTTTAATCAATTGCAATATCATAACATCATCAAAGTTAATAATCTTTCTTGAGTAGGATAAGTTTTTTTTACCATCTCTTACTGATATTTTAAGGTAGGAAGAATAACAGGATACTCCTGCTATTAACTCACTCATATTTAAACACCTCTATTTTCCTTGCATTAATTCCTTCAATAGATATCTTGATTAGAAATGGTTTGAAGCAAAGATATTTTTTAATATCATATGGCCATTCAACAGCAACTATCCCCTCATTGAGGTACTCAACTATTTCATCAAAAAAATACCTACCATTTATTCTGTAAAAATCACAGTGAATTAGATTTGCTTTTTTAGCTTGATATATAGAAACAAGGACAAAGCTTGAGCTCGTAACAGTTTTATTAGAACCAAGATATTTTAAAACACCATTTAAAAATGTTGTTTTACCACTTCCTATATCGCCAACGAGAAGTATTAGATCACCTTTTTTAAAATTTTTTGACAGCTCAAAGGCAAAATTTATACTATCTTTGGCTGATTTGCTTTCAAAAGTGCTCAAAGGTTTCCGCTTTACCTTCATAGCCACAAATTTTCACTCCACTTCCTTTTTCAAAATGCCCTATAACCTTTATTCTTGAGTCAGCTATTTTTTTATAATCAGACTCAGATATACTAAAAACAAGATTATAATCATCACTTGTAAGTAGAGCTGATACAAGTTCATTCTTATCAGAGTAATAATTAATCACACACTCAGATGCAGTCTTTAAAATGCTATTCATATCACACACGGCCATAAGATTATTCTCATTACATAGTACCTCAAGGGTTTTGAAAATACCATCTGAGTTATCAATCATCGTTGTTGCATAATGATATACCTTTTTTGATATATCAGGATAAATATGAGGCTTTGAAAACATATCTATAATCTTTTGTTCATTGTAGGTTAATTTATTCCTTTTCTTCTTTCTCATAAGATCAACCGCTGCAGACGAAAAACCTGTTTTTCCAACAATACATATAAGATCCCCCTTCTTTGCCCCTTTACGCATTACAACACCATTCTTATCAAGATTTCCAAAGACATTCATTGATAGAAAAAGCACAGGGCTTCTTACAAGGTTTCCACCTATATTTTTTACATTATAAAAATCAAGCTCATTTTTGAGTGATTTCAGAAATGATTTTATCCAGGCATCACCTACAGATTGGTTCAAACCCATAGACACCAAACACCACTTAGGCACAGCATTACCCATTGAATAAATATCACTGAGATTAACCCTAACAAATCTTGAAGCTATCTCACAAGGCTTAAGAAACGAGCTTATGAAATGTGTTCCATCAACCATATCATCAACACTTACAAGGATATAATCACTACATCCAAGATCAATAACAGCGCAGTCATCTCCAGGACCTATGATTATATCGTCAGATGTGTATTTAAATCTATTCTTTATCAGATCTATTATATCTCTTTCTTTCATAAACAAGTTCAAAAAATGCTTTAGGTATTGCTGATATCAGATCTCTGGCATTAACAGAATAGCTAGTAAGCTCATCTCTTGATATCTGAGCAGATAATGAATGTATAAAAACTCCACAGACTGATGATTCAAATGCTGTTTTTATACTAAAGCCATCTCTCTTTCCTCTTTGAGCCCAAAGCCCTGCTATTATACCACAAAGCACATCACCACTTCCTGCTTTGGAGAGCGCTGAATTAGGTTTTTTGAGTATGTATATAATCTGTCCATCACTAACCCTTGTAATATAATCCTTTACAACCGCAACACTCCCCAACTCCATAGATAGTTTAAGGGAAAGTTTATCAGGATCCTTTATATCAAAAAATCTAACAGCTTCTCCTGTATGAGGAGTAATAATGGAAGGTTTATTTTTTATTAGATGATACTTTTTTGACGATGAAAGTATATTCAATCCATCAGCATCAATCAAAACAGGAGTTGATATCATATTCATAGCTTCAGTAAGGAAAAATGATGTTTCTGGTTCTGTGCCCATACCTGGTCCAAAAACTATAAGATCAGGTCTTGTTTTTTCCACTACATTCGCAAAAACAGAGATATCCTTTGATGAGAAAAAATACTCAGACAAACAGCCAAAAACTATTGCCTCAGGCACAAGAACCGAAACTGTATTTTTTATAGATGATGGACATATAACATAGACAAGCCCACATCCACATTTCAAAGCAGAAAGAGCAGTAAAACTCACAGCGCCACTCATCGCAGTAGAACCACCAACAATCAAAACCCTTCCAAATAAATGCTTATGGAGATTTTCAGGTCTTTGAGGGAGAAATTTAATGGCTTTTTTTCTATCAATATATCTTTTAATCATAAAACACAAACCGCAATAGCATAATCACCACAGTGGGTAATACTTAAAGAGCATCTAACCTTTTTTCCATAAACATAGAGTTGAGGTTTCCCATAAGAGGTATTTCTTACCTCTATGCTTTTCATAGGAGGTATTTTTTTAGATGATACACATTTTATATATGCCTCTTTTGCAGCAAATCTTGCGGCGTACCTTTCATCTTTTCTTTTAAAGCGCTCACAATAGTTTATCTCATAAGCAGTGAAAAATTTTTCTAAAAAATTAGGCTTTGAGATAAGTTTCCTTATTCTTCTAATCTCGACCATATCTATTCCGATTTTCATAGAATTGATCTTTACTTTACCGTTACGCTTTTTGCAAGGTTTCTTGGTTTATCTATATCAAGCCCAAGATTTAAGGCTGTATAGTATGCAAAGATCTGAAGTGGTATAACACAAACAACAGGTGAAAAATACTCACTAACCTTTGGAACAACTATCTTCCAGCTAACCCTAATATTTCTCGCACTTTCAGAATCACAAACAGCAATAACCCTGGCACCTCTTGCCATAACCTCTTCTATGTTTGATCTAATCAACTCAAAATCTCTTGTTGATGGAGCTATGGCAACAACCGGCATCCCCTCATCTATTATCGCTATAGGTCCATGCTTCATCTCACCACCGGTGTAACCCTCAGCATGGAGATAGCTTATCTCCTTAAGCTTTAAAGCACCCTCAAGCGCAACAGGATAGTTTATACCTCGTGCGATATAAAGATAATCCTTCTTGGATGAAAGTTCACTTACAATACCTTTTATAAAATCCTCGGTTTTAAATGTCTCTTTTATCACCCTTGGCATCTCAATAAGCTGTGTTGCAAACTCCCTTGCTTTGGTTATGAAAAGCTTGTGTCTTATATAAGAAAAGTGAAGTGCGGTGATATAGAGAGTTGCAAGCTGCGATATAAATGCCTTGGTCGATGCAACAGCAATCTCAGGTCCACAGTGTGTATATAAAACATAATCTGCTTCCCTTGAAACAGTAGAGCCAAGAGTATTTACAACAGCAAAGATTTTGTTTCCATTTTTCTTAGCCATCCTCATTGCATCAATGGTATCTGCTGTCTCACCTGATTGGGTTATAACAAAAACAAGGGCATTCTTATCAAGAACCTTCATTCTGTAAGAAAACTCACTTGCCAGATCAGCCTCCGCCTTTATTGAAAGATCCTCAAAAAGATATCTTCCTACCAAGCATGCATGATATGCAGTGCCGCATCCCACAAAATGCACATACGAAAATCTTTTTATATCATCAGCTTTCATCCCAGTTTCTTTCTCAAATATATCACTGTCAACAGGTAAAACCCTTCCCCTTACGGTGTTTTCAAAGGCTATATCCTGCTCAAAAATCTCCTTTATCATAAAATGTTTATAGCCTGCCTTCTCTGCCATCTTTACATCCCAGGATATATTTTGAATCTCTTTATTTTTCTTCTTCCCATTAATATCAAAAAATGCAATATTCTTACCATCAGTAAAAAATATCTCATCATCCTCCATAAAATAAACCTTTTTTGTGTGTTCAAGAAAGCCAACAACATCAGAGCTTATAAAAAACTCACCATCTCCAACACCAACCACAAGAGGACTGAATCTCCTTGCTGATAGTATAACACCCGGCGTTTTTGACCATATAACAGATATCGCAAAACTACCTTTAAGCACAGCAAGAGTTTCAATAAAAGCCCTAAAAAAAACTGGCTGAAGCATTTCAGCTCTCAACCCTACTCCTTTTCTTATGTGTTTTTTAATATTTTCTTCAATAAGATGTGGTATAATCTCTGTATCAGTCTGAGATCTAAATGAATGAGAAGAAAGATCTTCCTTAAGCTCCAAATAGTTTTCTATTATTCCATTATGAACAACAACAATCTCTTGTGTGCAGTCAGTATGTGGATGGGCATTCTCCTCGCTTGGCACCCCATGGGTTGCCCATCTTGTGTGAGCTATACCACATGAGATATCCTTATAAGCTTTATTAGAGACAACCTCCCAAAGTGCATCAACCCTTCCCTTGACCCTATCAAGGTATATCTTCCCCGTTTTTGATAACAAAGCAATACCACAGGAATCATATCCGCGATATTCTAACCTTCTAAGTCCTCCAATTAAAATCTTAACAGCATCATTCTTAAAGCCGCTGTATCCAACTATACCGCACATATTAGCTTATAAGCTCTTTCATCTGCATCACAGCATTTCTTAAGCCAACAAAAACAGCTCTTGATATTATGGAAAATCCGATATTCAAACAATCCATACCGCTTATCTTTGCAACAGCTCTAACATTGTAATAATCAAGACCATGGCCGGCATGGAGTCCCATATTAAGCTCTTTAACAAGATAACCTGCAAGCTGAAGTTTTTCAAGCTCCTTTGCTTGATTTTTCTTACCCCAGCTTTCAGCATAAACCTTTGTGCAAAGCTCAATAACATCAGCACCAAGCTTATAAGCTGTTCTTATATCATCTGCCTCAGGATTAAGGAAAAGGCTAACCTCAATGCCTTTATCAGAAAGAGCCTTTATGATATTTTCTATCTCCTTAACCATTGTTTTATCTTTAAGGTTTAACCCCCCTTCTGTTGTAACCTCACCAGCTTTTTCTGGAACTATACAAACAGAGTCTGGCAGATATCTAAGAGCTATTTCAAGCATTTCGGAGGTCGCAGCCATCTCAAGATGAACGACACACTTGACCTCCTTTCTCATCCTTTCAAGATCGTGCTCTTGAATATGCCTTCTGTCACCCCTTATGTGCATTACTATCATATCCGCTCCGCTTGAAATAGCAACCCTTGCGGCCTCAACAGGATCAGGATTTATATCTTTTCTTGCTTGTCTAAGAGTTGCTATATGATCTATATTAACTCCTAACTTAACTGCCATATAATCCCCCTTATATAGCTGAAACAGCGTTTTTGTATACATCGTATATTTTGTCAGAGAGCTTCAAGAGATATTTCTTATCCTTCTTCCCTTCAACGAGAATTCTTAAAAGAGGTTCGGTTCCTGAGTATCTTAAAACTATTCTACCTTCTATATTCTTCTGTTCCTTTTGAATAAAAGAATCAAGATCTTGAAGATTCTCAAGCGGATACTTATTTAAAACTTTATAAGACTTGAGAACACTTGAATATCTCTGCCACATTTTCCTAACAGTAGAAGGGGTTATTCCAAGTTTACCACATATCCTTAAAAACTCAAGGGATGTTATTATTCCATCACCAGTCCATAGGTAGTTTGAGAATATTATGTGTCCACTTGACTCTCCACCCAACAATGCTCCATTTTCCTTCATAGCCTTTACAACATTTTTATCACCCACATCAACTATCACAACCTTAATATTCATATCAGAAAGATATTTAACAAGCCCATAGTTGGACATTTTTGTTAAAACCACAACCCTGTTTTTAGTTTTCTTTCTAAAATAGTATGTAGCGGCAAGCATTATTATATCATCACCATCAATGATTCTTCCTTTCTCATCTGTTACAATACATCTATCAGCATCTCCATCGTATGAAATCCCACCCCAGTATTTTTTGCCTTTAAGGTACCTTTTAACAAGAGAGTTGTCCAAAGCACCACAGCCAACATTTATGTTTTTACCATTTGGTTTTGAACCAATAAGCATATATCTAAAACCAAGTCTTTTAAAGATCTCAGGTGCTATCTTAAATGCAGAACCATTTGAACAATCAATAATAGGAACCACATCGTTTTTTATTGCCCTAAAAGAAGAAACGACATAATCAATATAATCATCAATTAGATTAAGTCTGCAAGACAATACATTAACTTGTGATAGTTCAATATTACTATCAACAATAGATTCTATTGCATTTTCTTTATTCAAGTCTATTTTATTTCCTTTAGAATCAAAAACCTTTATACCATTATAGTGAGGTGGGTTATGACTTGCAGAAACCATTATACCAAATGATGGTTTTTTTACTGACAAAAGATATGAAAGAGCAGGTGTGGTAATAATCCCAAGATTATAAACCTTCATTCCTGCAGAATTAAGCCCTTTTACAAGATGAAAAATTATTTTTTTGCCGCTCTCTCTCGTATCACGAGCAACAAAAACAGTTTTTTTTGAATCACAAAGCACCTTTGCACATGCAAAACCAATCTTTTCTATCATCCTTTCAGTAAGGGGAAATCTAAAAGGAACCCCTCTTATCCCATCTGTTCCAAAATATCCTAGCATAATAAAATTATACTATTTTAGCAGTCTAAACCCGAGTGATACCTCTTGACAGAGCTTGCTGCCTTATAACTTCAAACTCATCTTTTTTTATAATGGACAGCGGTGAAGTTTTTGATATCTCAGCTTTGATTGACTCAAAATTAACCTTATCTTCAGATGAATAATAGGTTGAGCCCACACACTGCTCAATCTGTAAGAGTGCATTTGTATATTGTATATGTAGCTGATATACTTTAAATCTTATCTTAAGGTTGCTGAAAATCTGTCCCTTAAAATATTAAAAATCTCCTCTATCTTTGCATTTAGCTCATTATCAGTAAAGGTTTTTTGTGTCGATGAAAATATAAATCTAAATGTCAAACTCCTTTTATCCCTTCCAATTCTATCATCCTCATAAACATCTATTAACCTTATATCAGAAATATTCTCTGTGTTCTTAATTGTTTCATATATCTGTGAAAAACTGAATTTTTTATCAACTATTATAGAAAGATCTCTCATACTATGTTGATATTGTGATGGCTTTTGAGGCTTTGCTACCATTTGGTAAAAATCACCGCTGTAAAACTCAATAAGCTTCTCAGTTTCAATCTCAGCATAAAAAACATTCTTTTCTTTTATATCAAAGCTTTTAAGAACAGTGGGGTTTAAAGCGCCCGCAAAACCAATTTTTTTTCTATTGAAAATCAAATCACAGACATATAGAAATGATGGATGCTTGCTTTTAAGCCAAAGAACATTTCTGTCCATTATAGAGTCAACAGTTGTTTTAAGATGAAAGAAATCTATTAATAAGTTTTTTTCCTTCCACCACTCAATCTCTTCATCACAACCCCACATAAGAATAAAGAGAGATCTTTTTTCGTCTACCATACCTGAACTATCCTTAGAAAAAATAGAGCCAAATTCATATATCTTGACAGAATTGATATCTCTGTTTATATTGTATCTCAAAACCTTAAGCATTGATGGAATCCCACACGGTCTTAGAAACTCAAAATCCTTTGATAAAGGATTTATCACTCGTAAGCAAAGTGATGGATCAAATCCTATACTTCTTATATCCTTTTCAGAAACAAGATCGTAGGTATAACACTCATTGAAAGAAAACTTTGAAAGCCTGTTGGAAACCTTGTCCATAATAGTCAAATAAGGGTCATCAGCACTTTTAATACATGGCATTGATGTCTTAGATAGCACACTATCATAACCAACATATCTAAGATACTCCTCACTTAAATCCCATAAGCTTGTTATATCATAACGATAGGAAGGAACAGTGAATATTCTGCCATCAAATGAGCTGTCAAGGGATGAAAGAAGATTATTTAACTTTTTTTCATCTACCTTTATACCAATTATCTCCTCAATAAAAGAAGAGTTAACCTCTATTTTGACAGGAGGATACTCTTTATTTTTTATATCAACAGCAAAGAGAACTGACAGTTGAGGATTTGTGGAAAGAAGTATGTAAAGAATCCTTTTAGAAGCAAGTTCAACAAGATTAAAATCAACCCCTCTTTCAAATCTATATGAAGAATCACTTTTTACTCCAATTTTTTTTGAAGAAACTCTCACAGCCTCGGGTTTAAAATTTGCTATCTCTATGAGAATCTCTTCAGTTTTATCATCTACCGATGACTCCAAGCCACCTATAACACCACCGACAGCAAGAACTTTCTTTGAATCTGATATAACTGTCATATTATCTGAAAGCTCATATTCATTTCCATCAAGTGCTTTAAATCTTTCTCCATTTTTAGCATTTCTCACAATAATAGAATCTATCTTCTTAAGATCAAAAAAGTGATTTGGCTGACCAATATCAAGCATTACATAATTTGAAAGATCTATCAGAAGATTTCCTTTAGGATTTATTCCAGCCTTTTTAAGACGATCAGTAATAAAGATTGGAGTTTGTTTATTCTTTATATTGCTAACTGCTATTGCTGCATATCTAAGACATAAGTCAGTTTCAACAAAGATTGGAAAATCTTTAGACTGCAAAAACCTAATATCACAAACATCAGGATTTTTAATCTTATAACCACAGAATATTGAAAGCTCTCTTGCAATACCATAATGAGAAAGACAATATGCAAGATTTGGTGTTATATCAAGATCAATAACATAATCGCTATCAAATATCTCTCTTATATCCATCCCAATCTTAACAGAGTCATCAAGTATCATTATTCCATCAGATTCTTCTCCAATTCCTATCTCTTGAGCAGAACATATCATTCCATTCGACTCAACCCCCCTTATCTTTGCTTTCTTAATCATAATACCTTTTAGAACTGCACCAACCGGCGCAAAAGCTACTATTATCCCCTCCTTGACATTTTTTGCGCCACATACAACATCATAGTCTGAATCCAATGTTTTTACCTTGCATATGCTAAGTTTATCAGCATTAGGATGCTTTTCAACCTTTACAACCTTTGCTGTAACAACACCATTACAATTAGGACCTATCCTTTCTACTGATTCAACACCAAAACCGAGTCTTTTAAGCTCTGATATTATAACATCAATTGATGGTTTTTCTAAAAGATAATCACAAAGCCATGAATAAACTATTTTCATATTACTATCTGCCTCATTATTCTAAGATCATTTTCATACAAAATCCTCAAATCATCTATACCAAAAAAAAGCATTGTAAATCTCTCAATGCCAGCCCCAAAAGCAAAGCCACTATATTCATAAGGATCATAACCACAGTTTGAAAGGACATTTGGATGAATCATCCCTGCACCAAGTAACTCTATCCAGCCACTTCCCTTACATACCCTGCATAACCTATCTTTACCCTTACAAAAAACACATGACACCTCAACCTCTGCTCCTGGCTCAACAAATGGAAAGTATGAGGGCATAAATCTTATCTCAGCGCTGTTTCCAAAAATATCTCTTATAAAACTCTCAAGGGTCCATTTAAGATCACACATTGTAACCTTCTCATCAACATAGAATCCCTCTATCTGGTTAAATACAAAAGAATGAGTTGCATCTATAGCCTCTGATCTAAAAACCCTTCCTGGAGAGATTATCCTAAACGGTGGTTTGTATTTAAGCATGGTTCTTATCTGAACAGGAGATGTATGTGTTCTGAGAAGTAGATTTTTACCTTCCTTGTCCTTAGCATCAACATAAAAAGTATCCTGCATATCCCTTGCAGGATGATGCTCAGGGAAGTTGAGGGCTTTAAAATTGTAAAAATCCTCTTCAACAAGAGGTCCCCACTCAACAGAGAAACCAAGTTTTAAAAGGGTTTTTATGATCCTTAAAAGTGTGATGGTTATTGGGTGAGATGATGAAAGATTTACTGGCTTTGATGGAAGGGTTAAATCAAGAAAAACTCCAGAGGAAAAGCCTTCATCATCACAAAAACCAGAAATATAGTTCTCAACATTCTTTTTGAGTTCATTTCCTTTCATTCCAAGCTCTCGTCTAAATTGATGAGGAATATCAGAAAGTTTTTTAAGCAGGATTGTAAGCTCCCCCTTTTTAGAAATGAGTTTTTCTCTTATGTCTGAAGGGGAAGAATTTTTTTTAAGTGACTCAAAAAGCAAAACAACTCTCTCAAATTCCCTTAGCCACTCCTCTCTTGTCATGGGAAGATATTAGTTAAGATATTTTTTTGCAATCTCAACAAGCTTTGTAAATGATTGGGGATCATTAATGGCAATCTCTGAAAGCATTTTTCTGTTAAGCTCAACATTTGCTTTTTTGAGTGCGCCAATAAATTTACTGTAGCTTAGCCCGTACTCCCTCACAGCTGCATTAAGTCTCACTATCCACAGAGATCTCATATCTCTTTTTCTGTTGCGTCTGTCAATATATGCTTTTGTAAGAGATTTCTTTACCTGCTGAGTTGCCATCCTCAGTCTTCTTGATTTATCACCATAATATCCCTTGGCAAGCTTCAATATTCGTTTTTTTCTTCTGTTTCTTGCAACGGCATATTTTATTCTCATAACATCTCCTTGATTAAATCAACAGTAAAATTAGTGATATGGTATATAGGTTTTGAGTATTTTTGCAGTGGTGGTATTTGCCCCAATAACCTTTGGTTTTCTCAAACTTCTTCCTTTAGAAGCTGACATGGGTGTTAAAAGGTGTCTAAGACCACATTTCTTCCATTTTATCTTGCCACTCGCAGTAACCTTGAGTCTTTTTTTAGCACCGCTATGTGTTTTCATCTTTGGCATAAAAGCTCCTTTCCTCTTAAAATAAAAAGTAAAAAGGCTGTATAACTATTATACCATTTTTTATGTGAGTTCTATCATCCTCGCATTAGATAATAATTTTTGTCATTGTAGATATTTATCGTTAGATAAAAAATATGTTATCGAAAATCTTCTAAATAAGGTTTAAAGATCATTGATGGTGATAGAAAGTTTATCAAACAACCTGATTAGACCTTAGTGGACTTCAAAATCAATAATAATATCCTCTCTTAAACTCCTACTTACTGGACAGTTTTGTATAGCAGTAAGTAGCTTTTTCTTTTGAATCTCATTAATACCCTCTGGAAGTTTTATTTTACCGCAAAGCTTTGCAACCTTTCTTGGATTTTGTTGCATATGCTTTTCTATTATTATTTGTGCATTTTCAAAATTAATATTCTCTCTTTCTGCTATTAGTGACATAATTGTTAATATACAGCTTGCCACGGATGATGCTAAAAGATCAGTAGGAGAAAAATCTCGCCCTTTACCACCATTGTCAGGTGGCAAATCTGTTACGATCTTTTGACCTGTTGGAGTATGGGTTAGCTCAACCCTTCCATCACCTATATATCTTGCAACTATTTCAGTTGACATTAATACCTCCTATTTAACGCTCTTTTCTTCTATTATTGCAACCTCGCGGCTTGTTTTCGATATTCTCCTAACCATTTTATATCTTTCAAAACTACCTCATAAACCCCACTTTTAAAAGTAGATCTACCCTTCATAACATTTATATCCATTAAATAAACTCAATAAGTTTTACATTCACTTCTATTATACTACCAAAGCAATATTTAGTCAATACCAATCAGTTTCAATGCCGACGCACACGCCAGAAGTTTTATCCTGCCAATAAAACACATCCTTCCATAGAGAGAAAAGCCAAGCGCTATCAGTGAAAGAGGGATAACGGTGGCTGAAATTTCAGACAGGATTGCTGCAACTAAACCTGATGGTCTTATGGAAAGAAAAGCCAGTCCCACACTCAGAAAAGAACTGATCAGAACTGGACTTTTTAGAATATGTTTAATGAATGAAGAGAAGGCAGATTCGTCTTCCGATATTAGATTTATAATTGTCAGGCAAAAAGTGAATATAATAAGGTTATGCGCTACTGAAACCAGTGCCGCATAACCTATAAATTCTTCTCCCATAAAAGCGGCCATAGCCGGCAGCCCCAAATAAACTGTATTCCCAAGAACAGAAATAATTAAAAGGGTTCTTGCCTGATTAACGGATAAAATTCCGGCTTTCCAGCAAATGAACAGGGCAATAGATAGAACTAATATTGGAATAGTGTTTACAGCCAGAAAAGCGCCTGAAAGAGAAGTTATATCAAGTGATGAAACCTTGTATATTATAATTGCCGGCAGGCCGAGGTAATAAAGATATTTATTGAGAAACCATAAGGGCTGATCTCTGTGGCGATCCAGTCGGGCAAAGATCCAGCCGCAGCCATGAATAGTATTATTTTGAAAAAAGAAAAAGCCATTTTAAACCGGGAAGAAAAGAACAAGTATCTGTGTTGATATTATTCTAAGAAACATAACCCACGGATAAACCAAAGCATAGCTCATGGATGAAGCATTTGAAGGAGAAAGTGAGTTTGAAAAAGCAAGCGCTGGCGGATCGGTCATTGAACCGGCAAGAGCTCCGCATAACGAGATATAATTGGTTTTGTACCTGATTTTCATGAAAGTTCCTATGACCATTATGGGGATGAATGAAATGAGAAAAGACAGAACGGCTATTTTGAGTCCTTCCCCATAAATAAGCATACTGAAAAAACTTTCTCCCGATTTAAGCCCAACACTGGCAAGAAAAAGCACTATTCCTATTTCTCTCAGCATGAGGTTGCCTGCCGGGGGCATGTACCAGCTGATAGGTCCTATACTCTGCCTGTAGCTAAAAAAAATAGCCGCTATAAGGGGGCCTCCTGCAAGCCCGAGCTTAAGAGGATGAGAAAAACCGGGTATACTGAACGGGATTGAGCCGATTATAACGCCAACTATTATACCTATAAAAACTGGTATAAGCTGTGGATGATTGAGATCCTTTGGAGAATTACCCAAAAGAGAAGAGGCTTTTTTAACATCTGACTCATCGCCTACAAGAACAATATTGTCTCCATACTGAAGCCGATAGTCGTCATTGATTATAAATTCCACATCAGCCCTGGACACTCTGGTGGCAATTACATTGTAGGAATATATGCCGCTTTCTGCAAGGGTCTTTCCAATAACATTTTTTCTGGAAACTACAACTCTGGAATGAATTATCTTGCTTGATATTTTCCTTAAATCTGTTTCAGCCGGAGAACCAACTATTTTCATAAATTGCTCAAGATTTTCTCTATTTCCAACAGCCAGTATTATGTCGCCCGTTGATATAATGTCCTCTTCATGGGCAAGAGAAACGGAATTTCCTTTGCATATTCTGGAAACAACTATATTAAGGCTGTGTATGGCAGGTATATCCTTTATTTTCATTCCATCAAGATTTTTGTTTTCAACCTTTATATTGCAATTTTCTATACTGGATGAAGCCGTCGCCTTTAGCAGGCTTTCCATATCTGCTTCGGCCTCCTTCCTGAAAATAAGTCTAATCAGAATCATGGTAAGTATTATGGCTATTATGGCTCCAGGATAGGCAAGGGCATAACCCACTGAAATATCGTTTACTCTCTCAGCTAAAGGGGTATTTATTATGGCCTGCTGCGCCGCAGCCAGAGACGGAGTATTGGTCACCGCACCTGTGTACATACCTATGGCTAATGGCATGCCTATAGAAAAAAACCTGGATAGCAGTATTGTAATAGCTATACCGGAAAGTATTATAGCAGTTGCCATCACATTCAACCTAAGGCCATCTTTTTTAAAAGAGGAAAAAAAGCCAGGTCCAACCTGAGTGCCCACGGCATAGACGAAAAGTATAAGTCCGAACTCCCTCATAAATTCAAGTATTTTTTCAGATGGATGCAGCCCCAGATAAGAAAGAATAATGCCGGCGAAAAGCACACCGGCTATACCAAAATTTATCCTGAATATTTTTATACCTCCCAGAAAAAGCCCAAGCGCTCCTGTAAGCGAAAGCGATAGGACGGCGAAAGCTATGCCTTCCGGGGGGAAAAGATTGTTTAACATACCAATCATAGATAGATTTTACCAAAATTTAAGTCCTACTAAAAATCACCGCATTAGATAATAATTTTTGTCATCGAAGAAATCATCGTTAGATAATAAATATGTCATCGAAACCTCTGGATTAGGTATAACTAATCTTAGGAGGTATTTTATGATGGAGGCGTTTGATATGAAATTACTAAAAGAATACTGTGG
>JBMFKQ010000028.1:0-22408 GCA_049972095.1 Elusimicrobiales bacterium
AAATACAAATCTATTCTTCTTCATAAGATTCCCCCTCCGATAATACGGAAAAAGGACTTCACGAGTAAATTATAATACAACAGGTTGAGAAAATCAATAGCACGTAAGATCTCCATACCTGCCTGCGCCGTGCTCGTCGTGGCAGGCAGGCATTTTGGAATTTTCTGGTGTTAATTCTTTGTTTTCTATTTTCTCTTTAATTAAATATTCCATCGGTGTCATCTCTATACTCTTATGATACCTCTCTACATTATACTATATTAACCAATCCATTAACTCTCAACGCATTATATGGTTTTATATATCATTAAATCAATTTTATTAAAATAATCAAAATCTGTATTTTAAATTTCCATATACTGCTAAATCATCTCTTTTAGACAATAACAAGTTGGTATCTACATTCTTTGAGATAGGTAAATCCAATAATTCTAAACTCTTCATTTTTTCGCCCGCCTCAGAAATATCACTATGTATAAGGAAAGAAAATATGAAAGATGCTGCTACTCCCATAAATATAGAACCTTCATCTCTTGATATTGCACCGACAACAATGGCACCAATCCCTAACCACCAATATAACTCAACATTTTTTAGTTTACCTCCTGCTTCTTTAATCTGTGATATGTTTTTATTTATTTTACCTAAAAGTTCGGTATCTTTCTTATTCACAGATAAGTTTTTAATTTTATCATCAACTATTTTACTTATAACCACCTTATCTACTTCACTTTGATTAGTTTCGTTTCTATTATCAACTATTTTATATATATCATCTAATTTAATTCTCTTCCACCAATTATCACCTCTTACTAAAAAGGTATCACTACTTTTTTCTATGATGATACCTTTTATTATACTTCCATCATTTAACCATATTTCATCAGAAAAGAGATTAAAGCCTACAAACAGAAACAATATAATAAAAAACAATTTACTACTTTTCATAATATACCTCCTGTTAAGTATTATACGATTTTTGGTGTCTATACATTATCTAAAAATATCAAAAACAAGAAAACAAAAATAAGAAAAAAATCCTATCTTCCCTATATAATCAAACCCTATCAAACACTGTAAAATCTATAAATTTCGCTTACAAGGCGATTGCTCTACCGCTGAGCTACGTCGGCTTTTTATACATTATACAAAATTTTTAGACTCGGGCTTTTGTAAAAATATTTAAGGCCTCTCGCTTCCCTTGATATCCGGGTGAGAGGCCTTATACTATCTATATAGCAGATTTATTAAGTTTGTCAAGATCTAAAACTTAATATCTTTTATTATCTCAACTTCAACAGGTTCAACCTTTATTGATCTTACATTATCTGGTGATTTTAGAAAAGGGCTTGCAATCTCCTCAATCTTTCCAGTGCCATCAACATAGTATATGGCCTTCTGTTGTAAATCTTTAATAGCAGTATGTATTGTCCATTTAAGCTGAACCTGCATCGCAGCAATTGGATCCTCATGTGTTCCAACATTTGTTATTGTTGAGTCAGGAACCTGAGCTGAAAGACTGACCTTATATCCCCATAATGTCTTAATACTTATCGGCTCAACAGTAACTCCTGTCAAAAATTTCCCCTTTCCCTGATAGTTTCCTCCATATATTGCATGGACCTGATATATTACCTTCACTACCTCAGCGCCATATCCATTTCTTGCAACAAATGAATATTTAACAGTTTTTGGTTTTGACCATCCTTGAAGCTGCGTCCAGTGATTTATCCCATAAGGTATTGCGTTTGCATAGTTAATACTTATATCAACAACAGGTTGATTTTTCTCTATTATCTCCCATATCTTCTGAGCAAGATTAACTATCTTGTCAAGAGCATCAATTATCCCCTCTACATCTTTAAGTGTTGGGAAAAAATCCCCAGCAGTAGAAGAAGATGACTCAACTGTTGATGGTGGTTTTGGAAGCTCATCTGGGGCTGGAACAGAATCTTTATCCATAATACTTGTTATTTTAACATCCGTTATTGTGAAGTATTTCTTATCAGCCTTCTTATCCCCTGCTATTGCATACACCGTTCCTATTACCAGTATTACTGCAACTGATATTATTTTTTTCATACCTAACCTCCTATTTTAAAGAGTTTTCATTTATGTTAGATAAACTAACCCTTGGTCTATCAAAAGGACTTGCCAGCTCCTGGAAGAATCCATCACCCTGTATATAATAAACAGCTGTGCCAACTATCTGTTTAATAATACTTGATGCTGACCAGAAAATCTTAAGCTGAAGAGCTGCTATAGGGTTTTGAGTAGTTCCAACATTTACAATTGTAATATCCGGCACATATGCCTGCATATTGAATCTAAACCCAGCCATAACATCAACATTTACCGGTATAGCCCATACACCTGCCAGATACTTCCCCTTTCCTTTATAGCTTCCACCATAAATATAAGTGATCTGATATGAAACTGAAATAACATCTATGCCATAAAGATTTTCGAAATAGAAAGAGACAAGATAACTTTTTGGCTTTGACCATCCACTGAGTTCCTGAGGACCTGAAACACCAGATGGAAGAGCTACAGCATATTTTGACTCAACATTAACAACAGGTTTGTTTGAAGCGATCATATCCCAGAGTTTAGAAGCAAGATTTACTATCTTTTCTATTACTACAAGCTTTTCTATTACTACAAGAGAGTTTTTTTTGCCTTCCATCTGAGGGATCTTTATATCTTTGGCTGGATTTATTTCTTTTATCTCAACCCTAACATTGTCTTTGAGTTTAAAGAAATCTGGATCCTTCTGGGCATAAGCTAAAGTATTCTTATCAAATCTGGCTGCTTGAATATTCTTAATTGTCTCATTTACTATATCCTCTGGGGTTGAAGCATATAGAGATAAACTTATACCTGCCAGGATAGTTGTGATTATGGTTGTTTTTTTCATACACCCTCTATATATGTTTTAACATCATAGCTGTTTTATGTCAAGAACAATAGACTATAAAAACTGTGGGACTTAGGTCCTAGCTCTGTTTGTGATGTATTCCAATACAGTCGGAAGGATTGATATTATTATTATTGCAATTATTACATATGAAAAATTTCTTCTTACAAAATCAAGATTACCAAAAAAATATCCTGCACATAATAGAAAAACAACCCAAATTAAAGCCCCAGTTAGATTGTAGATCATAAATCTCATATATCCCATATCCCCAATGCCGGCAAGAAATGGAGCAAAGGTTCTTACAATAGGAATAAATCTTGCAATTATTATGGTTTTTCCACCGTATTTTTCATAAAAGCTATGAGTTCTATCAATGTATTCCTTTTTAAAGATAAAAGGATATTTTTTTACAGCCTTCTCCCCTAAAAATTTTCCTATGTGGTAATTAAAAGCATCACCAATAACAGCTGCGGTTAGTATAACGGAGGCAGAGATATAAGGGTTTATAACCCCTCTCGCACTAAAAGCCCCACATGCAAAAAGAAGTGAATCGCCAGGGAAAAAAGGAGTTATAACCAAACCTGTCTCACAGAATATTATGATGAAGAGTATAAGGTAAAACCATATTCCGGAATATGATATGACTAAATCAAGGTATCTGTCTATATGCAATATAAGATCTAAAAATTTTAAAAGAATATCCATAATCTTATTAAAACTGAAGTATAAGATTTGTTCCTATTTGATAAGATATATAATCCTCTTGTTTTAGATATTTATGCCAGAACCTTTGAAAAGAGGCATTTATACTAAGCCTTAGATTCTTTGTTGCCTCAACCTCAGCAGTTGATGTTAGAGAAAAAAGTCTGTTGTTATCGTTTACAGATATAGGGGATCTTCTTATGCTGTAGCTTGTATTTGTTGTCCATATTATTCTATTATCAAAGATTGTTTGGCGCATAAACGGAAGTTTAACATTCTTTGGCAGTTTCATATCAGCCCTTATAAGCACTGATGGAGTTATAACAGTGGTGTTTGTGATCACTATCCCAAGAGTTGAACGGGCAAAATCCTTTGAGTAATCCACCCTTGGTGTGAATCTGTAAGCTTTTACATCAAATAAGCCTTGCAGTGAAAATGTTTTTTTGTTAGTATATGATGTTATCTGATTGGCTATGAGGTTTTTTTTCTCACCTGTTTGATTTGAATACATCAGTGATGTATTGAGATAATTCATTAGTGTAAATCTGAGGTCAAAACCAAAATTTTTGTTCGTATCTTCTGTATTGTTGACAACCTCGGATATATTTTTTGAATACCTTATATTGGCTATCATATACCTTACCCATCTTGAAACTGAAAACATATCCTCAAGCTGGGATATACTCAAAACAAAATCAGGAAGGGTTTTATTTTTTGTTCTTGTAAGAATACTAGTTGCATAACTATCCTGTTTTGAGTATGCGAAGTTGGATGTAATGTTTATAGTCTCAAGCGCTTTTGCTCTGCCTAACAGATTCCAACCCTCAAATGGTTGTATTCTCATACCTGTAGAGTAACTATCTCTCATTGTTGCACTCTGTCTAATTGCAAAATCGGAGGAGGGCTCAAGTTTTTTTCTTATCCAAAGATATCTTTTCGAATCAAAACCCCTTTCAACATTATTCCACACATCCCCATCCTGGAGCTGATAGTTTGAGGTTATGACCATTGTCCTTAATCCCTTTACACGAGGTGTTATCTCAGACATGCTTATATTTAGATTTATACCTCCATTTGCATTTCTGGTTATATTTTTTATATCACCAACATTGTAAAATCGGCTTATCTGAGCGACTGTAAGTGTTGTGACGCTTATATTGTTGTTTTCGCTTGTTGTTATGTTGTAGCTAATTGAGGGTCTAAGCCATCTGAAAATGGTTAAGTTTGAGTTAAATCCACTAGACTGCTGAAGATTCTTTGGATAGGAAAATGACTCAGAGTTACTGAAGGATCTTCTTTCGTATGTTTTTGATAATGAATAATTAGGGTTAAAATCAAAGAAATTAAGGATATTAAAGGTAAGTTTTGCTGTATACGAGTTTATTCTCTCATCACTATTATAATTAGAAGGAAGGTTTAAAAGAGATGAGTAGTTTGTTCTGTTGATTATGTATGTGTAGGATAAGGATGTATTTTTTGGAACAAGGGGGAAATTGAGGGGAGAGTTAAATGATGTTGAGGCAGAGTAGTTATGCTTTTCGTCTTTTCTGTTAAGAATATCATATTCTGTTGTGTTCCTTGAATAAGAGAGATCAACCTTTGGAATAAGACCTGGGGCAAAAGTCCCTCTTGCTGTTATGTCCTCATTTTTAACCCTTCCCTGCTGAAGGAGATTGACAAGATTGTTATTGCCTGTGTTGTAGACATTTGGAGTTTGAGTTATCTTTCTTGAAAATGTGTAGCTTGTTGGGAAGAAAGAGGGTTTCATAAGTGTAAAAAATCCACTGTTCTCCTCAGAATCCTGATTTGTAATAGCACTTACAGGTGTTTGAAACATCCTATCAATATATCTGTGTTTACCTCCAAATGAAACAAAGCCGGGAATCTCAAAATTACCTTGAACCTTCCTTGCGCTTCCGACCTTCTTTATTGGTTTGGAGAGGAAAATATCATTGAGGTAAAGGCTCAAGTTGTGAGATGAAGCATCATCAATATCAATGCCAACTATTATCTGGGCAACACTTTGAAGTGAAAAATTGCCCGATGTGGAGATTCTAATAGATGGGTCCATAGAAATCCATCTGTCAGCAAGCCCATCACCGTTTAGATCAAGTTGTTTTATCACAAACATTCTCCATCCTGTAAAGGAAAGAGGAATAGATAGTTTAAAATAGTTTGAAACATCACCCAACTTAAGATAAAGACTTGCAAAGCTATCAGGTGTCTTATTATAAACGAAAAATTTAAATTCTTTATGCTGAGATATATCTATAGGAACTGAAAATCTTCTGTAAACATAAGATGTTGATGTGGATGTCCAGTTAGAAAAATCCAAGGCAATAGCCTGCTCCATAACATTGCTCTCACCACTCGATAGCTTCTGCTGACTGACACTTCCATAGAGTGTGTTATAAGCAGATGTTATCTCACCACCTGCGTTGAAAAGCGGGATATAACCTGGATTATCTATATTGTTAATAGAATAAACATTGATACTTTCGCTTGCATTCGTTGAGAGACTTACATTCCATGTGTTTCCAACTACACTAAGGCGTGCAAGATATATCCTTCCTTTAATTGGTGTGTTTGGAGTTTTTTTGAGAGATATTCTTGCAACCTTTATATTGGACCACCTATATGCTTCAGTGGAAGGGATAATAAGAGGGAAAACCCAGTTATGCCAGCTGTCAAAGTTAATCTCATTTGTATTAAGAGATGATGTAATATCTGTAAAGTAGTTTCCAGCATAATAACCAAAATTACCACCTATTCCAGGATTTCCTACATCAAGTTTGCCATTACCATCAAGATCCTGTGTATCTATTCTTCCATTGTTTTCTCCTATCCTTCTTGTCCCTCCCCCGATAGGTGCATAAAGCCATCCTTTATCTTCATCCGGTGATAGAACTCCATCACAGTTTATATCCTCAGTCTTTGGAGCATTGTATATAATGCGCCCATTGGAACACACAAGAGTAACACCACCACTACCATCAGAGTCTTCATTTATCTCTCCAAGCGTTAAGTTTAAAAGAGGGCCATAATCAGTAGAGCTACCTTTAAGTGTTAACTCAATGGAGTTTTTCCTTGAGAAATCTATGCCAATCTTTGAAAAGACATAAACTATTGAGACCTCGCTTGAAACAGAAAAATCATAATCAATCTCAAGAATCTGCTGTTTTGAGTTATCCGGTGATGAGGGATTTATTGTTTTTTTCTCAACCTCAATAGTATTTGTGAAGATTGAGTCAGCATTTGATGGTACCCCCGATGGGTTTGATGCTATTAGCCAGAGGTTTTTATCAAGGGATGCTATATCCTCCTGCTTTGAGCTTTCCATATTATCTATTATGGCATTTTCATTTACATTTGGATTGAGAGCTGAACCTGCCACCTCAGCCGAAAGTGATGTCTTAAGTCCAAAGATATTCAGATCTCTCAGTGATGTATCTGCATCATAAACAAGTAGATTTGATACTATATCAGTTATCTGAGGAGCCTTTGGCTGTTTGTTTGAGCTTTGATAGAGAAGGGTTGAACCAACAGAGAGATATCTTGAAAAATCATAAGATGCTCTACCTCCAACCAGACTCTGATTAGAGCTTCCAAAGGGTGAAACCTCATAGTATATATCTATAATACTTTCGGGTGCTATGATCTCAGAGTTATAGAATGTCAAAAATCCTGAATCGTAGTCTATATAATAATCTTGATTCTTCACAAGTCTTTTACCATCAACCCTTATGACCTCAGAGTTAAGAACTATATTTGGTTCAAGATAGAATGTATTTATTCTGTAATAAAACTCAATATGAATTATCCTTTTGGTAACAGGTGAGGCAGAGTATGTTTGCGGGTCAGGGGATGTTGGATCATTCTCAGATGTAAATGGTTTTTTGAGTTTAATTATCCCTTGTTCAAAATCAACCTCTATGGTGTCTGGATATTTCTGTGGTGGATTTAAGAAAGGGCCTATCTCCTGTCTATTAAGATTTTGAACCTTGAGTATAAAATTGCCAAGGCCATTATCTCTGACTATATTGGTCTGTCCTATTGAATAATAGGTCTTTATCTCATTCCTCCATCCTTTTTCTGAAGGATTTGATATGTAGATATCATTGTAGGATTTTAGAATTTTATACCTTCCACTTGAGTTTTCATCTCTCAACCAGCTACCATTACTTTTTTGATAATCAATGATAACAACATCCTGAGGATTTAGACTTCTTGCAAAAACAATCTCACCGTTGTTATAATCTATTGTATAGTCAACACCTCTTGTAAGCAACTTAAACTTCCCTGTATAGGTCACAGATTGGGATGTTATATCATCAGCTGTAATTGATGATATAATAACTCCATCAATAGGTTGAGAGGTCTGCTGGTCTATATAAACCTTTTCACTACCTGGCTTTATTGGGAGAAATGATGTGCTTGAGAATGTTATATCGTAGTATTTTCTTCTTATGTATGAAGTGTCTGGTATATCCACAGTTCTAAATTGTGTGTTTCCCTTAAACTGTTTTGTTTTTGTTTGCCCTTTTGTCCTTGAGCCTATAATAGTTCCTTTAAACCTACCTGTTTTCAAATCTGCTCTTATACCAAAAAGCTGTTTGTTGTAAGAAACAAACTCTGTTGAGGGAAGAGAAAGATCTATATCACCAAAGGATACATTCTGAACAACCTCCTGAGGCTCACCTTGATAAACTATGGAGATATCCTGCTTATCTGACTTAGTATCATCATAATCAACATTAACTGTTATCTTATTACCAATCCTTCCTTGCATTCTGAGCTGAAGCTGCTGTGTTATATCAAGATTGGAAGTAGATTGGTTTCTTATGTTTGCTGTCTGTGGGTTTATATATTTTTTGCCTGAATAATTAAGAGATATAACCTTTCTTCCGCTAACATTCAAGGATGTACCACTGTCAAGAAACTCAATCTGAGGTCCAAGGGTTGGCAACGATGTGTCAATCTCAACAGTGCTATTCAAGGTAGGAGGTGTGCTGTAGACTATATCACCTTTTTCAACTTTTTCCAAAAACTTATTCCATTCATCTTGTGAAAAGCCTATACCTGACTCCTTTTTTAAAACATTCAATTTTTTATCCTCCTTTTTGACATCGCTCACATCTATATATGAGGTTGAAGCACAGAGTATATCATCATAGGAGGATAGACTTTCTATAAAATCATTGAAATCAAAGGAAAAAAGATTTTGGCAAAAAAAAATATATAAAACAAGAATTAATAGCATCATTCAAAACACTCAAAACATTTCAAGTTCAGCAATATAATAAATTATATATAATAGAGTTATTGTTTTATGCAGATAAAAAGTATTGACAGAATGATTATCAGATATTTCTCAATTTATTTTCTATCATCACTGATGATTTTCCTGTCAATCTCATTGTTATTTTCTTTCTTACAAATAATAAACAACAGGGATATAGTAAAAGGCTGCTCTTTTATTCTTCTTCTAAAATCTATTGTATATCTAATCCCATCAGTTATAACAAGCTCTATAATGTTTTCAGCTGTTTTTTCTGTCTTTTTCACAGTTGGGGATATGTCATCAAGAGGTGAGATGATAGCGATAAGATGCAGTGGTTATTCATATGAAAGGGTAGCAGAAAAAATAGTGCTCATCGCAATAGTTTTAATCCCATTTCTATACCTTCTCAATCATACAGTTGTGCCTGGCTCAAGGATAAAATCAAGACAGGCATTGAGGATGATGATTAACAGAGCTACAAACATAAATCTGAGAAGTGGGCTCTTTGAGAGGGTATCGTCGTCAAGAATAATAGCAGAGGAAATCGGACCATCATCATTAAAAGGGATTAATATTGTAAGAAAGGAGCTTAAAGAATTTGCACCTAATAAAAAAATAAGGTTTATTGCAGGTATAACTGCAACCAACGGCACATATATTAAACTCAAAGAAAAGGGAATCCTCTTTTCACTTAACAAAGGAAGGATATCTCTAATAGACACAGAAAATCCTAACATCTTCTATGTAGGTAGTTTTTCTAATTATCAAACATTTCTACCCTTTGAGATGAATGAAAAGAGGTATGAGTTAAATCTGAAATTTATGACAACCAAGCAGATAATAGATGACATTAAAAATAATAGAATTATAGACATCACAAAGGCTCAAAAAGAGATACAATCAAGAACAGCCTCAGCTATATCACTTCTTGCCTTGGTGCTACTTTCACTGGTGCTTTCTTTTCTCTATGAAAGGGAGAGTAAATATTTTAGCTTTGCAGCAAGTATAGCAATAATATTCTCATACTATGCCCTTGAGATAGTATCAAATTATATGTTTTCAAAAAAAATAGTTAATACACCTACGATTGTTTATCTTCCTTTGATTGTTATTATCTGCCTTGGATTTTATTTTTATAAGGAAAGGCTAAAAAATAAATGAGAAAAATTCAGCTTTACATAATATCAAAGACTTTAAAATATCTATCTGCATCACTGATAGTTAGTGCTATCTTCATATTCGTTATAAACCTATTTGAGGGCATAAACATCCTTTCAAAAAAGGATATTCCAATAGCTGATGTGATTTTAAGATCTCTATATACAACACCGCTTTATGTCTATCTTCTTATGCCGGCTATAACAATAATTGCGTCAGTGCTTGTATTCAACTACTTCAAAACAACATATGAATATAAGGCTGTGCTATCATCTGGATATTCTGCGTCAATATTTTTAAAAAATATTGTTTTTTCCCTTACCATAATTTGTCTTTTTATGATATTTTTTATTGATAGGCCGGTTTCTAATCTATATTCAAGATTTGAAAGGAAAACAAGGCTTACCCCTGAGATAAGCGCAAAATATGGTAAAACAATTATAAATGCACATGTTGATAGTAAATCAAGCATAAGTTCAGTATACATCTCGGATATCTCATTGTCTAAATATATGTATGTAGAAAAGATGGAATGGAAAAAAAATATATGGAGGGCATATGGTGTGAAAAAGATAAAGCCCAGCTCAGACAATGTTATATATGAAGAAAAAGAATATGAAGAAATGACAGATTTACCACCTCCACAAGAGATTATTCTTGAAGAACTTTCAGACACCAACTCATATTCAATATCAGAGCTAATACAAAGAGTTGCAAGGCTTAAAAAAATATCAGTTAACTCGTGGGAGGAAGAGGTTTTAATATATTTTAGAATTGGCATTGTCCTTATGAACATAGTATCTGTCTTTATAGCCTTTCTTATATTCAAAACAAGACTCATCAATAATAAAGGGGCTGCAGTATCAACATCGATCTTACTTTCTTTTGCTATATGGTTTGTGATAACACTATTCAAGAGAACTGCTGATATGGAGTTAATACCGCCATGGATGATAGGTTTCATTCCTCATATATTGATAGGCATAATAGTTTTGAAAATTTCTTCAAAACTGGAGCTCAGGTCTTAACAAGCTTATGTAAAACAGCAAGAAATAATTCATAATAGCTTAAAATTTAAAATTGTATATAATGTAATTTAGAAGGGGGTTTAATGAAAAAAGCAGCGTTTTTCATAGCATTTAAGGGTTTCAGGGATGAGGAATATGCTGAGCCAAAAAGAATTCTTGAGGATGCAGGAATAAATGTTACAACAGTATCAACCTCAAAAGGAAAGGCTGAAGGAAAATTTAAAATGATGGTAGATGTTGACATAACGCTGGATGAGATAAATCCAGATGAATATAGCATTCTTGTTCTTATAGGAGGTCCGGGTGCAGTTGAACATCTGGATAATCCTAAGATTCATAAGATTTTCAAAGATTTCTACTCAAAGGGAAAGCCGATTGCTGCTATATGTATCTCGCCTGTTATACTTGCACATGCAGGACTGCTTAAAGACAAGAATGCCACAGTATGGCAGGATGGAAAGGAGGAGCTTGTAAAAAACGGGGCAAACTATACTGGTAGAGATGTTGAGTTTGATTCAAATATAATAACTGCAAACGGTCCACACGCTGCCAAAAACTTTGGTAGAAAGATACTTGAGGTTATAAAATAAAAAGCCCGCTTTTTTTGAAGCGGGCTTTTCTGCTATTATCAGAGTAGTAAGAGTAGGTTATTTTTGAATTCTGTTTGTCTCACCCTTATCCATATATGTATCTTTTGATATCTTACCTATTCTCTTGAAACCCCACTTGAGATAAAATCCCTTTGTCTCAAAAAGTCTTTCTCCTCTATTATAGTTCTCGTCATTAGTATTGTTGTCTGGCTGAACCAACTCATCCTCGCTAAACTCAATCCTGTATTCAGGAGCAACATCAAAGGTATATTCCTTACTACCAAGCGATGGGTCAAACCAACCAGATATCTCTTTCTTAAGCTCAATCTTTATATAAACCTTCTCACCGGCATATTCATTAAACCACTTATCCTTAACTATGAATGTGTATTTTTTTGTATCCTTATTGTATGAGAAGTCAGTATAATTAAGCCCATCAGGGTCTGGTTTCATTGCTATCTTGTACTCAGGATATAGCTCAAAAAGTGTATCGGCATATCCTATCTGCTTAATCTTGTACTTATAACCTGCTTCAATGGTGTATATATCCAGCCATTCCCCCTCAAGACAGATCTCAAATGTCTCCTTTTCCCATGGCCAAAGCTTTCTTGGTTTTATATTTATCTGAGCCTGTCTATGATGTGTTATAACATACGATTCGTAGCAATCCTGGTGAGGTGTAAACTGACCGTTTGGACCGGGAATATATGTGGTATAGCACTCCGTCCTATACTCATCACTTCTCAACCAAACCTTATCACTCATTATCTCACCATCAGCAGGGCCAAAACTAAACCTTCTACAATCCCTTGTATATCTTACACTTCCAGGAATGCCATACTTTACACTCGGTACAGCAACCATATCTATGTCCTTTTTTATAATTTCCTTGTTATTTACACCTCTATCGAAGTCGATCTCAGCTTGAGCATAAACAACGCTCATTATGATCCCACACATTATAGCTACTGCCTTTTTCATACTATTCCTCCATTGGATAACAATTGGATAACAATCTATGGTTTTTAGCCCATTAATTAGATTCTATAAAAAACAATATTATTTTTCAACAGATTTTGGTCCTATATCCAAAAATTTTTTTGTCGCATCCTTAAATAGGACCTTAGAACCATGAGGATTTAATCTATCTCTATCTCTTTCGGCTTTGAAAACTCACCTTCAAATCCTATGAGGTCTATATATGCTACTCTAAGATAATATCTCCCTCTGTAAAGATAATCCTTCAGATTAACCTGTCTGAAAATCTCAAATCTTCTGTCAAGGACAATATTTTTAAACTCAATATCCTTTGCCACCTGAATATGATATCCACTTATCGCCTTTGAAATATCAATCTTAATGTTCTCTTCAAGATCAAATCTTTGATCCTTTTCTACCTCTTTAACCTTTATATCTTTTGGTGTTTTTGGGACTTCAACGACTTTTACTTCTACTATATTCCTTTCAACTCTGGTTTCAACAGCTGGCATTTTTGCTGTAAGTATATCGGGTATCTTTTGAGGTGGTAAAGGGGAAGAATCTAACCTTACCTCTGTTACAAATCCCTCTTTTAAGCTAACTTTCTTACCTTTACCCTCAACCTCAGCCTCACCCCTATATACGCGAACAACCGTGGTAAGGTCCTCCCTTATCTTTGCACCTATCTCAGTGTTTTTAACCTTTGGAACTATTCTTGCAGATGCTGTTATTATCTTTGTGTCTTTTGCTTTTATCTGACCTGCCATAAGTTTGAGATCTGAGTTGTAGGATGAGGGTGGTTTAACAACAACCATTGAGTTTGAGAATATGTTTAGAAGTTGTCCTGTGTAAAACCTAATATCAGCATAAGAATCATCACCAGTTTTAACCATATCACCTTTAAAAACATCCTTAACATCCTTTGCATTCCTCCATAATGATGAGTCAACACCTCTCAACCTTACATCACCTATTATCTTGTCAAATCTTGCTGCTCTATATTCTTCCTTAACAAGTCTTATTGGGATTTTAATCTCCTTCCCTGTTAATACATAATAAGGGTCTTTTGGAAGGTTGTTATATTTTACTATCTCATCCCATTTTGTTGGATCTTTAAGATATATCTGAGATATATCCCAAAGAGTCTGGCCAGGCTTGACCCTTACACTTTGAAACTCTTCTTGACAGAAAAGAAAAGCTACAACATGACAAAAGAAAATAAGAAAAACTGACTTCATATAAATTTACTCTTTAAAAATTCTCCCAAACTCATCCTTTTTCAGATTTAAAGGAAAGGTGAAAACAAACTTTGCCCCTTTATTAGCTCGCCACTCAGCCCATATTCTTCCAAGATGGGATTCTACTATATATTTACATATGGTAAGTCCAAGACCTGTCCCACCACCTTTTTGCCCTTTAACCTGTTCAAATTTCTTAAAAACCTTGTCTATATATTCAAGAGGTATTCCTTCACCAGTATCCTCAACCCATGATCTAAACATCTCACCATCAACAGATGCAGCGATGGTTATGGTCCCATTTTGGGGTGTGAATTTTATTGCATTACCGATCAAATTAATATAAACTCTCTCAATAAGCCCGGCATCTGCGCTTATCATTATCTCTGAAGGGGCATCAATAACAAACCTTATATTCTTTTTCTCACCAAGTATCCTCATAAGCTCAACACATCTATTTATCAGCTCAACTACATTGAATCTTCCAAGAGAAATCTCCATCATTCCTGCTTCCATTTTTGCTATGTCAAGTATATTGTTTATCATCTGAAGCAGTCTAAATGCTGCTCTGTCTATTGAAATAATCATATTCTTTTGATTTTGGTTTATTGGCCCGGCTATCTCTTTGAGAAGAAATTCAGAGAAACCCTTTATTGCGCTAACAGGATTTCTAAGGTCATGGGTTATTGAATGGAGGAAATCATCCTTTATCTTCTCAAGCTGTTTATCATAGGTTATATCATAGAATGTTATGAGATGTCCAAACACTGATTCATTATCCTTCATCCTTATCTCGTTTTTCTCAGCTCTATAATATTCTACAGCACTGCCTCTTTCAATTTTAAACTCAACCTTCACCTTACCATCCTTTATTGTCTCAAGAGCCTGTTTTATAGAAGGATTAGCCACTCCTTCAATTATATTCTTACCAAGCGCTGTGTCTTCATCTTCTGCAATCTGTGTTAGAGAAAGTGCCTTTCTATTTATAAGCTGTATATTCCAGTTGGTGTCAACCATTATCATTCCATCTTCTGTTGAATACATCACAGCCTCAAGATTCCTTCTTTCTCTAACTATTCTTTCTATCTGAAGATTTGAGTATTTTTCTATCTCCTCAATCATTCTGTTGAATGTATCTCTTAAATCCTCCAGTTCATCTGATGTATTGACATTAACCCTGACTGAAAAATCCTTATCAGCAACCCTTTTTGCAGCCTCTATAAATTTAAGTATTGGACTGGTGAGGGTTTTGGAAAGCAGATAAGAGCCGCAAAGAGATATCAGAATAGCCACTATTATTATGAAAATAGCCTGTTTTCTGGCAAGATCTACATATGAATATGCATCCGATTTCTTTTGTATAGAACCAAAACATATATCTCCTCTAATATAACATGAAACCGCACCAACATAATCATGTTTTTTCAATCTTATCTCAAAAACACCCGCAGCTTCACTTGAAAGAAATGAGGATATAATCTTTGATGATACAAGCTCTGAAAATATTTCCTCAGGTATATCTGAACCATCAGAGGTATATTTCACTCCTGAAGAGTTAAAAAGTAAAAAAGAGGTTTTCCCAATATTCCTCGAAAAGATTTTTCTGTAGATATTTGCAGCTTCAATCTCAAAAACAACAAAATATTTAGCGGTGTAGTAAACAAAGACTACACTATATGAAGAAACTTCTACAGCAAAACCATTATTCATAGCTTTTTCTTTAAGGTAGGAGGGTATGGTGGAAAGTGCTGTTATTTTTTGAAGAGAAATCTTTATAACCTCGCTACCAGTAGGTGATGCTATTGAAATAGAAACAACTCCATCAAATGACTTAATGATGCCATCAATTATAATCTGTCTTTTCTCCCAATCAGATATTGTGTGAAAAAGCCTATCCATTACATCCACAACAGAAGCATACTTATCAACCTCAAAAACAAATGATGCTTTCACTGACTCTATAAAGTTAAGATGTATTTCCTTCGTTGATGTTTTGACTGCCTCCTCCGATTTTCTAACAAGGCTACTACCAAGCCATATGAGAGGAAAGAGGGTTAATATAGAAATTGTAAGTAAAAATTTATGAAAAACTCTAAATCTCATAGGTCTGATAACCTTTTTGAAAGCCCTCTGAAATATATCTCCATACGGTAAAGTTCTTTTTCAAAGGCTACAATAGAAGGATAGGAATATCTGGCATTTTTTTTGTAGTCTGAAAGAATTTTTTCAGCATGTAGATTCAATAATTCTATTTCAAGTTTTATCTGATGTATCTGTGATCTGGTGATAGGATCTTTGTATGAGTCATACACCTTTGACAAAAACTCTAAAGCCTTTGCATTAAGCTCCTTTACCTTTTTAAACTCCAAGGGAGATACATATAACCTTTTTGAACCTTCTATAACCTTTTCAAAAACAAGCTTATGAGAGGAATACATCAATGAAAACCTTAGGATCACGACATAATCGCGGCTCTCAAAAAAATTGTCATAATACTCTGCCCCTACTGCAGAGATAAACAAACTAACAGCAAAAGATAAAATAAACTTCCTCATAATCCTTCACAAAACCTTAGAATATGAGGTTTTATTTTCAAAAGGGCTTTTGCTCTATGACTTATGCTATTTTTCTCATCAATACTCATCTGGGCAAATGTTTTGTTTTTTTCTTTGACCCAAAAAAGTGGGTCATATCCAAATCCACCATCACCACGCATCTCATTGAGGATGTATCCCCTAATCTCACCAACCTCAGTTATACACTCTCCATCAGGCAAGGCAAAGCTAACTGCACATTTAAAAGAGGCAGTCCTTTTTTCAAAATCAACACCTTTAAGTTTATCAAGCAATTTTAAGTTGTTGTCTATGTATCTTGATCCTTCTCCCGCCCATCTTGCAGAAAAAACCCCAGGTTTGCCATCAAGGAAATCAACGAATAGCCCTGTGTCGTCAGCAAGAGCTGCAATACCATAGAAACGGGATATCTCAACTGCTTTTTTTCTTGAGTTCGCTTCTATTGTTGGTTGATCCTCAACCACATTAGGAAAATCAGAGAAATCTAAGAAAGAAAGCCACTCTATATCTTTTATATCAGAGAAGAATTTCTTTATTTCCCTAAATTTGTCATTGTTTTTTGTTGCAAAAACTATTTTTTTTACACTCATATCAGTATTGTGAATAATCCTGATAAAAAGTTAAAATTAGATAAGATGGCAGAAGATTTCATAAATCAAATTTTAAATAATTTTTTAAAACTTTCAAAATTTTATGTGAAGATTAAACCTCTCTCACCCTCCCTATATACACTTGAGCAGTCAAACAAGCTTCTTCTTAGCTTAAAAGAGCCATCTCCACCCTATCTTGAGATCTCACACCCAAGGCTTATAAAAATAGCAGCTAATGAAAGGTTTGAGATCTATGTTGATTCAAAAAGGCTATGCGAAACTGATGTGATAAAACTTATAGGTTTTATGAGCTACTCGTTAAAGCCTAAAGAGGAGGCAGAGTTTTTAAAAGATGCAGACTACTATGCCCTTGCCTACTATTATTCTGAGATAAGAAAAGAATCTCATCTCTATTCCCTTATGCTTCATAGATTAGGGTTAACAGAGTATGCATTAAAGCTCATTGAAAACAATAAGGATGATAAATCAAGATTAGTTCTTGCAACAATATTAACAGAGATTGGGGATATTAAGAAGGCTGTTGAGGTTCTTAAAAATATAGAATCAAAGGATTATGAAATACAAAAGAATATAAACTATGCATGGCTACATCTTGCAGCAAAAAAACCTGAAAACTCAAAAAAAATTTTTAGTTATTACTCATCGCTGACACATCCTCACTTAAGACAGGAGGTCCTATTTGGACTTGCGTTAAGTTCTATGGAGCTTGGCGAGGAAATAACTATGATAGTAAAGCTGTTAAACGAGGCATCAAATCTTGAAGGGTATTTTAAGGCAAGCATAATGAGAAAACTTTTTGAAATATACAAAGATATAAATGATCGGATAAAAGCCTTAGAAATCGCAAGGTTTTTATATAATTCTTTGCCAGATACTAATTTTATAAGCACAATCATTGAAGCAGGCAAAAAAAACCCTGAAGATCTTTTACTAATTTATGATCTTGCACTTTTTAGACCAGAGATGGCAATCAAAATTTCAAAGGATTTAGACATACCTCAAAATCCATCAATAATAGTAAATAAAGAATCATCTTTACTTGTTAACTCAATCCTACAACCTGAGGATATATCTAAGCTATCATCTGTAAAAAAACAAATACAGATCACACATGGTTATGAAATAGACCTTACATCAAAACTTAAACCAGATGCAGTTGGTGATATTATTTCAGAAATGGCATTTGAATTTTTAAAAGAGCTTGAAAAGGAGTTTTCAAAAAAAATCTATTTTAATCTTGAAGGTGTTGATGATGTTGAAAGAAAGATAAGAATAACCTCAATGAGTGAAATAAAAGAAGATAAGGCTATTAGTATATTTGAGAAAAGCTCCTACTTTCTTCTTTATCTCATAAGGGAAAGGTTTAAAGCAAAGATAAAAATGATAAAGGAGCTTGATATCTGGGCATCTCAAGCAGTTATTCAAAACCGTTATGGTATTGAGATGATAACATATCCTGCTGCCAGGATATGGCGCTTTAAGTGGGAAGAGCCAAAGCCACCTTATGGATATCTCAGGTTATATGTAGAATATTTAAATTCATTTATGAATCTAAATGAAGAACCACCATACGGAAGGATGGCTATAGCATTAAGATATAAAAGTGATGAAGAGAAGATATTTGATGCACGGATAGAGCATAAAAAAATCCTTGAGGTTGCAAAGGATATAAATGAAACATCATATCTTGCGCCTAACCCTTCTTTTCTTGCAAAGCTTGAAGCTGAGATTAGAAAATACTTTAAACCATCAATACCACCAACAGTAGATGGATGGAAGATACTTAGATGTTTTGCCCATATATTTCTTGAAATGATAATAAAAGAATTCTCACCAACATGGTATTGTGTTGAGAGAAATGATGGACTTTGGGCTTTCGAGCTTCCTCAAAAAGTCTTTGTATTTCCTGTTGGTAAGGTTTATAAAGCTGCTCTTACAGGTGAAAGTCTTGAAGATTACTACAAAACCATTCAAAGAAACTATCAAAGAACATAACCTTCTGTCTGCCATTAAAAGATAAATTAGCTTTGTATCTTATAATTAGCACTCTTGACAAATGATTGCTAATCTGCTATAATATAATTAGCAGTTATCTAACATAACTGCTAAATAACTTACCAGTTAAGGAGGTGTCTATGAAAAAAGGATTGTTTCCAATGATAAGACCAAGCGAGGTAATAAATCAGTGGTTTGAAGATATATTCGAACCTCAGCTGTCAATTGGATCATGGAAAGAAACATATCCCAGGATTGATATGAAGGAGACAGAAAAGGAGTTTATAATAAACGCGGAGATACCAGGTGTTGATAAAAAGGATATAAGGTTAGAGGTAAATGACAATATGCTTACAATCTCGTTTGAAAAAAAACAGGAAAAGGATGAGAAGGATAAAGAAGGATGGAGAATAGTAGAAAGAAGCTATGGTAGATTCCAAAGAACCATATCCATTCCACAGCCTGTTAAATCGGATGAAGCAAAGGCAAGCTATAAAGATGGTGTTCTTAAAATAATTCTTCCGAAACAAAAAGAAACAAAAATAAATGAGATAAAGATAGACTAATTTTTGAAAAAAGAGGAGGTATGTATGAGAGACATTATAAGAATAGCAGATGAAATTATAAATATGAAAAAGAATATGGATAGACTCTTTGAAAACTTTTTTAGGCCCTATAAAAAACCTGTCGGTGAGGGGTCTGAGGAGGATATATCCTTTACCCCTCCCGTAAATGCAGTTGAAAATAATGATGAGGTTATTCTCTACATTCTTATACCATTTGCTAAAAAAGAGGATATATCCATCAATATAAAGGATGGTATACTTAGTGTTGAGGGGAAAACCTTATTTAAGGTTAAAGAAAAATCGGAGGTTTTAAGAGACGAAATACCAACAGGGTATTTCTCAAGAAGCTTTAAATTAGCTATGAGTATAAACCCCTCAAAGGTAAAAGCGTCCTACAAAGATGGGATTCTTCAAATAAACCTTCCCAAAAAAGAGGAGGTAAAAGGAAATAGGATAGAGATAGAATAAAGCCTTTTAAGGAGGTTCTATGAAGAAATTTCTCATAGCCCTGCTGATATTTGCAGCAGGAATAATAGCAAGTTTTCTTGTTGCACACGAGAAGGATAAAAAATATGATGATGTATACTACTGGGACAGACTTTTAAAAAGACACATAGAGGAAACGAAGAAAATGGAGAAAGAGATATTTGATTCCATATTCAATGACAAGTTTTTTTCAAAGGATTATGACCCCTTCATGGAGATAGAAAACTTCAGGAAAAGAATGAAAAAAATGCTTGAGGCTGTTGACTATGATATATTCAGCAATTCTTTTAACAGATGGTTTGATGAAAGGATAATAAACCCAAACTCTCATCTTACTGATATCAAACTTATGACATCTGAAAATGATGAGATATATACTGTTGAGATAGAAAACACAGAGCCTAAAAACCTAAACATATCAATAGATATAAAGCCTGATCATATAAAGATAACATCGCAAAGAATGGTTGAGAATGAAAAAGAGCAAAAAAATATAAAATCATACCAATCCTCATACTTCAAATATATAAGATATTTCTCTCTCCCTCCACACATAAGAGGCAAAGATTATTCTATTGAAAACTCACCAAATAAGATAATTATAAAATTCAAAAAGAAATAAAAAGAAAAAGTTGTATAATTGTATTTAGTTCCGGGATGGTGTAACGGTAGCACAAGTGGCTCTGGACCACTTGGTCTAGGTTCGAGTCCTAGTCCCGGAGCTTGTTTTTAGCTAAAATAAATTGTGAGAAGAAGAACACTAAAAAGATATAAACCAAAAAGAAGAGTTAGACTAAAACTAACCATCGCATCATCTAATAGATTTTTAATCTTTTTGTCCTATCTGGTTATAGTCTTATTTCTTATCTTCTCAGTATCTAAATACTCATCCAGATTTGCAAAAATTGGAAGCATAAACCTTACATCCTCAATCATCAATAGAATAGTAGTTGACAGCTCCCAATTAGAGATCAAAGATGATATTGAAAAGATTTTGTCCTTGAGGCAGGGAAGCAAATACTCAAAAGATGTTGAAAAGGCGATAAAGGATGAGATTCTTGAAAAATATCCCTTTCTTGAAATAAAAACATCCTTCAATCCTGTGACAGGGGTGATGAAGATAAAGGCATCAATAATGAAGGCAATAGCCAGATTTGATGATAATAGCGAATATCTTTTTGATGACCTTAGTATAAGAAAAAAAGCCCATGGTGACACATCATCTTTACCAATAATAAAGATACATAATAAAGATAAAGAAACCCTTGAGACTGTAAAAAGTATAATCCAGAGTGAATTTTATAAAATTGCCAATCAACTTACAATCTCTGAAACTAATCAAGGCTTTATAATTGAATATCCTCAGGATCTTGAAATACTTATAAACCGAGATTTTAAATACAGAAAAGAAGACTTTGAAAAAATAAAAGAGGTTATAATGGATGCAAGATCGAGATTTTCCCTTCCTTTGAGAATTGATGCAAGATTTGTGGACAGCCAAAGAATTATAGTTAAGACTATTGAGAATGGGAAATAAAAGCTGTTCACCTGTCAAGTCAAAATAGATCTAATCATGTTTTTCTCACATCTTTGTCAGTTTCGGCTACTCTTAGGTTATTTTTAATTTGTTTCGTTTTCTTGTTTTAAGCCAGTCATTTTAGATAGAATATCTTATAATATGTTGTTTAGCTGTGATCACGATGCGCATAGACATTACCTGAATTCTACGAATCAATCCCTCTCACAAAAGATTTGCAGAAACACATTTTTTAATGCTATTGGACGATTATGGGGAATATTAGTTGCTTTGGTTTTAACTCCTTATATTATTCGTCATATTGGTGTTGAACGATATGGCATATGGGCACTTGTAGGGGTAATAACAGGTTATTTTGGTTTATTGGATTTTGGAGTTGGGACATCTTTTGTAAAGTATATTGCTGAATTTTATGCAAAAAGGGATTATGAAAAAATAAATCAGGTTGTAAATACTGGATTTGTTTTTTATACAGTATTTGCGATACTGATTATCGTGTTGGGTTTTCTGTTTATCAATCCGCTGCTTAGTTTTTTCAAAATACCGCCACAGATGCTTAATGAAGTGCGTTTTGTTTTTCTGCTTGGGATTATCATCTTTGGTGTTTCTAATGCTTTAAGTCCTTTTTTAGCAGTTCAAACTGGGTTACAAAGAATGGATATTACCAATAAAATATCCATAGCCGTTTCTATCCCTACGGTTCTTGGAACAGTATTCTTTTTAGAAAAAGGCTATGGTCTGCCTG
>JBMFKQ010000029.1:0-18629 GCA_049972095.1 Elusimicrobiales bacterium
AAAAGTTTATGATACCCCCAAGACGCCTTATCAGAGACTTATTGAATGTCCTAATATGAAAGATGAAATTAAAAAAGAGCTTAATGATATTTTTAATTTGCTTAACCTTATTGAATTAAGAAAAAAGCAAACTGAATTATTGGATGAATTATTTGGACTAAAAAAAGACAAAAAAGTTCTCTCTAGATTATGTGAAATTGAATTGGTCGCTTGATGACAGAATTTAAATCTAATAGAATATATTACGATGACATGATATTTTTATCTAACACAGTGCGAATCAAATGAAAATATGTGAAACGTGAGAGGTGGAACGTGAAAGGTGAGAGGTGAAATTTTAAATTTTGAATTATGAATTTTGGATTATGGAAGGGCAATGCCTTAGTTTGCTAACACTTGTTTTGACTTGATAGGGACAGCTGAGTATAGTGTTTTTAACGCAACTTAACACAAGCCTGATAAAAAGCCACCAAACCTAAAAATGATATAATAAAGATATGTATTTTGTAAAAGTTGTGGATATTTTTATCTTGTGTTGATTTATTTTTCATAGGGGGTTTTTTATGAAGTTTGTAGAGTGTGTGCCTAATTTTTCTGAGGGTAGAGACAAATCTAAGATTGATGAGATAGTTAACTCTGCTAAAAGCGTAAGTGGGGTTTTGGTTTTAGATGTTGAAAGTGATGTTGATCATAACAGAACAGTTCTCACTTTCATCGCGCCGGTTGATAAAGCTGTTGAGGCGATGTTTAGAGTGGCAAAAAAATGTGTTGAGCTTATAGATCTCAATAAACACAAAGGAGAACATCCAAGAATGGGGGCTCTTGATGTGGCACCTTTCATACCGATAATGGATACAACAATTGATGAGTGTATTGAGCTTGCAAAACAGCTTGGTAAGAAAATAGCCGATGAGCTTGGTGTCCCTGTCTATCTATATGATCAGGCTGCTCAAAGAGAGGATAGAAAAGACCTTGCAAAGGTAAGAAAAGGGCAGTTTGAAGGATTAAAACAAGAGATCGGCAAAAATCCTGATAGGATTCCTGATTTTGGTCCAAATATGATTCACCCTACAGCGGGAGCCGTGGCTGTTGGTGCAAGGTATCAGATAGTCAACTTCAATGTAAACCTTGATACCACAGACATAGATTTTGCAAAGAATCTTGCAAAGAAGATAAGAACAAGTGGTGGAGGGCTCCCTGCACTTAGAGCAAAAGAGATTTTTCTTGAGTCGAAAAATCAAGTTCAGATATCAACAGTCCTTACAAATTATGAGGTCACATCACTTAAAAGGGTCATTGATGAGATAAAAAAAGAAACGGAACCAAAGGGTATAAAAATAACAGACACAGAGCTTATAGGACTTACAACAACAAAACCTCTTGTTGATTATGCTGTATCAGAGCTTAAGGTTTCAAACTTCAGTTTTGAGAATCAGATCCTTGAAAATAAAATAATGAAATTTCTTGTTCGATTGGAAGGTTTCAAGTATGGCTCTTATAGAAGCTCTTTCAAACACAGAACCAACCCCTGGCGGAGGGGCTGCTGCTGCTATATGTGGTGCGATGGGAGTCGCTCTTATTGAGATGGCTTTTGGCATAACGCTTAAATCAAAAAAAACAGCTGAAGAGCATAAGAAGATAATATCTGAGAAAATACTGTATCTGAAGGATATGAGAAAAAAGATTGAATCAAAGATTATTGAGGACTGCATAAGCTTTGATAATGTTATGAAGGCTTTTAAAATTCCAAAGGATGAACCAACAAGGAAAGAAAAGATACAGCAGGCACTTATTTATGCAGCTGATGTCCCACTTTCAACAGCTGTGTTATGTAGCCAGGTCATTGAGGGTGTAAGAGATTTGAAGGATGCTGTTAAGCAGGATGTTATATCAGATTACAGAAGTGGAATATATATTCTTTCAGCCGCAGTGAAATCTGCAGTTGAAAATGTTTATATAAATGTCAAATCCATAGAAAATACAGAGATATCAAAAAGACTTTTGTCTGAGGCTGACAGGTGCAAGAAAATAGCTGAGGATATCTTTTTTGTGGCTATATGAGATTGGAGGGAAAATGCCACAGCTCGACCCGATAACAAGAAATCTAATGCTTGACTCATTAAAAGAATATGCAAAAAGAAGGTTAGAATATAGTTTTTTAAGGGAGCTTGATGCAAAGAATGAATGCCCTTTAGATATTCTCAAAGAGATGTATGATCCCTCTGTTTTAGGAATACATCTTGTAGCAATACCTAAGGAATACGGGGGCTTAGGGGGAGGAACCTTTGACTTATATAGAATATGTGAGCTTCTTGCAAGAATAGATCTTGGAATTGCAACAAGCGTTTTTGCAACATATCTTGGAATTGACCCTATCAATGTTGGTGGAAGTGAGGAGCAAAAAGCAAAATGGCTTAAAAGAATAGCAAAGGAAAGATTGATAGTTGCATATGCTGCGACTGAACCTGATGCTGGAAGTGACCTTGTAAATCTAAAAACGAGGGCAGAGCGTGTTATTAAGGATGGGAAGATCGTAGGATATAAAATAACTGGAATAAAACAGTGGATTTCAAACGGCGGTATTGCAGATCTATATACAGTGCTTGCTAAGGCTTGTGGAGGTCCAAGCTGGTTTATAGTTGAGAGGAACACCCCAGGATTTAGCCCGGCTCATCATGAGGACAAACATGGAATAAGGCTTTCAAACACAGCAGGACTTTGTCTTGATGAGGTTTATGTGCCTTTTGAAAATCTGATAGGTGGTGTTGAAGGGCAGGGGCTTTTACAGGCTCAGGCTGTTTTTGGATATACAAGGCTTATGGTTGCTGCCTTTGGGCTTGGTTGTGGCTGGGCTGCCTTAGAGACTGCTATAAGATACTCACAGCAAAGAATACAAGCAGGTGGCCCTTTATCTGAAAAACAAGGATATACTCATAAGCTTATAGTACCTCATGCTGTTAATCTTGAGGCTGCACGGGCTTATATAGAACACATAGCAAATAGGCTTGATTTAGGCGAGAAGGAGCTTCAAACAGAGGGTGCAATTGCAAAATATTTTGCGACCGAAGCTGGAAATAAGGTGAGTGAGGATTCTATTCAGGCTCTTGGTGGATATGGATATACAAGGGATTTCCCTGTTGAGAAGATAAAGAGGGATGTTAAAATAACCTGTATATATGAGGGCACAAATGAGATAATGGAGATGACAATTTACAGAGGAAGATGGCAACAACATCTTAAATCTAAGGGTGAGTTTCATCTTTTAATGGCAAAGGATTGTGAGGAGTTATCCAAAAAGAATCCTGATTGTGGGCTTTATGAAACATCTCTTGCGCTTAAAGCTCTTGCAGCGACTCTTGAGGAGTGTAGAGTAAATAGGCTTACAAGACATCAATATGTGACATTTGTTCTTGGAAAGCTTATTAGCATAGCAGAACATGCATACATATTTTCAAAGACTGCTGCATCTGATAAACTCTGTGAGTCAATAAGATTTGATTTAAACACATACAGAGCAATGGCAAGGATCTTTGCAAAAAAAGCTGCCTTTCAAATAGCACACGAAGGGCTTTCTCTCGTGCTTTCTGCAAATGAGAAATCAGATACTCTTGCCAATAAGATAAATCTAATGGAGATTGAAAAAAGCCAGCATGGACTAATTGCAGATATGGATCTCGTTGCAAGATCTTTAACAGAGGTTTTTAAGTCGAGATGAATGGAGGAAGGATGAATATTTTTGTATGTGTTAAACAGGTTCCGGATACAACTGAGGTTAAGATAAATCCTCAGACAGGAACCTTGATAAGAAGTGGTGTTCCTTCAATACTCAACCCTTATGATCATTTTGCTCTTGTCAGTGCAGTTAAATTGAAAAAAGAGCATCCCCACTCCGCGCTTTATGTTATCTCAATGGGACCACCTCAAGCAAAAGCAGTTATACAGCTTTCTCTTGCCCTTGGGGCTGATGCAGGATATCTTATAAGCGATCCTGCCTTTGCAGGCTCTGATACATGGGCAACATCCTATACACTTGCGCTTGCTATAAAAAAGATAGCAAAACCAGATATAGTTATATGTGGAATGCAGGCAATAGACGGTGATACCGCTCAGGTTGGCCCAGGTATAAGTGCGCATCTTTCAATGCCTATTGTTGCCTTCTGCGACGAGATATCTGTTAAAGGCAGAAGGCTTGAAGCAAAAAAGCATATAGATGATGGTTATGATATTGTTGAGTGTGATCTTCCATGCGTTGTTACTATGGTCAAACCAAAGGATTTTGAACTTCCTTTCCCTTCTTTTGTAAATATTGTTGAGGCAGTTAATAAGAAGATGTTAGTTTTAACTGCCTCAGATATATCTGCAGATCCCTCAAAGATTGGACTTAAGGGTTCTCCTACGCAGGTTGCAAGGATATATCCACCTAAAAAAGAGATTAACACTGTCTTTATAAACACAACCTCCCTTGAGGCAGCAGCCAGAATAGTTGATATAATGAGGCAGGAGAATTTTATAAAGTGATGTGGAGGTATTTATGCCTGCTATAGATGTGCTTTCAAACTGTATAGGATGCACAAGGTGTGTTGGAGTATGCCCTTTTGATGCGATAAGGATGGTTGATAAAAAGGCTGTAATAGAGCTTTCAAGATGTAGACTGTGTGGTGCGTGTGTTGGTGTATGTCCTGTAAAAGCAATTGTCATAAATAGAGAGTCTTTAAAGAAGGACTTTTCTTCATATAAGGATGTCTGGGTTTTTGTTGAGTTTTCAGACACTCCAAATCCTAATCTTCAGGGTGAGATTAAGAAGGTATCTTTTGAGCTTCTTTCTGAGGGTAGAAAGCTTGCTGATAAACTTAAACAGAGGTTGTGTGCAGTTGTTTTAACTGATAAAAATCGTGGCTATGAGAAGATCCTTAAAGATTATGGTTGTGATGTTATGTATTTGGTTGAAAACAGTGAGTTTTTGCCATATGATTGTGAGATCTATTCAACAGCTATAATATCGCTTGTAGTCAGATATAAACCATCGGTTTTTCTCTTCGGGGCAACATATAAAGGAAGGGAACTTGCACCTAAGGTTGCCACATCCCTTTATGTTGGTCTCACAGCAGATTGCACTGGGCTTGATATAAACTCAGATGGTCTTCTTGTTCAATCAAGGCCTGCGTTTGGTGGAAATATAATGGCAGATATTCTCTCGCCAAACTCAAGACCGCAGATGGCAACTGTAAGACCCAATGTTATGAGGATTTCAAAAACACCATCACCATCAGTTGAGGTTATAAAAGAAGATATAAAGATAGAGCCTTATCTAAGAAGAGTAATGGTTTTATCCAGACATAAAGAGGAAAGCAAAGCTCCAATAAAGCTTGAAAATGCTGAGATAATTGTATCAGGCGGAAGGGGGTTTAAGACCAAAGAGAGATTTGATATCCTTCACGAGCTTGCTTTGCTGCTTGGCGCGACTGTTGGAGCATCAAGAGCTGCTGTTGAAAGTGGCTTTATAGATAAAAAACATCAGGTTGGTCAGAGCGGAACAACTGTTGCACCGAGACTATATCTTGCCTTTGGAATATCAGGGGCTGTTCAGCATCTTGTTGGAATGAGAAACTCTGATGTTATTATAGCTGTTAATAAGGATCCAAATGCTATGATATTCAGTGTTTCAAAGTATGCTGTTATTGGTGATGCCTATGATATTGCAAAGAAGCTTATAGAGAAACTCAAAGAGAGGAAGAAAAATTAATTAGTTGTGATTGAAGGAGTTGATGAGCAGTGTGTTCAAAAATTTTTTTCGTTCTATTGTGGTTCTTGGTTTTCTGCCTGTTGCCTTAACCCTTTTAATCATCCTTTATTTTCAGAGACTTTCAAAGAAAGAGCTTATTGAGGGATATCAAAAGCTTACTGATACATTTGCATTTGCTTCATATGAAAGTATTAATAACTTTGCTAAAAGACTTGATTATCTCAAATATCTTAAATCAATTTATCCTGATGATAAAAAATTTCTGATATCAGTTCTTGCAAAATATCCTGAGGTTGTTTTTGCATGCTTGGTTGATGAAAGAGGTCTTGAAAAAACAAGGATATCCAAAAATGAGTTTGGAAAGGCTTTTGCTGTTGTGGATATCTCAAAGGAAAGATATTTTGATGATATAAAGAGAAATGCCGAGGGGGTTATTGGCAATTTCCAAATAAAAAGAGGTTATCCTCTTGCCACAATCGTATATCCTGTTGGTAAAGAATCTGTTTATACAATTGTTAATCTTATTGATTTTTTTAGCAATATATATCAGACAAGAATAGGGGAAAGCGGTTTTGTCTTTTTTGTTTCTGATGATGGTAAGATACTCAGTGATAAGAGTTTTAGCATCAGCAGCAAGGATATAACCAGCATGATATCACAAGATTCTGGCAGTTTTTCATCTTTTATTGGAGATGAAGAATATATCTTTGTTTTCAGAAGGGTTAGCGTTTTTGATTTTTACACTGTTGTTGCTCAAAGTAGTAAGGAGATGTTTAGAAATCTAAATATACTTTTTTATGGTGTTCTTTTTCTTCTTTTTCTTGTGCTGACTGTAAGCTACTTCATATCTTACATAAGTGCAAAAAAACTTACTGAGCCAATCTCTTGTGTTGTTGATGCAAGCTATAAGGTAGCTGATGGTGATTTTTCAGTTAGGGTTGATGTTGGAAGTGATATTGCTGAGATAAACAAGCTTATAGATGTCTTCAATATGATGGTTGAAAAGCTCAAAGAGTATGAAGGTATGCAGATAGAAAAGATAATGGATGAAAGGGAAAAACTTAATGCAATAATAAGCACCATAGAAAGTGCGGTAGCATTAACACACCTTACAGGGGATGCGGTTTATATGAATCAAAGATGCGTAGAGATCGCTGGTGAAAATCCAAGAGATTTTTTCCATAGCCTTATAACAAGAGGCTTTAAGGAAAAAACCAATACTTTTGAAAAGAATAATAGGTATTATCAGTTTGTGGTTAGACTTGTCACCTTACTGAGGGATTATCCATTGCTCCTTTTTGTTGTTGAGGATATAACAGCAGAGGTAACACTTTACAGAGCAAAGGAGGAGGTTTTCAGATCAATAGTTCATGATGTGAGAAATCCACTTCTAAATATGCAGGGATATATCAAACTCCTTTCCTACGATGCTGATGAAAAGACAAAAAGATACATCTCTGCTCTTGAGAATGAAAGCAACATAATATTCAGAATGCTTGAAAATATTCTTGATATGGCGAGAATAGAAAATAAAACCATTTCCATCAACCTATCAAAAGTAGATATGGTGGAATTTATAAAGAGTATGTCTGAAAGATTTTCTGCAAGAGCATCTTATAAAAACATAGATTTCATCACTGAAATAAAAACTGATAAAGCCTATGCCGAGATTGATGAGGAGCTTTTCCAAAGGGCAGTTGATAATATTCTTTCAAATGCATTTAAATATACTCATTCAGGTGGTAGGGTTGTTCTGTGTCTTGAAAGAGAGGGGGGTATGATAAAGATATCTGTAAAAGACAATGGTAAAGGTATTGAAAAAGAAAGACTCAAGCATCTTTTTGAAAAATTTAGAAGTTTTTCTAGTGATGGATTTGGGCTTGGCCTTAGTATAGCTAAAGCGATTGTGGAGATGCATGGTGGAAGGATAGAGGTTGACTCTGAAAAGAATAAGGGTAGTGAGGTGAGAATATTTATCAACTGTGTGTGATTTATGATTACAAAAGGGCGTAGATCAGTCTATATCACAGCAACTGCAATGACACTTTTCTTTATTATTTTTTATTTCGTTGATTTTATCCTTAAAAATGAGCGCTTTATCTCAATGCTTGAAACAAAATGGTTTGATTTCAAGCTAAGCTATAACAATCCTTTTGCCCGGATTCTTGGTTCATCTCCAAAGGATGCTGATAAAAGGATACTTATTGCCGCGATAGATGAGAAAACAATTAGTAGATATGGATGGCCTTTTCCAAGAAGATACTATTCTACACTGATAGAGAATCTTATAGGTTATGGTGTTAAAATTATAGCATTTGATGTTATGTTTTTTGATCCTGACAGGAATAACCCTCAAAGTGATGAGATCTTTGCAAAGACTGTGAGAAAATATTCTGATAGAATAATTCTTGCTGTTTCAATTGATGAAAATTTCAATATCAAAAAACCTTTTGATCTTCTTCATAAATCAGCAGTTAACTTTGGTTCTGCATTCGCGGGAGATATGATGGACTATGATGGAAACATAAGGAAGATTTATCCTTTTATTCCACTTCCTGTTTTTTATAACGGCTTTGAGAAGAATTTCTATTATTTAGATATCTGTCACCAATGCCCAGATAATATGAAAGGCATTGGAATTCCAACTCTTGGAACAATGGCTTATATTAGATATAGCTCATCTGATATTTTTCTTAATTTTCAGAAATGGAAAAACAAAAGATTTTATATTAATTTCAGAAAGCCACTAAAAGATAAATCCTTACAAACTGTAATGTATAAAGCCTTATCTGTTGTAGATATAATAGAGAAAAAATTGGGTGATGATGAAAAAAAACTTTTAAAAGATTCTGTTGTCTTTGTTGGCTCAACATCTCAAGGTGCTTTTGATCACTATTCAACTCCAGTATCTATTCACACGCCGGGTGTTGAGATTCATGCACTGTGTATTGATAACCTTCTAAATGATGACTATCTTAGAGGTATGCCTTGGTATCTGGATATTATCCTGCTTGTTTTTTTTATATGGCTTCCTGTTATACTTTTAAAAAGATCAGTTATAAGAATTGTGATCTTTAATTTCATACCTATTTTTTTTATTATGCTTTTATCTATGTGGTTAGTTAAATATCACCTTAATCATCTTTTTATGGCATTCTTTTTTCCTAATGCTGTTAGTTTTGTATATATAGTTGCTTACAAGTCCATAGTCGAGGACAGGCAGAAAAGATGGATAAAAAACACATTTTCACAATACCTATCACCTGAGGTTGTTGATATACTTGTCAAGGACCCATCAAAACTGAAACTTGGAGGAGAAAGAAGAGAAGTGACGGTTCTTTTTATGGACATAGCAGGTTTTACATCAATGAGTGAAAAGATGAGTCCTGAAGAGGTTACAAATATTTTAAATTTTTACCTTTCATCTTTAAGTGATATAATACTTGAAGAAAAAGGGGTTATAGACAAATATATTGGGGATTGTATAATGGCTTTCTGGAATGCTCCTGTTGATGTTGAAAGACACAGAGCAAAGGCCATTAGATCTGCAATAAGATGTGTTAAGGAGATTGAAAGATTAAATGCTAACAGTGGTATGCCCTCAATAAAGCTCAGATTTGGTATCAACAGTGGATATGCTGTTGTTGGAAATATGGGATCAAGCAAAAGGTTTTCATACACTGTTTTGGGAGATACAGTAAATCTTGCATCAAGGCTTGAGGGAGCAAACAAGTTTTTTGGCACATCTATAATAGCATCCATAGACACTGTTAGTCAATGTAAAGATGAGATAGTTTTTAAATATATTGGTAGGATTCTCGTTGTTGGGAAAAGTGCTCCTGTTGAGGTTTATGAACCTTTCAAGCTCAAAGATGAAATGAAGAGTTGTGATTACGAGTTTATGAAAAACTTTGAAAATGGTATAAAATATTTTTATGAAAAAAGTTATGATAGAGCATCAGTTTTTTTTGAAAAAGCCCTTTCAATTAATCCATATGATGGACTATCTGTTTTTTATAAGAAGTTTTCTTGTGAGCTTAAAGAAGGTAGAGAAGGTTTTGATGGTATTTTTAACATAAGGAATAAATGATGGAGATATTCTGGCGGCTTTTATTATCACATTTTATTGCTGACTTTACACTTCAAACTAACTGGATAAATAGGATAAAAAGAGAAAAAACCATAGGTATTCTTGTTCATGTCTTAATTCATCTTCTGACTACCTATTCTCTTCTTTATCATTATCTTTCAAAAACATGGTTTAATAGGATCTTTAATGGGTATCTCATGATTTTTATCATTTGTCTGCTTCATTTTGCTGTTGACCAGATTAGAGTGTATATTATAAAAAAAGAGGTCTATCCTGACAACACTCTCAATTTCCTTGTTGATCAGTTTTTCCATCTGTATTTTGTATTCATATTTTCTCCCTTTACAAATGTTCCTACTGATTTTTCTGGTGAGAGGATTGTGATGATTCTTTTATTTCTTGCTATTGTTAGCCACACAACAACAGTTTTTATCTACTATATAGAAAAGGATCTAACCAACGCTTCATTCCCAAGCTTTGATCAGAAGTATCTTATGATATTTGAAAGGATTGTTCTTTTTGGAGTTTTTATGATAGAGGGAAGGATTTGGTATATAGTTGCTGTTCTTTGGATAGCACAGCTTTATTATATAAAGCGGAAAAAAATTACTGACATAAGCTGGATTAATTTTGTGATAAGTATTATTATGTCTTTTGTCTGTGGTCTTCTTTCAAGATACTATTATTATGGAGGAATTTAAATGGGAAGGATAGTTATAAAAAAAGGTGATATTACACTTGAAAGTGTTGATGCTATAGTAAATGCTGCGAACTCATATCTTAGTGGGGGTGGCGGTGTTGATGGTGCAATTCATAGAGCCGCAGGACCACGGCTTTATGAGGAATGCAAGAAAATAATATCATCCATAAAGTATCTTGAGCCTGGTGGTGCTGTTATAACACCAGCGTTTAACATAAAAACTGTAAAATACATAATACACACTGTTGGACCTATATGGCGTGGCGGGAAAAATAATGAGGCAAAGATTCTTGAAAATGCTTATCTTAACTCACTCAATATTGCAAAGCAGAACAATATCAACACAATATCTTTTCCATCAATTTCAACAGGAGCCTATGGTTATCCTGTTGAGGAGGCTTGTAAGATAGCTCTAAGTGTTATATCAAGAAATATTGATTTTTTTGATGAGATAAGAATGGTTCTTTTTTCAGATAGAGACTTTGAGATATATAAAACAGAATATGAAAGAAAGTATATTAAAAATGAATGAATGCACCCTCATAGATAATGCAAGGTTTATCATTGTTGATGTTGAAACCACAGGGCTTGATCCTAACAAGGATAGAATATGTGAGATAGCCTACATAGAGATGATTGGAATAAAGAATGATGTGAAAAGTTTTTCAACACTTGTAAACCCTGCTATTGATATTCCCTCTAACATTACAGAGATCTGTGGTATATCTAATGATGATGTTAAAAATGCACCCTTCTTCAAGGATATAGCAGCTAAGATAATAGGGGATTTTTATAACTCAATTCTTGTTGGTCATAACATCCTCTTTGACTTTTCGTTTATAGACTCAGAGATAAAAAGACTTGGGCTCAAATTTCCTTGTGTCAAGCTTGTTGATACTGTGACACTTTCAAAGAGATTTCAACCCTTTACACACACACCAAACCACAAGCTTAAAAATATAGCACGCTCAATAAATCTTATATCTGATAACTGGCATAGAGCAGCAAACGATGTTGAAATAACCAAACAGATATTCACATACTTTATGACAAAACTCATCAAGGATTATGGTATTAAAACGGTCGATGAGCTTATCAGGATAGCAAAGCCTTTTCAAAGAGGAAGTAATAATGAAAATCCTTCTGCCCTTTGATTTCTCTATTGAGGATATAGATGCTATAACCTCACCAAAAAATGTTTATGAGCTTAGAAAGAATGCAGAAAAAATGATATCTCTTGTAAGAGAGGAGCTAAAAAAACTTATAGAAAAGGGTGAGGTGATGTATGGAATAAATACGGGCTTTGGTGAGCTTGCAAGCAAAAATATATCAAAGCAGGATCTTAAAAAACTTCAGATAAATCTTATAAGAAGTCATGCATGTGGGGTGGGATATCCTTTGAGTGATGATGAGGCAAGGTTAATGATGCTTATAAGGGCAAATGAGCTTTCAAGGGGCTTTAGTGGGGTAAGACCTGTGGTTATAAACAGCCTTTGTGAGTTTCTTAACAAAGGTATTATACCTTATATACCTCAAAAAGGATCTGTTGGTGCAAGCGGTGATCTTGCTCCAAGCTCACATATGGCTCTTGCGTTATGTGGCGAGGGACTTGCAAAGTTTTATGGTGATGATAGATGGCAGCCATCATCTGTTATTCTTAAAAAGGCAGGGATCAAGCCGCTTGTGCTTGAAGAAAAGGAAGGGCTTGCACTTATCAATGGGACTCAAACAACAAACGCTATAGGTTCAAAGGCACTTTTAAAAGCCTTAAATGTTTTTTATACATCTATAATAGCAGGTGCTCTTTCAACGGACGCTCTTAAAGCCACTCCTAAAGCATTTGATAGAAGGATTGCATATGCAAAGCCATATTCAGGCCAGATATATGTTGCAAAAAAACTTTCAAAACTTCTTGAGAAAAGCCAGATAAGACAATCTCACATATTGAATGATTCAAGGATTCAAGATCCCTATTCTATAAGATGTATGCCTCAGGTTATGGGTGCTGTTATGGAGTGGCTTTATAACTCAATTAAAGCGCTTGAGATAGAGTATAGAAGCGTGACTGACAATCCACTTGTTTTTTATGATAATGGAAGGATTGAGGTGTTATCTGGTGGAAACTTTCATGCACAATCCCTTGCACTTGCCTTTGATTCAGCTGCTATTGCAGTATCCGTCAACACTGCTATGTCCGAGAGAAGAATAGCACAGCTTGTAAGTGATTTTAAGATTTTGCCGCCATTTCTTGCAAAAAATCCTGGACTTGAAAGCGGTTTTATGATAGCACAGGTTACAGCAGCAGCACTATGCAATGAAAACAACATACTTTCACATCCAGCATCAGTTTTCTCAATCCCAACATCAGCAAACAAAGAGGATTTTGTTTCTATGGGGACAAACTCTGCTATAAAACTCAAAAAGATAGTTTCAAACTCTGCCCGGGTTGTAGCCATCGAGCTCATTGCTAGTTCAAAAGCAATTATGTATCACAGACCTTTAAAGACATCTCCTATTCTTGAAAAGGTAATAGAAAAAGTTATAAACATCGTTGGAGATCTTGAAGGTGATGTTGAGCTTTCATCAAAAATTGAGTCTGTTGCTGTATCAGTAAGTGATGGGGATTTTCTTATTGATGTTTCAGATATATTAAAAGAATAAGCTCTTAGATTAGGGGGGTGTATGATAATAAGAGCACCAAGAGGGAATAGAATAACATGTAAAGGATGGGAGCAGGAAGCAGCAATGCGAATGCTTATGAATAACCTTGATCCTGAGGTTGCAGAGAAACCTGAGGAGTTGATAGTTTATGGTGGAAGGGGAAAGGCTGCAAGAAACTGGGAGTGCTTTAAGGCAATAGTTAAATCGCTTAAAGAGCTAAAGGATGATGAGACACTTCTTGTTCAGTCTGGAAAACCAGTTGGTATTGCTAAAACACATGAATATGCTCCAAGGGTTCTTATAGCTAACTCAAACCTTGTTGGTAATTGGGCAAAATGGGAGGTCTTCAATGAGCTTGAAAAGAAAGGGCTTATAATGTATGGGCAGATGACTGCTGGTTCGTGGATATACATAGGAACACAAGGAATTCTTCAAGGCACATATGAAACCTTTGCAGCATGTGCGAAAAAACATTTCAATTCTGATCTTACAGGAAAACTTGTTGTAAGTGGTGGGCTTGGTGGTATGGGAGGAGCTCAACCACTTGCAATAACAATGAATAATGGAGTTGCAATAATAGTTGAGGTTGACCCACAGAGAATTCAAAAGAGGCTTAAAACAGGATATCTTGATACAATGACAGAAAAACTTGATGAAGCTTTAAAGATAGCTGAAAAGTATCTGAAAGAGAAAAAACCAATCTCAATTGGGCTTCTTGGAAACTGTGCAGAGATACTTCCTAAGATGTATGAGATGGGAGTCAATGTTGATGTTATGACTGATCAAACATCAGCTCATGATCCACTTAATGGCTACATCCCTCGTGGATTGAGTCTTGATGAAGCAAAAGAATTAAGAGAGAAAGACCCTAAATCTTATATAGACAGAGCAATGGAGTCAATAGCAATTCATGTAAAAGCAATGCTTGATTTTATGAAAAAAGGCACTATTGTTTTTGATTATGGAAACAACATAAGAACAATGGCTTATCAGAAGGGTGTTAAAGATGCCTATTCATTTGCTGGTTTTGTTCAAGCATACATAAGGGAACTTTTCTGTGAGGGCAAAGGACCATTTAGATGGGTTGCACTAAGTGGTGACCCAAAGGATATATATTTTACAGATAAACTTGCAATTGAGACATTTCCAAAAAATGAAACAATGATTAGATGGATAAATATGGCATCAAAGAAGGTTCATTTTCAAGGGCTTCCAGCAAGAATATGCTGGCTTGGTTACGGGGAAAGACATATCCTTGGGCTTAAATTTAACGAGATGGTTAAAAAAGGCAAAATCTCTGCCCCAATTGTTATAGGAAGGGATCACCTTGACGCAGGTTCTGTGGCAAGCCCTTTCAGAGAAACGGAGGCAATGAAAGATGGTTCTGATGCTATAGCAGACTGGCCTGTGCTAAATGCCCTTTTAAATACTGCAAGTGGGGCAAGCTGGGTAAGTTTCCATCATGGAGGAGGGGTTGGAATAGGATATTCTCTGCATGCTGGTCAGGTTGTTGTGTGTGATGGGAGCAGGAAGATGTCACAGAGGATTGAAAGGGTTTTAACAAATGATCCTCTTATGGGTGTTTTGAGACATTACGATGCGGGATATGAGAAAGCAGTAAGGTTTGCAAAGAAAAATAAGATAAAAATACCGATTAAGAAAACTTAAAGGCTTAATAGTGAGACAGATTTCCAAGTTTTCTTGATGTATTAACAGCCTTTCTAAAACAGATGTAAGAGAAGGGTATGCTTATCACTAAAAAAACAAGAAGGATATAAAACTCTTTCAGTTCAAGCACACTTGCCCTTTGATAAATTATCTTTTGCACTGCACTTACAGAATGGGTTATTGGAATGAGGTTTGAGATGATAGAAATCTTTCCTAATACTTGTGGTGGAAAATATATTGCGCCAAATATACTTTCAACAATTCCATAAAAAAAAGCAGCTATATTCCCTTTTTTAAAAATCACAAAGAAGGAAGCATTAATAAATGCAAAAGCACAAAATATCGCTGATGAGATGAATAGAAGAATTAATACTGATGGAAAATTAGCGTTTAATTTGATTATTTTAAGGTGACTGGCTATTGTTAAATAAAAAATTCCTTCAAGAGTTGCAAGTATAAATGAGTATAAATAGGCTGATACCATATAAGGTATAAAAAAGTTTTTTCTATTTGAGATGAACTCAAAAATCCCGTAGGATATATCTGAATTTACAATCTGAATTACGGTTGAGTTCCCAGATGAGTAGTTGAATATAATAAATGCTGCAAAAACATAAGAGAAATAGTCCTGTCTATTTAGAATGTAATGCTGGATGTAAGCCTTGAAGAATTTATCTATGAAAAAAAATATACAGATGGTTATTGCAAGCGAAAGAAAATGTGCTATAAGTGAAAATCTGTAATGTTTTTCTAATAGAAGGTTTTTCACAATGTATCTTTTAATATCCTCAATCATCTATTTTTAGCTCACTATCATATACATCAAAAAATCTATTGCAGCTTGCAATGACAATACACCTCTCATTTTTAATTGAAAGGATAAATTTTAAGATAGAGTCTTGTGAAGCTTTATCTAAATATGCAAAAGGCTCATCAAGAAGAATATTTTTTCTTTTCTCCATAAAGCATTTTATAAGCGCAGCTTTTACTCTGTTGCCGCAGGAAAGCTCTGCAAACTTTAGATTAAGATTTTTTTGATCCATATTTACAATATCAGCAAATCTTTTTATCTCGCTTATATCACAATGACTATAAAATCTCAGGTTTTCAACAACGCTCAACTGATGATAAAACATCCTATTTGGATCTGTGAATATTGAAACCTTATCATAAGGAAAGTTAATATAATCTGCTTTAGCGCCATCTATTGAGACATATCCAGCTGAAGGTATAAGAAAGCCTGCTGCGATTTTAAGAAGTGTAGTTTTACCACTCCCATTTCTTCCCAGCACCATATGTATCTTCCCATCATCAAATAGAGCAGTAAAATTTTTAAAAACCTCTTTTTTGAAACTGGAAAGCACCCTTTTGTATGAGAATGAAACATCTCTAAGTTCTATCATCAGATTAAATGGGATATTAAAACTTTAAATCCTATTAGTATAAGAATTGATCCTGCTATAAACTCCATTTTCTTACCAAAAATTTTTTTTCCTTTATAACCCATAATTATTCCCAGCATACTCACAAGAAAAGCAACAATACCTATTATTATAACCGGGATCAGAATTGACATTTTTAATAATGAAAAGGTAAATCCAACTGCAAGAGCATCTATGCTTGTTGAAATAGAAAGAATTATCAGGGTTTGAATGCCAAAAGGGCATGCTGTATTTTTACTACAGTTAAACTCCTCTATTTTATAACTCTCATAGCTCATCTTGATTCCTATTGCAACAAGAAGAAAAAAAGCAATCCAATGGTCAAAACCTTCTACATAGTTTATTGCTCCAAATCCTGCAAGATAACCTATAAGCGGCATTATACTCTGAAAAAAACCAAAGAAAAAAGACATTTTAACAAGATTTTTAAAATTAAAAAACCTCATTGTCCCACCGCTTGATATACTAACAGCAAAACAATCAAGTGAAAGGCTTATAGCGATAACAAAAATTTCAATCCAGCTCATAAAGATATTCTATAAAATGCATAGCTGTATAAAGCTAAAAATTTTGTATACTAAAAAGAAAGGGGTCGTGGTGTAGCCTGGCTTAACACGCCGCCCTGTCAAGGCGGAGATCGCGGGTTCAAATCCCGTCGACCCCGCCAGCCTTTAATTTAAAAGTCCGCAGCAAGCTTAAACATACACAGCAGATGTGTAGAAGAAAAACAAGGGAGTAAGTGTTGAGTATATTATAGAAGACATGCGGAAAATCTCTTAGTTCTTAAAAACATAGCAAGTGCATTAAAATTAGATGTGTTATTTTGTTTTAATACATTTAACCGTGATTTTTTAAAGTATTCTCGCCAATACATCATAGTAGAAAGAGGAAAGGATTTAATGATAAAGCGAAAAAACTTTTGATAGTATTATGGTGCAAGTTTATAAAAGGATAGTTATTAGAAATGGTGAGAGGAAAGATAAGTCCTTTTTTGTAAGAATTTATAACCCAACTGAGTAAGAGATTTATTAAACAGAGTAGGATTGCGAATATGTAGAATGTATAGCTGGGATCTACTCTGTTTATGAGTGATTACAGAAGAATAATTATAATCGCTAAAAATGAAATTAGAGAAGAGTGATGGAGTGCTATCTTGTCAATATTTTCCTTAGTCGTCTGCTATGACAATTATCATTTTAGGTGTAATCTTTCTGCGATAATAGCCACTGCCAGACAGGAATTATTTCAATATTAACTCCTTCTATTTTCATATTGCCTTGCTGATCAAAGCTTAGAATCGTTCCTTTATGTGTTGATAGTTGATTACAGGCATTAACCAGACCTTTTATTTCTCTTTCTTCATTTTTGTTGGTAAGTTCATAGGTCAGCTGATATGGTTTAAAGTTGCCATTGAAATCCTTAACTATAAAGTCGCATTCTTTTTCTTCCTCAAAATAAAAAACATCTCCCTGTTTTTTTAATTCAAGAAAAACTACATTTTCTATACTCTTCCCAAATCATCAGAGCCAACCTTTCTACAAATTCCAACATCAACAAGATATATTTTTGCAGGGTTTCTAAGCCGTTTGTATGGGGATTTGGAAAATTTTCTTACCTTGTAAGAACCCGGAAGAATATTTTGAGATTTGGTGGCTTATTTGTTATAGTAAAAAATGGTTATGTATCTTTATCTTGTTCAACATGCCGATGCAAAAACGGAAGAGCAAGATACTCAAAGAGGGCTTTCACAAAAAGGATTTGATGATATAAAAAAGGTTGCTGCCTTTCTAACTAAGCTAAATCTTGAGGTAGATGAAATTTTTCATAGTCCAAAGTTAAGAGCAAAGCAAACAGCTCAGGTGCTTTCAGAGGCTTTAGGGGTTCGAACTACTGAGGCAGATGGACTTACACCTCTTGATGATCCTCAGATTTGGTCAGCCAGGTTAAAAAATATTAATAAATCAATTATGCTTGTTGGTCATTTGCCTCATCTTAGCAATTTGGCTTCATTAATTTTGGTTGCAGACAGAGAAAAAACAATTATCTCATTTAAAATGGCAGGGGTTGTGTGCTTGAAAAAAGAGCAAAACTGGACGGTAAGCTGGATGATAACTCCGGAGGTTATTTAGTCTTTTATTTCCTAAAATAACTGGTTTAAAACAAGCAGATCTTACAGTGGCTGCATAATTTCATAAACATACTAGACTTTTAGGTATAATAGAATTAGTGTATGTATCTGGAGGTTTGCTATGAGATATTTTAACATTCCACATTATAAGGCTTTGGTAGAGTTAAAAAGGAGACTGGACAGGGTGAATGTAGAGG
>JBMFKQ010000030.1:0-17948 GCA_049972095.1 Elusimicrobiales bacterium
CTTTCCATCTCTTTATTCATCCAGTCTTTATCCTCTTCTATAGACCTCAATTCCCTCGTAAGCCTTAACCTGTCTTCCTGAAGTATCTCCTTCTCAAATTTAAATCCCTTCTCCACTTCATCATGATGATAATGCCCATGCCCATGCTTCCCTTCATAACCAGTTAACCTTAAAATCAATTCATCTATAGCACCCTTCTCAAAATGTTTCATATCACCTCCTTAATTATAGTTTAAAAAATTTTATCAAAAAAAACTAACCCAGTCAATATGCTGTAAGATCTCTATACATTTTGGACTTTTCTGGTGTTAATTCTTTATTCTCTATCTTCCTTTTTTTCCTTAAGATCCTTTATTTTGTCCCTGCTATAATAGTCACACGCAGTCTCTTTTAGACTCAAGTTATTATCAAAGGAGTCGATTGTATAATGAGCTATTCACTTAAAACATTCGAAAATTGATATGTGATAAGAAATCTTCTAATATTTGTTAATAGGATTTTTAGATCTCTCAAGTATTTCAAGATAGTATCGGGCTTGAGAATAAGCTGGATTTATTTTTAAAGCTTCTATCAGGTGAATTTTAGATCTATTTTTGTCTTTATCCCAATACAAAACAGCAAGATTGTAATGTGCAGTATATAAAAGTGGATTAAATTTTAATGCATAAAAGTATGATTTTTCGGATTCAACAAAGTTATTTAGCTTTTCATAACATACACCCATATTTAGATATGCGTATGAGATATCTATGTTAATTGAATCAAATACTTCCTTAAATGATTTATATAATTTAGCTCTTCTCTTGAGTTCAAAAAGAATACTCTTTGCTTTTATAAAACTTTCAAGGGCTTTGTCCCATTTAGCTTCATCTGAATAGATTATTCCTCTGTAAAAATAGATATTTTTATTCATCTCATCAAGTTGTTCAGCATCATTCAAGTATTCAAGTAAAATAGAGTGTTTAGTCTTCTCCCCTAAATTTTTTGATATTATGTTAGTAATAGCCAGCGAATATTGAGCAGCAAGATCATATACAAAAAAATCATTATAAGGAGGTTTTATAGTTTTATATGATAATTTTGAGATCATATCAATATCTGTTTTCTCATTCTCTGGTTCAATTTCAACATATAAACCATAATGCTTTATTTTTAAATCTGATGGTATTTCGCAATCCGTTGTGGCAAATACTCTTTTGTTATTTATTTCTTTAAACATCTCCCAATTTTCTTTGCTATCCAGATGTAAAATTACAATATCTTTATTTATCCTAGATTTATGATACCACTTTGCACCAGTTAGTCCCTGCGCAATTACATCGACATCCTCCCTTATCTTCTCAACATATCTATAATACCATAAACTAAATACCTGAACATCTTTTTTAGCTACGATTATTGAGTTTTGAGGCAGATTGTTAAGAATGTCTTTTGAAAAGGTTTCTGTAATTCTTAAATTTTTCCTATTATAATGATTAAAATTAATAAAAATCGTGAAAAAAATCGATACTATAGCAAGAAAAAAAGATATTTTTTTATCTATAGCCCTCAGTCCAAAAAAGCTCATAAATAAAATTGCAATGTTCGGCACAAGATAGTATGGTTCGACTATACTAAGTGAGTGAGGGTTTGGGGGCATATTTGCCAGATAAAGGAAAAAAGGTCCTGGTATAAAAAAAAGTAAGATAAAAAAATAGATATCTTTATTTTTTTCTTTAAACATTTTGTAAAATCCGTAAAAAGAAAATATTATCAGTATGTTAAAATTTTTTATTATATGAATAAAATACGCTTTCAGATTTGGAATAAAGTTTTCGCCTCGTTTGTATTTTAGTGAAATAAGATCAAGTGTGGAACCATAGCTTTTTCTTGTTATTATATCTATGAGATTTTTGATGTCTGATGGATCTGACCAATTGATAAGTGGATCTGATTTTGAAAGAAAATAAAGATATATATAAACAGAAAATCCAACTACAAAGACAATTACTGATTTTGTAATTAATCTAATACCAACTTTAAAATTTTTCTTATATGTAAACACTGTAAAGAAAGAAGGATATATAAGAGATATATCCATCCTGTTTGTCATAAACAAGCCACAAAAATATATAAACAATAATATTTTCCCTTCTTCTAAATAATCAGGTATAATGAAAAACCTAAAGAAAAGATATATTAATATTGTTGTAAAAAGTATATGTAGGGAATACATCTCTGAAACGGTTGAAATACTAACCATAGTAGAATTTAAACAAAACAGAGATGATAGAAGATATTTTATTGGCGTTTTATCTTTAAATATCTCCTTAAAAATTTTTAACAAAAATACTCCAGACAGACTTCCTGCCACAGCAGAAAGAAGATTTAGTCTAAAAGCAAAATTTCCCGGTATTAGACAAGAAAATACTTTACCAATAATATTATAAAGGGGATATCCTGGTTGATGAGATATCGATGAGGTGAAGATATCAAACGCAAATTCTCCCGCATCTCTATACGGTGCAAGAACTGGAGGCATAAAATAGAAATAAGTTATAAAAATTACAATAAACAATATGATAGAATCAATCTCACGCTTAAAAAGATTTCTCAGTATGTTCCAAAGCATCCATATCTCCCCTTATGTGTGTTAGATAAAAAAATACACATCATCAAAGGATATTTTATTAGATAAAAATTTTATCATCAAGCGATAATTCAAATTTGTAGAAGAGTTTTAAGTCTTGTTTGCTTTGTTTATAATAAATTTTTAAAATAAGTAGTAGATTGATCGTTCATAAGGAGGAAGTCTATGATACCATCATTTAGATACACTCCCGAAGAAATTTCCTTGCTTGCAGATAAAGTAATAAGTGAGTTTGAGAAAAAAATTTCTGAAATACTTTCAATCCCAACTGATAAAAGAAATTTTGAAAATACAGTTAAGGCTTTTGAAAAAGCCCTTGCAGAATTTAATCATCAGGTTAACATACCCATTTTTTTAGCTTATGTTTCACCTGATCCCAACATCAGATCACAAGCCCTTGAGCTTGAACAGAAGATAAACAAATATTCAGTTGATATCTTTACAAGAGAGGATATATTTAAGGCTGTTAAGTCGGTTGCAGAGACAAAAATTGAGGATGAAACGGATAAAAAACTTGTAGACAAGATAATCTTTACTTTTAAACAAAACGGTCTTTATGGTGATGAAAAAACAAGAAGAAAGATTAAAAAACTTCTAAAGGAGCTTGTAGATCTTGAGCTTGAGTTTTCGAAAAATCTAAGGGAAAGCCATCAACAGATAGAGGTTGATGAAACTGATTTGAAAGGACTTGATGAAAATTATATAAAAAGACTTAGCAAAACCGAGGATGGCAGATATATCATTACAACTGACTATCCAGATTATCTACCTTTTATGGATAATGCAGAGTCTGATATAGCAAGAAAAGAACTTGAGGTAAAATTCAATAATAGATGTTATCCAGAGAATGTTGAGCTTATGGAAAGAGCAATAAGAGTAAGACAAAGAATAGCAAAGCTTTTAGGATATAAAAACTTTGCAGATTATGTCCTTGAAGACAGGATGGCGAAAAAATCAGAAAATGTCATGAATTTCCTAAAAGAACTCTATGAAAAGGTTAAAAAGAAGGGCAAAAAAGAATTAAGAACACTTCTTCGTATGAAAAATCAAAGAAATGATAGTGATGAAAAATTTCTCTACAACTGGCAATGGCGATATTATGCAAATAAGCTTAAAAAAGAGAGGTATGATATAGATTATGAAAAGCTTAGGGAGTACTTCCCACTTGAAAAGGTTATATCTGGAATGTTCGAGGTTTTTGAGATAGTTTTTGATATCAGATTTGTAGCTAAAGAACTTGATAAATGGCATGAAAGTGTTAGAACTTATGAGGTTAGAGAGAAAAATGGAGAGACTATTGCATACTTTTATTTTGATCTTTTTCCAAGGGACGGAAAGTATAAACACGCTGCATGCTTTGGACTTATTAAGGGAATGCTTTTAGATGATGGGAGATATAGAAAACCCGCTGCAGCAATAGTTGCAAACTTTACCCCACCATTTGATGGTAACCCATCGCTCTTGAAACTTGACGAGGTTGTAACACTTTTCCATGAGTTTGGTCATGTAACTCATAATATCTTTACGAGGTCAAAATATGCAATCTTTTCAGGCACATCAGTTGCAAGAGACTTCGTTGAGGTCCCTTCACAATGCCTTGAAAACTGGGCTTATTCTGTTGATGTGCTTAAAAAAATATCATCTCATTATAAAACAGGCAAGCCACTTCCACAAGATATTATTGAGAGAATAATAAAAGCAAAGAATGCTACAAGTGGGCTTCATTATTTAAGGCAGATATTTCTTGCAACACTTGATATGGTTTATCATACAAAGAAGGGCAAGGTTGATACAACAAAGATATATGAAAAGTTGATGAAAAAGATATTTCTTATACCTATGACTAAGTCTACCCATCCTCAAGCAAACTTTGGACATCTTATGGGTGGGTATGAGGCAGGGTATTACAGCTATCTCTGGTCTGAGGTTATAAGCTGTGATTTCTTTGAAGAGTTTAAAAGAAATGGCATTCTTAACCCTTCAATTGGCTTAAAATACAGGGAAATGGTTCTGGCTAAAGGTGGAAGTATAGATGAGTCAAGGATAGTTAGAGATTTTCTTGGAAGGGATGTCCAGTTTGACGCATTTTTAAGACATATTGGAGTTGTTGATGAAAAAATATCAAACACTTGACTTTTTACTGCTACCACCCTTTGATCTTTTCCTCTAACTTTTTTCTCATCTTTTTATTAAAAGCATAACCTTCAAAAAAACTCATTCCATTTTTTTTTGCTATATATATAAACCTATCATCTACAGATGAAAGAAGATCTATATCCTGGTCAAATTCAAAAAGCTCTTCTTTTTGAAGTATTTTAAGTTCAATTATCTCTTTAAGTACAGAATAACATTTCTTTTCCGAAAGTATCTTTATGATTTCATTTCTTATCCTTTCTTTTGAAAGAAGCTTTATATATGGGATAGAATCCAAAAGCAGCTCAAATGTCTTTTCTTCTACCTTCCAGCCAAATCTTTGGGAAAATCTAATCGCCCTAAAAATCCTTGTTGGATCATCAATGAAGCTTTTTGTATGAAGAACTTTTATAATCCCTTTTTCTATATCGCCGATACCGCCAAAAGGATCTGTTATCTCAAAAAGATTACTTTCATTAACTGAGACTGCAATGGCATTAACTGAAAAATCCCTTCTTGAAAGATCATCTTCAATTGATGATGCGGCTTCAACAATAGGCAGCGATGCAGGATAAGGATACCTCTCCTTTCTAAATCTTGCCAGATCAACTCTTAGATCTTTAGATATCAATCTTAAGGTCATAAATTGGGGAAATTCTTCAACCTTCATTGAATATTTTTTCGCTAGCTCTTCAGCAATACTTTTAGGATGTAGTGAGAAGGTTATATCTATATCAAAGCAGTTTTTGCCAATATACCAATCACGCACACATCCACCGACAAGATATGCTTTGGCAGAATTTTTTATAGCAATTACTGTTTCTATTATATCTGTGTTATTGAGAGGTTTTATCTTCATCTATGAATTCTATCCCTTCCTCATCTTCCTCAAGAAGATCTACAAGATTTTTCAATCTTATAAGCGCTGGATTTTCTTCTAAAAGCATCCTAACTGTGTCAATAATATCGTATCTGTGAGGAGTTTTTTTGTAAGGTATTGAAAATGGTATGTTTAGCCTTCTTGCAGCATTTTTATCAGCAACAACATATTTAATATTCTTTTCCCTACATATCTCCTCTATAACCTCTGTTTCTTCTCCTATATCCTTATCCCTTTCAAGAAGATCTTTAAGCTCAGCTGTTCCAAAAAGATACCAGGGCTCAAAGTTTAGATCTGTTTTTGAGTTAAGATTCTCCTTGAGTAATTCGTAGTCACTCTCAAGCTTTTCAATAATCTCTTTTTTCTCCTTCTCATAAGATGGCATAACGAAAACAAGAAGCTGATTTTTTGGATCAAGATATATAAAGTTGTCTTCATAGAAGAAAATCTTTGAACAATGAGGGCAGAGAAGAGAGTTGAAATCGCCACGCAGTATCATATCCTTCAGCTCCAGATCAACATCACCTCTTACCACAGTCCAAAACTTTGCCTCAAAATCCTCTTTACAGTAAGGACATCTTACATTTCTTATATTCTCTATTGACATTAGATTAATCCCCTTCTTTTATCCTTGCTTCTGTATTTGCGTTTGGATGCAGATTTTTAAGGGGCTATATTCTTTAAACTCCCAAAAGTTTTTTATATTTCTTTTGGGGATTTGAAAGGGGCAAGCCCCTTCTGAGTCAAGTTCAACTACGAAAAAAAATTCTTTTCCACCATGGTTTTTTTACTTTTACTATATCCTTTTTTTCTTCTAAGCTTTCAATCTGTGATTTATAAACCGGTAGATCAACAAAGAATGTAGATCCCTTTCCAACCTCACTCTCAAGACTTATAACTCCACCCTGCATAACAACCATTGCCTTTGTTATTGCAAGCCCAAGCCCTGTACCACCAACCTTCTCCCCACTGACTGCCTGAACAAATTTCTCAAAGATTTTTTCTCTATCCTCCTTTTTTATCCCTATTCCTGTATCCTTGACATAAAATCTAACATACTGAGCGTTATTAATCGCTCCAACCTCAATCTTGCCACCTTCAGGTGTAAATTTTATAGCATTTGATATAAGATTTATAAGTATCTGCTCAGTTTTTCTTTTATCAGCATATATATCAGCAAGATTATCTGAAAGATTAGAGTATAGATTAATATTTTTTGAAACAGCCCACGCCTTCATAGAGCTAATAGCTGACTCAACAACATCAGCAGGAGATACTCCTTCAAGATTAAAAACCATTCTACCTGATTGAAGTTTTGAAAAATCAAGTATATCTGTTACAATAGAATTAAGCCTTTCTGTGTTTCTAACAGCAGCATTTATCATATTTTTTAGAGAGGGATTAAGATTTTTGTCCTCCGATATCATATTAAGAGCCATCTTTATAGAGGTTAGAGGGCTTCTAAGCTCATGTGTTACCATAGATATAAAATCAGATTTCATCTGATCTATCTCTCTCAATCTTGCTATATCATGAGGTATGGTTATTGTTCCTACTATCTTACCATCCTCATTCTTTATAATAGCTGTGGCATTTTTAATTGTTTTTGCAAGCTCATTATCACCTTTAACCTCAATAGAGTTATCTATCCTTTTATCACTCAGCTCATCTGTAGTTTTTGCTACACTTAAAACTTTGTTATCTTGAGAAATAACATCAGAAAGTTTTTTACCGCTTATTTCATTAAGCCTTTTACCTGTAACTATCTCAGCCTGTGGTGTTGTCATTATCACATTTCCGTTTTTATCAATTATTATCTCGCTTCCAGCAATACTTGATAACACAGATTCAGCTCTGAGATAATCATTCTCAGCCTTTATCTTTTCTTTTCTTATCTCGCTTACAGCCCGCTCAATTGCCTGTTCAACCTCCTCCTTAAACTTCTTTAAAAGCAACTCAACAATATCTTTCTGTTTTTCTTCTTCAGGATAAAGTTTTGAAACAATCCCTTTTATGCTTTCAACAAAATTCTTCCCCTCAAATATCTCTTTTTCATTTTTTAGACATTCTTGAGATGAAGCCTTTACATATTTTTCTGAAGAAACAATTATGTTTTTTATCCCTTGGTTTTTAAGATAAAGCTTTATATCCTGTTTGCATGAGAGCACCCTTGAAAATTTAATAACCTCATCCTCAGATATCCCTCTCATTATTTCAATGGTATCTATATGACAATTTTTATAAAGCGATGTTATTGAAGAAGGAATTTTCTCAAAGGAAAGAACAACTCTACCATTTATCAAAAGCTTGTTTTCATGAAAAGAAAGCTTTATACTATCTACAGAAAGTGCTCCACACAGATTTTTCAACTTAATCTTAAAATCATCTGCTGAGCTTTTAACCTGCGGGTGATCTGATGCATAAAGATTAGATTGAACAAGAACCCTTGTAAATGATTTAAGAAACTCAGCTATACAAAACTTAACATCTTCCATGTTCAAGCCTTAAGCATAAAAGGATATCTCCAATCCCTTGGTGGCACGAAGTTTTCCTTTATTGCTCTGGGGCTTGTCCATCTTATAAGGTTAAGCCAAGAGCCTGCCTTATCATTTGTTCCGCTTGCCCTTGCGCCCCCAAAAGGCTGCTGATTAACAACAGCTCCGGTTGGCTTATCATTTATATAAAAGTTTCCAGCAGCATTAACAAGTATATCAGTTGCCTTCATTATTGCCTTCCTGTCCTCAGCTATTATAGAACCTGTAAGCCCATAGGAGGATGTCTCGTCGCAGAGCTTAAGTGCCTGTTCAAAGTCATTATCATCGTAAACATAAATGCTAAGAACAGGTCCAAATATCTCCTCTACCATTGTCTTAAACCTTGGATTATCTGTAAGAACAACAGTAGGCTCTATGAAATACCCTTCACTATCATCACACTTACCACCAACAATTATCTTGGCATCAGAAGATTTCTTTACATATTCTATGTAACCTTTAATATTTTCAAATGCAGTCTTGTCTATTACAGCATTCATAAAGTTAGAAAAATCCTCAACACCTCCCATCTTTATAGATTTAATCTCGGATATAAACTCATCCCTTATTTCATTCCACACAGATTTGGGTATATAAGCCCTTGATGCAGCAGAACACTTCTGTCCTTGATATTCAAACGCACCCCTTATAAGAGCTGTCATAAGGACCTTTCTGTCACACGATGAATGGGCAAATACAAAATCCTTCCCACCAGTCTCACCAACTATTCTTGGATAGGTTTTGTAGTTTGAAAGATTCTTTGCTGCAAGCAACCACATGCTCTTAAAAACAGCCGTAGAACCAGTGAAGTGAAGCCCTACAAAATGCGGGCTACCAAGAACAAGCTTCCCAACCTCACTACCACTTCCAAAAATCAAATTAATAACACCATCAGGAAGTCCTGCCTCCTGCCACAGTTTCATTATGTAATAGGCTGAATAAACTGCTGTCGATGCAGGCTTCCAAAGGACAACATTTCCCATTATAGCAGGTGAGCTTGGGAGATTTCCTGCTATGGATGTGAAATTAAAAGGTGTCACAGCAAAAACAAAACCCTCAAGCGGTCTGTAATCCATATAGTTTAAAGTTGGCTTAGGCGAGTGAGGTTGAGATTTGTATATAAGCGTAGCAAAGTATGAATTAAACCTGAAAAAATCAATCAACTCACAGGCTGAGTCAATCTCAGCTTGAAATGGATTTTTTGACTGGCCGAGCATCGTTGCAGCGTTAAGGATGAATCTCCAAGGACCGCTTAAAAGCTCTGCTGCCTTCAAAAAAATCTTAATCCTCTCCTCCCACCTCATCCTTGACCATTCTTCCCTTGCCTTCATTGCCTCGTTTATCGCAAGCTCAATCTCCTTTGGCCCTGCATTATGATACCTTGCAAGAATTTTTTTGTTTTCATGAGGTATTACAACGCTTGCGATGTTTCCTGTTCTTATCTCTTTACCACCTATTATAAGAGGAATTTCTATCTCAACTGACTTCATCCTTTTAATCTGCTCCTTCAGCTCTTTTCTTTCAGGTGTGCCTGGGGCATAGCTTAAAGTTGGCTCATTTTGTGGCATTTCAAGATTAAGTATTGTATTATTCATCAAGACCTCCTCTTCAAATTTTTAAAAGCCTAAAATTATTATATAATTTTTAAGCCTCCGTATCATTTAAATATTCCTTAGAACCAGGTTTTACAAGTGGAATCTTTTTACTGCACAAAGGACAGTTTGAAGAAGAGTATGTTAAAAGACTGATTTTTATAAGATAGTAATGAGGGAAATCCAAAACAACATCTCCTCTTTCAACTATCGCACAAGCTCCAACAACAACACCACCATTTTTTTTAACAACCTCAGCAGTTTCAAGCGTTGATTTACCAGTGGTAAAAACATCCTCAACAATCATGACCCTTTCTCCCTTTTTTATCTCAAAACCACGCCTTAGGGTCATAAGCCCTCTTTCCCTTTCACTAAATATAAAAGGAAGTTTGAATCTCTTTGCAACCTCCCAGCCAATTATTATACCTCCTAAAGCGGGTGATATTATTAAATCAGGGTCAAGGTGAACAGTCAGGGTATAAATTCTATCTGCAAGGATTTGTGCATTTTCAGGATAAACAAGTGCCTTTGCACACTGTATATATGAATCTGAGTGTAAGCCACTTGAAAGCAGAAAATGCCCTTTAAGAAATGCACCACTTTCCTCAAGTATTTTTCTTACATCCATTTATATCCTCAATTATAGTCTCAATAGCCTTTCGAGGATCAGGGCTATCAATAACAGGTCTTCCAACAACAATATAATCTGCCCCTGCCTTAACAGCCTCACAGGGTGTCATAAAGCGCCTCTGATCATCATAAAAAACATCTTTTTCAAGTCTTATGGATGGTGTTATAAATTTAAGCTTTTTTATAAATCTTTTGAGATAATAAAGCTCCCGTGGAGAGCTTATAACCCCGTCAATACCAACCTCTTCAGCAATTCTCGCAAAGTGAAGAACCTGATGTTCAAGGGAATATCTGAAACCTATCCTTGAGTATTCATGCGCGTCTATACTTGTAAGAATACTTACCCCCCATATCTTTATTTTGTCTTCTGCAGATTCTTTTGCAGCCCTAAGCATCGAGGGACCACCAGCTATATGAACACTAAGCGAGTATATGTTCATATCTATAAGATTCTTAACTGTGTTCCTAACTGTGTTTGGAATATCAAAGAGTTTGAGATCAAGAAAAACAGAGCAATTTCTAGAGATTACAAACTCTATTATCCTGTAATTCTTTACAAAAAGAACAGATCCTATTTTAAATATCCTGACTCTGTCACTAAGAATTTCAACAATTCTCTTTGCTTTCTCATAATCACAGTCAAGTGCAACTATTATATCCATAAATTACTCAAGAGAAAATCTATCAAAAAATATCAAAGCTCCAAACATCATTATAAGAATTCCTGCAATTTTCTCTATCCACACTATAACATCTTTCCTTGAAGATAAGCTCTTTATGAAACCACCTCCAAATACAGAAACTAATATAAACCCAAGACCCATGCCAAAAGAATAAACCAGAAGAAGCATTACCCCCTCAACTATAGATTTGTTTGCAGCAATCATTAGTATGCTTGCAAGAAAAGGACCTATACATGGCGACCAGCCGAATGCAAAGCTCGTTCCTGTTATAAAAGCTGCTATATAGCCAGGATTTGATGGCCTAAATATCCTTCTTTTTTCATATTCAAGAAAACCAATTTTTATAACCCTAGTTATATGAAGCCCTAATATAAAAAGGATTAAGCCAGAGATTTTTTGGAAGACAAATTTGTATCTAACAAGAAATGAAGCTGTATATGATGAGAAAGCACCAAGAGATGAAAAAACAGTAGAAAAACCAAGAATAAAAAAGATAGAGAATAACAAAAGTTTTCTCCTATCAACCTCCCTTCCTTCAAATATCTCCTTTGCCGAAAATCCGGAAAGCAAAGACAAATAACCAGGAAGAAGAGGCAAAATACAGGGAGATGAAAAACTCAAAAAACCATTAACAAATGCAAGAGCAAATTCTTTCATTTAACCTTTCTCCATTGAGAGTATAGGATATTAATCGTTTTTACATTTAGATTTTTATTAGGCCATATCCCTTTTTCAAATCCCATCTTCATCTCCCTAACAAAGCCCTTGGCCTTTATTATCATATCACATACCTCTCTTACAGCACCATCCCCACCTTTTTTCTTAGATACATAATCACAAACCTTCTTCACATCATCTATTGCATTTGATGGAGAGGCAGCAAAACCGCACTTTTTAAGAACAGGGATATCAGGAAGGTCATCTCCCATATAACAAAGCTCATCCCAACTAAGCTTAGTTCTTTTAAGTATTTCTTCCACAGCAAGGATCTTTGTCAAAAAACCTTGATAGACAAAGCTCATTTTCAATAGTCTTGCCCTTTCATAAACACCATCCGATTCTCTGCCGGTGACTATACCTGTGTGTATACCGAACTTATTGAGAACTATTAACCCTACACCATCCTGAGAGTTGAATGCATTAAGTTCATGCATCTTAGCTGATGAATCTGTAAAATAAAACATCTTTCCATCAGTAAGAACCCCATCGACATCCATAAGGAAAATTTTTATTCTTTTAAGCTTCTTATTCATCCAAGATCATTTGAAGGCAGGGCAGGCTTTGAAAAATCTTTTTTATGCCCCGTACTTCCAAAACCAAATATACCTCTTTTTGTCTTTGGAAGCTTTTTAACCTCTTTGAACTTAGGATAATAAACCGGGATGACAACGAGCTGGGCGATTTTTTGTCCCTTTTCTATAACCTGTATTTTATCAGTAAGATTAAACATACAAACAATTATCTCTCCTCTGTATCCTTCATCTATCAGACCGGCTGTTACAATAAGCCCCTTGTTCTCAATAGAACTCTTACCCCATATAATACCACAGGTTTTCCTTGGAAGTGCTATTTCAATTCCTGTTTTTATCATTGCTGGGCTATGTGGTTGTATATGAACCTCCTCTATAGAAAAGAGATCTGCACCAGCATCATTTTCATAGGCTCTGTCAGGAAGATGAGCACTATCACATATCCTTCTCACCTTAATCTTCATAATAACACCTCACTTTAAAATATTATATCAAATGCTTTTGTAGTGAATTTTATTTTGTATATTTTCTTACAATCTCTATAAGCTCTACAGAATTAACAGGCTTAAATATCACATCTATATCTCTTGCAAGTCCAAGCCGTTCAAACTCAATCCTTGAAAGCCCTGTCACAACTATCACAGGAATATCGGCAAGAGATTCATACTCAGATATCATAGCTATCGTGGTATCGCCAGAGATGTTTGGCATCTGAATATCTGTTATAATCAGATCAGGTTTTGACTCAAGAGCTTTTGATATCATCTCTTGCCCATCACAAACAGCAATAACTTCATATCCTTCACAGCTGAGTATCTCATACATAAGCTGTCTGTTTATATCATCATCCTCAGCAAGCAATATTTTCACCTACACCCTCCACACATAGCTAACAATCACATCTTTATTTCATAAACTCAATAACCCCTTCAAAGATAGCCTGAGCAAATCTATCCTGCCATAAGGGGTCTAAAAGCATCTCCTCATGCTCAGGCAAAATCATATAGGCATTTTCAACAAGAACTGAAGGCATATTGTGTATTCTTGCAACCATATAATCGCCATATCTAACTCCCTCATCAGGAAGTGGAATGTTTTTAACAAAACTTTCATGAATCGCATCAGCAAGTTTTTTTGAATGCAGGTGATAATAGTATATCTGAAAGCCCCTTGGCTTTGAATAGGGATCTTCTCCATCCGCTATTGCGTTGTTATGTATACTGATATAGATATCACCATCAATCCTTTTTGCAATTCTTGGTCTTTCAGAAAGAGGAATCTGCTCAATAGGATCATTGCTTGTCCTAGTCATATAAACATTTGCTCCATATGAGACAAATTTTTCATAAAGTTTTTTCGCTATTTCAAGATTTACAGAATATTCAAAGCTGCCTGAAGGACCAACGGCTCCATCATATGGAGGGGTTGTTTTTGGAGAATGGCCTGGGTCTATAATGATGTTTATACCTTTAAGAGGTTGAGGGATGAAAAGTGAAGGAATAAATGGTTTGAATTTAAACTCAATATCAAGTGTCCCTTCAGTAGAATAGCTTACATTGTAGCCACACAGGTTATCATCTTTAAAATTAAATGTAAAAAGTGTTTTATTATCAAGATTTTGCCTAAACATAACAGAGGATATGAAATTGTCTTTTGGATCATAAACAATCCAGTTTATATTCGCAGCAGAATTACTAATCTCAAGATAAAGTTTTTTATCATCCTCCCATATAGCAAAAGCTACTTTCATAGATGTAAATATCCTTGCAAGAACACGGTTCAGTGATGTTTTTATAAGCTTAACACCACTTATCTTGGAGTTTAGTATCCTATGTGAAATTCTTTTTATATCAAGCTTATCCAGATCAGCATAAAGCTTCATATCTCCAAGAACTGCACGACATCTTTTAGAATCAATCATATCACAAAAAAGATTTATTCCCGGCTCAAGAAAAAGTATATACCCTCCTGCATCATTTTTAAGAACAACATTATCTGTTGATGTCTCAACCATATAATAACCATCAAAAATCCTTAAGAAATCTTTAAAAATCGCTTTTTCCCCTTTGAGTTTTCCTTGGGTATATTTAAGAATAATATCATAGTTTTTTGCTTTGATATTTACTGGAATAGAGAAACAGTATTCAAAATTCCCCTTTTTATCATCATCTACAACACTATTAACAATCTTGTCAACCTTCACCATAACCGAGGTGTTAGCAAGTCCCTTGAAAGAAATACAGATATCAGATCCTTTTGAAACATAAACATAGCTTGATGATAAAAGCTCAAAAGGAGTTTTATCATCAAAATTTCTTCTGTTGTCTGTAATCACAACATTTCTTCTGTAGATGCTTTCACCAGCATTAACCACAAATGAGGGGTCTGATGTTGATATTGAAACATAGGCTATAAAACTTCCATTTTTGTATGGTTTTACAATCTGGCCATTAACAGTAATTGTGGATGGAATAGGATTAACATTACCAAAAACAAAACTCTTAGAAACACTCCCTATATTTTTACCCTCCCATGGATATACTATGTTAACTGTGTATGTTGAGATAGAAGTCTCACTTTGACAATAAAGATTTATAATGGAGAAAAAAAAAGAATACAATAAAAGTATTTTAAACGCTGTGAAACATAATCTTAACATAAAAATATTATAATAAATATATGAAACTCTGCATGACCTTCTTTTCCATCATTTTAGTTACTTTTGCATCAAATATATCATCCAAGGATTTTTTATTCACCTATCCGGGAATGAGAGCAAACTCTGTGGGAAGTGCCTTTTCATCCATAGCTGATGACCCTTATACCATATTTTACAACCCGGCAGGTCTAAACCTCCTCAAAGACTGGCAGGTTTCATCAACTCTTAATAGAAAGCTTTCTAAAAAAAACCTTGGAGAGTTTTCTTTAGCATATGTAAAGCCATTGCCAGAGATTAACAACGCTATCTTTGGATTTGGATATGATGGGATAAGACAATCATCAGAAGGGGAAATGGACAACTATATATTCTCCTACTCAAACCAGAAAACATATAAATACCTTCAGATGCCAGTTCTCTACGGCATAAGCTTAAGAATAACAAGCATAAGATATCCTTACAAATCACATCTTGGTATAGGATTTGATGCCGGAGGGCTTGTAAGATCTATCAACGGTTATCGACTATCACTTGTTCTTTCTAAATTTATGTTTGGAATGGGTAAAAAGATAACAACACTTACATCCGGCATATCATATGATTATCATAACACAACATTCGCAGCAGAGATAAGAATAACCGCAGACTATGCAGAGATCTTCTATGGTTTTGAGACAAAATTTAATGAGGATTTAATGAGGATAAGGGCAGGTAAGGGAGTAAATCTTGATGGAAGAGATTTTATAATGCTTGGAGCCGGCTTTAACTTTGATCCTGTGATAATAGATATAGGATTCTCTTATCCATATAAAGGATTACACCTCAATGCCGGAGATTATGGCTTTACACTTACATATAAATTCACAGGACCAACATATCACGAGCGAATGTATTCACAAGCATCTCAGAAGGTTAGGGATCTCTCACTCAGATCCAGCTCACTTAAAGAGGAGATAAACATTCTTGAGAAAGAGACAAAAAATCTTCAATCACAAAAAAACAACCTTGAAACTGACCTTACAATAATGAACACTAAACTTATTGAGCTTAAAGAGGAGATAAGAAAAAAGGAGAATGAGCTTGCGGATCTTGAATATCTTAAAACAAAAAAAGCTCAAAAAGAAGAGAAAGAATCAAAGCCAGTTATAAAAGAAGAGAGATGGCCAAAGCTTCACAAGGTTGAGAAGGGAGATACTTTAAGGTCAATATCATCAAAATATTACGGCACACCATCTATGTGGAAGCTTATATATGAGGAAAACGAGGATAAGATAATAAGAGGACTTCCAAAAGAGGATGAGATATTGGTAATACCTCCTCCTAAAAAGAAATATGAATAAAGACATAATAGTAATTTCAGCAAGAGAGGAGAATATAAAAAAGATGAAGACAATTCTAGATCTGTGCGGATATAAAGGATATTTTGCCAGCGATCTCAATGATGTATTCAGTATAACAGAAAAGTTTGTTCCTCTAAGCATAGTCATAGTTGAAGAGGAAGAGGCAAAAACAGAGATTTTCTTAAAAGAAATAAAAAGATACATGTCACTAATACCAGTTATTATAATGATGAGCGAAAAAGATCACATAAAAAGGGAGAAATATATCTCTATTGGCGCAAACATAGTTATAGAGTTTCCATGGAGTGATGTCGATTTTGCAAAAAAGATAGAAATGCTTGAGATAAAAAACATAGAAGTAGAGAATAGACAGAAAGAAAGTAAAAAAAGGATAAAAAATCAGGCAATTGTATTATCAATTTTCTTATTCATTTTTGTATTGGCACTAATAATTCCAGTTAAATTTCTATCAAAAACCAAAGAGGTAGCAAAAAAGGATTTTTTCTCAATCCCATCAACATCAATCTCTGGGTTTATAAAAAAGGATAACAAACTCTATGTATATGACTGGGTCATTCAGTCATTTTATGTCTTTGACTATCAGACAAAGGAACTTATAGAAACAAAAAAATTTTTCACCCCGTATATAATAACACTAATAAAAGACACAACAGCCAATTTTTTCTTTGCCATTACAGATTCCGGAGAAATAAAAAAATTTCTAAAAGATAACAGATTTACAGAGTTCTCATCTACATTATATCCATATGCAAAAGATCTCTGCTATGATGGTATGTATGTTTGGATAGCTAACGATGAATATCTCATAAAGGCTTTAAACAATGATCTTTTAACCCCTGTTGAAAGATATCCATTAAAGCAGGAGCTTTCAAAAATCCAGCATATAGCCTGTGCCAAAAACAATATTTATTATTATATCAACAATACCTTAATAAAAACAGAAGAAAAAAGACCTTTTGATAAAATATCAAAGATAAGTCTTCCTTATAGAATACTATTCATCGACTTAATGTCAGATGAAAAGATAGCATACATAAAACAGGATAAAGAGAAAAGCCAACTTTTTGAAATCGAAATAAGACACTTATTAGATTAGGAGTTTTTCTCTCTTTCAAACTTCTCTATTATTTTTTCTTTATCTAATATCTCTTCGTAAAGTATCTCGATCTTTCTATTCATCTCATCAACCGTTTCAATAAGTGTCGCCTTATCTCTGAGAGCAGTATTAAGAGCCTGTTTTTTATCTTCAATCTCTTGTTTAAGGGCATCTATAGTTGTTTGCATATCCGAAATCTTTTGAGTAAGGCTCAGTTTCTCCTCTTCAAGGCTGGCGATCCTTTCCTTAAAGTTATCTGCGGTCTGAGAAAGTTTTAAAGAAAGATCCTCTATAATCTTCTCCATCTCCTTATTTTTCTCAGATACCTCCTTAATCTGCTTCTCCCTCAAACCAACCTCACTCCTAAGCTCAGCTATTATAATATCCTTCCTCGAAAGCTCTTCATCCTTAACACTTAACTCACCCTTAACCCTCTCATACTCTTCATTCAAACCCTTCATCCCCACCTCAAGCTCCTCTATCCTCCTCTTAAATCCCTCC
>JBMFKQ010000031.1:0-17168 GCA_049972095.1 Elusimicrobiales bacterium
TTCTCATTCTTATCTTTGAGCTCTGAAATCTCTTCTTCAAGTTTTTTAATCTCGCCTTTCCATGATGAAAGGATTTTTTCATTCTCAGCTTTAATCCGTGTGTTTTCTTCGCTAAGTACTCTATTTTCATTTGATATTTTTCTATTCTCAGCAGCTAACTTCTCATTCTTATCTTTGAGCTCTGAAATCTCTTCTTCAAGTTTTTTAATCTCGCCTTTCCATGATGAAAGGATTTTCTCATTCTCAGCTTTAATCCGTGTGTTTTCTTCGCTAAGTACTCTATTTTCATCTGATATTTTTCTATTCTCAGCTAATATCTCTTCATTTTGATCTTTAAGATCAGAGATCTCTTTTTCAAGCTTTTCAAGAGTAGTTTTGTATCTGTAAACCTCCTGCATCATAGTGTTTTTTGCAAGGTTAGCTTCAGATATTACAAGATCCTTTTCTTTAAGCTCCTTTTCATATTCAAACCTAACCTTCTCTATTTCTTTTTGTCTTTCAAAAATCTCCTTTTCCTTTATTGACGAAAGCTCAGATTTAAGTTTTGAAACATCAGAACTGAGAACCTCATTTTTTTCTTTTAGAAGAGCTATCTCCTTTTCTTTCTCTCCAAGATCTTTAACCTTATCAAGAAGCACATTTTTTTCTCTCTCATAATCCCTTATAACAGCATTGAGCCTTTCTATTTCTCTTCTTAAACCTTCACACTCCGAGATATATCTTTTATACTCTAACTCAGTTGTCTTAAAAGACTCAAGCTGGGCTTTGAGGGCTCTAATCTCATCATCCTTTCTGTTGATCACCCTTTGCCACTCAGCTTTTTCATCAAGGAATCTTCTTTCAAACTCCTTAAATCTTAGTATAAAATGTTCCTCTGCATTTCTGTATGCTTTTTCTTTTTCAGAAATCTGAAGCTTTATATTCTCAAGAAGATTTTCCCTTTCCTGCACAAGCCTTGTCTCAAGCTCTTTGACCTTTGCTTTAAGCTCATCCCTTTCTCTCTCAAGTCTTTTGAGCTCCTCTGTCCTTTTTATTCTCTCCTCCGCTTCTCTAACTGAGGATTCAAGCTTTGATGTCATTATCTGTTCTTCCTGGCTTTTAAGGGTTAGAGCAATAATCTTTTCTCTTTCTTCCTGAATAGATTTTTCAAGCTCAGATATTTTATTCAAAAGCTTTTCATTCTCATTTTTCAGCTTCTCAATATCAGAGCTATCAGATGGTTTAGTTAGACCACTTGCAGGTAATAAAGGAGAGAGTGATAACCTTGGAGGAGGTGTTATAGGTGAGCTAAGCGGTGATGGCATTGGTTTTTGTAATGGCTGATTTTTAGAAAGAGGAGGTTTTCCTTGAGGATTTATAAAGGGTGGAAGAGGAGGTTTTTTGTTGATATCAGCCATATATATAGATTTTAAAATAAAGCTATTTCATTAAAATTAAATAAATGTTACATTCCGAGCTGCCTTTTAAGCTCATCAAGCCACGAGGAAAATTGGGTATCACCACTCAAATCAACATACCTCTGATATGCATTAACAGCATCCTGATATCTTTCAAGTGCATAATAAACAGAGCCAAGATATTGCCATGCTAAAGCATTGTTTGGATCCTGTTGAATGACATATCTAAGATATTCCTCTGCCTGATTATAGTTCTGTTGATTATAAAACTCAACTGCGGCATTCATATAGTCTTCAAGTTCATTTGATGAGGATTGTTGTGATGTTTTTTGAAGTTTTTGGTCTCTATTTATAGAAGATACATCACTGGAGTCAAGAATATAAACAAGTCCTTGTTCATTCCTTCTGTAGCTTAAAATCTTTCCCTCAGCCTCAAGAGTTTTAACTGCATCAAGGATCTTCATCTGAGCCTCATCTGACTGCTGTGGTGTAACCTCACCCATATACTCCATAACCTCTTTTATACTTGCCTGAGCACCTTGAGACATATTTTTAAAAAACTTCTCAACTATGTCAACAGAGGCATTTTTAAGAGCCTTTGCAAGGTCCTCCTGCGAAACACTTCTTATAACAATCTGAATATCCTTATCAGTAAAATTGATGAGGTCTTCAAAAGAAAGCATCACAGCTTTTATCTTATCATAGATATCAGGTTTCTGATTTTTAAGATATTCAAGAACATTCTTCCTTGTCTGTGCATCAGCCTCTTCAAGTATTCTCATCAGCTGCTCTACCCCTCCCATTACAAACTCCACATTCTCCTTTATATCCTTATCTATTGCCTCAATCTGCTCTCTTGTTGCCTGTTTTACTTTAACTGATTCTATAGCAACCCTTGATTGAAGTTCAAGAGGCAGCATTGCAAATACCTGTTTTGCCAACTCAGGCTTAATATAACTTAAAACTACAGCTATTATCCATGGATCCTCTTTTCTTAATAGAAAAAGGTAAACAAGCCTTTTTATATTCTCCTCATTTATATATGTAAAAGGTTCAAACTTTTTCATCTCCTCCTCCTCAGGTGGCGGTTCTTCCTCTTTCTGTGTAAATCTCATATCTATCTCCTGATGAGATTGCTGTTTTTCTTCACCCTCACCCTTTCCTTTACCACCTCCCTCTTCTCTTTTTTCCTCTATATTGACCTCGGCACCAGGTTTAGCAAGAAGGGCCTTTATATATCTTCTCAGAAAAGACCACAAAGGGCCAAAAAGATAGAGTAAAAGCAAAAGAAAAAGAAGGGCGTAGAGAAGAGGAAGATAAACTGATGGTTTTTTAAGATCATCCCATATATCAGTTTTTTTAAATCTTGTAGGTTTAAATATAACAACAGGTGGGTCCTTACCATTGACTTTATAAGGAAGAAGAAGATCGTCTATTCTCTGTCTGGCAATCATAAGAAGTTCTTGAGAAATAGTCTCATCATGAACAACAGTAAGCTGAAATCTTGTTATCAGAGGCTCAACAGAAAACATAACCTCTTCAATAGCCTTTGACTGCTGTGTTTGAGCACCATGTGCAGCCTCAGGTCTTCTATTTTGATCTCCTAAAATTGCCTTTGGTTTAGGTATTCCAGGAAGTATAAAATCAGTATCTGCAAGGCTTTGCCCTGCTCCTTTCTCTTTATATTGCTGAAGAACCCCAACACCTTCTTTTGTCTGCTCCTGCCTTTTTGTAACCACTGAAAATATAACATCTGCAAAGGCATATGCTCTGTTTTTCCCAAGCACAGGATCAAGTATGTAATCATTAACCTTCTTCTCAATCTCTCTTCTAAATTCATTCTGCTTTTCAAGAATCATGCTGTTTATATCAGCAAACTTTTGGGCAGTTTCTTGAGAAAAAGAAAATACAGATAAACTAACAAACCCCAGGCTTACTTTAACAAATGCCTTCATAATAAGATTTTACCTTATATAAATTTGCAAATTTGTTTCCTTATGATTACATATTCATTATTTAAATTTAATCTGATTAAGAAACTGTTTAACTATTTGATTGTTTGGATTTATCTCAAGGACTTTTTCCCATATTGCCTTTGCCTTTTCCTTCTGATCCATAAGAAAGAAGGCACTTCCCATAATCTCAAGAGCAGTCTCATTGTTGGGTTCAAGATCAAGTATATCATGAGCACGTCTGAGAGCAACATCATACTTACCCTCATATATCGCTTGTCTTGCATCATAGATCTTCTGATCAACAAGTGTGAATATCTCCGGTCCCTCAGGCCTTCTTGTAAGCTCACTAACCCCAGCCTCTTTTTCAACCATATTGAGAAGCGAAAGCAGTTTTTCATCCTTTGGTCTTTTATTGTATGCATATCTAAGCACATTTACGGCAGCTCTGAGATCCTTACCATCGACATAAGCAATGATTCCCCTTCTTATGAGAGTCTCAACCTCATCAGTTCCAGTAGCATTTGGAACATATGTAACAGCTGCCTGAAGTCTGTCAAGCATCCTTCTTACCTCCTCATTCCCGGGATCAGCATCAAGCGCAACCTTAAGTCTTTCAACAGCCTTTGAGAATTGTCCAGCCTTAAAGTAATTAAATGCCTGCCTTACAATTGCTCTTATCTCAGCTTCATGTATGGCTTTCTTAGATTCACCAAACCTCAGGCCCAGCGAAAACTTTGTTGTGTTACCAAGAGCATGTATGCCTTGAGCAACATCAAGGCTGAAGCTTTTAAACCTTATGCCTATTCCAAAGCTTGCCTCCTGAATTTGAGGATTTGCCATTATACCAAACCTAAATGCCGCCCAATAAAGTGGCCAGTATTCACTACCAAATCTTATATTCTGACCACCGTTTTGAATCTTTGTAAGATCAAGATCAAATATAAGACTTCCCTTGAAAAGTGAAAATGACTGACCAAGTTTGAAAACCAGAGGAAAATCATCATCCGTATCACCGCTTTTCTTTGAAAAAATATTTTGAACACCAAAAGCCATTTTATAACTCCTTGAGACATTATAAAGCATCGCAAGATCTATTGTGTTAAATGAATCTTTTGATGTATCAACGCTTCGAGATATGTTTCTGATAGAAACTCCAAAAGAAAGTTTTTGTGAAATATTCCTCCCCCAGCTTATTCCCATCGCTTGCTCTTTAACGCTGAATGTGCCAAGGGTTTTAAGATCAACAATCTCGTTTGTCTCAGGATCAACAGTTATGCTTACCTTTTCAAATCCTGATGAGTTCATTTGATTCATAAAAAAACCGAATATTCCTCTTGAAACCGTTGGATGAACATAGCTTATGAAATTAATACTTGTCTGCCCAAACATCTGTGCCTGCATGAAAGAAAACTCTTTTCTTTCAAGAAGTGATAATGCAGCAGGATTCCAATATGTGGCTGTTGCATCATCACTGATAGCATAAAAAGCACCACCCATAGCAAGTGCCCTTGCCCCAACTCCATACGATAGAACCGCACCTGGCTGGCCACCACTTTGAGAAAAAATTAATGAAAAAGGATAAAATAAAAAAACCGTTAGATACAAAACCTCTCTTCTGGCTTTATCTAACGGCAGTTTATATCTAAATATACTCTTCATAGTTTCGGCAGCCTAACCCCCCAACCTACTTGTTGGGGTCTTAGCTTTGCGCCCCTCGGTTACCCGAGGTTTGCTATTATCGTACTATATTCTCATTACAGCCTTATTACCAAAGCCTTACAAACTTGTTATATTTATATTATAGCAGATTTTTTTTATATGTCAAGTCGATATTGACATGTCAATACTTATAGCCTCAAAGCTTAATTAAATAAAAACCCATTTTAGATAGCACAACAAAATAAAATTTTTACCTCTTTTCAAAATCCAGATATCTTGGAAGGATCTTGAAATTAACAGTGTAGCTGTATATTTTATCATCACAAGGAAACAGAAATTCAAGCGAAGTTTTTCTGCCTAAAAGTTTTCGTGGATGAATTCTTTCATCAAGCATAAAAAGATAGTTCCATACCCCCTTTTTTTTGTATGGTTTATCCACAGGGATTAGGGTTATCTCAACCTCATTATAAGGAGATACAACTGTAATGTTTGGAGCTTTTCCAGATATAATAGCGTTATCCTTTATTATAATTCTTCTTTTCTCTCCATATTCGTCTGTATACACAGCATCATTCCAGTTGATCTCAGAAAGATAGAGGCAGGTTGAATAAATTCTAACTTTTATCCCGCTTATCACATCATATTCAAATGAAGTCTTAACATGCCTGTCTTGAAAATAACCATCACTAAACTCAATCACTCCTCCATCCCTTAAAAGCTCAGGTTTTACAACACAGCACACATCAAATTTATTAAGCCATACATCTTTTTTAAAAGCAAGACAAGAAGAAAGGAGTATCACAAAAATTATAACTCCAACCTTTTTTATCATTAACTTGGATCAACCTTGAAAGCCCTCCATTATTGCAACACCACAGCTTGTTCCAATCCTATCAGCCCCAGCTTCTATCATAGCAAGACAATCAGCAAAACCTCTAATCCCCCCTGCTGCTTTTATCTTTACCCTGTCAGATAGTGATGCCCTTAAAAGCTTAACATCATCAACCCTCGCACCTTGATGAGCAAAACCTGTAGATGTTTTAACAAAGTCTGCCCCGGCTTTTTCACATATCTCTGCTGCTTTTCTCTTCTCTTCATCTGTAAGATATGCTGTTTCTATTATAACCTTAAGTATTTTACCTTCACAGGCCTTTCTTACCATTTTTATATCCTCAAAAACAACATCATAAAAACCACTCTTAAATGCAGATATGTTCATAACCATATCAATCTCATCAGCACCACTTGCTATTGCCTCTCGTGTTTCAAGATATTTAGATATTGAAGGAACACAGCCAAGAGGGAATCCAACGACACTACAAATTTTAACATTGGTTGAATGAAGCATCTTCTTTGCATAAGGCACAAAAAACAGATTAACACAAACTGAAAAAAATGAATATCTTTTTGCCTCCTCACAAAGTCTTTCTATATCGGAAAAACTGGCATCTGCTTTAAGAAGTGTGTGATCAATATAAGATGCAAGCCTTTCTTTTGTCATGTTCATAATATCTCCCCCTTCCTAACAAAACCTATTATTCTCTTAAACCTTTCAAACACAAGACTTGCCCCACCAACAAGAACTCCGTCAATATTTTTGCTAGACATAAGATCATCTATGTTTTCATCCGTAACAGAACCACCATAAATAATTCTTATCTTCTCAGCTATATCGGAATTGTAAAGCAGGGATATAAGGTTTCTTATAAATGTATGTGCTTCTGCTGCTTGCTCTGGTGTGGCATTGTTGCCTGTTCCAATTGCCCATACAGGCTCATAAGCTATAGTAATCTTTTCAATCATATCAACATTAATAGCAGATAAAGCTTTTTTAACTTGCCATTCAATAACCTGCTGCGTTTTACCCTTTTCCCTTTCATCAAGTTTTTCGCCAATGCATAAGATAACATTCAAACCTAAAAGCACTGCTGATTTAACCTTCTTACTTATTATATCATCACTTTCACCAAAAATATTTCTTCGCTCAGAATGACCTATTATCGTCCAGTCAACTCCACAGCTTCTAAGCTGTAATGGGGATATCTCACCAGTAAACGCTCCCTTCTCTTCAAAATAAATGTTTTGTGCTGCCACAAAAAGTTTTCTATTAGCAGTTATCCTTTTTATATCGTTTAGATAGATTGATGATGGCGCAATAAGAACATCTCTGTCAGAATACCTTTCAGCCTCATCTGCAACAAGATCTGCAAGTTTGCAGGCACTATCCAGTGTAAGGTTCATCTTCCAGTTAGCACATATAAAAGCTCTTCTCATATACTCTACTATCTATTTAAAATTCTTTTCTTTACTGTTTTTGAAAGCCTTTTTATACCCTCATCAATCTCATCAAATGTAGGATATGAAAAATTGAGTCTCATTGTATTCTTACCACTACCATCAACATGGAAAGCAGAGCCTACAACATAAGCGACATTTTCATTTATAGCATCCTGAAACATATCATCAGCACTTATATGATCAGGCAACCTTACCCATAGAAAGAGCCCACCCTCAGGTTTTGTCCATGTAACACCTTCCGGCATATATCTTTCAAGCGCCTCAATCATTGCATCCTTTTTTGCCTTATAAACCCTTTTTACCTTTTCAATATGATTATAAAACTCACCGCTTTCAAAAAAATCAGCTGCAATCAATTGATTGAGACTTGAGGTGCAAAGATCAAGAGACTGTTTGAGTATAACCATCTTTTTTATTATCTGTTCGTTTGCAAGAATAACACCAATTCTAAGTCCGGGAGCAAATGTTTTTGATATTGTGAAAATAGATATTATATTATCAGTATTTCTTGTTTCCTTATCTATTCTGTATATCATCTTCGGAGCCTTTCCTTCAAATCTTATCTGCCGATATGGTGAATCCTCCACTACAACAACGCTGTATTCTTCCGAAAGCTCAACTATTCTCTTTCTTTTCTTTTCAGATAATGTAACCCCGCTTGGATTTTGAAAATCAGGAACAAGATACACAAATTTGTAATGTTCATCCTGATCTTTTAGCCAGTGAAGCTTTTCTTCAAGCTCCGTCGTAACTATCCCATCATCAACCATTCTCACACCAACAAAATCACATCCATATGATTTAAAAACCTGAATACCACCCATATAGCTTGGCAGCTCAACAATAACAGGATCAGAGGCATCTATGAAAAGCCTTCCAACAAGATCAAGCCCCTGCTGTGATGCAGTGGTTACAAGCAGATTTTCGTGTTTAACCTTTAAACCTTCCTCCTTCTCAAGAAACTTTATAAAAGCATCTTTAAACTCATTAAGCCCCTCTGTAGGTCCATACTGAAGAGCTAACCTACCTTTTTTATCCATTATTCTTTTAACAGAATCAACAACAAAATCATAAGGGAAAACCTCAGGATCAGGAAGTCCACCAGCAAAGGATATCACACCATCCTTGTTTGTCAGTTTAAGGAGCTCTCTTATAACAGATGCCTTTGTTCTTCTTGGTGCGGTTGCAAGATTTTTAACAAGATCTATCATACATCCCCCTTCTTTAAGAAATTTTTCATCCTCTAAAAATAATCTACTTAAATAAAAAAAATATGTCAAGAAATTTATATAATTCTATTTATGAAACAACAAGCCATCTTTTGCTTGTCTCTATTACTCTCATCGTGCATATCAACATCAAAGACAGAGATTATATCAAGGGCAGAGATTTTTGAAATCCAGAAAATTAAAAAAAAGCCATTTTCAAAAATACTTCTTCAGTGGAAGAATTATCCATACTCAGATTACCATAAAATAAACATTCTTGAAAAAGATTCATCACAACTTAAAGCAGTTGAGGTTGAACAAAATGATTATAGTAGACTGAAGGATATGATAACCGAAGCCTTTAAAGAGAACGGACTCTATGATGAGATAACTGGAAGTGGAACTATAAAGATTCTCCTACTTAGTTATGGAAGATGGAAGTACTTAGAACTTTTAACAACCTACTTTACAGATACACCATACATATTCATCATCCCTTCATCATTAGGAGTAAGATATAGAATGATAGCAAAAACTGAACAGAACTCAGATGAGCGAAAATTTGAAAATGAAGGCTATGTTAAAACGACATTCTTTCTTGGGCTTTTTCCATTATATCCCCTTATGACATTTAAGGGGGCTGAAAAAACCACCCTTAAAAACCTCATAAACAAAACTATAATTGATATAATATCAGATCAGAAAAAACAGATTCAGTGAGATCTTATCTTTGAGCTGTTGATAGTTCTTTTAGACTCGTTAGTAAAATAACTCTTTGGATCTTGTGAAAGATATTTTCAGTCTCTTTAACAGAATTAGGATTTTCAAAATTAAAATCCTCAATAATCCTTCTCTACATTTTTTACCTTCTTCAGCTATTTTTTCTTTTCTTAATATCCTGACAGCCATCATCAGCTTTTCTGATAACATCTGAGCTTTCCACTTTCAAATCCTTAAAGGAAACAAAAATCCTTTTGGGAGTTCGAGATGTATTCCTCAAAGAAAGTGAAAGCCAAAACTTTAGTTGGGGAGCTTCACTTTTATAACACCTTCAGTCTGTGCAAATGTTGGAGGCTCATAGATTGAAAGGATCTCTTTTACAGGATATATCTTAAAAGCACCTTTTTTAGATCTGTATTGAGTTGAGGCATAACGTATAGAATCATAGAAATCTTCTGAAAGCCTCGTTACCTCAAATGGTATATAATTCCTACCTTCATACTCTACAATCAAATCAGGTGATATGCCACTCTCTTCATCTTTTTCCTTAATCTCAAACATCAAAGTAATGTGATCTCCATAATCAATAATCGCTGTTGCTATGCCAACTGCTTCAAGCAGGGAAGCAAAAAGAACTGTTAGATCATCGCAATCCCCTGCTTTACTCTCAAGAAGAGCCCTTGGATATTGAACAGTATCAATAACCCCTTGTGTTGAACGCAATATGCTAAATGGTGTTATAGGGTCCTCAACATACCTTATACCAAGCGATGATATATAGTTGTATATTAAAGAGAATGTTTTAATGTTTTCATCAACACCTACCTTCATAGCACCTTTTTTAGTCAACAGTATCTTTGCTATATCTGATATGACAGGGTCATTAACAGTTATAAAATTTGCAATCCTTCTTGGGTCATCCCATACCATAGAATTTTTAGAAAGAATTTTAATAGGAATACTTAAATCTTGTTTCTTTTTCTCTGAATCAACATAATACTCAAGGCTCAACCTTGCTTGAACAGGGGTATTTTCACTAACTGCTACTATTTTGCTATTAAGTGTTGCATTTATAGGGATTTCTATGTGAGAGCCTGCAGGAAGCGTAGTTATTGTGGTGTCATATGGAAAATCCATATACTCTTTTATGAAAAATGAGAGCTTCACATTCTCAAAATCAGATGATGTGTTATTTTTTATCATTACCCTGCCAATTGGATTTGATGTATAGTATTTGTAGTTTGCTGAGAATATATAGTCAAGATTGATAGGAATTATCTCAAGCAGGAGCTTGTTTATCTGCTTTGTTTCTTCTGATATCTTTTGAGCAGTGAAAGGAATATAAACAGAAATTATATCAGAACAACTTGTATTACTGGATATAGAAACTAAGCAAAGTCTATAATAGTATGTGCTTGAGTGTGATATTTCACAGTCATTATCCTTTAAATCCATCGGATAAAACCTTAAACCATCCGTTGATCTCTCAATACCGTAATCTTTAAGATACTCCTTATCATCAAAAAAATAACTGAACTTTACGCATGATGTTGAATCATAGCTTGCATAAAAATTAGCCTTTACAAGATGCTCAATCTTAAAAGAAACAACCCTTTCAAGAGAATCAGATATATAAAGATAACCATCAGCATACCTTATCTGGTGGGGTATGTAAACCTCTCTTGAGCCCTTGCCACTTCCTATAAACGAACCCACATACTTGCCATATTTATCATAAACCTTAACAGAACCGCTTTTATCAAGAACAAAGATATATTTTATATTGTCATAACAAAATGAGAGTGCAGAATTTAACTCACTAAGCTCATATTTTTTTTCAAGTTTGCCATCTGATGAAAAAACATAGATTTTTTTAAAAGAAAGAAGATATATCTTGTTATCCTCATCATTAAAAATATCTAAAAATGTATCATCTTTGTAAGAAGATAAATCCACAGAATAAAGGAAGATACCATCAGGATTAAAAACATCTATTTTTGAAAGCTTTCTGTCAACTATATAGATTTTACCGGATCTATCTATTGAGAGTTTTACAGGCATTGAGAATCTCCCTTCCTTTTTTGAGCTCATAAACCCAACCTTATCACCAAACGAAAGGAGAAATCTTTTCTCATTATCAAAGACCTTAACCTTAAGATCAGCGCCATCAATAACATAGATATTTTTATTATAAGCTATATCATTTGCTAAACAAACACCACCCTCACCTCCACAAGGTATAATCTTCTTTGTAGAGCCATTAATAAAGGTATATATCCCCTCATCCCCTTTTTTATCAGAATAGAATATTATCTTATTATCATAGAGATTGAAAATTTTACCTTTAATTGACACAACACTTCCTGCACTGATCATTATTTTCTCATCAAACGAATAAGGTTTATATTTTTTTATATTCTTATTTTCAATCCTGAGACTTAAAATCTTCCTATTTTCAGAATCAAGTATAAAAATCTTGTCAAAATATAATTTTATGTCAGTAAATCTCTGAAACTCATACCTGTTTTTCCCTTTTGTTCCAAAAACTCCAGTCTGAGAAAAGCCAAGATCATACTCTGTTATCTTCCCATCCGAAGAGCCCAAATATAAAAAACCAAAGCTTGATATATCAAAGCAAAGCCCCTTCTTAGAGTAAATAAACTCTGATTGATACCTACCATAAATATCATATTTCACAAGAATTCTTTTTTTACTATCCATCAGATATATATATCCATCAGGACTAAATGATATCTTAGAAGGAGAATACTTATAAGAACCATCCTTTGAGACTGTTTGAAATGAATAGAGAAAAATACCATCCAAGTTATACACATTAATATACCCAGATAGATCAGAAACAAAAACCTTTCCTGCATAAACCTTTATGTCAGATGGCTTTAAAAGCTGCCCATTTTTTTCCCCACAGCTTGAAAAGCTGAAGAGAAAATCCATCCTCTTTGAGTAAACATCAACGCTGCAGCTATTTTCATCAACAAGATAGATATTTTTATCAACAGCAAATAAAACATAAGATTTAGTAGCAAGATTATAAGAGGAGATGTATGAAAGCGTGGATGTGTAAAGAGAAATCTTTGAATCATACAGCACATAAACTCCATCATCAGTAGGATATATTGCCTTAGCCTCTTTAAACAAAGGATTCTCCAGATATGAGTTCACCTCTATCTTATCATACGAAAATATAGGAGGAATCAAAATGAATAGAGATATCAAATAATAAAACAAAAACATCTTACCTCCAAAATAATATTCTACTTTTTTAATGTGTTTTTGAAAGCAATTCTATGCAATCTTATACTCTTACTATGATTTTTTGCATATCTTATTTTTTTCCTATACTGATACTTCTCCCAATATCTAACCTTACCTATATCAACATGAACAAAACCATATCTTGGATAATAACCAACCCCACCAAGTTTTAAAGACCTTGCAAAATCCTTTACCCTTCTTGAAGAAACTCCATCTATTCTAATATCCATTGCCCAACCTATTAGATGCATACTTTTCTTAGCAGCACCTGGAGTTATATCATTAAGCGGCTTTGTTCTATAACCACTTAAAAGTATTACAGCCCTTTTACCAAATCTATCACTTATTCTATCAATAAGCTCTATAAGCTTTATTGGTATTTTTTTTACCTCACCTGTAAGAGAACACCTTGCAATTCTATTTATCCTTTCAAGTGCATCTTCATTGTAACTTCCATCCCCATTTCTGTATCTTACAGTTATTACCTCACCATTATCCTTTCTTATTATAGTCAAAAGCCCATCACCGCCAAGATTAACAGGTTTGGGCTCCTTTAATAAATAGAGTTCTTTAAGCTGTGCCTCCTCATCTTCCTCTTCAAGCTCAGCTATATCTGATTCCTTAATAGACGAGGTTGATACTATAAGATTTTCAAAAGAAAACTCAAAACTTTCAAAGCTGTTGGGGATATCTACATCTGGATTTAGTTCCTTTAGCTTAACTGCATCTGTTGGTATTTTAACGCTTAAAAGAAAAAAATTTTGTGAGCTTGAATAAGAAAGGAAAAAGAAAAGAAAAAGCTTCAAAAAAAACATACCTTTAAAGATTTTACAATATTTTAATTGATTTTTTGTCAACAAAATTATATATTTTAATTAGAAAAGAGTCTTACAAAAGGAGAGCAAAAGATGAAATTTATTTTTATCATAAGAATGGTGAGATCCTCTATAGGCAGAAAACAGCTGATGGCAGTAACAGGGCTTCTGCTTTCAGCATTTATGCTTATACACCTTGCTGAAAATCTTCTTCTTTTCAAAGGGGAGGAGTGGTATAATGGATGGGTCAATATATTACTTTCAAACCCACTTACCATATATCTTGAAATCGCTCTTCTTGTAGTTTTTCTAATACATATAACAATGGGAATATGGCTCAGATATGAAGACTGGATAAACTCAATAGCAAGAAGATACGAGATAATAAAATGGCAGGGTGGGAGAACCATTGGCTCTGCAACAATGCTTTATACTGCAATAATACTTCTTGTATATCTTATCTTTCATATGTTTCATTTTAAATTTACTGATCATTCAATGGGGTTTTACCAGATGGTTACATCAGCATTTAGAAGTAAAAAGTTTGTCGCTATATACATAATAGGCTCTTTTGCACTTGGTTTACATCTTAGCCATGGTTTTCAAAGTGCTTTTCAAACTCTTGGACTCAATCATGAAAAATATAATCTTTTTATTAAAATAGCAGGATATCTTGTTGCAATTATGATGATTGGTTTTGCAATGATATCATTCTACTTCCTTTTTGGATTTGATATAAAGCCGATACCTGAGTATAACACCATTATTGAGATGGGTTCTGAATAAATGGAGGTTTTATGAAGTTGGATCCAAAAATACCATCAGGTCATATAGAGCAAAAATGGGATAACTATAGATTCAATGCAATGCTTGTTAACCCAGCAAATAGAAGAAAGTTCAACATAATAATCGTAGGAACAGGTCTTGCCGGAGCAAGTGCGGCAGCAAGCCTTGGGGAGGCGGGCTATAACATTATGGTATTTACAATACATGACACCCCAAGAAGAGCACACTCCATTGCAGCTCAGGGTGGAATAAATGCTGCTAAAAATTATAGATACGATTGTGACTCTGTGTGGCGACTTTTCTATGATACAATAAAAGGTGGTGATTATAGATCAAGGGAAGCAAATGTCTTGCGACTTGCCCAGATATCATCACTTATAATCGATCACTGTGTTGCAACTGGCGTTCCTTTTGCAAGAGAATATGGAGGACTATTAGATACAAGATCCTTTGGTGGGGCACAGCTTCAAAGGACATTTTATGCAAGAGGACAAACCGGACAGCAACTTCTTTTAGCAGCATATTCTCAGATGATGAGACAGGTTGCAGAAGGAAATGTTAAGATTTTTCCAAGAAGAGAGATGGTTGATCTTATCGTAAAAAATGGAAAAGCAAGAGGAATAGTAGTCAGAAATCTCATAACAGGAGAAATTGAATCATACACTGCCCACGCTGTTATCCTTGCTACAGGGGGATATTCAAATGTTTTTTACCTATCAACAAATGCAGCAACCTGCAATGTGACTGCTGTATGGAAATGCTACAAAAAGGGGGCTGGTTTTGCAAATCCATGTTTTACACAGATTCATCCAACCTGCATTCCCCGAAGTGGAGAGCATCAATCAAAGCTTACTCTTATGAGTGAAAGTTTAAGAAATGATGGAAGGGTATGGGTTCCAAAAAAGAAAAATGACACAAGACATCCAAACGATATACCTGAAGATGAAAGAGACTATTATTTAGAAAGGATGTATCCATCATTTGGAAATCTTGTGCCAAGAGATATTGCATCAAGAGCAGCAAAGAGAATGGTAGATGATGGAAGAGGGGTTGGCCCAACTGGTGAGGCGGTTTATCTGGATTTTAGAGATGCAATTAAAAGACAAGGAGTTGAAAAGATAAAGGAAAAGTATGGTAATCTTTTTGATATGTATTACAGAATAACAGACGAAAATGCCTATGAAGTTCCAATGAGAATATACCCCGCACCACACTATACAATGGGAGGACTGTGGGTTGACTACCAGCTTATGAGCACAATCACAGGGCTTTTTGTCTTAGGTGAGGCAAACTTCTCTGATCATGGAGCAAACAGGCTTGGTGCAAGTGCTTTGATGCAGGGATTAGCAGATGGATATTTCATAATCCCAGCAACACTTCCAAACTATCTTGCCTCAACAAGTTTTGAAGAACTATCAACAGAAGATGAAGAATTCAAACAAGCAAAGCAAGATATAAAAACAAGGATAAGAAAGATTCTATCAATAAATGGTTCTAAAACCCCAACAGAGTTTCACAGAGAGCTTGGAAGAATAATGTGGGAGTATTGTGGTATGACAAGAAACGAGGAAGGTCTTAAAAAAGCACTTAGGGAAATTCCAAAACTCAGAGATGAGTTTTGGCAGAATCTTAAAGTTAGTGGTGATGAAGGATTCAATCAGGTTCTTGAAAAAGCAATGAGGGTTGCAGACTTCTTAGAGTTTGCTGAGCTTTTGGTAAGAGATGCATTGCACAGAAAAGAATCATGTGGTGGACATTTTAGAGAAGAGATGCAAACCCCGGATGGAGAAGCAAAAAGGGATGATGAAAACTTTTCATATGTTGCAGTCTGGGAGTATAAAGGTGAAAATAAAGAGCCTGAACTTCATAAAGAGAAGCTTGAGTTTGAGTATATTAAGCCAAGCACAAGAAGCTATAAATAATGGAGGGAATATGGAAAATAAAAAATTTAGCATAACACTTAGAGTCTGGAAACAAAAAAGCCCACAGGATAAAGGGCATTTTGAAACATACAGAGTTGATGGGATTATACCAGAGATGTCATTCTTAGAGATGCTTGATGTTTTGAATGAAAAACTTATAAAAGAAGGAAAAGAGCCAATATATTTCGAAAGTGATTGCAGAGAAGGAATATGCGGATGCTGTGGCTTTGTAATAAATGGCTATCCACATGGCCCTGATGAACATTCAACAGTATGCCAGCTTCATATGAGAAGGTTTAAAGATGGAGATATAATAACAATAGAGCCATTTAGGGCAAAGGCATTTGGGATAATAAGAGACCTTGTTATAGACAGAAGTGCTCTTGATAAGATAATTGCAGCAAGTGGATATATATCCATAAATCTCGGGAGCGCACCAGAAGCAAATACAATACCAATTCCAAAAAATATAGCTGAAAAAGCTATGGATTATGCAACATGTATAGGTTGCGGAGCCTGCGTCGCAGCATGTCCAAATAGTGCTGCTATGCTTTTCACAGGAGCAAAAATATCTCATCTTGCTCTTCTTCCTCAAGGGCATCCTGAAAGAACAAAAAGGGTGTTAAATATGGTAAAGGTTATGGATATGCTTGGCTTTGGTAACTGCACAAATGAATATGAATGTGAAGCAGTATGCCCGAAAGAAATAAAGATAAGTGCAATAGCGAAGATGAATAGAGAATTTCTAAGAGCAAATTTTGTCTCAGAGGAAGAGCCTGAACTTCCTCCTATTTTTCATAAAAAGATGAATGAGAAGTGAAACAAAAGAAATAAGATACTTCTTTAATAAACTTGCATTGGATTGGGATAAAAAAGAGAGTAAAAAAACATTTGAAAACATAAAAAAGATAATATCACTGATAAAGATTAATACCTTTGAAAATGTTCTTGATGTTGGCTGCGGAACGGGAGTATGTTTTCCATATTTAACAAGAAAATTTAAAAATTATATTGGGATAGATCTATCTGATAAAATGATTGAGATAGCAAAAACAAAATATCCTTGCGCAAATTTTATAAATGGGGATTTCTATAAACATAAATTCAAAAAGAATCACTTTGATCTTGTTAT
>JBMFKQ010000032.1:0-16899 GCA_049972095.1 Elusimicrobiales bacterium
AGGAAATTGTTCTTAACTGGATAAAAAAGGCAGAAAATGATTTAAAAACAGCAAAAGATGAAATGGCAGTTCATAATCCTGCAACTGATACAATTTGTTTTCACGCCAAGCAATGCGTTGAAAAATATTTAAAAGCTTATTTGGTTTTCCATCAAAAATACTTCAGAAAAACCCATAATATTGCTGAATTAATAGAATTGTGTAAAGAGATAGACCAAGATTTTAATAAACTTTACGACTTGAAAGTAGAAAATTTGACTCCCTATGCAACCGAAATAAGATATCCCGAAGATTTTTATTTCCCTTCCGAAGATGAAGCAAAAGAAGCAATAGAAATAGCAGAAAAAGTCAGGTCTTTTGTTATTGAAAAACTTAAACAAGAGGGATTGGAAATATGAAATTTGGAAAATATCTGGTGTTAAACAAACATCTTCTCTTGCTTTGGTTAATCACTTTTACAATTCTTTGATGGTAAAATTTATTATCTGAGAATTTTGAATAGATGAATGAATAGACTTATTTAGTTCATCAGATATCTCCGCTTCTATCTTTTCAATTGTTTTCTCATTTGTTTTAGTTGCTGGATGTTTTGGTGTAAACAATTGACAACAATCCTGGTCTTTTATGGTTGATATATCAAATGTTCCAATATCCTTTGCCTGTTTTATTATCTCATTTTTATCCATACCTATAAGTGGCCTTAATACTGGGATTTTAACAGCTGAGTTAATAGTTGCAAGATTACAAAGGGTTTGTGAAGAAACCTGTCCAAGGCTTTCACCGGTTATAATTCCAGAAGCTTTTTCTATCTCCGCGATTTGCTGAGCAATTCTAAGCATCATCCTTCTATAAACCACTATTCTATATGGAGCTTTAATATTTATTTTTATCTTTGCTTGAATTTCTCCAAAAGGAACAAGATATAGCTTTGAGTTTATCTGATAGTGTGTTAAAACTTTTACTATATCCTTAACCTTTTGCTGACTTGTATTGTTATGATATGGATAGCTGTGAAGATGAACAAATATTATTTTAGCCCCCCTTTTAATCATTCTCCACGCAGCCACTGGTGAGTCTATACCCCCAGATATAAGACAAACAAGTTTACCTGAGCTTCCTGATGGAAGCCCACCCATTCCTTTTTCTATCTCTGAGTAAAATATTATATGATTTTTAAGGACCTCAATCGTTACAATAAGATCTGGTTTAGAGAGATTTACACTCTTTAATGTTTTTTCTTTTATATATCTTCCAATAATTGAGTTTATTTCAAGGGATGTATAAGGAAATAATTTATAACTTCTTTTTGTTGATATGGCAAATGTTTTAAAATTCGTGCTTTTTTTAAACAGATTTTCATATATTATTTCAGATATTTTTTGGGGATCATTCTCATTAGTTATAAATGCATATGCAAACGATGCAATACCACTAATTTTTTTGAGTCTCTCTTTGATTTTGATGAAATCAATATCATCATTGAATGAGAGAATAATTCTTGATTCTTCCAGTTTTATATCTGGTTTTAAATCAAAAAAATATTCTTTTATGTTTTGTTTTAAAACATTAATAAAAAAATTTCTATTTCCTTTTTTAAGTGCTATCTCTCCATAATGGATCAGTATTATTTTTTTAACTTCATTCATTATCTTTTGAAGCATTTATTAAAAAATTAACGCTACAAAGATTAAATTATACAATTTTTAATAAACCCGATTTTTTAAATTTAGTATAATAGTAGTAGTGAAAATTTGTTTTTAGATAGAAGTTTTAAAAAAAAGGGGATAATATATGCCGAGGGATTATTTTCCACTTATTCCAATGATGAGATATGAATATGAATTTAAGAGCAGTGAATTTGATGGTGTGGCAACTGTTTTTATAGATATACTCAAGGTTTCAAAAAAAGGCAAGACTACAACGGCTATTGCTAGAATGATATTCAAATTAAGGGATGAGAATATAGTTGAGTTTAAAATTAAAAAAGATGATAAGTGGGTCATCACAACAGATGGTATTACAATTGGTGGAAGAAAAGAATTTCCAATACCACCTCGTGAGGGTAGAAAATGGGATGATCCACCTGATTATAATGAGATAATTTCAATAACTGATAAGGTTTCAATTAAAGCTGGTAACTTTTCAAACTGTCTTAAGGTTATGACAAAGATAGCGGGTGGTGATGGTGGAATAGCTTTCAGGTATTATGCTGCGGGTATAGGTTATATCCTTGAGGATTGGAAAGGTGAGGATAAACAGATGTATACAGAGCTTGTAAGGGTAAGAAAGCTTAATGAGGATGAGATTGAGATAAAAAGAAGAAGGAAAAAATGAAACCACTTATGACGGTTAAACAGATACTTTCAAAGGATTCTCCTCTTAAGGATGTTGAAGTTATGGGATGGATAAAGACCAGGAGGGATTTAAAGGATGTTTCCTTTGCAGAGCTTAATGACGGATCTACCAGGAAAAATATTCAGATAGTTATAGACAACACAAAGAATGATTTCAAAAATACTATTAGCAGGATTGTTAATGGAGCTTCTGTTAGAATAAAGGGTGATCTTGTGCTTTCACCTGCAAAAGGGCAAAAATATGAGCTTTTAGCAAAAGAGGTTGAGATTCTTGGGGATTGTAATCAGGAGGAATATCCAATACAAAAGAAAAGGATATCAGATGAATATTTAAGAACGGTAGCACATTTGAGAGCAAGAACAAATAAATATTCTGCTATGCTAAGAATAAGATCTGAGCTTTCCTTTGCTATTCATAAATATTTCAGAGACAATGGTTTTTTCTATGTGCATACTCCAATAATAACTGCCTATGATTGTGAGGGTGCAGGACAAATGTTTTCTGTAACAGCCTTTGACATATCAAATGTGAAAAATCTTCCTGTTGGTGAAAATGGAAATGTTGATTTTTCAAAGGATCTTTTTTCAAAAAGAACTTATCTAACAGTTTCAGGCCAGCTTGAGGGTGAAACACTTGCTCTTGCTTTAGGGAAGATATATACCTTTGGTCCAACATTTAGGGCTGAAAACTCAAATACATACCGCCATGCCTCAGAGTTTTGGATGATTGAACCAGAGATGGCTTTTTATGATCTTTTTGATGATATGGATCTTGCTGAGGATTTTGTTAAGTCAATAGCAAAGCATATAATTGAAAATTGTCATGAGGATATCGAACTTTTTGCTAAGTTTGTTGAACCAAGGTTAATGAATAACCTTGAAAATATTGTTAATTCGAATTATGAAAGATTAACTTATACAGATGCTGTTTCAGTCCTTGAGAAGGAAAATTCAAGGTTCGAGAAAAAAATCTGCTGGGGTGTAGATCTTGGAAGTGAGCATGAGAGGTTTTTAGTTGAGCATTATTTTAAAAAACCAGTTATACTTTACAACAAACCAAAAGAGTTTGCTGCTTTTTATATGATGTTAAATGATGATGGAAAAACAGTAAGAGGAATGGATTTACTTGTGCCAAGAGTAGGTGAGCTTATAGGAGGAAGTCAAAGAGAGCATAGACTTGATATACTTTTAAAAAGAATGAATGAACTTGGTATGAAGATAGAAAACTATTGGTGGTATATTGATTTAAGAAGATTTGGAAGTGTACCTCATAGTGGTTTTGGCCTTGGTTTTGAGAGGATGATGATGCTTATCACAGGAATCCAAAACATAAGGGATGTCTGTGCATATCCACGAGTTCCTGGCTATGCTGAGTTTTGAAAGATTTTCTTTGTGCTAATTAGTGAGAAGATAATATGGTTTACACAAGAGAAAAAGCTATTGAGCTTTTGAACCGATATCTTAAGAATAAAAATCTTGTAAAGCACTGCATTGCTTCAGGGGTTATTATGAGAGCCCTTGCTATTAAGTTTGGAAGGGATAAGATTAAGTGGGAGCTTGCAGGCTTGCTTCATGATATAGATGTTGAGTTAACTAAGGAAAAACCACAGGAACATACAAAAAAAGCAGTAGAGATTCTCACAAAAGAGGGTTTGGATAATGATATCATTGAAGCTATTAAAATGCACAACTCTGATGTATGGGGATATAAATCAGATGATTTTTTTCATATTGCTTTAAGGGCGTCAGAAACAGTAACAGGTCTAATAGTAGCTGCTGTGCTTGTTCTTCCTGATAAAAAACTATCTTCACTTACACTTGATTTTCTGCTTAAAAGGTTTAATGAAAAAAGATTTGCTCAAGGAGCAAGAAGAGATATTATTTTAGAATGTGAAAAGCTTGGAATTACGCTTCCAGAGTTTCTTGAAATTGCCATAAATGCTATGAAAGAGATTTCTGTTGAGCTTGGAATTTAGATGTTATTCTGGTTAAGTTAGTCTCAAATTATTAGATGCTTTGTGCTATTTGTTTTTCCCACTGACCATAGGCATCTTTACTTGATATAAGACCAGAAAGATAATTTTTTATCTCTCTTGAAAGTGGTTTTGGTTTTAGGTTTTCAAATGGGGTTGATGGAAGAGGCATAAAATAGTGTATATGTATTCTTGCTTTGTATAACCTTACAAGAATATCTATCACTTTTTTTGTTTCTTTAAAATCCTTTTCTGTTTCAAAAGGAAATCCAAATATAAAATCAACATCAACATTAAAACCAAAGCTGCTTAGTATTTTGACAGCATTTAAAATATCATCTACACTATGAGCTCTATTGATTTTTTTGAGTATATCCTGGCTTCCTGATTGTGCTCCGATTATAACCCTTTTGCTTGATGTTATTTTTTTTAGCTCATATGCAAGGTCTTCAGTTATATTCTCAGGCCTTATCTCTGAAGGAAAACTCCCTAAAAAAATTCTTCCTCTGTTTTTAATTGTTTGGCTTAAAGCATTAAAAAGCCTTTTTATCTCTTTTATATTGATCTCTCCTTTTTTATCACTTGCATATGAAGCAAGATCAGGGGTTATGAATCTAATGTCTCTAAAGTTGTTTCTAAGAAGTATCTCAACCTCCTCAATGATTTTATCTACAGTTTTATGCCTCATTTTATTTCCAAAGATTTGTGGTGTTTGACAGTAGAAGCAACTATAATGACATCCCCTTGATATCTCAATTGAGCCAAATCTTTTGAATTTATCTGAAACCGAACCAAATTTATTTATATCCACTTCTTTTGTGGGCTTTATTATTTTTTCCTTTTTTCTACCATATAAAAAATCTCTAAATGTCTCTTCCCCTTCCCCTATAAATACTGAGTCAAAAAGATCTAAACCCTCTTCCGTTTCTTTTGTGAAGTAAACTCCGCCGGCTATAATTTTTGACCGCGGATAAATTTCCTTTATCCTTTTTGCATCGGATAACTCTTTTTTTGAGTTCATATTCATAAATGAAAAAACTATAATACTATCTTCATCAATGATCTTTAAAATTTTTCCAATATCTCTTTCAAAAAATATATTTCCTTCAAAATCCTCTATTGCCCTTGCAAGTGAGTTTAGTGAATACTTATTACAATGTGTTGTTTTGAATATAATTTGAATAAAACCTCCTCTCTATAAATTTTACTATTTCAAATGTTTGATAAGTATTTTAAATTTTTAGGTATATTACTATTTTTTAGGTATTTCTGTTAGAAATTAGATGTTTTTTTAGAATCTATATCAAGCAACAGATCCCTGAAAGAGATCCAGAATTAGTTTTTCGTTAAACTCAAAGTAATTTGCCTCTTTCAAATCCCCAAGGAAACAAAAATCTTTTTGGAGTTTGAGGAACACAGCTCTTCAAAGATAGTCTAGTCCATAAGAGGTTAGATGTGTAATGAATTAAGGAGGATAGGTCAGAGAATTGAAATTATATCTGATTGTTATATCTTTAGGCATTTTTACATCTTTGATATTGCCTGTTTATATGCATCATAGGCTTTGTAGGAGCTTCTTGCAAGTGGTTGTGAGACAACAGCTTTAAAGCCAATACTTATTGCAAACTCTTTTAATTTTTCAAATTCCTGTGGATGGTAATATTTTACAACATCATAACTCTGTGGAGTAGGTTTTAGATACTGACCTATTACAAGAATATCACATTCATTTTTTTTAAGATCCTCTATGGTTCTTTTTATCTCGTCAATATCCTCCCCCATACCTATTATTATTGATGATTTTGTTGGGATTTCTGGTTTTATCCTTTTTGATTCCTTCAGTATTTTAAGTGAGCCGTTGTATGATGCTTTTGGTCTTATAGCTGGATATAGCCTTTCAACTGTTTCAATGTTATGTGCAAGAACTGATGGATTTGCTGATAAAACCCTTTCAAGCAGGTTTATGTTTAGAGAAAAATCTGGAATAAGCGGCTCTATTAGGGTGTGTGGAGAGAGTTTTTTTATTTCATTTATTACATTTATAAAATGTCCTGAACCTTTATCCTCAAGATCATCTCTTGCTGGTGATGTAAAGACAACATATCTTAACCTCCATTTCCTTACAGTTTCTGCTATTCTTTTTGGTTCTTCCGGATCTGGTTTTTGTGGATTTCCCTTTTTAACAGAGCAGAACTTGCAGTTTCTTGTGCATATATCACCAAGTATTAGAAATGTTGCATGCCTTGATGTAAAACACTCTCCTTTATTTGGACATTTTGCCTCATAGCATATTGTATTATGTGAGTTTGAGAAAAGTTCATTTTTTACTTCACAGGCAATGTCAGTTTTTATTGATGATTTTTTTGTTTTTACTTCATCTATTATCCATCTTGGATAGTTCATTTTAGCTTTGATTTTATCTCTATTCCAAGCTCATCAAGCTGTTTTTTTGAAACAAAGGATGGTGCATCTGTAAGTGGGCATTGTGCAGTTGTTGTTTTTGGAAATGCTATAACCTCCCTTATTGAATCATAACCCAGTATTAATGCAACAAGTCTATCAAAACCTATCCCAATGCCACCATGCGGCGGTGCGCCATAACCAAGTGCATTTACAAGCATACCAAATTTTTCAGTTATCTCATCATCACTGTAGCCCATAAGTCTGAATATCTTCATCTGAATATCCTTTCTATGATTTCTCAAAGAACCTGATCCAAGCTCAACTCCATTTAAAACAAGGTCATACTGGCATGATTTTATATTTTCAAGCTCTTTTTTTGTATCGAGCTTGTATATCTCACCTGGAAGAGGTGCTGTAAATGGGTTATGAGTTGAGTCATATCTGTTTTCATCCTCTCTCCATTTAAGAAGAGGAAAGTGCCTTACCCATAAAAAAGCCCATTTTTTGCAAGGCTTTTCCTTCTCGGTGAGTATTAATCTAAGTATTGATGAGTATTTGTTTATGTTTTCTCTACTGTCAGCTATCACAAAAACTGTTTCACCTTCTTTAAGGGCTGTTTTAGATATCAATAATGATTGTTCATTTTCTGATAAAAATTTTGATATAGGAGACTCAAGCCTGCCTTCTTTTATTTTAAACCACATAACTCCATTTGCACCGTTTGATTTAAGAAGTTCAGTAAGCTTGTCAATCTCCGATCTTGAAAAACTATAAGATGATTTAATTGCTTTTATAATGCCACCAGACTCATAAATCTGTCTGAATATCTTAAACGATGAGTTTGAAAAGATATCTGTTATGTTTTGAAATTTTATCTCATATCTAAGATCAGGTTTATCCGAGCCATAGAGTTCCATAACATCATCATATTCCATTTCAGGAAATGGAGTTTCTATACTCTCTCCAATCTCATTAAAAATCCTTTTCATAAGTCCTTCAACAACCTCTGCCACATCCTTTTCTGTGACAAAGCTCATCTCAATATCTATCTGTGTGTGTTCCGGTTGTCTGTCACTTCTTAGATCCTCATCTCTAAAGTTTCTTGCAAGCTGAAAATATCTATCAAGACCTGCAACCATTAAGATCTGCTTAAATATCTGAGGTGATTGGGGAAGCGCATAGAATTTTCCAGGATTTATCCTTGATGGGATCAGAAAATCTCTTGCACCCTCAGGTGTTGATTTTGTCAGTATTGGAGTTTCTACCTCAATAAAACCTAATTCATTCAAATAATTTCTTACTATATTTGCTATTTTACTTCTCATTATTAGATTTCTTTTCATTATTTTTCTTCTGATATCTATGTATCTGTATTTAAGTCTTGTCTCCTCACTAACGCTTACATAATCTGTCACAGGAAATGGTGGTTCATCTGATATATTAAGTATTTCAAACAGGCTAACAACCACCTCAATTTCACCTGTTGGATTGTTTGGGTTTTCATTTCCTTTTGGTCTTCTTCTTACCTTTCCTTTAACTCTTATCACATATTCATTTTTTAAATCTTCAGCTTCAGAAAATTGGGATTGTGATGGCTCGAAAACAAGCTGGACAGTTCCATATCTATCTCTTAGGTCAACAAAAAGTATTCCACCATGGTTTCTTTTTTTATCAACCCAACCACATAGAACTACTTCTTCGTCAACATTTTTTAAATCTAACTCTCCACATGTATGTGTTCTAAGCACTTATCCCCCATTGTTTTTTAAAAGTTTTATTATCTGGTTTAAGTTTTTTTTCTCTTGAATCCCATTTTTAAGGTTTTTAATTGAATAAAGGTCAGTTTTTATCTCATCTTCACCAACTATTATGACATAATCTGCAGAGTTTGAATTAGCTTCTCTTAGCTGAGCCTTCATGCTTTTTAGCACAGATGCAAGGTCTGATATTATTAAGTTTTTCCTAAGAAGACACAGTATTTTAAATGCTTTATCCTCAAAACCCTTTTGAGATATTATAAAAACCTTTGCTTTCTTATTTGTCAGAGATGAACCTTTCTTCTCAATAAGCATTACAAGCCTTTCAACTCCAATAGCCCATCCTGCTCCAGGAAGATGAGGTCCACCCATTGATTGAACAAGATTATCATATCTTCCTCCTGCTCCTATCGCGTCTTGGGAACCAAGAAGCTCTGTTTTAAATTCAAAGACTGTTTTTGTATAATAATCAAGTCCTCTTACAAGAAGATGATTTTCAATATATTTTATCTCATTTTCATCAAGTATTTTTTTAAATGTTGAGTAATGCTGTGCACAGGTGTCACACAGCTCTATTTTTGGTATATCTAAAAATTTTTCTCTGTCTATTTTACAATCCAAGACTCTCAGTGCGTTTCTTTCAAGCCTTTTTTTACAATCATCGCAGAGAGTTTTTGATGAGAGGTATGATATAAGTTTTTCTCTGTATTTTTTTCTACAATTATGACATCCTATCGAATTTATTTCTATTCTGTAATCATATATGCCGATTGATTTAATAAGCATATCAAACATTATAATAAGCTCAGCATCTGCATATGGTGTCTCATCTCCAATATATTCTACGCCTATCTGCTCAAACTCTCTAAACCTTCCTGCCTGGGGCCTTTCAGCTCTAAACATATTTCCGATATAAAAAAACTTTGTTTTTTTACCTGAAAGGTGCATTGAGTTGTTTATATAGGCTCTTACAACTCCCGGTGTTCCTTCAGGCCTTAAAGCAAGTATTCTACCTGAGGCATCTTCAAATTTATACATCTCCTTCTCAACTATATCAGTTGTATCTCCTGTTGATTTTATAAAAAGCTCATAGTGTTCAAGAGTTGGAATCCTTATTTCTGAATAATTAAAGATTCTAAATATCTCTCTTGCCTTTTTCTCTATCTCTGTGAATACATCACTTTGAGGTGGAAGTATATCCTTAAAACCTCTTGGAGACTGTATCATAGTTATCTTCCTTAAAACATTTCTTGCTTTGATACCATTTCCTTACGAGCCTCTAATCTTACTTTTATTTTTTTGTTAGGCTATTTTTAAAAAACAAATCTATTTTTTACTAAAAACCCTCCTATCTAAATATTTTATAATTTTAGATAAAGGATATTAATGGATTTATTTCTAACAGACTATCTGTTGTTTTATCTGTCAAAGCTGAAATTTACAGATCTTGATAGATCAAGATTTTCAATAAATTTTACATTCTCTTTGTTAACATTCATTATTCTTTCTTCAGTAGCTTTGGTTATTTCGGGCACTATACCGTATAGATATTTGTAAAGGACAGAGATTTTTGTTACATCCTCACCTCTTCCTCCATCATTTGGAACAACATTTGAGATTGTGCAGCCCTGTGGCGTCTGAACGAAATCTGTTTCTCCCCTCACAAGTATTCCTTCTATAAGGTTTGTTTCTGCATTAAAGACGGGGGAACCTGAATTACCACCATAGGTATCAAGGTTTGCTACAAAGTAACCATAAGGAGAGGGGTCCCTTACAATTGCACCGTCTGCAAACTTTACAGGAAGCCCCACGGGATAGCCTATAACAAACATCGACTGACCCTGAACGAGTTTTTGTGATGTGTTTATCTTTAAAGGTTTTTTGCCGGTAACTTTTCTGTCAAGCTTGATAATAGCATAGTCCGGTCCAAGACCTGTACCATGAGGATTATCTTCTGTTGGTTCAGCTCCAACCTGTGTTTTTATTATCTTTGAACACTTGTAGACATCAGAAGGATCAAACTCAGTTACAGCAGTATCTGGTTGCTGACTATTTTTAACAGCATATCCAAAGACAAAATAGGTTGAACTGCATTTGGACTCATTTTTTATGCAGTGCCCTGCTGTTATTACTACATCTTCGCTGATAAGCGCTCCTGAGCAAAATGCACCTATTGGTTGATTTCTAAACGGCTCGTCTTTGCAAAGGTTTAATCTCTCACCGTAATTTATGGTTTTGAGCCGGTATTTATTATTTGAAGTATCAAAACTGATAGATGTAGCATCCCAAAGTGAGACGACTGAGTCTGCAAGCGATTTTATGTTCTGGCTCATTCTATAGTAGTCTATTCTATTATCATCACCGTATATAACTCTGCCGGCGGTATGAAGATTACTTACTACTGCTGATATTATGGCGGTTATAAGAATAAGAGAAAACTTTTTTATCATAAGCACCTCTTTCTGTTAATATTTTAAATCTGATTTGACAAATATCAATAGTCTTTAGTCTTATTTTCAAATAGGACCAAAGACCTATAATAGATGATTTTTTACATCAGCACAAAGGATTTAACTGTGTATTTGTCTATGAGTATTATAGATGTTAATGATAGACTTGCAACAGAGATAAACAATAGTGGATAATAGTATTTCTTGTATTTTCTTCTGATGTTGTTTATGAATATGTAGAAGGAATAGCATTCCATAGCAAAAAAACCAAATCCTAAATATCCTGCAAGAGGCATTTCAAAAAGTTTTGGAGAGTTTAAATAAGCAAGTGTATATGTCCATTTTGCCCCTGCTTTATAATTAAACATCTCCCACATAAAGCCGCATACAATACCTGCTATAAAAAGTGTATATATTCTTTCGCCATCTCCCTTGTTTATATCATCTAAGAAAGAATTCTCTTGCATTTTCCAGTTTAGTGGATCGAAAACTCCGATAAGAGAAACCCATATAAAAGGGAAAAAAACTGATGGAATTGTAATAGATAAAACAAACATAAGAAAACCCACAGAGATAAATGTAGTAGTATCTTTGAGAGAAAGATTTATTTTTTTTATCCCTGCATTTTTAAAAATACCAATGGTTTCAATTAGCTCTGCTGTTTCAAATATAGCGGGAAGAACTGTTGCATAAGAAAGGATATAGCCTAAATATCTTTCAGTTTTATCATAAGGGAGCATTATGTAGTTCCAGTTTTTAAGTGAAATGTTTGCAATCTCAAAGAAGAACCACCATCCAATAGAAAGAACAAGTATATGTAGAAATTCTTTGGGTCGCGACAATATTAAAGATTCTGCTTTGATTGAAAAAATAATGCCATCTACAAAGATTATATATGAATACCAAGCAAATATGTAATAAAATCTATAAAATGGATTTATCTCCCAAAAACACATAAGGGTTGAAAGCGAAAACATAAGTATTGAGCCAAATATAAAAATGGTTGATTTAGATCTTTCCATCTAACAAATTATATAAAAATTTTAGATGAAAATGATTTTTGTAAAACTTTATTCTTTATATTTTTTCATCTTTTGGAAAGTGAGCTATTATTTCTTTTATTCTTGATTCTATATCTTTTGCAGTTGTTATCTCTGTTACAAGACAAATACATTTTGCTTTTTCTTTTATAACCTCATCAATGTTATGAAGTTTTATACCACCTATTGCAACAAATGGTATCTTTTTGTTTTTAACAACCCATCTTAGGTAATCAAGTCCAACCGCGGATACTACATCATCTTTTGTATGAGTTTCAAAAAGTGGTCCAACCCCTGCATAATCAGCACCATCTTTAACTGCTTTTAGATACTGATGAGGTGAATGAGTTGAAATACCTATTATTATGTCCTTACCAAGAAGTTTTCTCACTTTATCAACAGGATAATCATTTTGACCTAAATGAACGCCATCCGCTTTAACCATAAGAGCAAGATCTGGATGGTCATTTACTATGAAGATCACCCCATATTTTTGGGTTATTCTTCTTATCTCAAGTGCCGTCTTATATTTTGTTAGAAAATCAGCATACTTTTCTCTATACTGGATTATTTTTACTCCACCCAAAGCCATCATCTGTGCCTGCTCAATTGGTGATATCTTTGAAAACTTTGTATCAGTTATCCCATATATTGAATAGTCTTCAAAAACTCTCATCTTTTCCTTTTTATTCATTTAACCTCCATTTTTTTATTCAAATTTCTAAATTTAATAGATATCTATTGAGTTCCTTTCAATATCCTTCTTATCACCTCATCTGCTTGCATTGCAGCAACTGCTGTTACCTTTGGTGCAAGTGGCATAAGGCATTTGTTTTTTATATTTTTGTCTTTATGAGATATATCACAGCATTTGCATTCAGAAATCAGATCCCCTATTATTGTATATTTTTCCTTTCTTATAACCTTTATCTTTTCAACATCACCATATCCAGCAACCCCACTTGCTGAGATTATTGTTTTATTAAGCTTTAGTGATGTTTCAAATATGACTTTTTTAAACCCTGCTTTGTCTACAGCCTCAACAATAATATCAGGTTTAAATTTTTTTATAAGCTTTTTAAGTTTTTTTTCATCAATAATATCAATAACTGTTTCTATTTTTGCATATGGATTTATGTTAAGAAGTCTTTTTTTTAGTACTTCTGCTTTTGCTTCTCCAATATCTTGGTGATAAAACTGTTGTCTATTGAGATTTTTAAGCTCAACCTTATCATAATCAACAAGCATTATGTTTATAAAAGCACTTCTTATAAGCATATTTGCTATGTTTGAGCCAAGCCCTCCGCAGCCAATAATCATTATCCTTGCCTTTTTTAGTTTTTTAAGTTGTTGTGGTGTGTAATAGATTTTGAAAATATCATTTATGCTATTCATATTATTTTGTTTTTACCCAGTTAGTAAACTCTGCTCTATATCCTTTATTTTTTAAAACCCTTAATATATCATCAAGACTTCTTGTATCAGAAACCTCAAATTGAACCTCATTACCATCTTTTTTGTAATATCCTCCAACAGTTGTCTTTGACTCAGCACTCATCCTTGTCATTCCCAGACCTATAAGATTATCTCTCATAAACACATCTTCTCTTGTGGTGATGTTTATCCCAACTCGAGGTAGGAAAATCCTTGAAAGTATTATACTTTTTACAAAATCTCTGTCAGATACACTAAAACATTCATTTCTTGCAACTGACTTTCTTATCCTTGGAAAAGATAAGTTTATTTCAGCATCAGGGTATTCTGTCTGAAGATAATCAGCATGCGCAATGCTCATAAAAACATCGTATCTCCAATTCTCATTTAGCCCAAGCAAGGCTCCTATACTTACCTCTTTAATTCCTGCGTTTAGGGCTCTTTCTATAGCACTAAGTCTCCAACTATAATCCTTTTTAGGGCCAAAGGGGTGAAGCTTCTTATAAAGCTCTTTATCATAAGTTTCCTGGTAAAGCGTAACACCCACAATCCCATCTTTAACAAGTTTTTTGTATTCACTTTCATCAAGGGGATATACTTCTATAAGAACCTCTGAAAAATATTTTGAGGCAATCCTTACAGCACTTCTGATATATTCAAATGGTGAGTTAATTCTGTCTTCTCCTGTAAGAATTAGAACTGTGTCAAATCCCTTTTCTTTAAGGAATTTTAACTCCATCTCAATATCTTTCTCTGTTAACTTACACCTTTTTATTTTATTTAGAGCTGAAAAACCACAGTAAAGACATCCATTTACGCAGTAATTTGATATGTAAAGTGGTGCGTATATAAGTATGGTTTTACCAAAAAAATTTTCAGTTATTCTTTTAGCCTCAACTGCAATCTGATGAAGGTTAATCTTTTGTGAGTTAAGATATTCAACAAGATTATTCAACCATTTCTTTTTGGCTTGGATTTTTCCATAGAATATCTCCTCAAGTTTTTCTATTTCATTATAAAAGGTTTTGTTTTTTTTCATCTTATTGAGTTAAGGAAGTTTTTTAAAGGGGATGTTGCCTCAGCAAACTCTTTTTCCGCAAGTATTCCCTTCAAATAAGCAATCCTTCCAGCTTCAACTGCTTTTGCAATAGCATAAGCCATCATTACTGGATCTTTTGCAATAGCAATTGCTGTGTTTACAAGAACAGCATCTGAACCCATCTCCATTGCCTTTGCTGCGTGAGAAGGTCTTCCAATGCCAGCATCTATTATTACCGGGATTTTAACCTCGTTTATTATTGCCTTTATAAGCTCCTCAGCTACAATACCCTTATTTGTTCCTATAAATGAGCCAAGTGGCATCACAGCGCTTGCTCCTGCGTCTTCTAATTTTTTGGCAGTTATAAGATCTGGACTTATATAGGGAAAGACTTTAAAACCTTTTTTAACAAGTTCTTTTGTTGCTTTGATTGTTTCATAGTTATCTGGTGCAAGATATTTGTTATCTGCCTCTATTTCAATCTTTATCCAGTTAGTTTGAGTTATCTCAGCACCGATCTCTGCAATTTTTACTGCCTCTTTTGCATTTCTTGAGCCTGATGTATTTATCATTATAATAGTTTTTTTCGGTATAAAATCCATAATGTTTTCATATTTAGCATCAGGATTAATTCTTCTAACTGCAACAGTAAGAACTTCAACCCCAGTTTGTTTAATGATTTCTGGTATGATTTTATAGCTTGGAAGTTTCCCCGTTCCAATAAAAAGTCTTGAGTTGAGTTTTCTCCCCCCTACTTCAAAAAAATCAGTATTTTCCTCTCTCCTCATTCTTAAATTTTTTCTCTCAACCCTAACCTTTCTTACTTTATCCTCCTCCCACAAACCCAACTATCTCAACATTATCCCCATCCTTTATTTTTTTCTTATCCCATTCTTTTTTACTCACAATCTTTCCATTGATTATCACACATACATTTTCAGAAAAGCTGTATTTTTTCAACAACCCCTTAACACTTCCTGGATTTTTTATCTTGTTTGAGTTAAGCGTTATCATAAAAATATTATATAAAAAGTGAAAGGTGAGAGGATTTTCAATGTTAGATATTGAATTTTAAATATTAATGTCTTTTATTATCTCTTTAACTATTTTTTGTGTTGAATTAACTGGTGATGGTATATCGATGGAATTATAAGATCTTCTCATAATCTCAAGGCGATTTGATTCAAGTAAAAACCTTATATTTTTAATTATGTTTGTTATAAGCCATTCATCATCTTTTACTATAACTGCACATCTGTTTTCAAAAAGGAAAATTGCGTTTTCATATTGATGATTTGCAGCTGATGATGGAAGAGGTATAAGTATAGCAGGGGTTTTTGTTTGTATTAGTTCTGATATTGTTGATGAGCCTGCTCTTGATACAACAATGTCTGACATTGCATATATCTCATTCATATTCTCATAATAATCATAGAGTATAAGATTTTGTTTTAATCCTGCTGTTTCATATAGACTTTTCATCTCATCATAATTTTTCTTTCCAGTTATATGGATTACTGTTATGTTATTTATTTTATGTGTTAGATTATCAAGCACAAAGTAGTAGGCTGCCTCATTTATCCTTTTTGCACCCTGACTTCCTCCAAAAAAAGTTATAACCCTATTTTGAGAAGGTATATTAAACCTTTTCTTTAAATCATCTTTTGAAATACTTTCTGAAAATATTTCTCTTATTGGTGTAGCGGTTAGTAATGATTTTTTCTCAAAAGGATTTTTTTTAACTGGAAGACCAAGAAATATTTTCTTTGCGAAAAAACCAGATATATAATTTCCGATACCGAAAATTCTATTTGACTCATGGATATATATTGGTATCTTTCTAAGATATGCAGGGATTATAAAGGGAAAGGCAATATAGCTTCCTGTAGAAAAGATAAAATCAGGTTCAAAATCATATATTATCCTATTTGCAAAAATAACTGATTTTGTCAGTTTAAACAAAAATCTTACATATTTTAATGGATTTATAGTTCTTGGAAATGAAACCATATCTATCTCAACAAAAGGAATATCCTGTTTTATAAGAGCATTCAATGATATATCATCCTTTTTGACTGCAAATACAATCTCATTTTTTCCTTTAGTAAATTCCTTTGCAACAGCAAAGGCAGGATAAAAATGCCCTCCTGTTCCTCCACCTGCAATAATACCTCTCATTAAAAAACCTCCAGTCTTATTTAGGCTTTTTAAAATTATACAAATTTTACACAAAATCATACTTCTTTCAAATCAAATATAGTATTGGCCGGAAGCATTATATTCTGTCAAAACAGTGTTAGCAAAACCATCTGGCTACTGAAAAAGTAGTTAGTGTTGGTGAAATAAAGTAATGCTGATAATTTAGAACCCTCTCTAATTATGCAATGATTGTTTCTGATGCATCAAGTGGTGCTGTAACTTGATTTATTTAAACCATAAAACATCATCG
>JBMFKQ010000033.1:0-16813 GCA_049972095.1 Elusimicrobiales bacterium
CATCACTTTTTATTACTCTTTCTTGTATATTATACACAAATTTTCCCAAAAAATCATGAAAAAATGATGAAAAAAACTAAAAAACTTCAGTCTAAAAAATTAGATTTCAAAATCCAAAAATTTATTTTTACTTCCCACCTCTCACATTTTAGCTATTACCTGCCACCTACATAAAGATCATTTCCCTTGTCATCTACTATTATAAAAGCAGGAAAATCACTAACCTCTATCATCCAAACCGCCTCCATACCAAGATCAGCAAAATCAACAACATCAACCTTTTTTATACACTTCTCAGCTAAATATGCTGCTGGGCCACCAGGTGAGCCTAAATAAAAGCCACCATATTTCTTACAGGAGTCAGTTACAGCCTGGCTTCTATTTCCTTTTGCAATCATTATCAGCGAAGCCCCCTTTGACTGAAGAAGCTCGACATATGAATCCATCCTTCCTGCAGTGGTTGGTCCCATTGAACCTGATGGTTTATTATAAGGTTTTTTTGCAGGCCCTGCATAGTAAATTGGATACTTTAAAAGATAATCTGGAAGTTTTTTCCCTGCATCAATCATCTCCTTAAACCTTTTATGAGCAAGATCCCTTGCAACAACAATCCTTCCATTTAAAAGAAGCCTTGTTCCAACAGGATACTTTGAAAGCTCCTTAAGTATATCACTCATTGGCTTATTGAGGTCAATTATAACACCATTTCTACTGCCATATTTTTGGCGCCATTCATCCTTCATAAATCTCTCAGGCTCCATACAAAGCTCTTCAAGCCACACCCCTTTTTCATCTATCTTACCAATAGCCTGTCTGTGAGCCATACAAGAAACTCCAACTCCAATGGGACAGCTTGCACCGTGTCTTGGAAGCCTTATAACCCTAACATCAAGAGCAAAATACTTCCCACCAAACTGCGCACCCAAGCCAAGTTTATATGCCTCATCAAGAAGATATTCTTCCATATCTAAATCTCTAAAACCATAAGATTCATCATCTGGTTTTGTAGGAAGTCCATCAAGATATCCAGTTGATGCAAGTTTTACTGTTTTTAAAACATAATCAGCACTCGTCCCACCTATTACAAAAACTAAATGATATGGTGGACAAGCCGCCGTTCCAATTATCCTCATCTTTTCAACAAGAAAAGATTTCAGTTTTTGTGGCGTTAGAATGGCTGCAGTTTCTTGATAAAGAAATGTCTTGTTTGCAGATCCCCCACCCTTTGCTATAAACAAAAACTCATATTCATCTCCTTGAGTTGAGTATATCTCAATCTGAGCTGGAAGATTTGTGCCACTGTTTTTTTCATCATACATATTTAGTGGAATGGTTTGAGAATACCTTAAGTTTTCTTTTTGAAATGCCTCAAATATCCCCTTTGAAATGTATCTTTCATCATCCACACCAGTAAAAACCATATCTCCCTTTTTGGCTATAACTGTAGCTGTGCCTGTATCCTGACAGAGTGGAAGTTCAAAATTCCTTGATATAATAGCATTCTCTAAAAAAAGATATGCTATGTATTTGTCATTATCAGATGCCTGTGGATCTTCAAGTATAGATGCTATTTGCTTTAGATGTCTTTCACGGTATAAAAACTCTATGTCTCTAAATGCAGTTTCTGCTAAGATTTCAAGTGCCTTTGGCTCAACCTTAACAAACCTCCTACCTCCAACATTAAATTTTTCTACATACCTATCAGTTATCAATCTATATTTAGCCTTTGGCTTTGGAAAATCAATTATCCTTTTAAATCTAAACTTCATAACTCCTCCTAACAGAAACTTATTTTATTACTTCCACACGCCAGGCAGATATGTTCCATCAGGGCATCTACCATCTTTTAAGTTGTTTTTTATAACAAAAAAACCTCTCCTTTCAATAGCAATGCTTCCATCAGGACAATAAGTATTCTCACCATCAGGATTATAAATATTTCCTGTGTAAACATATCTCAAGCCAATGTCCATTGCTATCTTCCTTGCCTTAACAAGAGTTTCTTTTGGTGTTGGAGGGGTGTCCATCATCTTGTAATTTGGATAGAATCTTGTAAAATGAAGCGGCACATCTGCACCAAGATTCTCTTTAATCCATAGAGAAAGCCTTTTTATATCATCATCGCTATCATTAACACCTGGAATTACTAAATTTACTATCTCAAGGTGTCTGCCTGATTTTTTTATAACCTTTATAGTTTCTAATATAGCTTTAAGATCACCAGATGTATATTTTCTATAAAACTCTTCATTAAATCCTTTTAAATCAACTTTAACAGCATCAATATATCTTAAAAGTTCTTCAAGCGGCTTTTTATTTATAAACCCACCGGTCACAACTATATTCTTTATCCCTCTTTCCTTTGCAATCTTTGCTATGTCAATCATATACTCATAAAAAACAAATGGCTCAGAGTATGTATAAGCTATTGATCTTGAACCAGTTTTCAATGCAAGCTCAACTATCTTTGAAGGCTCTATATATTCATCAGACTCCTCAACACCCCTTTGAGATATCTCCCAATTCTGACAATACCTGCATCGCATATTACAACCTGCACATGCAATAGAAAATGATTTTGTACCAGGAAGAAAATGAAAAAAAGGTTTTTTCTCAATTGGATCTACATTGGCTGCAACGACCTTCCCATAATTCAAGGTATAGAGAACACCACCAATATTCTGTCTCACCCTACAAAATCCAACAGCACCATCACTAAGGATACAACCCCTTGGGCACAAACCGCATTTTACTTTTTTGTCATCAAGTTTTTCATAAAACATTGCCTCTTTTAAAAAAACTTCCTTTTCTGACTTATCTTTCTCACTCTTTTTATCATTATCCTTTTTAGTGTTAGTATAAACATCATAAACCAATCCCCAACTTATAAACATAATAAGTGCAAAGCAAACAAATATAGCTGGATATGAAACCTTTTTCATCAAACCCTCTAAAGAGATTGCATAATTCTTTTATCTTTATTAGCTTTATCTTGAAAAAACTCTAACCTTTTTAAATCTCGCAGGGCTTGAAGCATGGCTCATTCTAAATATCTGTGAAGGTTGCCCTTTACCACAATTTGAAACGCCATAGAGCTTCCAGTATTTCTCATTTGCTATGGCATCACAGCTTGACCAGAATTTTGGGGTTATACCTTGATAAACTGGATTTTTAACCATCCTTGTTATCTTTCCATTCTCAACTAACCAGCCAATCTCACAACCAAACTGAAAGTTTAACCTTTTTTGATCTATGCTCCAGGATTTATTATTCTCCATTATTATGCCCTTTTTTGTGCTTCTTATTATATCCTCATACTCCCAATCACCAGGCATAAGGCTTAGATTTGTTATTCTTATTATAGGTATGCTTCTGTAGGAATCAGCCCTGTTTGCACCTAAACTTCTTTTATGAGCTATAGTATGAGCAAATTCTCTATTTGTCATATAACCTGTCAAAATACCATTTTTAATTATATGCCATCTTTGTGCTCTAACTCCATCATCATCATAACCACAGGTTGCAAGCCCACCTGGTAATGTTGTGTCTGCAACAAGATTTACTATATCACTACCATATCTAAATTTGCCAAGCTTATCGGTTGTCAAGAAACTTGAACCAGCATAAGACTCTTCATAACCTAAAACCCTATCAAGCTCTGATGCATGTCCTGTTGATTCATGAATCTGTAGAGCAAGTTGATCCCCATATATTATAAGATCCATCGTATCATCAGGGCAGTTATCTGCAGTTAAAAGTGCAACCGCTTCTTCCCTCACCCTTTCAGCATTATCCAAAAGCTTAAGATCATCAACAAACTCCCATCCCATAGAAAGCATAAAAGCATGCCCTCCAGGATAGGATCTTGTCTGAACCTCATTTCCTTCAACAGCTGTTGCGGAGTATCCAGCACCTGTGTAGTAAAGGATCTGCTCTATTTCAGAGCCGTCCGTTGAAGCATAATATTTATGAGTCTTAACAAAACTCATCTTTGATGAAGCTATCTTAATTTTATTATTCTTAAGAAGGATATCGTTGATAGAATAAAGCATGTTTATTTTGTCCTCAAGGCTTATAGAAAATGGATCTTTAAGAAGCGGTGTTTTCCATACATCATGATATGCAGGCTCAGGAGCAAGTTTAACCTTTGAATTTCTTACAAGCGATGAAGCCTTTGCTATCTCAATAGCATTTTTTACAACACTCTCAACCTCTTTCATTGAAAGATCATTGCTTGATGCAAAACCCCAGCCTCCATTATAAAGAACCCTTACACCAAAGCCAAGTGTAATATCATCTTGAAGTGTTACTACCTCTCTGTTTCTAACACCTATGTTTTGATTTCTCTCCTCTATTATTCTTATATCACCAAAACTAACATTCCTTGTTTTCATTATCTCAACTGCCCTTCTTAAAAATCCCTTCATTTTTCCCCCTTAAAACTCAGTTGAAGAAGAGAAGTTAAAATCAGAGATCTTCAAGGCTGGAGTATATACACCACCATACCAGAACTCATAAGCCTCCCTTTCAAGTGAAATATCTTCAATGTTATTCATAGCCTCAACAATGCTCTGTGTAAATCTCATATTTTTAACAGCACCTACAATCTTTCCATCCTTAACAAGAAATGTTCCATTTCTTGTCATACCTGTTAGCTCAAGTGTTTTTGGTTTAAGAGGATTAACATAGTGCAACTCGCTTACAATTATTCCATAATCAGTTTCTTTTATTATTTCATCAAAACTCTTTTTCCCTCCTTCAACCACAATAGCCACAGGGATAGCGCCAAAAGCGTTTGGTTCAAAAAGAGAATGCCCTGTATATTCAAAACCAGTAAGATGAGATGTCTTTTTGTCTGTCACAAGATTTTTTGCAACACCATTTTCTACAAGAACAACCCTTTTCCTTGGATATCCCTCAAAATCAAAAGGCATAACAGAAAGGGGAAAATCAAGAGGGTCTTCTGTTATGGTTAGCATATCACTGAAAATTTTCTTTCCAATATTCTGTGAAAGGAAACTTCTGTTTTCATAATACGCAAGGGCATTAAAACCAAGGTAACCCATAAACCCAAAAAGCTCAACACATGCCATAGGTTCAAGTATAACGGTGTATCTATCGGGTTTTATATCCAGAGTTTTTGATGACATATCAGATTTTTTAATAGCCCTTTCATTTATTCTTTCATAATCTATATCATCCTTCCATGAATACGCAGTAGCCTTTCCATAGCTCTTATTTTTGTTGACAGTAATTTCATAAGATACAGATGTTGAGATATTCTTCTGACAAAGTCCGTTACTATCAGCAATAACAGTCTGACAAACAGTATCACTTATTATACCGTATGAAAGCCTTAGGGTTTTTTTACAAAACCTCATCATATTTTTTATTCTCTTTGCTCTATCTACGGGAGTTATCTGAGTAGCCCTTTTATCAAAATACCTTGTTGAGTTTATTCTAACATTGGATTGTGTTGGATATGGGACGAATTCAAGAGATCTTGAATATTTTAGCTTTTCTTTAGCCTTCTCAATGGAGTTTTTTATACTTTCATTATCAAACTTTGAAATAATAAATCTAACAGCCTTTTTATCATCAACCACTCTTACATCCATATACTCATCTTTTCTTGAAACATTCTGTGATATTTCATTATCTCCAAATCTTGTGAGATTTTCTATTGAACTAACAGCAACTATGTGAGTATAATATCCATCAAGCATTTTAATAACCTTTTCAAGAGGCATATTCATACAAACCCCCTTTTTTAAACACCACTGTTTTGGGGTGGTTGATTTTCCTGATGAGTCTCGGGATTTTGAGTCTCTTTATGTTTTTTACGAGCTTTTGATTCTGATGAGGATGATTTTATAGTGAAATCAGGACTTTCAACCCATTTTTTTAAAGAATCGTCATCCTTTATAATGAAGCGCGGTTCTAATTCAAAAACAACAAATTTATTCCTTCTTATTCTCTCAACAGTTTCATCAAATGACAAATCACTTACAACAGAGTTTACACTGAGAACAGTATATGTATGAGGGCTAACCCCTGCCATATAAAGCCCACCATTTGCAGCATGGCCAAGCACCACCTGTTTTTCACCTATATTTGAAAAGGCATTAATAACATCATTTTTATCAACAAAGGGGCAGAGTGAGTTAACCCACACTGCCTTATCAGCCCCGGTCTTGAAAGCATACTCAATTGACTTTATAAGAGCATTACCATAAGATAAATTTGAAACATCAAGATACCCCGGCTCATAGGGATCAAGCCATCTAAGATCAGGGAACTTTTTTGTAAAAAAGTATGATATCATCATCATATAATCAGAATCTGACTTTATGTTAGAGTATGTTTTTATTGTTACATCCCTTGTTATATTAACTGCCCTTTCAATGCCAAAGCTTTTTTTTATCTCATAATCAACAGTTTCCATAGCAGGTGACATAACTATAAAGATAAGAGCATTTTTTCTGTTCATAATATTCAAGATAAATTATACAATTTTATTATGCATTACAGAAAGGTACTTGTGTTTGGCGGAAGTTTTGATCCACCCCATCCAATTCATATCAGGATGCTCAAAAAAGCAATAGAACTTGTTAAACCAAACAAAATAATAGTTGTTCCAACATATATATCGCCTTTTAAAAAAAATCATCTTTTCAGCTACACTGATAGAAAATCCATGCTTAGAAATCTATTAAAAAAAATGCGCCTTAATTTTACAATATCAGACTTTGAATATAAGAGAAAGAGAAAAACATATACATGGATGCTTATAAATCACCTTAAGAGAAAATATCCAAATTGCAATATATACTTCCTAATAGGATCAGATAATATAGAAAAGATAAATGAATGGAAAAGAAGTGATTATTTAATTAAAAACCTAACATTTGTTGTTGCAGAAAGAGATGGATATCCTCTTAAAAAAAGTGCTTATCAAAAACTTAAAATTCTTAAAATTAAAGAAAGATTCACAAATCTATCATCAACACAGATAAGAGATGAGATTTTTTTAGGCAATCTAAAAAATTTAGCTCCACAAACAAAAGCATACATTGAAAAAAAACTTAGAATAAAAAAACTTTTAAACACTGTAAAAAAACTGATGACTCCATCAAGATGGAACCATACAATGCAAACAATCAAGCTATCAACAAAACTTGCATGGATTTATGGTGCCGATACAAAAAAAGCCTTTCTTGCAGCCCTTTTTCATGATTGTGCAAAAGACCTTGATATCGAAACTCAGATAAAACTTGCCATAAAAAGCAAAATGAAAATAAAAAGATTTGATGATATAATAAAACATGCCCCCCAGATAATTCACCAATGGGCTTCTGTGGCAATAGTTAGAGATAAGTTCAAAATCCATGATAAGGATATCCTTTCAAGCATATCAAAACATGCAACCGGCAGTAGAAAGATGTCCCTTCTTGATATGATAGTTTATGTAAGCGACATAGCCTCACCAGATAGAGACTTCAAAGAAGCTTCAGAAATAAGAAAAGAGGCATTTAAAAACATAAAAAAAGCATTTGAAAAAGCAAAGAAGATAAAGTTAAAATATGTAAAGAAGAAAAAAGGATTTATTTATGAGAATTAGTCTTAAAACATTATTTTATCTTTTCGTGATTATTATTGTACTATCATCACTAATAACATTAAATATGCCGCTTACTTCAAGAATTATAAAGGACAATAATATTTATATAACATTCTTTACACCACGCCCACTACTTCTTGAAATCCAAACACAGCCGAGAAATATAATTATAAAAGAAATAAACTCAGATATCCCAGAAAAGGGGAGCAAGATATCTTATGCATCAGAAATGCTTGAAAAAGCTGCTGTAAAAGAAGATCCAAGCGAAGTTTTTTATTTTGAGATGAACAGAGATGTTTTTGAAAAAATGATAGAGGCTATCAAAAACTGGAAAATCAATCCTAAAAACCTCTTCAGATATTTCTCAATCATCTTAAACTCACATTCAAATCTAAGCCTTTATGACAGAATAAATCTTGCTATTGAGCTTATGAAAACAAATAAAGATAATATACTTTATGTTAAAATGTCTTTTTCAAACCAGTCTTGTGATGATTCCAAATCATTAAAATCACCAATTGCTCTTCTTTTATTTCACCCATCAAAAATGAAGATCTCATCATCAATTATAAATACACTGCGCTTAGCTGGAATAGACATCATTGATTACAAAAAAGCAAAGACAAAAGAGGGAAACACATATATTGTAATAAAATCTGAACAGAGCCTTGAACTTGCCAGAAAAACAATAAAGATACTTAATCAAAAATCAGATATATCAATAACAATAAACCCAAAAATCATATATGATATGGAAATATACATAGGAAGTGATTTTATGGAGGCAAAATGGAGGTGATGAAAATATTTACATCAGCCATAGAAAAAGGAGCAAGCGATATACACATAATACCAGGGAAACCCCCTTATATGAGGTTAAAAGGTGAGATGATTCCAATAATTGAAAACATAATCCTTTTACCAGAACAGGCAAAGGCTTTAATTTACGGCTTGCTTTCAGATTCACAAAAAGCAAGATTTGAAGAAAACCTTGAACTTGATTGCTCATTTGCAATAAAAGGGCTTGCAAGATTCAGACTTAATGTTTTTATGACTAAAAACGGGATTGAGGCAGTAGCAAGAATAATACCATCAAGAATTCCAACACATAAAGAGATAGGGCTTTCAGATGAGATTATCTCACTTGTTGATCAGCCAAAAGGGCTTATTCTTGTAACAGGACCAACTGGTTCAGGAAAATCAACCACACTTGCCTCGCTTATAAACATAATAAATGAGAAACACAAACTTAACATAATAACTATAGAGGATCCCATAGAATTTGTTTACGAAAGCAAAAACTCAATAATAAGACAGAGAGAAGTTGGTCAGCATACAAGATCTTTTGCAAACGCTTTAAGATCTGCATTAAGAGAAGATCCTGATGTTATTCTTGTTGGTGAGATGAGAGATCTTGAGACAATTCAACTAACACTTACTTCCGCGGAAACAGGGCATCTTACCTTTGCAACACTTCATACTCAGGACGCAGCAACAACAATTGACAGAATAATCGATGTTTTCCCACCTCATCAACAACAACAGATAAGAATACAGCTTGCATCATCTCTGAAATGTGTTATATCCCAGATACTTCTCCCAAGAAAAGACGGTAAAGGGCTTGTTGCAGCAAGAGAGGTTATGTTTATGACATCTGCAATATCAAATCTAATAAGAGAAGGTAAAACTCATCTGATATACAGTGCAATAGAAACAGGTGCAAAATTCTCTATGATATCTATGGACAAATCCCTTGCGCTTCTTGTTAAAAATAACATAGTTGATATGGAAGAAGCCATTTCAAGAACAACTGATAAAGAAAACTTCAAGAAATTTCTCTACGCAGGAGGACAGATTCAATGAAAAGTATAATTGAAAAAATTCTCTCAGACGAAGAACTAAGCAAACTTATAGAACTAAAAAAAATACAGGAAGGTGAAATAATATTCAATGAGGGGGATGACTCACATTCAATTTTTTTTATACTGGATGGAACTGTTACAGTTGAAAAATCAATAAACGAAAGCTATAGTGAGTTCAAGGAGCTTGCATATATTCAAGCTCCTTCTTTTATAGGTGAAATAGCCCTTTTTGAGGACCTTAAGAGAACAGCAAGGGCAAGAGCAAAAACACAGTGCAAAGTTGCTGAGCTTTCAAAGGAAAACTTTAATAAAATCCTTGAAAAGAACCCTACACGAGCAATCGAAATCCTCTTTAATATATCAAAAACACTTGCATTAAGGCTTGCACACACATCAAAGGAACTGACACTTCTCTATGATATATCAAAGTATTTATCTGAAAGCTATACTGACGAAAAAGAGTTTCTGAAAAACATATTCAATGAGATAAAAATGTATTTTTCAGAATGTGAGGTAGAGGTTTATTACTATAACATATTTAATGAAGAATTTGAAAAGATATTTGAGCTTGATAGATCCAAAGATTTTGAGCTTGATATCAAAACCACAAATTCATCGAGATGGTTAGACAGGCAAAGATACATAGCTATAATAAAGGATGATAAAAATACTCAAGCAGCTGCGGTATTCATATTTCACAGAGAAATCTCACAACACCAGATCAATGATTACACAACAATATTTAATACAATATCTTATATAGTATCTGCTGGACTCAAAGGAACTGCAAGAAATAAAGAGATGATCTTAATAGAAAGGCTTAAAAGGAAGAAAGGCGAATTATGAAAGATAAAAGATACTATAGAAAACTTGCGATTGAAGCAGCAAGGATAATAAACTCTAAAAAGGGTGAAAACATTGTTATCTTTGATGTAGAATCTAAAACTGGACTTTTTTTCTACGCTATTATAACAACGGCATTATCAGAACCACACATTAATGCAATAGAAGAGGAGATAGTAAAAAAATTTAAAAGAGAGTTTAATGAATATCTAATTCATAGAGATGGCATAGAATCAAAACAATGGAAGGTTCTTGACTATGGTGGTATTGTTATTCATATAATGGACAGTAGCTCAAGAGATTTTTATGCTATAGATAGAATATACTTTGACTCAAAAGTTATTTCGTGGAAGCCCAAAAAAAGGATCAAAACAAAAAGTAAAAAATGAGACCATCAATTATCCAGTCTGAAATAAGAGAGATTATCAAAAAGGAATTTGGCTTGCTGGCAGAGTTATTTACAATTGTCCCCCCACCGTCTTATGTAAAATATGATGCTGCCACAAATTTTGCAATGATATGCGCAAAAAGGTTATCAAAAAAACCAGATGAGATTGCAAAAAAACTTATTGAGATACTCAAGTCAAATGGGTTTAATGCAGAGTTCATTTCAGGTTTTGTAAATATAGAATTTCCCTTAGATATATATATAAGACACATAAAAAAGATCTTGAGCTGTGAAAAACCATTCTTTAAAGAAGAAAACTCTAAAGAAAAAATAAATATAGAGTTTGTATCTGCAAACCCAACAGGGCCACTTCATCTTGCATCAGCAAGCGGCGCTGCTCTTGGTGATTCTCTTGCTAAGATATTTTCAGAGCTTGGATACTCTGTCAGCAAGGAATACTATGTAAATGATTGTGGCAGACAAGTAAGACTTCTTGGAGAGTCACTGCTTTCAAGGTATTTAGGGAAAGAGCCACCAGAGGATGGTTATCATGGAGAATATCTCATAGAAATAGCCTTACTTCTTCCACCTCAAGCAAAAAACTGGGCTGCAAATAATGATGTAGAAAAATTCTCAAAATTTGCAATAGATTTAATAGTAAAACAACAGAAAGAGGATCTTGAAAGATTTGGTGTTAAATTTGATAGATGGTTTTACGAATCTGAACTTTATGAAGAAAAACTTCCAGAAAAGGTACTTGAAATTCTTAAAGAAAAAGGGGCTGTTGAGCAAAAAAATGGTGCTTTATGGCTTAAAACAGGAGATGAAAAAGACAAAGAGAGGGTCTTAAAAAGATCAGATGGAACAAACACATATTTTCTAAATGACCTTGCTTATCACTGGACAAAGTTTAAAAGAGGTTTCACAAGAATAATAGATATATGGGGGGCTGATCATCATGGATATATATCAAGGATGAAGGCAGGTATAGGTTTTTTAGGTTTTGATGAGTCAAAATTCACTGTTGTAATACATCAGCTCGTATCAATAAAAAAAGAAGGCGAAATACTCAAGATGTCAAAAAGAGCAGGAAAATTTTACACGCTCAGACAACTCATAGAAGAAACATCAAGCGATGCAGTAAGATTTTTCTTCACAATGAGAAGTCCAAATACACATCTTGTTTTTGACACAGATCTTGCTAAAAAGCAGTCAGACGAAAACCCTCTTTATTATGTTCAATACGCTCATGCAAGAATATCATCAATAATAAAAAATGCTTACCAGAAAAAAATTGACCTTTCAAAAGAGAATTTTGATGGGTATGTATTAAATGACGATGATAGAAGAATACTCAAAAGGATATTCTGGTTTGAGAAGGTGATTGAAGAGTGTGAAAAAGAGTTGACACCACATCACATAACCCTATATCTCATAGATACTGCAAAGGATTTCCACTCATACTATGAAAAAAATAGGGTTATAGATGAAAACAAACCAGATCAAACCGCAGCAAGGATATTTATACTCAAAGGGCTTAAAGCTGTTATAAAGAAAGGGCTTGATATAATAGGCGTCAGTGCTCCTGAATTAATGTAATATCTTTAACCTTTTCTCGCACTTAAAAGCAAGAATAAAAAAGAGATCAGACAATCTGTTAAGATATATTGCAGATTCTTTTTTCTTTAAACTCCATGCATATATCTCACATATTCTTATCTTTGCTCTTATAAGATTTAGAAGAGATGATATCTCATTCCTGTGAAAAAAAACAAACTCCTTAACATTAATATCGCCGTTAAGTTTTATAAACTCATCCACCATCCCAATAAATCTCCCAAAATCGCTTATCCTCCATCCGGCATTCACTGACATAACAGCCGAGTTTGCCTTCTGTATTTCCGATAGAAATGAAAGTTTTTTTTCCTTTACTACAACAATAGAAATCAAGCCATTGATCTCATCAATCAATGCATTTAGAAGCACAAGTATGGAATCCTTCCTTATTCTTTTGCCAAAAATATCAGTAAAACCATTATCCCCTTCTCCAATTTTAGTCTTATATCTCATACTACTTAATAAGTTCAATAAGAACCGTTATTAAGGGCATAAGCAGAGAGCCAACCATCGCCTCGCCTGCAATAAGTCCGGAAGCCATTGGTGTTGCACAAAGTTCAAATGAGCCATTTTCCCCTGGAGAAAGTTTTCTCCATGTAAAAGCAAACATGCTACCTGCTGCAATGGCGAGGTTAAGAGATGCTGGAAGTATTAAGGCAAAGCCAAGTGCAGCTGGTATTGGAACCCACCAGAACCTTGTAACCTCATGCCCCTCTTTATCCTTCTTCTTAAAAGAAAGTAGAATTTCAAACGCAATACCTATAAATATAGCCCATATAGATGCCTTTAAAGCACCATAGGGAAGGTAAGAAAGTCCCTTTTCCATAACTATGGCAAGTGTTGCAATCTTAAGTCCAGTTGGTGCTGAAAGCTGACCAGGATTTAAACCTATACCGTATGTTTTCTCAAGTATATTAAACATTATTGGAGTAAGAATAGCCCCTATTGGAACAACAAGAAGCTGTGCAATAATTAAGGTTTTAAATTTCCCCCCAAGTCTTTGTGCCACCCAGAAAGATGGAATGACATTTTCACTTGTAGCCTGAGGGTTTGCACTTATGTATGCAGCAGTAAGATTTGAACGTATCTGACTTGGCCATAGTATCCCATAGAGAAACTGAGTAGCATTTGCCATAAGAGATACAGGACCGGAACCTGTAATTCCAAGGACCCTCAACCCTGCAACTATAAGAACAGGCTGTATTGCAACTGCAAGAAGAACCTCAGCCCATGGCATTGAAAACCATTCACTTGTCATCCACACAAGAAAAATAACACTTATAGCAACGCCAACCCACACCCACCAGCCAGGAACATGCTCATCAGCAAGAGATTTAAAATCATCATGATCTTCCTTGCTTATTCTTCTTTTCCTACCAAAGATATGTTTAAAAACTGGTATAGCCACACTTGTAAGCGCTGCTGCTATCATCATAGCAGTTGCAGGCCACATCATCCATTGAACCACATATTTAAAATGTGATGATGATGTAACAAACTCAGCTGCCTTTCCACAGCTTGAGTTAAGAAAATCAAAAGCCTTTGTTTTATCAACACCTTCAAGTGATGCATAACTATTTATCACATCAAGACACCTCGAAAAATTTTCGCTGCTTACACCAGAAAGTGCAGCATACCTTGCAACGGTATCACCAAATATATTAACAAGCCAGCTGCCAAGAAGTCCAGAAAGTCCAACTGAAAGAGGCACAAGCATGCCAATACCAAAGGCTGCAAACTCAGGTCCAAAAGCAATGTTAAGAGATTGATTTGCAACAATCGGCTGAATCACTCCAAATCCATCTCTCAAAAAAGTAAGAAAACCTGAGCCGGCAGTTGTAAGCATCAAAACATTTCTTTTTTTTCTGTTAACAACACCTGCCTCAGGATCAGAAAGTGTTTTTGCGACAATAAGTGTTGCTTTACTTGCAGGCCATGGAAGGGTTTTATCCTTAAGTATGGATCTTCTTGGAAATATCCCCATAAATATTCCAAGATTTGCAGAGACAACCAACCATAAAAACATCTGAAGTGTAGATAGATTAAATGATATGTCCCTTTGAAATATGGTTTGAATGTAATAGAATGCTGAAAGTATAACTACCATAAATGCAATTCCGGATACAAGCCCTATCATTGTTTGTGTAATGTTCAGTTGAATAGCAAGTTCTTTTGATGACATCTTATGTGCAAACAGATATGCAACTAAAAACATACCGGCAATAGTAAGATCAACGCTTTGCCCAAGTTTCAATGTAACATAGGGCGTTGCTGCAGAGGCAATAGCACAAAGGATAAAGGATACAAACATTACCTTCCAGTTAAAATCTTTCATATCATCTCCTTATACATTAGTATCTGACATAAATAAATGATACAAAAGAATTGTGTTTTTTAAAAATATCTTCAAATACTTTGCCCATCAAGATGCATCATACAGTTCAGATGTTATAATTTATTGTGATATGCTATCATTTAATAATAAGAGTTAGCTAATTTGGAGGCTTTATGTCAGCATTTCTTTTAACAATTATAATTCTATTGTTAGCAGTAATTATCTTTTATGTAGTTGTCTCTACAAAAAACAAAGAAAAGGAGTTAGAAAAAATAAAAGAAAGCATATCCTCACTCATACAGACTATACTTAGCGAAAACTCAAGAATAAGAACAGAGATATCATCTTCACTTAACTCATCAATACAAAGCCTTACCTCAACAATAACACAACTTACAGATATAAATCTACAAAAACTTTCTGAAATAAACCAGACACTTAACAGAGAACTCAAATACCTTGAGGAAAAGAACGAAAAGAAACTTGAGGAGATGAGAATCATTGTTGATGAAAAACTACATTCAACACTTGAAAAAAGACTTTCAGAGTCATTTAGCCTTGTTTCTAAGCAACTTGAAAGCGTTTATAAAGGAATAGGGGATATGCAGAGACTTGCCTCAGATGTCGGAGATCTTAAAAGGGTTTTGACAAATGTAAAACAGCGTGGGATCTTTGGAGAACTTCAGCTTGAAAAACTCCTTGAAGATATTATGACAAAAGAACAATATATAAAAAACGCAGCTATTAAAGAAGGAAACTTTGTAGAGTTTGCTATAAAAATACCATCAGGGGCAGAAGATGAAAAATACATTCTTCTTCCAATAGATTCAAAATATCCGCAGCAGGACTATGAAAGAATACTTGATGCTCAAGAAAAAGCAGATACAGATGCTTTAAGCAAAGCAGTTAAAATGCTCGAAGCAAGGATATTGACTGAATCAAAAGATATGCATAACAAATATATAAATCCACCACAGACAACAGATTTTGCTATTATGTTTCTTCCTGTTGAGGGGCTTTTTGCTGAGGTGCTTAGAATTGCTGGTCTTTTTGAAAGGGTAAGAAAAGAATATGGAGTTATAATAACAGGACCTACAACCATAACTGCAATACTTAACAGCCTGCAGATGGGATTTAGGACTCTTGCTATAGAAAAAAAATCTCATGAGGTATGGAAAATTCTTGCTGCTGTAAAAACTGAATTTGTAAAATTTGGAGAATACCTTTCAAAAACAAGGAAAAAACTTGAGGATGCTGCAAACGAGATAGAAAGAGCAGAAAAAAGAACCTCTATAATAGGTAAAAAACTCAAAAGTGTAGAAACAATATCTACAGAAGAGTCAAAAATTATACTTGAATTAGACAATGACGAGAAAGAAATAAATGATAATTAGAATTAAATTTTGAAAATCTTAAAATCTTTTATTCAAAGGAGCTTGCCACTTTTAAATCCACATAAGGAAATAAAAATCCTTTTGGAGTTTGAGGGGCATAGCCCTCTCACTTAGTATCATTAATAAGCCTTAACAAACTAATGATTTAGCTGTCTAATCCAATATTCAACATCTAACATTCAAAATTTAACATCATCTTACTTTTCACCTTTCTCCTTTTATCTTTCATCAATTAAAATCAGATAAAACTTATAAAATTTGTAAAATTAAATTTATCCATTTCTGGGAGGGATGGCTGAGCGGTTGAAAGCGCCGGTCTCGAAAACCGGTGTCCGAGTAATCGGACCGTGGGTTCGAATCCCACTCCCTCCGTGCTTTGCTGAGAAATGCGAAAGCATTTCGTGGGATTCGAAAAGCCCTCAAGCAAAACATATGCAATTCAGTTTTGCGAGGGGGGACTTGCGAAAAATTTTGCGGTGAGCAAAGTTTATAATTCAAAATTTAAAATTTCACCTCTCACCTTTCACGTTTCAAATATTCTCATTTGATTCGCATTTATTTGCCAATTCTTTAAATGATATAATAGATATTACAACAGTTTCAGTTATACAAGGTTAAGGAGGCAAGTATGTCAACATTTGAATGGATAGCTTTTTTTGCTATAGCGTCTGCTATGGTAAATGGAACGGGTATTTATATGGTTTACAAGGCAAAGAATTTAGTTTATAAATTTAAAAACTATTTTTTGTGTTT
>JBMFKQ010000034.1:0-16462 GCA_049972095.1 Elusimicrobiales bacterium
CATATCAGCTAAGATATACATATCAACCGACAAAAGGGTAAAAGGTGAAGAGGATATTAATGCTGACTATTCTATAAACCCTAATGAACAATTTAATAACACATTAAACGAGATAACAACAGAGAGAAAGATTTACATATCCATCTACATTGAGGGATTAAAATTCTGTCTACAATAATGATCTTTATCCAACAGGATTTGGTATATCAGTCAAGATCCATTGGATTTAATGGAGGATTTGGGTCATCCTTTGCTTTCTTTTTATTCTCTTCAAATTTCTTTTCAAGCTCTTCTTTTCTCTTTTTAATCTCCTCAGGGGCTTTGGAAAAGTAATCATCAAGCCTTTTTTTATTCTCTTGGCTCTTTTTTATCATATCTAAAAATGCATCAGCACTTTTTACATCTGGCTTTGGATAGCTATTAATTATCTTTCCTGTTTTTCTATCTATCTCAAGTCTTATCCCACATTCAGGACATTCTATTATGAAACTGTCCATAGTACTATCTTACAAAAAACTATCCTTTTATAACACACAGAGGTTTTAATCTTGCAACCTTCTTTGATATAAGAGCTCTATCAACCACATCAACAACCCTGCTTACATCCTTGTAAGCATCAGGGATTTCTTCTGCAAGGGTTGCTTTTGAATTTGCCATAACACTTATCCCTTTTTCTTCAAGCTCTTTTCTTATATCCCTTCCCTTAGAGCTCTCTATAGCCTTTGTCCTTGAAAGAAGTCTTCCAGCCCCATGACAGCTTGAGGCAAAGCTCTTTTCAACTGCTGTTTCAAGCCCTACTAAAACATATGAATATCTGCCCATATCGCCTGGTATTATTACAGGCTGGCCAAACTCTCTATAATCATCTGGTATATCCAAGCTTCCACCAGCAAACGCACGGGTTGCCCCCTTTCTATGAACCACAACCCTTCTTATTACACCACCAACAGGATGTTCTTCTATTTTAGCTATATTGTGAGCAACATCATATACTGTGCGAAGTGAAAGTGATGACTTTGAAATTGACAATGCAGATAAAAGTGCTTTCTCTGTAAGATGCTTTAAAATCTGTCTGTTTGCCCATGCGAAATTTGCAGCAGAACACATAGCATCAAAATATCTCTGCCCCTCATCAGATCTAAAAGGAGCACATGCAAGCTCTCTGTCATAAAGTTTTATCCCATATTTTTCACTTGCCTTAAGCATAATGGAGGTGTATTCTGTTGCTATCTGATGTCCAAACCCCCTTGAACCTGTATGTATCATAACACACACCATACCCTTTTCAAGCCCAAAACCATAAGCAACCTTTTCATCATAGAGCTCATCAACAAATGAAACCTCAACAAAATGATTTCCACTTCCAAGAGTGCCAAGCTGATTTTCACCCCTTTCTTTTGCTTTTCTGCTAACACCATATCCTTCACACAAAACACTTCCTTTTGACTCAATAAATTTAAGATCCTCTTCAGTTCCAAAGCCATTTTCACAAGACCATCTTGCACCCTTTTTTATAACCTGTCTCCAATCAGAATCCGAAAGTTTTATATAACCCTCGCTACCAACACCAAGTGGTATATTTCTGTAAAGATGAGATGTTATGTCTTTTTTTTTCTTTTCAATATCTGAAATTCTAAGCGATGTAGCAAGAAGTCTTACACCACAGTTTATATCATATCCTATTCCCCCAGGTGATATTATGCCGTTGTCAATATCAAATGCTGCAACGCCACCTATTGGAAAACCATAACCTTTATGTATATCAGGCATTACAATAACCCTACCAGCCACACCAGGCAGTGTCGCAACATTTAAAGCTTGGATAAGCGCTTGGTTTTCAATACCTTTCTCTATCTCCTCATCCGCATATATAACAACATCTGTTTTCATACCATTTTTATGATCTTTGTCTATTAAAATTGTAAACGGGTCAACCCTTCTAATAGCCATAGTCCTCCCAATTATACATCTATTATCATCTCAAGATGTATCCTTTTATCCTCCTTTTTCATAACAAGATTATGAAAGGTTGCAGCTTTAAGTAATCTAATAACATATTCTTTTTTAATAATAAAACCATCAAGTAATGCATCAACTCTATTATTATATACATCAAACCTTCCACTAACAGGCATAAAAGCATAAACATCAAAAAGGTATATAAGCTCATTCATATAATCAACCACAAGCAACTCTTCACTTTGTGATTCAAGAAAAATCTTTTTTTTCTCAGATGCCTCATTAGAATAATCTCCTGCAATTATCTTTCTGAACGACAGCGTAAGAAGATGAAAGATCTCTTTCATATCCAAGGCATCTATATGAATCTCAATATCGTTGTTTAAAAAATACTTAATACTTCCCATTCAATCAATATTCATTTATACGTAAATGTTTTTTGTCAGTTATTGAAATCATATCTTGCAGTATATTTTATTACCTCAGTTGAATTTTCTTTCACACTTACATCAAATTCTATATTGTTTGCATCCTTTTTAGTATATCTATGTGTTGAATCAGTGATCTCCCACCTACCCCAAAGATACTCCTTAACCTTCACATCTATCTTTTCCTTCTTGTTATTTCTTATTTTTATCTCAATTGTATCCTTATACACATTTGGCATGACTTTTTTGTGATCAACTATCCTTCTTTCCCCCTCAACATCAAAAGCCTTGCCTATCTTTATTTCAACATCTGAGTTAACAGGTGTGTTTTTTATACTATCCTCTCCTGCAAAGATATTGAATTCAGAACTTTTTTTATATATCCTCACCTTTCCCTCTGGAAGTGGTATATCCATTTGGTTTTCCTTGCTGTTCTTAAATCTGAAGATGACAGCAAGCTTTTTATCAGATCTGTAGTTTAAAATGTTATCATAAAAATACCAGTTATCAATTTGACCCTTGTAAACATAATATTTATTAAATCTCACACCCTTCCTCGAAAAAAGTTCATAGGATAGACTATCACCACTTTTAATCTCAAGATTATCTCCTGGAAGCCTATAAGAATAATAATCAATAACCTCATCAGGTTTAATCTCCATAGACTCAAAATCAGCCTTAGCCTCAGCTAAAGGCGCTGCCATAGCCTTAAACACAGGGACATAATCAGCGTCCTTATTAACGCTTCCTGCAAGAAGGATGACAGATGCGTTTTTAAAATCATAACCTGTTGAGTTGTTTATATTAACCTTTGCTATCATATCAAGTGTTTTTTCATCCTCATCAATATAAGCATCATATGTGCATATCCAATTAAGCGAATTAACCATATATCTGGCCTCAAAAGAACAATTATCCAGCAAGTCAGGTTTTGTAAAAACCCTTAAAGTTGCAGAGTTGCTAAGTTTATAAAAATACTCCTTTTCATCAAAGGAACCATAATTGATATACTTCACATACTTTTTGTTTAATGCAAGATAATCCCCTTTCTCATCAACAACCACACATGGATCTCCATCCTTTTTAAGCACCCCTTTTATAACTGTGTTGTCCTCGGTTAAAATCTCAACATTCCTTTTAAGATAACCTTCATCATCACTTCTATATACATAAGAATTAACTCTAAAACCCTTTGGCATCAAAATAGATATACTGTCAGAAACAACTGTCTTTGGCATACCATAAATAACAATCTCACCATTTTTTGGGCATTTAGATTCGTATCTTTGACTAACTATGGAAAAATTATTATTATAGACTGTAAGATATGTTTTCTTTACCTCCCAAGCATTCAAAAAAAGCACTGCCATCACAATAAAACTCATAAAACCTCCTATCAACTAAATCTTGTTATCTAATCTGATTATATAAAATTTTAACTGTTTTTCAAGTTTACAAGAGGTTTTTTACCATGTTTTTTAAAAACCTCAACAATCTCATCATACTCAAGCTCATCTTTTTGAAGAAGAAGACTAACAAACTCCTCAACTATATGCCAGTTCTCTCTTAAGATTTTCTCAGCATTCTTCTTTTCATTATCTATTATCCTATGCATCTCTTCATTTAGTTTTGTTACAAACTGCTGGGATATATGTTCTTGAGGAATCTTTGAAAAATCTGCAACGAAACCATCACTTCCCATTCCAAAACGCCACACCATCGCATGAACTATCTTTGTAACCTCGCTAAGATCTACACTTACACCATCGCTTGTTGTGGAATATCTTATCATCTCACTAGCATAGCCTCCGAGTGAAACCCTTATCCCTGCAAGGAGTGTTTCTTTATCCTGAAGATAAAACTCATCCCTTGGCATTGAATGCACAACCCCAAGAACTCCACCACGATTGAGTATTGAAACCTTAAAAACATCACGCGTTGGATGTGTAAGGTAAAGAATAACAAGATGCCCTACCTCATGATAAGCAGTCATCTCCCTTTCTTTCTCCGTCATAACAACCCTATGTGCAAAACCAAGCTCTATTCTTTCAATCGCGCTTGTTATATCAGAATAATCAATAACATATTTATTCCTCCTTGCTGCAATTAACGCTGCTTCTTTAACTATATTTTCTATCTCAGCTGGAGTCTTATAAACCGTTTTTCTCGCAAGCCTTGAGATATCAATAGAGTGATCATACTTTACCTTGCTTAGATAGTATTCAAACAGTTTTTCTCTTTCATAAAGATTTGGTTTTCCTATGAAAATTTTTCTATCAAACCTCCCCGGTCTTAATAAAGCCTCATCAAGTATCTCCTCAAGCGCATTTGTTGCCCCAAAAACTACCACATTTGCATCATCATCACTAAGCCCATCCATCTCAACAAGAAGCTGGTTCTGTGTTGAGTTCGTCTCCGCCCCACCACCAAATGCATCGTATAGTATTCTTCTTCTTCCTATAACCTCAAGCTCATCTATAAAAACTATACAAGCCCCATATATCTGCGCAAGATATCTTGCCTCAGAAAAAAGCTTTCTAACCCTTGAAGCACCAACCCCAACGAAAACCTCCACAAACTCAGAGCCAGCAACAGAAATGAAAGGAACATCAGCCTCAGTTGCTATCGCCTTTGCAAGCAGTGTCTTCCCGCATCCAGGAGGGCCTATAAGAAGAACACCTTTTATTATCTTTCCACCTATACTTTTTAGTCTCTTTCTGTCTTTTATAAGCTGAACAACCTCCCAGGCCTCTCTTTTTGCCTGTTCAAGCCCTATTATATCTGAAAACCTCACATTTACTTTTTGAGATTTTATCCTTGCTTTTTTGAATCTTGAAAAACCACCACCATAGTTAAGAAAATATAGAAGACCAACAAAAATAAGTGTCTGTATAACCATCCAAGGCATTGAAGCAACATTAACCCCAACTATATACCTTCTTGTATTTGGCTCAAGATTTGAAAGATAAATCACAGGAAAAACAAAGGATAGAAAGGCAAGGACAATAACAGTTATAAGTAGCCAGTTCTTTTTCAAAAAGAGCTTGATCTTAAACCACAACATATTATCACTGTTGAAGACCCGGAAGAATAAATGCTATGGGCCTGTCTCTGTTTGGAACATACTTAATAACCTCAAGCGCCTTCCCCGTTGTGCATATATAATCATAGCCTGCATAGCAGTAATTATTTTGAAACCTATCTACACAAACAGCCTGCTTGGGATATTTACATAAAAGCTTTATACCGGCTGGATTTGTATAAACCCTTATAGTCACAACATTCCAAACCATAGTCCTTACAATCTCAAGCTCAAGCCCATTATCTTTAAGATTCAAAAACCTTTTGATCGGGGTTGAATTAAAACCAATATAATCTGCAACCTTCTCCTTTATATCCTTTTTGAGCCAGGACTCATCCCATGATTGAGCATATTTAACATTGAGATGTGATTCAAGCTGCCATCTTCTTGCAGCATAATATGCTGCTATCTCCATCTTTTGAACAAGAACAAGAAGTGCAAATATCTTTGCTATAAAAAACATCACTATCATAAAAACTGGGAAAAGCAAAACAACCTCTGTCATTGCCTGAGAGATTCTCTTCTTGCAAAAAAAATCTTTCATAAACCTTCCTCAAAAACTATGGGTAAAGCCTTGTCTGATACTTTGGTGTAGGATTTGGCCAGACACAGTTATTCATACTATAAAGATCAGGACATTGAGTTGTTATCTTTGCATGAACACACGGATGTCTCTCATCAGCACACTCCTTCCAGCTCTTTGCATCAAAATTAATATTGAAATAATTATTTCCAACATCAACAGGATGATAAAGTTCATAACCAAGCCCACTCTGTCTTAAAAGAGATGGCTCTACAGTGGTTAGCTGGAAAAGACCTGGCTCAGGAAACTCAACAGGTGGCTCAGTTCTTGCAATCTCATAGGGTGGAAGCCCTCCTAAACGATACTTTGCCCACCACTTCATCCTCTTTACATAATGCAGTTTAACATCGCTGTCCCTTTGCCACTTTCTTAAGCCCGAACCACTAAGAGCCTCATCTCCACATGTCTCAGGATAATCCTGACATTTTTTTGTAGCAGCATTGAGATAAAAAGATTTTCTAAAAAAACTCATCTTCTCAGTCAGCCTCTGAAAAACAGCAAACTGTGCTTCCTCCACTGTTCCAAGTGTCAAATAAACCTGAGCATAGAATTTATAATAGTTTAACGAAGGATCCCAGAATATATATATTCTTTGAGCCTGCTTTGGATTTATAAAAATTAGTTCATCGGGAAAACTTGGATTTGATGTGTTAAGATTCTGAGGTCTTGGATTTTCAACAAGCTCTGTAGGTTGTTGATTATATTCTATCTCCCACTTACCAGCATTATCAAAATGGGAGGATGGAGGAGGCTGCCCTATAACATCATCTTTCCAACTAGGAAAAACTCCTTGTTCCCAAAACATTGTATAAGGGCATACCATTCCTCTATCATCTGTTCTTTGAAGGAAGTCTTGAGAAGTTCTACAGTCCCACTCCTCTTTAAATATTCTGTAAGGAAAGGCTCCGTTAACATAGGCAGTTCTATTTAAAAAATTTGTATAGTCCTGCATCTGAACAAAGGCTGCTGAATCAAGAGCAAATTGAGTTCTTATTTTTTCCCTTGATATCTTTGTTGTTTCATAAAGAAGATAGATGAATATTATCAGAGATGGTATAACAAGAACAGAGGGAAGTAAAAGCTGTGCTTTTCTTCTATTCATAATTGCTACTTTGGAGTTCCTGCCCCAAGAATAAGCCCAACTATAGTAAAAAAAACACCTATGATCTTTTTGTAAAAAAGAACAAAAAATATAAGCGCACCACCCGCTATTGTTGCAAGCAAAAGGAGATATTCAACAGTGGTTTGAGCTTTTTTAAACTGAGTAAATCCCTTCATAATTATTTTATAGCACTAATTTTATGATTTTTCAATAGAAAGTTTACTGATTTTTAAGGGGATATAGGGGATATAAGTCCTTTTTCGATAGCCTTGACCACAGCCTCTGTTCTGTTCGTAACCCCAAGTTTATTGAATATGCTGTTGAGATGATTTTTTACGGTTTTTACACTGCATTTTAGCTCATGAGCTATTTCTTTGTTTGATTTTCCCCTTCCAAGAAGGACCATAACCTTCATCTCTGTAGGTGTAAGGGCTTCCGGAGAGTCTTTTATACCCTGTCTTAGTCCACTTATAAGCTTATTCATTATCGGTTGAGGGATCATAATAGACTCGCTTGTAAACGCTTTTAATGCATTTACAAGTTCATTTGCTGGAAGCATTTTTGAAAGATATCCATTTGCACCTGCCTGAATTGCTTCTGTTATATGAGCCTCATCTTCATAGCTTGAAAGTATTATAACATTTGTCTGAGAGAATTTTTCTCTTATGATCTTTGTTGCAGTTATACCATCCATCTCAGGTATTTTTATATCCATAAGAACAACATCGGGTTTAAGCCTTTTAACCATCTCTATAACCTCAGGACCTGTTTTTGCCTCACCTACTACCTTTATACCCTTCTCATCCTCAAGAAGATCTTTTAGTCCCTCTCTGAAAAGCGTCTGATCATCAGCTATTAAAACTGTTACAATCTTTGCCATATGACCTCCTGTTTTTTACGCATTTAAGTGCGGTTTTCATTCCCCTCTTCTTTTGCAAAAGGAATAGTGAAGCTAAATGTTGAGCCCTTTCCAATCCCTTCAGATTCAACCCATATCTTACCGTTATGTGCCTGAACTATCTCTTTTGATATGGAAAGTCCAAGCCCGAGTCTTCCATGACCTGCCTTTGAACCGGGTGGCTGATAAAAACTTTGAAAGAGATTTTTTAAAACATCCGAGGGTATCCCTTCTCCACTATCTATAACACTTACGCATACACTATCCTCATCATTGCTTTTTTTAACCCTTAATGTTATTTTACCGCCACGAGGTGTATGTCTTATAGCGTTTTCTAAAAGGTTTAAAATCACCTGACTTATTCTTCTCTTATCTCCAAGAACCATTCTTAAGCCCTCTTTATCTATCTCACTACAAATCTCAATATTTTTCTGCAAAGCCCTTGTCCTAAGACCCACTATAAGTTCATCAACAAGTTTATCCATCTCAAAATAGTTCTTCTCAAGTCTAAACTTTCCTTGTTCTATAGACGCCCAATCAACAAGATCTCCTACCAATCTTGATATCTGTTGTATTGAGGTGTTTATAAAATTCATCTTTTTCTTCTGATCATCAGTTGTATTCTTTATTGATGCTGCAAGCATCTCAAAGCTTATTTGAAGTGTCATCAAGGCATTTGAAAGATCATGGCTTGCCATAGAGAGAAACTTTGATTTCATATTATTAAGTCTATCAAGCTCTTTATTTTGTTCTTTAAGAACATTTAAAAGCCTCTCATTCTCCTGCTCAAGCCTCAGTTTATCCTCCGCCCTTCTTATGGCATTCTTTAAGTAATTAAAATCAACAGGTTTTATGAGAAAATCATAAACTGATTCCTGAATTGCCTTTACTGCTGTATCAAGAGATGCATGAGCTGTCATCATAAGTATCTGACTGTCTTTATTAAGCTTTCTTATATCCTTTATAACCTCTATACCTGTTTTGTCTGTGAGATTAAAGTCCATCAGTATTATGTGAAAGAAATCCGAAGCAACCATACTCATTGCCTCAGCACCACTGGCTGCCTCAAAAACCTCATAGCCTTCCATCTCAAGCAAATCCTTAAGCGTCTCTCTCAAATGAGCATCGTCATCAACTATAAGTAGTTTTGATGGCATAGATATAATTTTATTAAAAATCAGAATACACAGGAAACATTTGGGTTAGCTTTTTAACCTTCTCCTTTATACCCTTAAGATAAGTGTCATCGTTTAGGTGTATAATGGCATCATCAATGTAGTCAGCTATCTCCTCCATCTCTTTTTCTTTCATACCTCTCGTTGTAACAGCAGGTGTTCCTATTCTTATTCCACTTGTAATAAGCGGTGGTTGAGGATCATAAGGTATGGTATTTTTGTTAACTGTTATACCCGCCTTATCAAGAGCTATCTCAGCATCTTTACCTGTAACACCCTTTGCTCTTAAATCAACAGAGAAAAGATGGCAATCAGTCCCACCAGATACAATTCTATATCCTCTATTTTCAAGCTCTTTAGCAAGTTTTTGAGCATTTCTTACAACCTGTTTTTGATAATCAATAAAATCTGGTTTCATCGCCTCATAAAAGCAAACTGCTTTTGCTGCAATAACATGCATCAAAGGACCACCCTGATTTCCTGGGAAGTTTGTTCTATCTATTGCCTTTGCATACACCTTCTTTGAGAGTATAAGTCCCCCCCTTGGTCCTCTAAGAGTTTTATGCGTCGTGGATGTAACAACATCAGCATAAGGAATAGGGGATGGATATACTCCTGCGGCAATAAGCCCAGCATAGTGCGCTATATCACACACAAAATAACACTTCCAGTCATCAGCCATCTTTTTAATTCTTGCCCAGTCCCATTTTCTTGAGTAGTTTGATGCACCAGCCATTATAAGTTTTGGCCTTTCTTTTTCAATGGTCTTTTCCATCTCATCATAATCTATAAGCTCTGTATCTTTGTTTACATTTATACTCACTATTTTGAAATATCTTCCTGAAAAATTCAGTGGATGTCCATGTGAAAGGTGTCCGCCATGTGAAAGGTTCAGTCCTATAACAGTATCGCCTGGTTCTATCAGTGAAAGATATGCAGTTATATTTGCCTGAGTGCCACTGTGGGGTTGAACATTTGCATGTTCTGCTCCAAAAAGTTTTTTTGCTCTTTCAATCGCAAGGCTTTCAGCAAGGTCAACCCACTCACAACCTCCATAATATCTCCTTTTTGGATAGCCCTCCGCATATTTATTTGTAAGCACACTTCCTAAAGCTTCAAGCACTGCCTTTGATGTATAATTTTCTGAGGCTATGAGTTCAAGATTATCCCTTTGTCTTGAAAGCTCACCCATTATTGCATGGTATATATCAGGATCAACCTTTTTTACCTCCTCATACATAAATCCTCCATAGAGATCTTAAAATACCTTATCATCTCAAATAAATTTTATCAATTTTAAAATAAAATTCAATGAATTATGTCTTTGATATAATAGCAAGAAGTGCATCAACTGATCTTTTAATCTGCTTGAATATCATCTCATAAAAAACATAATCCTTACCATAAGGATCATATATATCCCCTCCATAACCTGTATACTCATTTAGAGTAAAAACCTTTTTTGAATGCTCAGGAAAAAGAAGAAGAAGTTTATTTTTATGTTCCTTTGTCATTACAAGGATAATATCATTTAATTCTATAAAAGCTCTGTCTATTTGTTTTGGGGTGTGAATGAAATTTTTTATCCCTTCATTTGAGATAAGCCTTAAAACATTCTCACCTACATTAGCATTCTCTTGAACCCAAAGCCCAGCTGAATCAAAAATAATATCCAATTTCCTTTCACTTGTTAGTTTCACTGCATAGGCAAAAGCCAATACACTTCTGCAGGTGTTTGAGCTAGATACAAATCCAACCCTTGATATTTTCTTCAAGATTTTATCAGGCTTTGAAAATATAACAGTTATCTCACCTTTTATCTCTTTCTTCTGCAAAAGAGCAGATAAAACATTGCTTACACTTCCCTTTATCCACTCTTCATGAAGTTTTGTTAATTCTCTTGCCACAACACAGTCTATATCTCCAAAGTTTTCAAGAACAAGTTCAAGAAGTCTAATAACTCTATTTGGCGATTCATATACAATAACCGGAAAATCATAGAGAATCGCTGAAAGCATCTTAATCATTCGAGATTTGGCTCTTGGTAGAAAGCCTAAAAAGACAAACCTGCTTCCATCAAAACCACTTCCTGCAATCCCAGCTATACAAGCAGAGTTAACACCAATAACTCTAACATCAATTCCTTTCTCTCTTGCAAGCTTTACAATTCTCCAACCAGGATCAGATATACAAGGAGTTCCTGCATCCGAAATAAGACATAGATTCATACCTGATGCCATCATCTGAACTATTTCATCAACTGATTCTTTTGAGGTTTCATTATATCTTAGAATCTTCTTACTTATCCCATAGTAAGAAAGAAGCTTCAAACTAACCCTTGTATCCTCACATATAACAGCATCACAATTCTTAATAATGTCTAAGGCTCTTTGAGTTATATCACTAAGATTTCCTATTGGAGTTGAAACAACAAAAAGCACTTCTCTTACCTTGAAAAATCCTCTTCTTCAATAAGCTCAAGAAAGGCATCAACAACCTTTGGATCAAACTGTTTCCCACTTCCTTTCTTGAGTTCCTCAATAGCCTTCTCTTTTGTAAGAGCTTTGCGATAGGGCCTATCGGATGTCATAGCATCCCATGCATCTATAACGCTGACTATTCTGGAACCAAGAGGTATCTCTTCCCCTTTAAGCCCCTCAGGATATCCCACACCATTATACCACTCATGATGATAGAGAATTATCTTTGCAACAGGGATAAGAAACTCTATTGGAGAAAGTATCTGATAGGCTATCTCTGGGTGTTTTTTTATCTCCTTATACTCTTCGTCTGTAAGCCTACCAGGTTTGGTTAAAATCTTCTCATTTATTCCTATCTTACCTATATCATGAAGAAGTGCAGCATATTCTATAGTCTTTATCATCTGATAGGGAACATTCAATTTCTTCGCAAGTTTAACAGCCCTCCCCCTTGCACGGGATGCATGGTCTAAAGTATAGGAATCCTTAGCATCTATTATCCTTGCAAGTGTCTCAACCAGCTCAAGATAAAACCTCTCCAAGCTCTGATAAAGCCCTATATTCTCTATCATTACAGATATTTCATCTGAAAGTATTGTTAGAAATTTTAGATCCCATTCCGAAAACGATTGTTTGTTCTGGGGAAGATGCACATTTAACACCCCTAAAACTCCATCTCTTGATTTCAGCGGAAGTGATACAAATGCCTCCTTCTGCTCAGCATATCCCATATATTTTTCATAGCTTGGATTTGTTTCAGGTTCACTGACAAATATTATCTCACCCTTCTCAAAAGCTCTTCCTGCAACGCCTTGCCCTGGTTTTAGTTTCACAGCATCGATAAGTTCCTGCCTTATATTTTTACTTGCCACAATAACTAAACTACCTTGTTTTTCATCATAAAGCATTATTGAACCACGCTTCGACCCAACAATATCACAAGCTCTTTCAAGTGCCATTTGATAAAACTCCTTCTCCTTTCCACTTGAAACCCCTTTCATTCCATAGTTATGTATTGCCATCATATCAACAAGAAGCTCATCAAACCTTGTCCATATTTTTTTAAAATCTTCATCACTGGATTTTTTCTTTATTTTGGAAGATATAACCTTAAGCCGATAGAGATGATTAAGAACAACGAAAAGCACAACAAGGAGAAATACATTAACAGCTGCAAGAGCATAAATCATAAGATTAGAATAGCAAAAAAACAGTCATAAATTCAATCATCCACTGATGTTATAATGGATGTGGAAAGTTTTCTAAAAATTCCAGATATAGTTTGTGAAGGGATAATTAATGTGTAGCTCCATGAAAAAGGATCACCTTTAATCTCTGAGAAAGGAATTGAAAAGCTAACTTCATTATCCCTCCTATTTAGAGAAAGTCTTTTAACAATCTGATAATCATGAAGGGTAGCGGAATAAAAAAGGACACTCTCTTTTGATATAATAAACGAATACTCCCATGCATTTCTATCATCCATCTTATAGCTTGTTGATATAATTGATCTATTTCCCTGACCAGCTCTTTTGTTTATATCAGCATATACCTGAATGTTTTGTGCAAGCGAGGTTGATGAGCTAACAACAAAAACTGCCTTATCTCCATCCCTTCTAACCTCAAATGAAACAGAATCTGAAAGATATCTTATATAATCTTTTGCTCTCTCAACACTAAAACGCCTAATATCTTCATCAAGAAAATCAGTATAAACAAAATAAGGTACATTCTTTGACATAAGAGCATAGATAGCCGATGTTACATCTCTAACCCTATTATAAAACTCATCACTTGGTGTTAGATCATTATAATATGAGATAAGATCACAGAAGTAAGAAAAAACCTGATCGTTATTCTCATCACTTTGTAATAAAATATCCTCAGCAACACGATTGAGATATGAAAGATAATTCTTCTTGCTTGGATTTAAAAATCGTGTATAACATTCAAAGCTACTGTCACTATTCGGAAAAACACTGTTTTCAATAAGATAACCTACACTCTTTATACCATAACCTGATGATATTGCTGTAATAAATAGGCTGTAAATATCAACACCAGATCTTTCATCCAACAAAAAGAATGTTGAGGATGAAATGGATGATATAAACTGTTCTGTTGAGTTAACAATTTTAAAGACTACAACCTTTGTCTGAGATGAAGCATACACAAATGAATCTTCATTCTCTTTTGATATCCCTCCAGATATCCAGCTAAAAGTGGAAGGGAGATTTTCAACAAATCTTAAATTATGCATTGCATCTTCAAAAAAAAGAGCTTTTGTATCTAATAAATATCCAGACGAATATACACAAGAAGCTATCTTATGATTGTAGGGTATCTTTTTAAAGTTTAACAGAGAGATATCGTTCAAACACACACCACTAAAAACTGCATAAGGAAAGGTTATATAAGAAACCCTCTCGACTCTATCGGAACATGATTGTGGTAGTGGGCTCAAAACAGTAGAAAAAGATGCTGTTGGTGCTTCAAGATTTATATACTGGCAAAGACTATCAACTGTATGTGAGGAGGCAATTACAAGAACTCCAATATCTCTGGCAAAAAGAGTAGATAAAACTACAAAAAATAATCCTGTCATTTCACTGTTATTACAGAAACCTTTCTGTTTTCATAATAATCAAATGAAGGGTTTAAAGGATCAAGTATCTCTTTTCCATCAACAATGAATATATATTTGTAGTTGCCTCTAATAAGTGGAACTGAATAAATCCATTCATCGTTAATCTTCTCCATACTCTGTGGTTTCCATTTTGTAAAATCACCTGATATAAAAACCTTATCAGAGTTTATCCTCAATCTTATATCCACAACCCTAAACTCCTCCACATTCATATCTCCTTTATCAGATGTTCTAACATTAGGTATCTTTGAAACAATAGTCCTTTTTACAAATCTTATAGGCATCTCAGCCCATTTATCAAAAAAAGTAAAATAATCAAAAAACATACTCTTTACAATAACCACAGGAATAATAAGAATAATAAAAAGCAGGGTTGAAAGTATAATAAGATAATCTTTCTTTTCAGGTTTTCTCATACTCATCAAGATAAGGTCTCATACGAAATCTTACACCAACTTCAAAAGCAAATCTTTTAACTGCATCAGTATCTACACCTTTAAGATCTACTGCTGTTACAACAACCTCCTCTACATTGTGTTTTGCTTTTTTAATAAAATCTATAACAGACTCAAAAGCTCCCTCTTTGTACTCATCAAAGGGGTTCATTATTTCATACCACTTTTCTTTATCAACAGTATTGAGACTTACACTAACCGAGTTTATAAGACCTTTCATCTCAGGTGTTATATCTCTTTTGTTTACAAGATTACCAAGCCCGTTGGTATCTATTCTTATTCTAATATCAGAAGAAACATTTGATAGTTTTTTCTCTCTTATCGATGATACCACATCCCTAACACAATCCCACCTCATAAGAGGCTCACCATAACCGCAGAAAACAATCTCAGGATATTTTTTTCTCGCAAACTCTAAGTTAATAGCCTTAATGACCTCACTAGCGGATGGTTCTTTGTTAAGAGCAAGATTATAACCCCTATATCTCATTGACCATTTAGTTTTTATACAGAAACTGCAAAGATTAGGACATCTGTTTGTAATATTGATATAGAGCAATGATGAATATTCATAGACTATATGAGGTTTTTGCATATAGATATTTTATCATTTTTGCAGATGAAGGAAATTTGCCTATGAATTATTCTTTATACCCATCCATTTCTAACTGATATATAACCCATAAGGCGATAGATAAGTTTAGAGGCATTGAACTCAGTTATACTTGAATTTTTAATGGGACTAACCTCAACCACATCAAAGCCTACGACATTTTTTTTAAAACATACAGCCTTGAAAATTTTAAGTGCATCATACCATTCAAAACCACCTGGCTGAGGCGTGCCCGTAGCAGGCATAACTGAAGGATCAAAACCATCAACATCTATGGTCATATAAACATTGTCTGAAAGCTCTTTTAAAATTTTTGGTATAAGATTTTCAACATTAAGGCACTTATGCATAAGAAATGTTCTAACATTTCCTTTGTTTATTAAATGTTTTTCCTCGCTTGCAATACTTCTTATACCCACCTGAACTATCTTTGATTTAAGAGAAGCAGGATGAAGAGCTGAGGCGTGACTATGAGGATTACCTTCATATTCATTTCTAAGATCTGCATGAGCATCAAAATGAAGTACTGAAAGGTTTTTATACTTTCTTTCAAAAGGAGGTATCAACCCTTGAACTATACTATGCTCACCACCAATAAAAACAAAAACAGCATTATAAGAGTTAATAAGACATTCAACAAATTTTTCTATTCTATCAAAGAACTTTTTTTCTGATCTTGTGTGATTGAAATAATCAGCCGTGAAAATACCAACTTTATACACCTCCTTTTTTAATTCCTCATCCCAGAACTCCAGCTGATATGATGATTCAAGTATCTTTCTTGGTCCATATTTTGTTCCTTTTCCATAAGATGTTGTATGCTCATAGGGAATGGGAAGGATTATAAAAGATGCATCCTTAGGCTTAATATTGAACTTACCAAGGAAAGGTAGAGGATTGGGTTTAATCTTCATTCAGAAAACAAAAACGGCTGCGGCCATAACAGTCGTCCATAAACCACTCACACCCACAGCTGACTGGGTTATATTTGTTGTCTTAACTATCTTGCCACTCATCTTCCATATCTCTTCCTTCTGATC
>JBMFKQ010000035.1:0-16211 GCA_049972095.1 Elusimicrobiales bacterium
AGAAGGGTTTGAGGTTTGCTATAAGAGAAGGTGGATGCACAGTAGGCGCCGGCGTTGTTACAGAGATAATAGAGTGAAGAAATATCATGGCCACAAAAGAAAGGATAACCTATACCCTTGTGTGCAGTCAGTGTAAAGGTAGGAATTATTACTATTCAAGAAACAATAAGAAGAGAGATTATAAAGTTGAGATTAAAAAGTACTGTAAAAAGTGTAATAAGCATACACTTCATAAAGAAAGCAAGGCTTGATTTTTTTAAAGGGAGCGTCGGTTAAGTGGTAAACCAGCGGTCTCCAAAACCGCGACTGAGGGTTCGAGTCCTTCCGCTCCCGCCCAGGATAATGTTGATAAGCTTTATCTTAAAAAGGTTATAAATTTAGTATAATAAAAGTTATGGAAAGGATTATAAGTCTTCCAAAATATCTTGTTAGTTTTATTAAAGAGTCATATGCTGAACTTAAAAAGGTTTCATGGTTTTCAAAACAGGATGTAAGAAGGGCAACTATTGGTGTTTTTGCTGTTGTGCTTTTTTTTGCTGTTTATGTTGGTTTGCTTGATTTTATAATAAGTAGGATTGTGGTGTTTATTATTGGGGCAAGGGGTTTTTAAAACGAGGTGATTATGCCATATAGATGGTATGTGCTTAACACCAGAACGGGGTATGAAGAAAAAGTGAAGGAAGCCATATTTAGCAAGAAAGAAAACAATGAGCTTCCGCAGGAAGTTAATGTTCTTATCCCAACTGAAAATGTTCTTTTGGTTAAGAATAACAAAAAAGAGGTCAGGAAGAGAAAATTTTTTCCAGGATACATACTCGTCTATGTAGATCTAAATGAGGACACATATTGGAAGATAAAAACAATAACAGGGGTTACAAGTTTTCTTGGGGGCAGTCAGCCAACACCTCTTAGTGAAGAGGATGTTAATAATCTTATGAATAAGATTGAGGAGACAAGTAAAGAAAATCCAAAACCAGCGGTTGATTTCTATAAGGGCGAGCTTGTTAGAATAATAGATGGACCTTTCAAGCATTTTACTGGGGTTATTGAAGAGGTTAATCTTCAGAAATCAAAGCTTCTTGTTATAGTTACAATATTTGATAGACCCACACCTGTCGAACTTGATTTCCTTCAGGTTGAGAAGGTTTAATTAAGGAGAGAACTATGCCATCACCAAAGAAAGTAAAGACCCAAATAAAACTTCAAATACCTGCAGGCCAAGCAAATCCTGCTCCTCCTATAGGGCCGGCCTTAGGTCAGCATGGAGTTAATATAATGGATTTCTGCAAACAGTTCAATGAAAAGACGAAGAATATGGAAGAAGGGATGCCAATCCCTGTTGTTATAACTGTCTATGAGGATAGAAGTTTTACATTCATAACAAAAATGCCCCCTGTTTCTGCGCTTATAAGAAAGGCTTGTGGAATTCCCAAAGGCTCTGGTGAGCCAAACAAAAACAAGGTTGGAAGAATTACAAAAAAACAGGTTGAAGAGATTGCAAAACAAAAGATGAGCGATCTTAATACAACCGATATAAACCAAGCTGTGAAAATGGTTATGGGCACGGCAAAAAGCATGGGTGTTGATGTTATTGACTGAATTTTTAGAGATTCAACATAGATGCTTTTAGATTAAGGAGGGAGAGTGGGGAAGAGACTTAAAAACATAAAAAGTAAGATAGATCTTAAGAAAAAATATAGTCTTGACGAGGCTATAAAGATACTCAAAGAGATCGATGGTGCTAAGTTTGATGAGACGGTTGAGCTTCATATAAAACTTGGTATAGATCCTAAAAAAGCAGATCAGAATATTAGAGGAAGTGTTGTTTTACCTCATGGCACAGGTAAAAGTGTTAGGGTTGCAGTTATAGCTAAGGGGGAAAAGTTGATAGAAGCAAAAAACTCGCAAGCGGATCTTGTAGGTTCAAATGAACTTATAGATGAGATTTCAAAAGGAAAGACAGATTTTGATGTCCTTGTTGTCACTCCTGATTTAATGAAGGATATAGCAAAGCTTGGAAAGATTCTTGGACCCAAAGGACTTATGCCAAATCCTAAAACAGGAACTGTCAGTTTTGATATAGAAAAGACTGTTAAAGAGATAAAATCAGGCAGGATAGAGTTTAAAAATGATCCTTCTGGTATAGTTCATACAGTATGTGGTAAAAAATCATTTCCTCAAGAAAAGCTTGTTGAAAATGCAGATGCTGTTATTGATGCTATACTTAAACTAAAGCCGTCCTCATGCAAGGGGAGATACATAGAGTCTATTCATATATCAACAACAATGGGACCCGGACTTGAGATTGCTGTTGATAAGTATATCTACGATTTGCGGGAGAAATAATCGGCTGTTTCTTCAAATCTTCTTGAATAAAGGATGTCCGTAGTAGAAGTCTTTGTTATATATGTTTTTGCGTTTTTATTCGCTCCATAATCAATAAGTATTTTTATAACATTTCTCTGGTTTCGATATGCTGCAAGAATAAACGGTGTATTCATATCAAAATCATATATGTTTGGATTAGCACCATACAGTAGAACTCCTGACTTTAAAGTCGCAAGCTTCACTATTTTTTCAACTTCCTTTTCTTATATTTTCAACAAGCTTTTCATAAGGTTCAAAAATAACATGAAACAAAAAATGCTATAAAATCAAAGAAGAAGGTAGGATCCTTTTCATCTCTTTTTTGTCCACACAGCATATCTTTCTCCACTTGTCTCTAATGTCCAGCCATCTCCTGGCTGCCATCCCCAGCTTTTTCCAAGCTTTAAGGCAACAAGATAATCATCACCTGTTATTATAGCTGCATATAGCTCATTATGAGCTGCTTTTATCTGGATAGGGCTTATTGAGCTTATCTTTGCTTTTTTTCTTATCTGTATGAGTTTTTTAATCGCACTTTGATAATCCTTACCCCAGTCAAAATAATGCGGCCAGAAAACACATGGCAGTCCGGGGTGAGTGAGTATGTAAGCATATGCCATCATCCTCTGCACCTTATATTCCAATGATGCATTTGCAATGAAATTTGGATCTCTTGGTGAGGTATCATGATTTTCAACAAATGTTACAGATTTTTGTGGCCACCATCCTATGAGTCCTGATGGTTTTCCATTATCATTAAGTATCTCATATCTTTCAGTTTCAATTGCAGTTATAAGGTTAAACTTTGTTGTGAAATCAAATGCACTTGATGCGTTTGGCTTTCCTGGTGAGTCATCAGTTCCATCTATCCAGTTTACAATAATCTGTCTGTTTCCATCATAAATCTCACCAACAGTGAAAAGGGGCGAAGATGCATCATTGTAATCCTTTATATGGACTGGTGAATATCCTTTGACCATGTCATATCTCCAACCATCAAATCCTAAATCATATCTCAGCCATCTCATAAAAACCTTTGAATCCTCTTTTACAATAGGATTTTTGTGATCAAGATCTCTGCAACCCCAATCACCCTGACCTTCATCATAATTTGGGCTTTTCCCATTATATGGTTTGTCAGGGAATCCTCTCCACTCATCATCTTGAACAATAACCTCGCTTGGCCAGTCTGGATTTTTAAAGTCATACCAGTCAGTTTTGCCATTTCTGTGATTGAGCACAACATCAGCAAGCACATAAATTCCATATCTATGCATCTCGTTTATTGCTTTTCTTAGATAACTCTCATTTCCCCATTGTGAATTGAGGTTATACCATTCTGTTGGATAGTAGCTTCCTATGGATATTGGTGGAAACCATATTATTTCAAAACCACCATCAGCGATCTCTTTTGCCTTGCTTGCAAGCTCACCCCACCATCCGTTTGCTGGATGATACCAGTAGCTGTCTTTAAACCAATCAAATCCTTGAAGCATTACCATATAGTTTGCTTTTGAGTCAAGCCTTATTATCTTTGGGGGTTTGAATATTTTAGATGAAAATCTTTCCTTTGCTTTAAGCCAAAGCTCCCTTGCTCTGTCTGATGAGGAAACTTTTGATTTTACCTGTGGAACTGATTGTTTGATCTCGTCTGTGATTGTTATGCTATTTTGTGAGTAGAGAAGAGAAATCTGAAAAATAAATATCACCACCATTATTATTCTTTTTTTCATAATTGCCCCCCTTTTTTAAATCTTCTGTTCATCTACTCCATATCTCTAACATTTTATCAGATAATTTACTCTAATATTTAGTGCCTATTAACCTATGATTAGTAGTAAAAAGGTCCTATAACGGGAAAGGATATGTTTGATGATGAAAAAGCAGAGTTGTTTTCTTGCTTATATTTCATTAATGTCGAAAGTGTCTTACTCCTGTTATTATCATTTTTATCCCAAGCTCTCTTGCCTTTTGTATAACCTCTTCGTCCCTTACAGATCCGCCAGGTTGTATTATCAGGCTTACTCCAAGCTCCTTTGCCTTTATAACTGAATCAGTGAACGGTAAAAAACCATCAGAAGCCATAACAAGAATCTCGGGCTTTTTGTTAGTTTTAAGATACTCATAGTATTTGTATCCTGCCATATAAACAGCATCAATTCTTGACATTTGTCCTGCACCAATCCCTACGGTTGAATCTTCACTTGCAAGCACTATTGCATTCGATCTGACATATTTGACACATGTGAATGCAAATATTGCAGCATTTTTTTCTCTCTCATCAATCTCACCTCCTACAACATCCCATCTGTCTGAGAGTATTATATTGTCGGGTTCTGTAATCATTATTTCACTGCCCGCATTTCTAATTATAGGATGATTTCTAATATCCTCTGCCCATTTAAGTATTCTTAAATTCTTTTTCCTTTTCAAAATCTCAATAGCGCTTTCTTCAAAATCGGGGGCTGATATTATTTCAATAAATTTGCCTGATAAAAAAACTGCAATGTTTTGTGTTATCTTTCTATTAATAGCTATTATTCCACCAAAGGCTGAGATTGGATCGCATATGTATGCTTTTTCAAAAGCTATTGTTATATCATCATCTGTTGCAATACCGCAGGGTGTTGTGTGTTTAAATATGACACATGCAGGTTTTTCAAAATCACATACTGCCTGCCAACTTTCATAAGCATCAAGAATGTTGTTATATGAAAGCTCTTTCCCCCAAAGCTGTTTAAATGGAAGTTTTTTTGATGCTGAATAAAACGAAGCTTTTTGGTGTGGATTTTCTCCATATCTTAGATCAAAGATTTTTTTTGCTGTAATTGATATGAAGTTTTTAAAGGAGAGTTTTTCTGCTATCATAGAGTCATACTCTGCAGTATAAGCAAATGCCTTTGCTGATAAAGATTTTTTTAGTTCATCTGATGGATTTTCTATCTCTTCAATTACCTTTTGATAATCATCCTTATCACATATAACAATAACATCCTTCCAGTTTTTAGCAGCAGCCCTTAAAAGTGATACTCCACCTATATCAATATTTTCCATAAGTTCATCATCAAAGGCATTCATTTTTACTGATGCATTTTTGAAGTCATAAAGATTTACAACTACAATGTCAACTGAAGGTATGAAAAGTTCATTCATCTCTCTTATGTGTTTTTCATTATTTCTGATTGCAAGTATGCCAGCAAAAATAGCATTGTTCAATGTTTTTACCCTTCCATCCATTATCTCATCAAAGCCTGTTATGGATTCTATACCTACACATTTAATACCATTTTCAACAAGCAGTTTGTATGTTCCGGCTGTGCATATGATGAGATATCCTTTTGAATTGAGCTTTTTTGCAAACTCAACAGCCCCATCTTTATCTGTAAGGGAGAAAAGAGCGTGTTTAGATGAGGTTTTTTTTGAGCTATCAAATATCACTTTGCCATTCTGGAGTTTTATTATTCCTTCAAATATCATATTAAGAACAAAAGGATAGTAAAAATATTCAAGCTTATGAATTTTTTCCTCTATAGTTGAAGGAGTATCTTTTGGTGTTATGTTTATAGTTTTTTGAAAAATTATTTTTCCACTGTCATATTCTCTGTCTGCAAAGTGTATTGTTATCCCGCTTACTTTTACACCTCTTTCAAAAACTGATCTATGAACATTTTGTCCATAAAAACCCCTCCCGCCAAATGATGGAAGTAATGCTGGGTGGATGTTTATGACTCTTCCTTCAAACCTTTTTAAAATATTTTCTCCAATCTTTGATAAGTATCCTGCAAGAACAATGAAATCTATATTTCTTCTTTCAAGCTCTTTTATAATCTGGTGCTCGTCCTTTGTTCTTAAAACAGGTAATAAAAAACCCTCTGCCTTTTTCTCAGCTCCACACCTTCTGTCAGTGATAAGAAATGATATTTCAGATTTAAGATATCCCATTTTCTCAAGCTCCACTAAATTTGCAAAGTTAGTTCCATTTCCTGATGCAAAGATAGCTGTTTTCATAACATATTCCTCCTAATTTTGTGCAAACTTTTTCATTCTGTTGCAAAGATATTTAAAAGATTTTGAGATAGTTCAAAAACCTCAGCTTCGTATATATCTTTTTTAGAATCATTTATCATTATGCTTATGCAGTAGTATTTTTCATCCTTTGCTTTAAGAAGCCAATTGAGTGTCAAAACCCCACTCTCCCTTCCCCCTTTAAATCCTCCCCATAGATACCCTCCACTTTTTAGATCAAGTCCGGGGTTTAGCGAAAGTATTGCATTTGCAAAGGGATTGTTGATTATTCTAATATGATCCATAAGCAAGCAGATGTCTTTCGGTGATGCAAACCAATCAGCTGTGTTTATGAAAGGTGTTGTTGAAGAATCAAGTTTATATGTATTAGTCTCATCATCTTCAAGATATCTGAGCATTTCTCTCTTTTCATCTGTTGATGCTTGTTGGTATTTTTGGGCAAAGTTTGGTTTCATTTTTATTCTAAATGCCTCCTTGGTTTTTAGAAAGGGTAGGTTGAGAATATAGTTTGAGTTTTTGTCTTTGATGTAGTGTTCAAGTTTTTGCTTACCTATATAATCTATGAGTATATCAGTGGCAGTGCTGTCGCTTTCAGATATCATGTGATATGCAAGTGTAAAGATCGTTGCAGGTGCTGATTCTGGATATTTATTAATTGTGCTGGAAGAAAAGGATTTGTGATTATGATCAACTCTAACAACCCTATCCCATCTTTTTTCGTTTTCTGCAAGGTATGAGAGGATGTATAGGGTAAATGCTTGGCCTATTGCAAAACTCTCTTCATCATTGTATGAATAGAGTGTCTTCTCTATCTGTGTGAGTTTTTTTATAAGTATTGCTTTTTTTTCATAGTTAAGTGATTTGAGTTTTTCAACTATATCTGAGACTGATAGTGTTTTTTTAAAAGGCGGCCTAAAAGAAAATGATGTTATTCTACCATTTGTGTTTATAGCTATGGTAACAGGTATAATATAGTCTTTTTCTGTGTGAAAAAAGAAATCACCATAGTTTTCAGTTGTAAAGCTAACCGTTGAGACTTTTAAAACACTTCCTGTCTTTGAGTAGAGATCTTTAAAGATTTTTACGAGTTTTTCTTCACCAATCCTTTTTATGAGTGATCTGTCAAAGACATATTTAAACTTAACAGGATTTGGGCTTATTCTTGATGATAGTTCCCATGCAGATTTTATAAGTTCTTTACTTGGTTTTATTTGATTTTCAGATGAATTTAGATTTGCTAAACCTAATAAGGAGATTATTATAATTTTTATCATACAATTATAACATCTCCATTTCCCTTTTTTACATCTCCTATAACTATTGCATCCTTTACTGCTTTAAGAACATCACCTACATTCTTTTCCCTGACGATTATTATCATTCCTATTCCCATGTTAAAGGTTGAAAACATCTCTCTTTCGCTGATATCACCAAGCTTTTGAATCATCTTCATTATCTTGGGTATCTCCCATCTTTTTTTCTCTATGATGCATCGGACACCTTTGTTTATGACCCTTTCTAAATTTCCAGCAATCCCACTTCCTGTTATATGTGCAATTGAGAGTATATCATTCCCCTTATCTTTGAGCGTCTTTCTTATCTTTTCAATGTCGTTTACATATATCTTTGTTGGAGTAAGAAGTGTCTTTGCAAATTTTTTAAGAGATTTTTTCTCCTCAAGTATCTTTCTCACAAGCGAAAATCCGTTTGAGTGAAACCCGCTGGATTTTAATCCTATTATTACATCACCTGGTTTTATATTTTCTCCATCTATAATCTCGTCTTTTTTTACAATACCAACCGCAAAGCCAGCAAGATCATATTCATCCGAGGGATAAAATCCAGGCATCTGCGCTGTCTCGCCTCCTATGAGAGTCATCTTTGCTTGTCTGCAACCTTCAATTATTCCTTCAATTATCTGTTTTGACCTTTTCAAATCAAGCTTTCCACATGCATAGTAATCAAGAAAGAAAAGTGGTTTTGCACCAACACATATCAGATCGTTTGCACACATAGCAACAAGATCTATTCCCACAGTTTTATGGTTATTAAGAAGGAAAGCAAGTTTTAGCTTTGTTCCTACTCCATCTGTGGTTCCAACAAGCAGGTAATCTTTTGCATACCTCGATATATCAAAAAGTCCAGCAAAACCACCTATAGCTTTTGATTTTTTTTCAAGAAACCCTACAAATTTATCAGCTTTTTTTATATCAACACCTGCTTTTTTATATGTTATCATAGGATTCTCCTTGAATAGTTGAAGCTTATAATTAAATGATATAAAATAGAGAAAAGGGTTTCCAATAATGGTTTGATGGATGAAGGAGGGGTATTATGAGCAGAATAAAAGATATAAAATTAAAAACTGTTAAATACAGGTATATTAAACCCTTCCATATAGCAAACTCTATTACCTCGTCTGTTGAGAATGTTGAGATTGAGCTTCTGACTGATGACGGTCTTGTTTCAAGAGCTGAGGCATCGCCTTCTTACAGGGTTTGTGGAGAAACAGCATCAAGTATAGTTTCTTTTGCGCCGAGGCTTGGTGAGCTTAAAGGAATTGAATTAAAACACTACAGAAGAATATTTGAGATAACTGATAAACTTATCTCGTTACCTTCCCTTAAAGCTTCAATTCAGTTTGCATGCTTATCAGCTATGTGTAATGAGGTGGGTATGCGAGTTTGGGAGTTTTTTGGCTCCTCCAAGACAATCATAGAGACTGATAAAACCGTTTCCATAGGTAGAGTGGATGATATGGTTAAGCAGGCCTTAGAGATAAAGAAAGAAGGTTTTAAAATACTTAAGATAAAGGTTGGTGAGAACCTTTACAGGGATATTGAAGCAGTGGAGGAGATATATAGGAAAACAAAAGGCATGAGATATATAGTTGATGCCAATATGGGATATACACCAAAGCAGGCTATTTATTTTTCTCAAAAGCTATATTCTAATGGTATAGATATAGAGCTTTTTGAACAGCCTGTTGATAGATATGATATTGATGGCTTAAGATTTGTTAGATTCAACTCACCTTTTCCTGTGTGTGCCGATGAGTCAGCAAAAACAAAATACGATGTTATAAATCTGATAAAACAAGATGCTGTTGATTTTGTAAATATAAAGCTTATGAAAAGTGGTATATCTGATGCCATTGCTATAATAGAGATATGCCAAAGCTCTAATATAGGACTTATGATAGGATGTATGGGTGAGTCAAGTCTTGGTATCAACGCAAGCGTTCACCTTGCCCTTGGATATGGGGTTTTTGAATTTTGTGATCTTGACTCACACCTAATGATTGTAGAAGATAAGTTTAAGGGTGATTTTGTCCAGGATAAGAATTTGATAAAAATCATATAGAACCAATAGGGCTTGCGTGGTACATCCTATTTTATGTTAACAAATGTCAAACCAGGAAGAAGTTTTGGATGCATGGCTTTTGATTATACGGTAATTGGGGATGTTATAAACATGCTGAGAGGCGGGGGATTTATATACGCAAAATACATAAGGTGACTGCGTTATTAAAAATGTGTTAGAAAGATTTATTTTGCTATAATATTTAGAGGAGAGTGTTTTTTAGTGGGCTTAGGATGATTTTTAGTTGCCCTATTTGAAGCTGATGTGGATAATATCGCTGGAGGTAGAAGAGGATATTTCAAAATAAAGTTTTCTAACTTTTGTTTTTAGATCTGTTATTCAGATATCTATTAAAGCTGTGTGATAAAAATGTATTCTTTAAAAGAGAAAGAGATTGACGAGATATCACGGTCAGAAAAACTTTCTTTAAGCTCTATAAGAGATGAAATCATTCATCACAGAGTGTGCATACTAAAAAATTCTAAGAGAAATATAAAACCTATTGCTGTTGGAAGAAGATTTAGATGTAAGTATAATCTAAATCTTGGTGTAAGTGAGAATGGCTCATCGCTTAAGCGTGAGATTAGGAAGCTTAAAATTGCCCTGAAGTATGGTGCAGATACTGTTATGGATCTTTCTGTCGGCAGGAATAAAGATGCTATAAGGAAAATTCTGCTTGAAAACTCACCTATACCATTTGGAAGTGTTCCTATTTATACTATGGTTGACAGCGATGATGATATAAAGAGAATTTCAAAGAGCCTAATACTTGAGACTATAGAGAAACAGTGTGAGGAAGGCGTTGATTTTATGACAATTCATGCTGGTTTTACACGTAGAAGTATAAGGTATGTCAAAAATAGGTTGTGTGGTGTTGTTTCAAGAGGTGGCTCAATGGTACTTAGATATATGGTTGAGACTGGAAGAGAAAATCCATTTTATGAATACTATGATGATATAATTGAGATACTAAAAAAATATCGTGTTGCAATAAGTATAGGTGATGGACTTAGACCGGGCTCTATATATGATGCTACAGACAAAGCCCAACTGAGCGAGCTTTATGTTATAGCAGAGCTTAATAAAAGAGCAAGAAAGAATGGGGTTTTTACTATGATAGAAGGTCCTGGACATATACCAATAAATGAGATTAAAAAGAATGTCGAAATTGCCATTAAACTCACATCGGATGCTCCGCTTTATTTTCTTGGCCCTCTTGTTACAGACATAGCTCTCGGTTATGATCATATCAATGGCGCTATAGGCTCAGCTATAGCAGGTTATTTTGGTGTGTCTCTGCTTTGTGCTGTTGGTCCAACTGAGCATTTAGGACTGCCAACTGCTAAGGATATAAAAGAGGAGTGTATAACTTTTTGCCTTGTGAAGCATGCAGTTAATATTGCTAAAGGTTTTGAAGATGATTTTAATCGTGATATGGAAATGTCTATTGCAAGAAAGAATTTTGATTGGGAAAGGCAGTTTGCTCTTTCTTTAGATGCTAACTATGCAAGGAAGAGATATTATGAGCTCAACAAAAAAAATGGAGAATACTGTTCAATGTGTGGTAATGTATTTTGCGCTATGAGAAATAGTAGAAAGGTTTTGGATTAGTAAGATGGTTGAACAACTGCTCCGGTAGTTAGGATGTTTCTGAAGTAGTTTTTTTATTCATTGGTTAAATCAGCTTTATGAACATTCTGAATAACCACAGTCGTGGCATGTTGGCCCTGTGCATCCGCTTTCAAAGCTTATGTTTGATGAATAGCATTTTGGACAATAGTGAGCTTTTGTAGCCTCCCAGAGTTGAAGTCTTTCATTTTGTATGTCCTGTTCAGTTAATATGTTTCTTTTTTTGAGATGGTTCTTCAGTGCTATTGCAATTGCATGAGGTATTGAATTTACCCTGTTTTCACCAAAGCCAAATGGTCTATCTCCTTTTATTGAATTTAGATGTTTGAGTATTCTTACAGGATCCCCTCCAGCTTCAAGATATTTTGAAAGCAATATGCCTACAAGAGCTGTAAGCCCGCTTATCTCTGTGCCTAAAGGGGGAAGATTGGTAAAGATTTGAAAAGGTCCCAAATCTTCAGTATAGTTTATATGGATATGTAGTGGGCCATAACCAGTCTGAATCTGATAATACTCTGATGAAACGCCAAATGTTGCTGTTTTTTTCCTCTTACTTTTATCAGCTTTTGAATCTATGCTTAGGACCTGAAGGCTCTTGCATCCGTCCCTGTATACTGTTATACCCTTGCATCCGAGTTTATATGAAAGGAGGTATGAATTTTTAATATCATCAATCTTGGCAGAGCTTGGAAGATTTATTGTCTTTGAAACAGCATTGTCAGTGTACTCTTGGAATGCTGATTGAATTTTTATGTGGTATTCATAGCTAACATCATGAGCAGTAGGAAAGATTTCCTGTATATGTTGTGGTATCTCTTTTATTCCTCTTACAGCTTTGTGGTTTTGTTCTATCTTTTCCCATAACTCATCTTTGCCCATTCCAAAGTAGTTATTCTCCTCTGCTATAGTTTTGAAAAGAGGGTTTATCTCATAGAAAACATCCTTTGATTCAGGTTTTTTACCATTTTTTATTGCCTCAAGAGCTTTTGCAGTGTATCTTGTATATGCTATTGCAAAAAATGGCTCTATCCCACTTCCTTGAAGTCCAGCTGCTATAGATATTGTGCCAGTTGGAGCTATTGTAGTTCTTGATGCGTTTCTAATGTAAGCAGATCTTCCTCTAAAGTATTTTGAATCTTTATCATATATAGATCCCTTCCAGTTGTAAAAACATCCTCTTTCCTTGGCAAGTTCCTGGGAGGCTTCAAATGCTTTCTCTGATACAAATTTCATAACCTCTTTTGCCATCTTTACTCCCTCTTCTGAATCATACCTTATCCCAAGTTTTACACACATCTCTGCCCACCCCATAACACCAAGCCCTATCTTCCTGTTTCCTTTTGCAAGCTCCTCTATTTCTTCAAGTGGATAGTTGTTTATCTCTATAACATTGTCAAGAAATCTAACAGCAAGCTTAATTGTCCTTTCAAGTTTCTCCCAGTTTATCTTTCCCTTTGTTATCTTACCTTCTACAAATTTAGCCAGGTTAATAGAACCCAAATTGCATGCCTCCCATCCTAAAAGTGGCTGTTCACCACATGGGTTAGTTGCCTCTATCTCACCAAGCTGCGGTGTTGGGTTTGAGTTTGTATTGTTTATTCTATCTATGAATACTATGCCCGGATCTCCAGTTGCCCATGCTGATTCAACAATCTTGTTGAAGAGTTTTTTTGCATTTATTTTTGAAACAACCTCTCTTGTTCTTGGATTTATAAGTTCTATTTCCTCATTTTTTTCAACAGCAGTCATAAACTTTTCATCAACTGCAACCGATATGTTGAAATTTTCCATAACACCTGGTTTTGATTTAAGTGTTATAAAATCCTCTATCTCAGGGTGCCAGTAAGGAAGTATTCCCATGTTTGCACCCCTTCTTGTTCCGCCTTGTTTTACAACATCTGTCATTTTGTCAAAGAGTTGCATAAAAGAGATTGCTCCGGAGGCAACACCGTTTGTTTTTTTAACAACATCACCCTTTGGTCTGAGTCTTCCAAATGAAAAACCAGTTCCACCACCTGATTTCTGTATAATACTTTGCGCTGCAAGAGCCTTTGATATGCCTTCCATTGAGTCAGGCACCGGGATTACATAGCATGCTGAAAGCTGGTGAAGTTCTTTACCTGCATTCATAAGTGTTGGTGAGTTTGGAAGAAACTCAAATCTTGCAAGCATGTTATAAAACTCTTCAGTATATTTATCAACAAGCTCTTTCATATCTTTTCTGCTGTTATATAAGCCTTTTAGCTTTTTAACAAATCTGTTAAAATTTTCTTCTCTTTTTGAAAGTTCATTCAAGCCTTTGTGAAGAAGAAGCAGTCTTGAAGGCGTGCCGTTGTATGAATATCTTATGATACAGTGGTTTATATCATCAAGTAATCCTTCCTTTTCAAGATCCTTTGCAAAAACTATTTCACTGAGAGCTATTGTTGATGAGACTCTCATGAAAAGCTCTTCTACAGTTTTGTCTCCTCTGAGATACTTGTCTTTTATAACCTTTTCTTGGTGTGGTGTTAGATATACTTTTTCGAGTGTCATCGTATCCATCCTCTCTCCTTTTATTTAAGAATTATACCCTGTTTGAAGGGATAAATAAATGATAAGAAAAAAGATTTAATCATGTCAAATTTTTATGGTAAGTGGCTAAAAAATAGCTCAAGTAGGATTTTGAGATTTAAAAAATATTTAACAAATATGAAACCGAAAATCTTTAGAATATGTTAAGATATTTTCAAGTAGATAAATGTGTTGGTTTGAGAGGAGATGTTATGACAGGTTTTAGTGAAAATGAACTAAACGAAAACGCTATAAATGATATAGAAACTGCAAGATCTGCTCTAAGATGGAGTCTTGATAAAGTAAGAGCTCTGGAGGATGAACTTTTAAGAGTTAAACATGAACTTCACGATAAAACATCACAGATAAATTTTCTTGAAAAACAGATTGAAGGTAAAAATATTGAGATAGCAAGAATAATAAAAACAAATGAGGAGGAGGTTGAATCAAGAAGAAGGATGCTTGAGACTGAGTTTCGTTCAAAACTTGAAAGAATTGAAGAGAAGGAAAGGGAACTTGAGGAAAAAAGTGCAAAGCTTGATCAACTTTACAGAGAAAAGGAAGAAAAACTTATTGAGGAGTTTACTAAGAGAAACAATGAACTTAAAAGGCGATGGGCTGAGATAGAGGAAGAACTCTGGCAGGCAAAGCAAATGCAGTTTCAAAAACAAGAAGAGTTTGACAAGATATATGAGGCAAAGATTAAAGAAGAAAGAGATAAGATGCATGCTGAAATAGAAGCTTTAAAACAGGAATATGAAAAAAAATACGCTGAGAGGATAAGAGCCCTTGAAGAGAGAGAAAGAGCTATGGAGGAGGAGTTTAAGAAAAGAGAGGCGGTCATAAAGTGGGCAAAGGATAGCTTTCAAAAAGAGCTTGAGGAAAAGGGGAAAAAACTAAGAGAAAAAGAAGAAGAGATTGAGGGGAAGTTAAGGCTTAAAGATTCAGAGATTGAGGAGTTAAAAGGTAAGATCATACTTCTTGAAAAAGAGATTTCAGTGTATGCATCTAATGCTAAATCTAAGGATGAGGAGATTGAGAGAACAAAAAAAATTATATTGCAGTTTGAAGATGTTGTAAAAACACTTAGCGATGAGAAGGAGGCTTTAAAGAGTGGAATTAATGAGAAGGAGAAAGAGATTGAGGTTTTAAGAAAGAAGATTGATGAGGAGAAGAAAAAAACAGAAAATGAGTTTTCATTAAAGCTTAAGATTGCTCTTGAACATGAAAGAAACAGATATGCTGATAAACTGAAAGATCTTGTTGAATCTCATAAAAGGGAGATTGGTATAAAAAGCCAGGAGATACAGCTTCTTTCTTCAACTATTCAAGGTCTTGAAAATGAGAACAAAAACCTCAAGGATGAGATAAAAAAGATGGATGATGAGATCAAAACTCTCAAAAATACACTTGAGACAAAAACAAATGAATTTGCCTTCAAGCTTAAACAGGCAGAGGATGAGTATAAAATAAGGCTCTCGCTTGAGCTTGAAAGGAGGGATAAAAATTTCAAGCAGGAGATTGAGAATGCGAGGAAGAGGTATGAGGATATCATAAGTTTGAAGGAGAGTGAGATATCTGAGCTTAAGGTGATGAAAGCGAATCTTGAGGATGAGAGGATGAAAGCGGCTGTTGAGGTTGAGAGGCTTTCAGGATTAATAAATGATATGAAGATTGATTTTGAAAGACAGAAGGGGGATATTGCGAATGAAGTGAAGAGAGCTGTTTCAGAGTCTTATGAAGAGAAGATTAGGATGATAATTAGTCAGCATAACGATGAGGTTAATCATTTGAAGGATATAATAAATGAACTTAGGGGCAAGATAGAGCAGGAGCGTAAGGTTTACGAGGAAGGGAGGAAGGAGTTGATAAGTAGTTATGAGCTTAAGGTTGAGAATTTAATCAAGTCGCATCAATTGGAGTTAGCGAATCTTGCATCTGATATGGGTGCGAAGATAAACGAGAAAGAGAAAGAGATAAAGAACCTAAAGGAGGATTTCAAACAAGAGATTGAGAATATAAGAAAGAGATATGAGGATGTTATAAATTCGAAGAAAAAGGAGATATCTGAACTTCAAGCTGTAAGGGCGAATCTTGAGGATGAGAGGATGAAAGCGGTTGCTGAGGTTGAGAGGCTTTCAGGATTAATAAATGATATGAAGATTGATTTTGAAAGACAGAAGGGGGATATTGCGAATGAAGTGAAGAGAGCTGTTTCAGAGTCTTATGAAGAGAAGATTAGGATGATAATTAGTCAGCATAACGATGAGGTT
>JBMFKQ010000036.1:0-12794 GCA_049972095.1 Elusimicrobiales bacterium
TTGAAAAAGGTAAAATAAAGATATTTATGACCGAAAAATATCAAATATATAAAGAAAGTCTACATAAAGATAATGGAGAATTTATAGAAAAAATAAAGATAGAGAAGTATGAGGAGGTGGAAAGGGAAAGGAATAGAATAAATGCTGAAATTGAGTTAATAAAAAAAACCTACACAGAAGAACTTGAAAAAAACAAATCAGCCTTACACAAGATATATCATGAAAAACTTGAGCTGATTTCAAAAACACTTAAAGATAAATATGAATCTGAGATGATGGAACTTAAAAACAAAATAAACCAAAAGATGGAGGAGAAACTTGCAGAAGAAAAGAAAGAGCTTACAATAAAATTAAAAGAGGAGTATGAAGAAAAAATAAGAAGATTGCTCAAAGAAAAAGAGGATGAGATAATATCTCTTAGAGAACAATTTGAGCAAGAACTTAAAATTACTAAAGAAAAATATGAATTAAAAATAAGAGAGATTGAAAATGAGAAAAAACTTAAGGAAGAGGAGATAAAAAAAATATATCTTTCCCATGAGAAAGCCATAGCTGAAATAAAACACGACTATGAAAGGGAGATTGAAATTATAAAAAAAGACTTTGAAAATAAATTAGAGATCCTCTATAAAGAAACAGAGCTTAAAAAACAGGAGTTTGAAAAAAGATATAGCGAAAAAGAAATTGAACTTAAAAATCAAAAAGAAGCTCTTGATGTAAAGCACAGAGAACTTGATGAAAAGATAAAGGAAGTTAATGAATATAGAATAAGCGTTAGTAAAGAGTTTGAAGAAAAACTCAAAGAAACCGAAGAGTTTTATAAAAACCTTTTAGAAAATGAAATAAAGGCTTTATCAACAAAGTTTGAGGATGAAAAAAATATATTGAGCAGAAATATAGAAACTAATGAGGAAATAATAAACAAGCTAAAAGAAGAAAATGAAAGACTTAGCATAGAAATAAAAGATTTAACTCTTATAAAGCATGAGCTTGAAGAAAAACTATCAAAAATGTTTATTGAAAAAGAAAAGGAAAAAAAGATAATTGAAATGGAATATATAAATAAAATGAATCAGACTATTAGCTCAAACATATATGAAATCTCACAAAACTTTATCCAAACCTCAAACCAACTTCAACAGCAGATAAAAGAATCACTTCCAAAAATAATTCTTCTTCTTAGAGATTCATACATTAACTCCTTTTCTTTCATAACAGAGATCCCACAGATTATAAAAACTGAGTTTGAGAAAATAGGCAATCAACTTAAGGAAAAAATAAAAGAAGAACATATGAGTTTTGAAAAAATGTTATCAGAAATTGATCTGACTTTTAGAAAAGAGAAAGAAAGATTTGCTCAAGAAAATGAAAAAAAATTTAATATCATTAAGGAAAACTATACTCATCTACTTGAAAGCAAAAATGAGGAGATAAACTCTCTTTTAGAAAGAATTAAAGAGCTTGAAAAAAAACTTACAGACTCCTCTCTAACATCCATAGAGCTTGAAAATGAGACAGATGAGATAAAAAATCTATTAAAGATGAAAGAGGCGGAAGCAGAAAAGTATAAAAACATAACACAGACACTTACATTAAAAATAAACGAGCTTGTAAATAGATTGAGTGAGGCAGAGAAAGAAAAATCTGAGGTATTTGTTAGACTCAATATTGAAATATCAGACATAAAAAAGGCTCTTGAAGATGAATATGAAAAAAGATTAAAAGAAATAACACAGCAATATGTGAATCAAATATTAAAAATCGCGCCGGGATTTTCACAAACCTCACAAAAAATAATAAACTCCATAAATGAGATCTTGCAAGAGATTGAAAGAAGATATATCACTCATATAGATGAGATAAAAAGAACATATGATGAGAGAGAGAAAAAGATCGCCGAGTGGCTTGATGAAATATTCAATATAAAAAATAATGAGATGAAAAGCAGGTATGAGCTTAGAGAGATGCTTTATAAAAACTATCTTGAAAAAAGAGAAGAAGAGGAAGAAAAAAACATTGCAATTAAAAAAGAAATTGAAGATTTGAAACAGGAGCTTAAAAGAAAAAAAGAAGAACTTAATGAAAGGATATTAGAACAGCAAAAAATAACTAAAGAGATTGAAGAAAGATATAATAAAGAATTTGAAGAAAAGAAAAAAGAACTTGAGTACGAATATAAAATAAAATTTGAAAAACTATCAAAAGAAAAACAAACCCTTGAAAAATTAATGGAACAGGAAAAAGAAATAATCAAAAGCTATGAGGATAGAAAAAAGGAGCTTGAAGAAAAGTTTCTTATAAGAAAGGAAGAGCTTGAGATAGAGTATAAAACCCTTATAGAAAAGATCAAAAAACAAGAAAACGAAAAATAGGACTAAGGTCCTATAAAATACCTTCCCATATTTACTTGAGAAGCATAAAAGAAATGAATTATAATATAAATAAAGAATTCAAACAAGGAGGAAAGATGGTAAAACTAATAAGTGTGGTATTAATGTTTGGGGTGGGACTTTCTGCAGAGATAAACTTCGATGGGACAAAAACAACAAATATCCCCCTGTCTACAAAAAATGATATTCAGCTTCCTCAGGTAAAGTCAAGCAGCACAAAAACACTAAAAGAATGGACCATAATGGTTTATCTCAATGCAAAAAATGATCTTGAACCCTATGGAATAAAAGACATAAATGAGATGGAAAAGGTTGGGTCAAATGATAATCTAAACATCGTCGTTCAGTTTGGAAGAATTAAAGGATATGACTCATCAAACGGGAACTGGACTGGAGTAAGAAGATATTATATAACAAAAGACAATGATCCTAACATCATAAATTCACAGTTGATTGAGGATATGGGTGAAGTGGATATGGGATCATATAAAACCCTTATAGATTTTGGAAAATGGGTAAAGAAAAACTATCCCGCAGCAAAATACTTCCTTATAATATGGAATCATGGAAGTGGCTGGAAGAAGGGTTTCAACCAACAGCTTACAAGAGGTATATCCTATGATGAGGTAAGCAAAAACCACATAAACACACCTCAGCTTGGCAGAGCACTTAATGAGATAGGAAGGGTTGATATAGTAGGTTTTGATGCATGCCTTATGTCAATGGCTGAGGTTATCTATGAAATAAAAGATTATGCATCATATATTATAGCCTCAGAAGAGACGGAGCCTGGAGATGGATATACATATGATGAGTTTCTATCAAAGCTTGAGCAAGAACCAACCATGCGCCCCCTTGATCTTGCAAAGGCAGTTGTTGATGCCTACATAACACATTATCAAGCAACTGGTGATGGCTCAACTCAGGCAATAATAAGGACAAGCCAGATAAATGATTTTCTCCAAATAGTAAACGAGTTTGCATATGCTTTAAGCAAGCTTGGGGACAAGAACCTTATAAGATCAGCAGTATCAAAAACACAGACATATGCAATGAGCGACAGTAAGGATCTTGCTCACTTTGCCTCTCTTATATACTCATCAACATCAGATACTACTGTTAAAGAGAAGGCAAAGACGTTGTATAAGTTTATAAAAAACAAGCTTGTTGCTTACAACAAATACACAAATGGAGGATATTCATACTGGGGAGGTGGAAGCGACTATTCAAACTCAAATGGAGTTGCAATATATATTCCTTCCTATTCAATAGCACAAGGATACAGTGAACTTCAGTGGGCAAAATACTCAAACTGGGATGAGTTTCTTGGGTGGTATCTTGGAAAAGACTCACCATCAACCAGCTCACAATCTCAACCCTCTTCTGCCGACACAGTAAGGTGGTATGAGTGGCTGTTTGGTTTAGAATAACCTAAAATTCTTCAGCAACTTTATAAAATTATATAATAGGGCGGTTAGCTCAAGGGTAGAGCGTTCGCCTCACACGCGAAAGGTCAGAGGTTCAAATCCTCTACCGCCCAGCCCGAGTTTATTTTCCCATTATTTTTACAAAACCTAAGAGAAAGCTGCCCACATGCACCTTCTACATCACTTGCATAGCTTTTTCTTACTGTAGTTTCAATCCCAAGAGAAAGAAGAAGGTTTTGAAACCTTAAAATATTCTTACAAGATGGAGATTTAAATCTATTGCTGACATAGTTATATGGTATAAGATTTACTGTAAAATATTTAAGATCAGCAACAGATTTTAAAAAATCCTTGAGTCGGTAGGCATCCTTTATTCCTGTATTTATTCCATTAAGAAGAACATACTCTATAAAAACCTTTCTTGATGTTATATTTATATAATCAGATAATGCCTTTGCAAGCTTAGAAAGAGGATATTTTAATGCCATTGGAACAAGCATATTTCTTACGCTTTCTTGTGCTGAATGAACAGAAACCGCCAAATTAACCTGAGGAAAATCCCTTGCAAAGTCCATTATCCTTGGCAGATAACCAAATGTCGATACAGATATATTTCTTTTTCCTATATTAAGAAGTTTATTTATCATCTTTATACTTTCACAAAGATTTTCATAATTCATAAACGGCTCACCCATACCCATATAAACCACCCTTCTCACATCACCAGTATTTTTAGATACAAGGAAATATCTTGAAAAAAGAATCTGATCAAAAATCTCTTCATAGTTTAAATTCCTCTTAAGTCCTTTCTTACCAGAAGCACAAAAAACACACCTCACAGCACAGCCTGCTTGAGATGAAAGACAGACAACCCATTCATTTTGAGAATTTTTAAAGATCGATGTTTCTATAACATACAAGTCTTTAAGCTCAAATGCAAATTTAAAAGAATTCTTTTCTGGTGATTCAAAAACCTTTACCTTTTTAAAAGAGAAAAAATTCTTATCTTCTGAAAGTTTTCTCCTAAGTTCATAAGGTATATTTTTTATATCCCAGAATGATCCAGCTTTACCACTAAAAACCCAGTCCTTTATCTGTTTAACTCTGTAGACAGGATATCCCCATTCTAAAATATGTTTTTCAATACTTTTAATATCCATAAATCTTATTATACCTAAATTGACTTTAAACAAAAAAACTTGTATTATAAAGTATATGAGTTTTTTCATATCCCTGTGTTTGCTTCTAAAATGAACAAATCCCTTCACATACTTCAAATAAGGAGGATAACTTGAGCCAAAAGAACTACAGAGTTAATAATCAAATAAAGGTTCCTCAGGTGAGACTGATATCCCCTGACGGGACGATGATAGGGATAAAACAGACATATGAAGCTCTTAATATGGCAAAAGCTATGGGGCTTGATCTTGTTGAAATATCCCCTACAGCAAACCCACCAGTTTGCAAGATAATGGATTATCATAAATTTCTTTACGAAGAAGATAAGAAAGAGAAAGAAAACAAAAAAAAGCAGAAGGAAAGTATTGTTAAGGAAATAAGAATAAACCCAAGAATTGCACAGCATGATCTTGAGACAAAAATAAGACACATAGAAGGTTTTATAAATCACAGAAATAGAGTAAGGATTGTTATAACTCTTCATGGAAGAGAGATACAACACAAAGAGATAGCTGAATCAATAATTAATCAGATAAAGGAAAGACTCTCAGCTATTGCAGAACAAGAAGGAAATACAAATGATACAGCTAATAAAATGATAATAATGCTAAAGCCAAAAAAGTGAATTTGTTCTGTCTCTCAAACTCCTAAAAGGATTTTTATTTCCCTTAGGGATTTGAAAGGGGCAAGTTTCATCTAAGGCTTGCAACAAAATTTGAAATCCCATTAAGCATCATCTTAACAGAAAGGGTTATAAGGATCATTCCCATAAGCTTTTCAACAGCCTGCATCCCTTTATAACCAAGAAAGCGTGATATCGGTGATGAAAAAACAAGGATTACAACATTCAAAAGCCAGGCTATTATTATTATAACAAGCCATATAAAAAAGTTTCCAGGATCCCTAAGATTGTATATAAGTATCATACTTAACACAGAAGGACCAGCTATAAGTGGAATAGCAAGAGGAACAATAAACGGCTCCTCCTTTGCATCAAAAAGAGGACTTTCTTTTGAGGGAAATATCATTGAAAGGGCAATAAGAAAAAGAACTATCCCCCCGGCAATGGATATTGATATTATGTCTATAGAAAAGAAGCTCACGATCCATTTACCAAAAAGGAAAAAGAAAAGCATTATAGCAAGAGCAAAAAAAAGCTCCCTTATTATTATCCTCTGCCTTTTCTCCTCCCTAACATTTTTAAGCACAGATATAAATAAAGGAATATTGCCAAGAGGATCCATAACTATTGTAAGGGTAACAATAGCAGAAAAAAACTCAGAAATACTCATTTTTACTTAACATCTTTATCATCAACATCACCAACAACAGGTTCAACACTTGAAACCTTATCCCCCTCCTCAAGCCTAACAAGCCTTACTCCTTGAGTGTTTCTTCCAACAACACTTATTCCAGAACAATTAATTCTTATTATCTTTCCCTTTTCTGTTATAATCATAAGATCACTCTTATCATCAACAAGATATATCCCAACAACATTTCCGTTTCTTTCTGTTGTTTTTATCGTGATTATACCACTCCCCCCTCTATGCTGATCTCTGTATTCACTAAGAGATGTCCTTTTTCCAAAACCATTTTCACATACCGTAAGAAGATCTTTATTCGCATTTGAAACAACAACCTCCATTCCAACAACCATATCATCCTTTGCAAGTCTTATTCCTCTCACTCCTCTTGCATTTCTTCCCATTGGTCTAACCTCTTTCTCAGAAAATCTTATAGACATACCGTCCTTTGTGCCAAGTATTATATCATAATTACCATCAGTATGAGCAACTCCGCTAAGAACATCCCCATCATCAAGGGTTATAGCATTTATACCACTTCTTCTTATGTTTGCAAATTCAGATATTGGAGTTTTTTTAACATAACCCTTCCTTGTTGCCATAAGAAGATATGTTTGCTCTTTTTTCTTTTCATCAAAAGAATCTATAGATATTATAGAGCTTATCTTCTCATCTTTGATCGGAAGAAGATTTACAATGGCTTTCCCCCTTGCTGATCGTAAAGCCTCTGGAATCTCATATCCTTTAAGGGCATAGACTCTTCCCCTTGATGTAAACATAAGTATGGTCGAATGAGTAGAAGCGATGAAAAGATGCTCAACAAAATCCTCTTCTTTAAGATCTGAACCTATCACACCCTTTCCACCTCTACCCTGAGTTTTGTATGTATTAAGAGGGATTCTTTTTATGTATCCACTGTGGGTTATTGTTATAACGACATCCTCCTTCTCTATAAGATCCTCAATATCAAGCTCCTGTGCCTCCTGAGTTATATCAGTCTTTCTTTTATCCCCATATTTCTCTTTTATCTCTCTAAGCTCATCTGTTATTATCTTCAAGATCTTTGCAGGATTTTTAAGTATGGATCTAAGCTCATCTATCAGTTTCAAAAGACCTCTATACTCCTCGTTAATCTGCCCAACCTCAAGCTTTGTAAGCTGATGAAGTCTCATATCAAGTATTGCCAAAGCCTGCTTTTCAGTTAGTGCAAATCTCTTAATCAGATTTTCTTTTGCTTCAGCTCCATCCTTTGCCCTTTTTATTATATCAACAACCTCATCTATATTTTTAAGAGCAATAAGATAGCCTTCAAGTATATGAGCCCTATCAAGAGCTTTATCTAAATCGTATTTTGTTCTATTGTATATTATCTGTTTTCTATGCCTTATATACTGATCTATCACCTCTCTTATATTAAGAATCCTTGGCTTGCCATCAACTATAGCAAGCATTATGACACCAAAACTTGTTTCAAGCTGAGTATGTTTCATCAGCTGATTGAGAACAACTTGAGCATTGCCCTCCCTTTTAATCTCTATAACGATTCTCATTCCCCTTCTGTCAGACTCATCCCTTATGTCAGATATATCTGTTATCTTTTTGTCTTTTACAAGATTTGCTATTGATTCGATAAGAGAGGCTTTGTTAACCTGATAGGGTATTTCAGTTATTATTATAGCCTGTTTCCCACCTTTTATCTCCTCTATTTCAGTTCTTGCCTGAATTTTTATAGAACCCCTTCCTGTTTCAAAATAATCCTTAATACCTTGCTTCCCCCTTATTATACCACCTGTTGGAAAATCAGGCCCCTTTATATACCTCATCAGATCCTTGATGGTGATGTCAGGATTTTCTATGACTGCTGTTATTGCATCACAAACCTCAGCAAGATTATGAGTTGGTATGTTTGTTGCCATACCAACAGCAATACCATTTGAACCATTGATAAGAAGGTTTGGAAGCCTTGCAGGAAGAGCTGAAGGCTCTGTAAGTGAACCGTCATAATTTGGGACAAACTTTACAGTCTCTTTATCAATATCACAAAGCATCTCCTCGGATATCTGGCTGAGCCTTGCCTCGGTGTAGCGCATTGCAGCAGGAGGATCTCCATCAATAGATCCAAAATTCCCCTGACCATCAACAAGCGGATATCTCAATGAAAAATCCTGTGCCATTCTAACAAGTGTATCATAAATTGCAGCATCTCCATGAGGATGATATTTACCCATAACATCACCAACTATACGGGCTGACTTTTTGTAAGGCTTGTTGTATCTTAGCCCCATATCATACATTGTATATAGAACTCTTCTATGAACAGGTTTTAAACCATCCCTCACATCAGGAAGAGCCCTTCCCACTATGACACTCATAGAATAGTCAATATATGAAGATCTCATCTCCTCAGATATATCTCTTTCTATAATATTCATATTAGAATTTGCCACCAAATTATCCTTCGACATAAAACACTCCTTCAAAAAAACCTAAAGGCATTAAATCATATATCAAGGTTTTTCACCTCAAGAGCATTTTCCTCTATAAATTTCCTCCTTGGCTCAACATTATCCCCCATAAGCGTTGTAAAAACCGCCTCCGCCTCCGCAGAATCCTCAAGAGTAACCTTCAAAAGTTTCCTTCTTTTCGGATCCATTGTTGTCTCCCAAAGTTGCTGTGGATTCATCTCTCCAAGACCTTTATATCTCTGTATCACCGCTCCCTGAGTTGCCTCTTTGTTTATTATATCACCAAGCTCTTTGAGGGAGTTTGCAGTATATATATTTTTTTCTGTTTTTACTTCAAAAAGTGATATCTTTTTTGACTTCTCTTTTTCATCTTGAACCTCTATATAAGGTGGAAAATAATCATCAAGGCTGTAACCATAACCTTTAAGCCTTGTGTTTATCTGAAAGAGTTTTGAAAATTCAGAAAGCGTCTGAAATGATGGTCCTAATTCCTCCTCTCTTTCAAGACTCTCTCCTTTAAGTTCCTTTTTAATCTCTTCTTTTCTCTTCTCTATATACTCATTCTCATAATCAAGCCATTCTTTTTCAGAATAGAAGTAGCGATAATTTCCGGGGGACATTTCAACTCTATAAACAGGGATTCTCCCGCTTCTCTCAAAATTTAGATAGTCATTGAGGGTTAAAGACTTTACCTCAAGCTTCCTAACTACGCCCTCTAACTGGAAGATCATATTAACAATATCCCACAACTTTTTCTTTTCTAACTCCTTCCCTTTTTTGTCTTTTACGCTGATATTCTCAATTGCCTGAGAAATTATCCACTGATTTAACTCCTCATCATTCTGAAAGTATGTCTCAAACTTTCCTTTCTTAACCTTGTAAAGTGGTGGCTGGGCTATAAAAATCTTTTCCTGCTCTATAAGTGCTTTCATCTGTCTGTAAAAGAATGTAAGAAGAAGGGTTCTTATGTGCTGTCCATCAACATCCGCATCAGCCATTATTATTATTTTGCCATATCTTAGCTTTGATATATCAAAACCATCCTCTCCTTCTCCTATACCTGTTCCTATTGCAGAAATCAGTGTTCTTATCTGATCGTTTGATATAACCTTTAGCATCTGTGCCTTTTCAACATTAAGGATCTTACCACGCAAAGGAAGAACTGCCTGAAAAACCCTATCCCTCGCTTGTTTTGCGCTTCCACCTGCTGAATCACCCTCAACAATAAAAAGCTCTGTCTTTTCAGGATCCCTCTCCTGGCAATCAGCAAGCTTACCTGGAAGCCCACTATCAAACATAGCTCCTTTTCTTCTGGCAAGCTCTTTCGCCTTTCTTGCAGCCTCTCTTGCCCTTTGAGCTTCTATTGCCTTGTTGCATATCGTCTTTGCAATAGTTGGGTTCTCCTCGAAAAATACTGAAAGAGCTTCTTGAGTAAGTGATCTGACTATCCCTTCAACATCTGAGTTCCCTAACTTTGTTTTTGTCTGTCCTTCAAACTGAGGGTTTGGCATTTTTACAGATACTACTGCAGAAAGCCCTTCTCTTACATCATCACCATTCACACTGAAATCATTATCTTTGACAAGCTCATACTTCTTTATGTAATCATTTATAACCCTTGTAAGCGCTGATCTAAAACCACTAAGATGAGTTCCTCCCTCTATTGTTTTTATGTTGTTGACAAATGAATAGACATTTTCTGAATACTCATTATTGTATTGTATTGCTATATCAAGACATATATCATTTTCTCTTTTTGTTATATATATTGGTTCAGAATAGAGCACTGTTTTGTTGGTGTTGAGAAACTTGACAAACTGTTTTATACCACCCTCAAAAAAGAAAGAATACTTTTTATCACTCCTCTCATCTATTATGGTTATTCTTACCCCAGGATTCAAGAAGGCAAGCTCTCTAAGCCTGTTAGCAAGGGTATCAAAGGAAAAACTTATATTTCCAAAAATCTTCTCATCTGGTTTAAATGTAACAGTTGTTCCTGTGTTATTTGCCTGCCCGATAACCTTAACATCACATTCAGGTTTTCCCCTTTTATACTTCTGATACCAGATCCTTCCATCCCTTCTTACCTCAACCTCAAGCCATTCAGAAAGAGCATTAACAACAGAAACTCCAACACCATGAAGTCCACCAGAGATTTTATAAGCTCCTTTCTCTTTATCAAATTTTCCGCCCGCATGAAGTACAGTCATTACAACCTCAAGTGCAGATCTCCCTTTAAGTTTGGGATCTTTAACATCATTCATTGGATCTACAGGTATTCCTCTTCCGTTATCTGAAACACTGCATATATTTCCCTCTTTGATAATAACATCAATTCTGTTACATCCCCCAGCAAGCACTTCATCAATAGAATTATCAACAACCTCATAAACAAGATGATGCAATCCCTGTGGACCAGTAGAACCTATATACATTGCAGGTCTTCTTCTTACAGCCTCAAGGCCCTCAAGAACCTGAATCTTTGACGAGTCATATCTGCTATCAGACATAAACACCTCTTACGAAATTACCTTTATATCCTTTATAAATTTTCTTCTAAAGTATTTGTTGAGTTCATTGGTTAAAGACTCTTTTCTGATTTTTATCTCATTCATAAAAACACTGTTTTTTGCTTTAAGAATAAGGATGTTTTTTTCAACACTATATATCTCACACATAGAAGAAAAGTCAGAAAAATCCTTCTTCCATATATAATCCAACATCATAAGATTAAGAATATCTACACCCCCCAGAAACCTTCTGGAAGAAATTATCTCTCTTATACTTTTCATTTTTCTCAATAAGATTTCAGCGGCATTATCATATACATAAGATCAGGTTCATTATCCACTGTTATCATAGTTGGAGTTGTTGAACCGGTAAATCTAAACTCAATATTTTTTGCTCCACTGTTTTTAAGAATATCAATTATAAAGCGGGGATTGTAGACTATAACAAATTCATTGGCACCTCTATGTGAAAAATTACAATCAATCTGATCCTCAAAATCAACACTTTGTGTTGAAAGTGTCACGGTAAGAACATCCTTTTTAAAAACATACTTTACAAAACCATTCTTATTATCCCCTCCGGCTATAACAGCCCTTTTTGTTGATGTCATAAGTTTTTCACAATCAATTGAGGCTATTGATTCAAAGCTTTTAGGAATTATACTTTCATATGACGGAAAATTACCCTCTATAAACCTTGATACAAACTCTGTGTTGTTTATCTTAAAACCAACCTGGTTTGTTGATATATTTATACTCATCTCATCCCTTTCACTACAACATAGCCTAACATATGAACAGACCTCCTCAAGTATTCTTGAAGGTATAACAACCTTAAAAAGCTTACCTTCAGATGATATTTTTCTGCTTATGACCGCAAGCCTCCTTCCGTCAGTTGCTGCAATGGTGAAGATATCCTTTTCTTTTTTCCACAAAAGTCCATTAAGCACCGTGTTTTTATCATCTGTTGAGGATGAAAAGATAGTTTTTTCTATCATTGAGACTATATCAAAAGCATTAACTCTAAAAGTTTCTTTATCTGATACTAATGGGGTCGCCGGAAAGTCTGATGATGGAAATGTTGATATCTTCATTTTTATCTTTCCGCTTATAATATTTACTTTATCATCCTCATAGGAAACCGTTATTTCTTTGTCTTTGTCTATGGTTGATACTATGTCATGGAATTTCTTGAATGGAATGGTTGTGGTTCCTTCTATTATGGTAGAAAAGGAATCTTTTAGGATGTGTCTTATAGCTATTTCCAGATCAGTGGATATAAATTTTATGCTATCGGTTCTCACATCAATAAGAAAGTTATGAAGCACTGGCATAGAACCCGTTTTTGACTGGATAGCTGGTTGGATTTTGTTTAAACACTCAATAAGTTTTTCTTGCTTGATTATGAATTTCATCTTCATCCTCCCAAAAAAGAATTAGTGATAGTTGTTGATTGTGTTGATAATACATTTTCTATATACAGTTTTTTCAACATTTTATCAACATTGTATATACA
>JBMFKQ010000036.1:13163-14733 GCA_049972095.1 Elusimicrobiales bacterium
ACCTTAACCTTATCGATAGTTGGAAACTCGTTTGTAAAAACTGAGAAGTTATATATCTTCATTAAAGCACCTTTAAGGCTTCTTATACTATCTTTTATATTTTTTGCAAGAAAATCTATTATATCCTTCTCTATACCATATTTGTTTTTTTCGTTTTCTTTTTCAAGTATAGCAACCCTTGCTTCAAACTCTGGAGGTTTTATGTCTGCAAGTATGCCATTTTTAAATCTTGATATAAGTCTTTCATTAAGCTCTATATCATCAGGTTTTCTATCAGATGTTATAACTATTATTTTTTTGTATTCGAAAAGGGTATTGAATGTGAAAAAAAACTCCTCCTCACTTCTTCCTTTTGCAACTATAAATTGAATATCATCTATAAGCAAACAATCAAGGCTTCTGTATTTTGCCCTAAACTGCTCAACAGTATTTTGTTTGATTGAGTTTATAAACTCATTTACAAAATCCTCTGCTGTTATATAAAGGATTTTTTTGTTTGGATTAATACTAATCATTTCGTTTCCTATGGCATGAAGCATATGAGTTTTACCAAGACCAGGTTTACTGTAGATAAAAAGCAAAGGAAGAGAGCCTGAGTTCTTTGCAATGTTTTCAGATACGGTTGCTGCAAATTTATTGAACTCACCAATGACCAGCTCCTTAAATGTATATTCACTTTTAAGGTTTGTGTGAAAAAAGCTGTTTTTTTCATTAGCTATATTGACACTGTGAGGCTGCGGAGAAGTGTAGGGAGAGATTGTGTATTTTATGTCAGGGGAAGAACCTGTTAGATTTTTTATTATCTCTTTTATCCTTTCTTCCTTTCTTTTTATCTGATCTATATAAAAACTATTTGGAACCTCTATTTCAAGTACATTAGCATTAACGCTTGCTTTTACTGAATAAAACCATATATCGAGCCCTTCATTTATAAGCTCTTGAGACATCTCTTTTATTATATCCTGCCAGATCTCTTTTTCTAAGTTATCCACAGCTTATCCACAGATGTTTATAAGTTATCTCTTTTTATAAAAAAGCATTATTTTTTAATACTTTTTGTTGTTGAAAAGTCTGTTACAGAAATGTTAAGAAACACCTTTTCAACACTTACAGAAGGTAAAAAAAGCATCTGTTTTATCTCTCTGTTTTTGCTCATAATAGCAGCTTAAAAATAGTATATAAAATAGCTTTTAGAAAGTCAATATGGGAAATAAAAAAATGATTTTTGGAGTTTGAGGGACATAGCGCCCCTCTCTATTCATCCCATCAATTAAACTATTAGAGCAAAGAGAGTAGGTTCTAAATGGATGAGAAGATATGACAAACCTAAAAAACATTAGAGAGATTCTTGAGATATATCCAGATAATGAGAAGATTTTAAAACTAAAAGAGCTTACTGTCAAAAAAAGTCAATTTAGGTTAGGTTATTTTTGACAAAACATGTTATCATCCTTAGATTTATCTCTGAATTGACAGGGAAAGCCTCAATGGTAGATGATGTAAGAAGAAATTATAGGTAAAAAGCTTTATCATTGAAAACTATGATTGACTGAACAGAAGACTCAGGCTC
>JBMFKQ010000037.1:0-14408 GCA_049972095.1 Elusimicrobiales bacterium
GAATATTTAATTAAAGAGAAAATAGAAAACAAAGAATTAACACCAGAAAAGTCCAAAATGTATGGAGATCTTACAAGCTTTTGATAGGAATTATCCTTTATTATATAATCTAATTATGAAATTTTCTACAGTGGCGGAAAGATTGAAGATTCCCTTTTATTTTTTTCTGTTTTTTCTATTTTTTTCTTTTATTTTGAGGGTTATCCTCTGGTTTGCTTTCTCGACGGGTGGCAGTCCGGTCCTTTTTCTGAAAGCCATTTTAGTTGGGACCGTTTCAGACATCTCTGGCGGACTCGTCTTTTTTTTCCCCATCTTTGCCGTTTTTTCTCTTTGGGGCGAGAAGATTAGAGAGGGTCCTGTAAAAAAAATTTTGCTGGCGGCATTTACCTTTTTTTATCCTTTTGTCCAGATATTCATTTTTGTCACGGAATATTTTTTCTTCGAGGAATTTAATTCAAGGTTTAACGCTGTTGCGGTGGATTATCTTATATATCCGACTGAAGTCTTTGTTAATATCTGGCAGAGTTATAATGTGCCCCTTATAACTCTTGCCTGTCTTTTTTTTAGTCAGCCTTTCTCAATTTATATTTACAGAAGAATAAGAAGAATTGACGCTTGTAAAAAACCGTCAGCGGGCGTAAGAATGTTGGGTCTTGGTTCCTACGTTTTTTTAACCTTCGTCTTCTGCATGATATCGCCGTTTGAAGGAATAAATTTTTCAGACAATAGGATAATCAATGAAATAGGGAAAAACGGGTTTAATTCGTTTATATACGCCGCTTATAGTCACAACCTTGATTATTACCATTTTTATCAGACCATCGAGCCCGAAAAAGCACATTTGTTATCAAGAAACCTTGTTGGTGGGGAGGGGGCGGTTTTTACCGATAACCCGCAGATTCCGATTGAAAGGATAATAAAGTCGAAAAAAAATGGCGAAAGAAATGTTAATGTCGTTATTTTTATTGTTGAAAGCTTTGGTTCTGAATTCTGGGGAGTTCTTGGGAGAAAGGATACATATACCCCATATATGGATGCTTTAAGCAGAGAAGGCATTTTGTTCACCAATATGTATTCAACGGGGAACAGGACAGTAAGGGCACTTGAAGCGATACTTGCTGGCGCGCCACCGCTTCCGGCGGAATCTCTCATTAAACTTAAATTTTCCAAAACCACAAAGACCATCGCGGAGATTTTAAAAGATAAGGGTTATAAAACCTTGTTCATTTATGGCGGAAGGGGGATATTTGACAATATGAAACCTTTTGCCATAAGATATGGATTTGACAGATTCATAGAGCAGAAGGATTTCAAAAAACCTAAATTTAAAACAATATGGGGCGTTTGCGACGAGGATATATACGAAAAGGCTTTCTTCGAATTTTCCAAGATGAACGAAAGAGGCGAGAGATTTTTTTCGGTTGTTCTTTCCGTTTCAAATCACAAACCCTATACATACCCCGCAGGAACTATAAAGGAAGACCCTCTTAAAAAGAAAAGGAGCCATGCTGTAAAATACACAGATTACGCGCTGGGAAAATTTTTTGAAAAAGCCAGAAAATCCCCTTTGTACCGAAATACCCTCTTTGTCATTATAGCCGACCATGGAGCGAGGGTTTACGGCAGCGCTGAGATACCCGTAAAGTCCTACGAGATCCCGATGCTTTTTATCGGAGCGGGGGTAAAGCCAGGGGTAAACTCAACCCTTGGCTCTTCTATAGACGTCTCTCCCACAATTCTTGATTTTATGGGGATTGGATACACTTCGACTTTCTGGGGAAGAAGCCTTTTTAATGGAAAGATAAATTACAGATGGGTTCCTCTGAATCACAACAGAAGCGTTGGTTTTTACGATGGTTCGCATATGATTGTCTTAGGTTTGAACAGAACGATTTATTATTACAGGGTTAAGAGTAAAAGCGTTATAGAAAATGTCAAAGAGCCCGATAAAAAATTATCCGCTGTCATGGAAAAAGCAGTTTCCATTTTTCAAACGGCGTGGGATATTTACCAGAACGGATTAAACTGATTTAATCAAGAGGAACTGATTTTTTTTACTAAAACTTTCAAAGGACATCAAATCGGCTAAATATGCCGGTATCGAGCAGCAGAGATTGAAAGGAAAGAATATAGCGCTGATATTTGAAAAAAGTTCCACCAGAACTCGCTGCGCTTTTGAAGTTGCGGCTCACGATGAGGCAGCACATGTTACGTATTTAGAGCCGACGGGCAGCCAGTTGGGGCATAAGGAAACTGTCAGGGATACTGCAATGGTTCTTGGAAGGATGTATGACGGGATAGAATACCGAGGTTTCGGGCAGAATATTGTCGAGGAACTCGCGAAATATGCGGGCGTCCCGATCTGGAACGGGCTTACCAACGAGTGGCATCCGACTCAGATGTTAGCGGATGTTCTGACGATGATGGAACACTCTTTTGCGCCACTTGAAAAGATTTCATACGCTTATGTCGGAGACGCAAGATTCAATAAAAGAAATTAAGAAAAATAAATCACCCTTACATTGTCTTATTAACGCCACTTTTAAGCTGCAATTCATTTTTGAAAATTAAAGATATAATTAAACTAAATAGTATTAAAGAAATAACAATAAATGATATCGGACTTCTTCATTATTTATCTGATAAGAATACAAAAATAAAAATTAACATAGGGCGAATACTTCTTAGTGTGATATCATATTCTGTTGCGTTTGGTAAAATGAATAAATCTTTAACAGATATGAATATCAACTCACTTGAAGTTGATGCATTGATCCCAAAAGAGATAATAAAAGCCTTTAAAAGAATACATTTTTATACTCCTTTTTCTTACCTTGCTCATACAAGAAACTGTGTTTTTTATACACCAAAAGGGTGTAGCTGTAAAAATGAGTTTATAAAACTAAAATCTCAAATATTTAATAACTTATACATAAACTCAAATGCATATTTCGCATATGAAAAACACAGATTTCTTGGCTACAATATAAAAAGAATAATATATTACAGCTAAATGTGAGTTTGTAGTATTCTTTTAATAGTTTTATCTCAATCTAACTTAGAAAACACACATTTTCATATATTTTGTATAATCTTTATAATGAAAAGGAGTAATTATTCTTCTTGTGTATGATGCTGAGAAGACAGATCTCTTACTTTTATTTTGTTGCTTTCAAACTTTGCATCCTGCTTTTCTTATACATTAAAAAACCTGTATTATACATAGCCTTTATTTTCACAAAGTGAATTTGAAGAGGGAGGTTTTATGAATATATCTTTTGCGATCATAGGGCATAATGAGGCGCATCTTCTCAGAGAATGCCTTGAAAGCATAAAGGATATAGCCTTTGAGATAGTTTATCTTGATTGCCAGAGTGATGATAATTCTGTTGATATTGCCAGAGAGTTTGGAGCAAAGGTTTTTGTCAAGGAAAATAATTTTAATCTGAATGTGAACAAGCAGTTTGCGATAGATAATTGCAGTGGTGAGTGGATATTTTATATTGACCCTGATGAGAGATTGACTGAAGGGCTTAAAAATGAGATAACTCTTACTCTTAAAGACACAGATTCCAATGGTTTCATTATACCAAGAAGAAATTATTATTTTGGTAAATGGCTTAGGTATGGTGGAAAATATCCAGATAGGCAGCTTAGGCTTTTCAGAAGGGGTAAAGGAAGGTTTGAGTGTAAAAGTATTCATGAGAGGATAAAGGTAGTTGGTAAGATTGGTTATATGAAAAATGCTTTTGAACACATAGTTATTGAAAACACTGGCAGGCTTATAATAAAAATGAATAGCTATGCATATCGTGGAGCTTATGAAGCTTTGAGACTTGGAATAAAGCCGAGTGAGATAATATCAAAGGCGCTGAAAAAATTTTTTATAAATTATTTTTTAAAAGGTGGTTTTCTTGATGGGAAAAAAGGTTTTTTTGTTTCACTCATTGATTTGTTTAATGGTTATCTCTGCTATTATAAATATATGGAGTTAGCAGAGAAAAAGATATGAATCTATCAAAAATAGATATAACACCGCCGAGGTTAATTTTATACCTTTTTGCTGTGGCTTGTGCATTTTCACTATCTGCTACAACGGTTTTAATCTCTGCTATTTTCTTTTACTATATTTTAAATATCAAAAAAAATTTCTTGTCCTCTCCGAAGGATTTCATCTATTTTATTGTTTTTTATACCTGGAGAGGAATAACTGATATACTGAACGGTTTTTACTCATCTTTTTTCACTGCTTTTGGAGATATATGGGACAAAATTCCTTATGTAACAGCATCCCAATTTAAGTTTGATAAAAAGACAATAGAGAATTTTCTAAAAGTTCTTTTATGGACAAATATTGTTATAGTTATTTATGCTCTTTTACAGAAATATGCAGGTTTTCCTATTGTTGTGAAAAAACTTTTTACTGATGATTGGCTAAGATTTAAGGGATATCACTCACATCCGTTAAGATTTGCTGGATATCTTTCTACGGTGAGTGTAATTGCATTTTCTTTTGGTATTTATTATAGAAAGTCTTTCATTTGTTTAGCTATTCTTGTTTTTATTGGACTTATCCTCAATGGTTCAAGAACATACTGGTTCAGCGTTGTTTTAACTGTAGGTGTGATATCTTTTTTAAAGTCATGGAGAAGCGTATTGTTTATTCTTCTAACTGCAGCAATTATCGGTGTAATCTCTTATTATCTTTTTCCTGAGGTATCAATGAGAATTAGATCCTCTTATGATTCAAACTATCGCATAAATAATCTTTCAGATATTGAACTGAGGAAAAACTTCTGGAAAGCTGGCATTGAAATTTCAACGAAAAAGCCGGTATATGGAATAGGAGCAAAGAAGGTTGGGAAATATCTTAAACCTTATGAAGAGAAAGGCTTGATAGATAATACTGCTCATTGTCATAATGTATATATAACATATCTTGCTGAGAGTGGAATAATAGGAATTGGGCTTTTGATTTTTTTGATGTTTTATTTTTTAAGGAAGTATTTTGTTATTTATCGTAATTCTACTGATGATTTCATAAAGGCTATTGCAATTTCTGCTTTTGCTTGCTGGCTTAATGTTGCTATTAGTGGTTTTTTTGAAAATAATTTTTCTACACTTGTTTTATGGGGGATTATGAGCTTCTGGATTGGTGTTGTTGAGTCTTATTTATATAATCACAAAGAAGCTTAAAAGCCTATATATGCTGTTTTTAGTTATATCTTAAATTATATTTGTTTAACATGCCCCTTCTTTTTTGATGACTGCTTTTACTGTTTTAAGTAATATTACTATATCCAGCCATAAATTCCAGTTTTTCACATACCAGCTGTCCAGAGATATTCTATACTCGTATGAGGTGTTGCTTCTGCCGCTTACCTGCCATAACCCGGTGACGCCTGGGGGGACTTTAAAATAATACTGCGCATCTTCTTTATAATAGTCATCTATTTCTTTTTGTACCACCGGTCTTGGTCCTACAAGCGACATCTCGCCTTTTAAAACATTGAATATCTGAGGGAGTTCATCAAGTGATGTTTTCCTTAAAAATTTTCCAAGCTTGGTTACTCTTGGATCATCTTTAAGTTTCCAAAACCTTTCCCACTCCTTTTTCTTTTCAGGATCTTTTTCAAGTATTTCTTTTAGTCTTCTATCAGCATCTGCATACATTGTCCTAAATTTATAACAATTAAAATATCTTCCGTTTTTACCTACTCTTTTATGTGAATAAATTATAGGCCCTTTTGAATCAAATTTTATAAGTATGGATATTATCACAAAAATTGGTAAAAGTAAAATTGTAACTATTACTGCCGTTATATAATCTATTATTCTTTTTGTTAAGTATATTATAGGATTTGAAAGATTGTTTTTTATCTCAATTCCAAATGCTTGTTCGTAGAAAAAATATTTTATTTCTGTACCTGATATAGCAATTCCTTCAATTTCAGGTATGTATATAACATTTTGTGCTTTGTGTTGTACTGTGTTTATTAATCTTTGTAGTTCGTTTTTTGTCAGGTTTTCTTTTGCTATTATAACATCTGTTATATGGGCACTTTTTATATATCTTTCTATGTTGTTAATGCCTTTATGTATTTTATATCCAATTACCTCTTTTTCTGATGTGTCATCTATAAAGCCTGCTATTTCATAGCATAGGTTTATTTCATTTTTTAATGCAAGGTATATTTTTTGTGCAAGCTTTCCTGAGCCTATGATAAGTGCTTTTTTTCTGAGAAGTCCAATAGTATAGAGTAGTTTCCTTACATTTATTCTTATAAATGGAAATAAGAATGCAAGTAAGAATGTTAGGGTTATTATCAGAATTCTTGAATATTTTTGTGAGGTTTTGCTTATGAAAAGAACTGACAGTATTACAATCGTTGCTATGAGAAATGATTTTAGCATCTGTTTTATTTCGTCCCAAAAGGGAAAGGTTTTATGATATAGCCCTTCATATAAGAAAGAAAAGATGTAAATTGGAAATATCCATAAATACATAGATATGCTATGCTTAAATTCAGGAAGATTAGCTATGATTTTTGGAAGTAGATGTGCTCTTACATACACTGAAATCTGAAAGAGGAGTATAAGTGCTATGATATCAAACAGAAATAGAAGAAATATCCCTATGTTTTTTTTGATCCTTGTTGTATTCAGGAGAGGAAGAAATTTGTATTTCATAAAATAAATTATAATACTTTTTGATATAATATATATGAACTGCCCGGTTGGCGCAGCTGGCTAGCGCGTTCCCTTGACATGGGAAAGGTCGTAGGTTCAAGTCCTACACCGGGCATATCAATATAGAATCAAATCATCAAACAATATTACCAAAATATGTGAAAAGCAAGGAGTGAAAGGGTTTTAAATGTTGAATTTTAGATGATGAAGTATTCTAAATGTTTTTATTTGTATTTCAAATATAGATTCTGCTAAAATCAAACGATAAGTTAGCTAAATTGCTATAATATAAGTTAAAAGGAGTTGGTATGGATGAAAAACTCCTTAAAATGAGGCATTCGCTTTCTCATATACTTGCTCTTGCCGTTAAAAGACTTTATCCTGAAACTAAACTTGGAATAGGTCCTGCCATAGAAAATGGTTTTTATTACGATTTTGACTTTTCTGTTCAAATAACAGATGAGGATCTACCAAAGATTGAAGATGAGATGAGAAAGATTATATTAGAAAATCAACAGTTTATCCATGAGAAGTGGGAAAAAGAAAAAGCAATAGATTTTTTTACAAAAAATGGAGAGAGGTTTAAGCTTGAACTTATAAACGACATTGATGGAGATAGTGTAAGTATATATAAAAATGGTGATTTTATAGATCTCTGCAAGGGTCCTCATGTTTCAAATACTTTAGAGCTCAAAAACTGCGGTTTTAAACTTTCATCTATTGCTGGGGCTTACTGGAGAGGGAGTGAAAGAAATCCTATGCTTACAAGGATATATGGCTTTGCATTTCTTACTAAGGAAGAGCTTGATGATTATCTTAGGTTCCTTGAGGAGGCTGAAAGAAGAGACCATAGGGTTATATCAAAACAGATGGATCTATATAGCGTGAATGAGGATGTAGGAGCCGGACTTATATTATGGCATCCTAATGGTGCAATTGTAAGATATGAGATTGAGAACTACTGGAGGGAAGAGCATCTAAAAAACGATTATAGATTTATTTATACACCTCATATTGGAAAGGAGGATCTTTGGAAGGCATCAGGACATCTTGAGTTTTATAAATCTGCTATGTATTCTCCGATAGAAATAGATGAGATAAATTACTATGTTAAACCTATGAATTGTCCTTTTCATATTCAAATATACAAATCCAAAACAAGATCCTACAGGGAGCTTCCTCTGAGATGGGCAGAGCTTGGAACTGTGTATAGGTTTGAAAAAGCAGGGGTTCTTCATGGTTTGATGAGGGTTAGAGGTTTTACTCAGGATGATGCTCATATAATATGCAGTGCTGATCAGGTTGAGGATGAGGTTAAAGAGGTTTTACGCTTTAGTCTTAATATGTGGAAGACTTTTGGTTTTGAAAAGATAAAGGCATACATATCAACAAAGCCCCCAGATGCTATAGGAAGCTTGGAGATGTGGCATCTTGGGGAAATGAGTTTAAAAAAAGCAGTTGAAAGTCAGGGCTTGAGTTATGAGATAGATGAGGGTGGTGGTGCATTTTATGGACCAAAGATTGATTTAAAAATTGAGGATGCAATAGGAAGAGAGTGGCAGACAACAACAATACAGTTTGATTTTAATCTTCCTGAAAGATTTAAAATGGAATACACTGGAGATGATGGAAAGCCTTACAGGCCCTATATGATACATAGAGCTTTGCTTGGTTCACTTGAAAGGTTTTTTGGTATTCTTGTTGAGCATTATGCAGGTGCATTTCCAACATGGCTTAGCCCTATTCAGGTTTATGTAATAAACATAACAAGCAATGAGGATGATTATGCTACAAGTATTTATCGAAGGCTTAGAAAAAACAATATAAGAGCAGAGATCGATCTTTCAAGCCAACCTATATCAGGAAAGATAAAAAGAGCTACTCTTATGAAGCCAGTTTATATTGTTATAGTTGGGAAAAAAGAAAAAGAAAAGGGTTTAATATCGCTCAAGATAAGGGGAAATAGAAATATTTATGATGTGAATCCTGATGATTTTATAGAAAAAGTTAAAGAAGAAATAAAATCAAGAAGTATAGATTCATCTTTCTAAGATGTTTTCCCAAAGGTCTATGTTGTATATAGGACCTTTCTCACTTATTAATTTAGGGTTTATAATTTAAAATAAAATTAATGCTGTTTATTAAAAAGCTAAAAAGTAAAAAGGCTGTGATGAAGGTGATAGTGTTTTTTGTTTATTTGTATGGTAGTGTTTATCTTTTTTCAAACGATCTTCCTCTACCAAATTGGGTGGATTCAGAGAGAGAAAAAAAGGTTGTAGATTCATTTCCGCAGGTTAGCCTCCAAGCATATCCATCCTCAGATTTTAGAACACCTGCAGAATACGAAGCTGTTTATGCAGTTATTGTATCATATATAGGATATACAACGATGATAAAAGAAATAGCGAAGGCTGTTTCTAATTATGCAAATGCTTATGTATGGGTTATGTCAGGGCCAAGCTCAATAAATGGTGTATCTTCGGATAAGTATGTGAATTTTCCAATACCTATTGATAGTGTATGGGTGAGAGATTATGGTCCTTTCAGTATATCTAAACAGAGCCAGAGTGTAGCCATTATTGATATGGTTTACAGACATTATCAGTATAGGAAGAACGATGATGCTGTTCCGAGTAAGATTGGTCAGATTCAAAAACTAATGGTTTATCCTGTATCGCTGATACTTGATGGCGGCAATTTTATGGTTGACAGCAAAGGCAATCTTTTTATGACAGAAAGAACATATATGTGGAACAGTTCAAAGCCTAAGGAGGAGGTTAATAACATACTTAAAAACTACTTTAAAGTTAAAAATATATACAGCTTTGAATATGCAGGATATCCGAATGAGCCAGTCGATGGAACCGGACATATTGATATGTTTATGAAACTTTTGAGTGATGATACAGTAGTTATTGCTGATTGTGATGTGGAACCATTTAAAACAACATTTGAAAAAGCTGTTGAGTTTTTTAAAAATAAAACATCCCCCAACGGAAATAAATATAAAATACTTAGGGTTAAAAGCTATTACAAAAATGGTGTTTATTATACATACACAAACTCGCTAATAGTCAATGGTAATGTGATAATGCCTGTTTATTCTAACTATCCACAATCAAACTCAGATGCAAAATCAGTCTATGAATCAGCAGGTTTTAGGGTTATAACTGTAAATTCAGATGCCTCTATATCTAGCGGAGGAGCGATTCACTGTGTTACCCAAACGGTTCCTGATATAGGAAGGATTATAGAGAAATTAGAGATTGAAACTGTAAAACCTGTCGATTTGGTGATCAACCCTTTTGATGATATAATAAACATTTGGAAGTATAATTTCGCAAGATAATATATATCATTTTGGAATCGGAAGGTATATTCTAAAAACTGCTCCGGATTTTCCATCGGTTCTGTTTGATGCATAGACATAACCATCATGGTTTTTGACTATACCATACACACTTGATAAACCCAAACCTGTGCCCTTCCCTTTTTCTTTCGTAGTAAAGAAAGGTTCAAAGATATAGTTTAAGATCTCGGGTTTTATGCCTGTTCCGGAGTCCGTTATTTCTATTACTGTGTATTCGCCTATATGATATGGCTCTGTATATTCTGAATTACAACTATAATTGTATGTTTTTATTTTTATTGTTCCAGGTGTGTTTCCTATAGCATCTTTTGCGTTCTGTATTATGTTGAAAATTGCTTGTTTAATCTGTTGTTCATCTATTTTGACTTTTTTAAGTTCCTTTGCTAACTCATATTCAAGCTTTATCTGGGCTCCAATTTGTGATTCAATGAGTGATTTTATCTCATTAAGCATATGATTTATATCAGTCTCATATAAAAGCGGTTGACTTTTTCTTGCAAATATTAAGAGCTGTTTTATTGTGTGCGCTTGATTTAATGCGCTTTTACTAAGCTCATCAACAAGCCCTCTAACAGGGCTTGATGGTTTAATCTCATCTTTTATCAAATCTATTGCTCCTATTATAACTGTGAGGAAATTGTTAAAGTCATGTGATAGTTCTCCTATCATCAGTGCTATTGATTCAAGCTTCTGAGATTCTATAAGCTTGTTTTCAAGCTCTATTAGAGGTTCAAGGTCTTCTTCTCTTGCGACAAAGAATTTTACCTCTCCATTTATCTTAACAGGTTGCACTGTTAGAAGAGCATGGTAAAGTGTTCCATCCTTTTTTTTGTTTACAATTCTTGTTCTGTAAAATTTTCCTGATGTAAGAGTAGTCCACATATTTTTGTAAAACTGTTCATTATGTTTTCCGCTTTTGAAAATAGATGGTTTGTTGCCTATTATTTCATCTTTGCTGTATCCAGTATTTTCACAAAGAGCTTTGTTTACATATATTATTTTCCCATCAACATCTGTTATAAAATATGGAATTAGTGATTCATCGATTGCAAGCATAATTATCTTTTCAATCATCTTGTTAGAAATATTAATCTGTCTCATATGGAAAAATTATATAATAACTTGAAATATTTTTCAATTTTTTGTATCATTATGTATATGTATGCAATAGTCAAAACAGGTGGAAAGCAGTACCGGGTTAGGCCCGGTGATGTTTTATGTATAGAAAAACTTAATGCTAAAATTGGAGATGATGTAGAGTTAAAAGCACTTTGGTCTGTGGGTGAGAATAATCCAAATCCTTCAAATGAGGGGAAGGTTATTGCTACTGTTTTAAGACATTTTAAAGCACCAAAGATCATTGTCTTTAGAAAAAAGCCAAAAAAGGCTTACGAAAAGGCCAAGGGCCATAGGCAAATGATGACGGAGATAAAAATAAAGGATATAAAGCTTTCATGAGAGGCTATACCATTCAAACTCCCAGAAGGATTTTTGTTTCCTTTGGGTTTTACGGAAAGTGAGTTTTTGTAAAGAGGTGTCAGATGGCTCATACTAAATCTCAAGGCTCAAGCTCAAACGGAAGAGATAGTAATCCCAAGTATTTAGGTGTTAAAAGATATGGTGGGCAGTTTGTAAAGGCAGGTGAGGTTATTGTGAGACAAAGAGGAACGAAGTTTTTGCCGGGATTGAATGTAATGTGTGGAAGGGATTTTACACTATTTGCTATTAAGGATGGAGTTGTTAGGTTTGAGTTTGTAAGAAAAGGAAAACAACAGGTCAGCGTTTATCCCGCCTAACTTGAAAATCTTTCATATTATGTTTAACGGGATTTTTTTATGGAGAAGATAAAAGGTTTTATTGATATTGTAAAGATTTATGTTAAGGCTGGAAAAGGAGGGGATGGATGTATTTCATTTAGAAGGGAAAAATATATTTCCAAGGGGGGACCTGATGGTGGAGATGGTGGGGATGGTGGGGATGTTATAATAAAGGCATCAAAGTCATATAATACACTTACACATCTTGCTTTTCATCCACATATTAAAGCTAGTGATGGAAAGGCTGGTGGTGGAGGGAATAAAAAAGGAAAAAAAGGTGATGATTGTTTTGTATATGTTCCATGTGGAACTGTTATAAAGGATGTATCTGGAAATGTAATTGCTGATCTTGTTGAAGATGAGGATGAGGTAATTGTGGCTAAGGGGGGAAGTGGCGGAAGAGGGAATGCTTGCTTTAAATCTTCAGTAAATCAAACACCGCTTATAAGAGAGCTTGGTGAGAAAGGTGAAGAAAAAACTCTTATACTTGAGCTTATGCTTATAGCAGATATTGGGCTTGTAGGCTTTCCAAATGCTGGTAAGTCAACATTTCTTTCAAGGGTTACATCAGCAAGGCCAAAGATTGCAGATTATCCTTTTACAACACTTAGCCCAAATCTTGGGATATGTATACATAAAAATGTATCCTTTGTTATAGCTGATATTCCTGGTTTAATAAAAGGGGCTTCACAGGGGAAAGGGCTTGGACATGATTTTTTAAGACACATAGAGAGAACAAAAATACTTCTCCATCTTGTTGATCCTCTTGGTTATTATGAGATTGATCCATTATCATCAGTATCAATAATAGAGAATGAACTTAAAAGCTACTCTGAAAGGCTTATTAAAAAACCAAGGATTATTGCGGTTAATAAATCAGATCTTCCTCAAGCTTATGATGTATTTAAAAGGATAAAGAAAAAATACAGGAAGGATGTTTTTTTGATCTCAGCAGTAACTGGAAGTGGTATTCAAGAACTTCTTGATCTGCTTATTGAGAGGATATCCATTAGAGCTGATAATGAGGTTTATGAGAAAGAAGAGAAAGTTAAGGTTGTTAAGTTAGAAAAGGGGTTTGAGATTGAGCGAAAGAATGGTGTTTTTTATGTTAAAGGCAGATCGGTTGAAAGGATTATTGGAATGACTGATAAGGATAATGAAGAGTCAGTTAAAAGAATGTACAAAATACTTGCAAAGATAGGTTTGGTTAGGGAGATTAAAAAAATGGGAATAAAGGAAGGGGATAGTGTTGTTATTGGTGGTTATGAGTTTGAATGGGAAAACAACCGAGACTCTATTTTGTAAATGAGTTGTTTAGATACTCCTTTATAAGTTTGCCTCTTGATAGGTGTCTAAGTTTTCTTATAGCCTTTGCCTCTATCTGTCTTACCCTTTCTCTTGTAACCCTAAATATCCTTCCAACCTCCTCAAGTGTTCGTGGATATCCTGTGTCTATTCCAAAACGGAGTTTAATTATCTTTGCTTCCCTCTCTCCGAGTGTTGATAAAATTTTATTCACTTCCCTTTTTCTTAAGATATCTGTTAGTGAGCTTGAGGGTAGGGGTGCATACTTATCTTCTATAAAGTCCTCAAGCGAGGTGTCTTCATCCTCTCCTATTGGTGTTGCAAGAGATACAGGATCCTGCATTATTTTAAGAGCTGTTTTAACCTTATCTATTGATATTTTAAGTTTTTTTGCATACTCTTCAACAGTTGGTTCTTTACCGTACTCCTGTCTGTAGTTTTTTGCAATCTTCATAAGCTTTGAGATGAGCTCTTTCATATGAACAGGTATTCTGATTGTTCTTGACTGATCCGCAATGGCTCTGTTGATTGATTGTCTTATCCACCAGGTTGCATAGGTTGAGAATTTAAATCCTCTTTTGTATTCGAATTTCTCTACAGCCTTCATCAATCCAAGCCCACCTTCCTGAATAAGGTCTGAAAGTTCAAGGTTTGAGTTTATATGTTTTTTTGCAATTGAAACAACAAGTCTAAGATTTGCTTTTATAAGTTTTAGTTTATCCTGAAGTATTTGATCCTCAAGGAATAATATCTTTTCATTTAGAGCAAGAAACTCATCTATATCTTGAGGAATCTGTTTTGTATAAAGAAGGTATCTGTTTTTTAGTTTTTCTATGTTTTCAATCGCAGCCTCCACCTCCTTTGGTTGAAAATTATGAATTTTGGTAAATTCATCTTTAGTTATTTTGCCCTCTTTGAATCTTTTGTAATTTGATACAATTACATCAACATCCCCATATATCTTTGAATACCTCTCAAGCTCTGAGTTTATCTCTTTTATTTTTGATGCTATAACCTTTATTTTGTTTGTAAGCCTTTTTATTTTTTCCTGGTTAAGGTTTAGATCGAGTATATTTTGCACTATCTCTTGTCTTTTTGCCTCTATTTTATTTTTTATTTTTATTCTTTTCTCAAAAGATGTGTTATTTTTCATTTTCTGTTCAAGCTTCTCTATCTCTTTTTCTATTTTTGATATCTTTTTTACTGTCTGTTTCATCTTTTTTTTC
>JBMFKQ010000038.1:0-14280 GCA_049972095.1 Elusimicrobiales bacterium
CATCATAAAATACCTCCTAAGATTAGTTATACCTAATCCAGAGGTTTCGATGACATATTTATTATCTAACGATGATTCCTTCGATGACAAAAATTATTATCTAATGCCTCTTATTGATTTTTTGGGTTAGTTTATTATATAATTTACTTACCGGTAGGTAAGTTATGAGAAAAGCAAAACTTACAAAAGAGATGATAACAGAAAAAGCACTTGAGCTTTTTTCAGAATATGGTATTGATAGAGTTTCAATGAATGATATAGCTAAAGAGCTTTCAATAACAAAACCATCACTTTATTATTACTTTAAAAATAAAGAGGATATTATATTCTACGCTTTCTCTCAAAAGATAGGCGAGATGGAGAATATACTCGGGCACATTGATAAAAAAGATGGACTTAAAGATTTTATATACTCACTTATTGAAACTCACTATCGATTTTTCACCAATAATTCAACAAGGATAAAATGTTTTTTCAGAGTGCTTGATTCAGAAAACTTTAAGAGGCTTGAAGGTTTGATAAATATGGTTGTCAATAGAATAAGGGTTAAGATAAGAAAGAACCTTCTTTCCTCTGCAACTGAGGATAGTGTTAAGAGAAATATTGATGAGATATCTATTTTCATTAGCTCAATCATAAGTTATGTTATGATGGAAATAAAGATGAAGAGAAAAATAAATATGATCAGGATAAAAAAGGTTGTTGATATTTTTATTAAAGGTCTATCTGTATTGATGTTTTTTATTTTAGTCGATCTCTATTCACTTGAGATTAGTGAGGAAAAAGCTATTTCTATTGCGTTTGAAAAAAATATAAACATACAAAATGCAATAACTGCTCAGCTGATTGCTAATGAGAAGGTAAGGGAGTATTATGGTAGTTCATATCCTCAAATAAATCTTTCTGCAGTATATACAAATAACATAGAAAAACCACTTGCTTTTATGGGATCAAGAATGGTTGAAATGGGTATGAGAAACTCATATTCCCTGAACATCTCTTTGAATCAAATACTATGGTCTGGAGGCAAAATAAGCTCTGCCATATCTCTTGCTAAAATATATAAGGAACTTTCAAATCAGCAGATTATTCTTTCTAAGAATGCTGTAAAAAAATCAGTAAGACAGCTCTTCTATACTCTTCTTTATATGAATGAGGTTGTTAAATTAAGAAGCGAGATGCTTTCTATAGAAAAGCAGCATCTTGCAATGTTTGAAGAGAAATACAAGCAAGGGGTAGCAAGTGATCTTAATCTTATGAGACAAAAAGTAGAGGTTTCAAATAGAGAGGTAGATCTTATAAAGGCTCAAAATAGCTATCAGATAACACTTCTTGCACTTAAAAATCTCTTAGGAATAGATCTTGATGAAGATATAATAATTTTGGGTGAGTTTAAATACCTTGAAAGAGATTTTGATTTTTCAAAACTATATCACCACGCTCTTATAAATAGACCAGATTGGCGAATTGCACTTCTTCAAAGGGATATGGCTATTAAAACTCTTGATATAGATAGAGCCTCTGATTATCCAACAATATCACTTTTTGCAAATAGACAGTTTAGTGCTGCAAATGAGAAAAGCAATTTCCCGCCACAAAATCTTAGAGGTTGGAGTCTTGTTGGAGGACTTTCAGTAAATATGCCAGTTTTTAATGGTTTTTCGACAACAGCAAGAATAAAACAGTCGCAGAAGAATCTTGAAATTGCTGAGAGGAATCTTGAGGATATGAAAAGGAAGTTAAAAATAGAACTCAGGGAATTAGAACTTAATATGAAAGAGGTTTGTAAAAGGATAGAGGCAACAAAGATTTCACTCGAGAATGCCGATAAGATTTTAAAATCTACTGAGCAGCGCTTTAAATCTGGGCTTGCAAGTCAGCTTGAGCTTAATGATGCAACTCTTCTTTATTCATCTGCAAGGATGAATTATATAAATTCAATTTTTGACTACATAAATCAGCTTATAAATCTTGACTACATAACAGGGAATTATGGAGGTAACAATGAAAAATAAATGTTTTTTGAGTATGATTTTAATATATGTTGTGTTTTATTCTTGTTACAAGAAAGATACCTCAAACAAAATTGAAGAGTTTTTTTATGTTGGTGTTAAAAGAATTCAAAGAATGGATTTAAAGCAAGAGATTGTTGTTGTTGGAAATATTAAAGCAAAGGATGAGGCTGTTTTATATCCAAGGGTTGGTGGTAAGCTTATAGAGAACCTTGTTAAGGAAGGAGATTTTGTAAAAAAAGAGGATCCTGTTGCGCTTATTAAACGAGACGAGGTTGGCGCGGTTTATGAACCCTCTCCTGTCCCATCAACAATAGATGGTTACATTGGAAGGGTTTATCAGGATGTTGGTGCTGATGTCAATCCAATGACTCCAATAGCACTTGTAGTTAATCAAAGTATTGTGAGAGTTCAGATGGAGATACCGGAAAAATATCTCTCAGATATATCACAAGGGCAGAGGATTTATTTTACGGTTAGCAGTTATCCATCAAAAAACTTTTACGGAAAGATTGATAAAATAAGTCCTGTTATAGATAAAGTTTCAAGAACATTTCTTGCAGAATCAATTATGGAAAATAGCTCGGGTATGCTTAAATCAGGTATGACTGCTGAGGTTCATATAGTGCTTAAGGAAGCAAAAAATGCTGTTGCAGTGCCAAAGTCTGCAGTTATATGGAAGAATAATAAGCCTTACATCTATCTTGCTGATAGACAAAAGAATATAGCGGTTGAAAAGGAAATAAAAATTGGAATTATAAACACTGATTATGTTGAGGCAAAAAATGTTAATGATGGAGAGTATGTGATAACTGTTGGACTTTACGGCATTAAGGATGGTGTAAAGATAAAGATAAACGAATGAATATCTTGGAGTAAAAGTATGAACTTCACAAGTTTTTTCATAAGAAGACCTGTTTTTACAACAATGCTTGCAGTTGGGATTGTTACGCTTGGTTTATTTTCCTATATAAGGATTGGGGTGGATCTTTTTCCAAATGTTGAGTTTCCATTTGTCACGGTAAAGACAGTGCTTAGAGGAGCAAGCTCTGTTGAAATAGAATCTTCAGTTACCAAGGTTATAGAGGAGGCAGTAACTACAGTTAGTGGCATTGAGGAACTAACATCAACAAGCTATGAAGGACTTTCTCTTGTTATGATAAAATTTGATCTTGATAAAGACCCTGATGTGGCAGTACAGGAGGTAAAGGATAAAGTAAATTTAGTTTTATCACAGCTTCCTCCGGGCACTGATCTTCCGGTAATAAGCAAGGTTGACTTTGGTGCTATGCCAATTCTCTCTGTTGCTTTTTACTCAGAATCTGATAGAGATCTAATTAATCTGACTGAGCTTATTAGAAAAAGGGTTAAAGAGGTTATTGAGACTATAAACGGGGTTGGAAGTGTGGATATAGTGGGGGGAAGAAAAAGAGAGATACATATTGTTTTGGATCCAATAAAAATGCAGTCTTATGGAATTAGTGCCAAAGCGGTATCATATGCAATAAGACAACAGAATGTTGAAATACCGGTTGGGGATGTTGAGGAGAAGGATTTTGATTATGTAGTTAGGGTTCTTGGAAGGGTCGGAAGGGTTGAAGATTTTAATAATATTGTTGTTGCTACATATAATGGTAAAATTGTAAGGCTTTCAGATATAGCAAGGGTTGAAGATATAGGGGAGATAATTAGAAGTGTATCATATCTTAATGGTAAGAGAGCCGTTAATCTTGTTATTAAAAAACAATCAGGTATAAACACAGTTGAAGTTATAGATAGAATAAAGGAAAAACTTTTAGAGATAAAAAAGAGTCTTCCTGCTGATATATCCTACAGCATAGTTGGTGATCAAAGTATCTTTATAAAAGGATCAATAAATGCTGTTAAGGAGCATCTGGTGCTGGGTGCTTTACTTGCCAGTGTGATTATGCTCTTTTTTATAGGTGATATAAGGGGAACATTGATTGCTGCTGTTGCAATACCTGTTTCAATTATAGGAAGTTTTGCTTTAATGGAGGTAAGCGGATTTACTCTTAACAATATAACTCTTCTTGCTCTTATCGTTGCTGTTGGTTTGGTGATTGATGATGCAATAGTTATGATAGAAAACATACACAGACATATAAGGCATGAGGATATTGATTCTAAGAAGGCAAGTGAGACGGGATCAAGAGAGATAATTTTTGCTGTTATGGCAATATCACTATCTCTTCTTGCTGTTTTTATTCCCATTGCTTATATGTCTGGAATAATAGGAAGATTTATGAAAAATTTTGGTTTAACCCTTGCTTATTCTGTTATAATATCCATGATTGTTGCAATTACAATTACACCAAGCTACTGTGGGATTTTTTTAAGAAAACTTAAAGAAAATAGGTTTACTTATTTTGTGGATAGAATTAATACTTCCCTTGCTGATTTATATTTAAAGGTTTTACGATATTCAATCACACATATTAAAACAATGGTTATTGTTGGTCTTGTGGTTATGTGTTCAACAGTTGTGCTTATTAAAAATATAGGTAAAGATTTTTTACCCATTGATGATACATCTATGTTTCAGATAAATATTACTGCAAAAGAAGGCACAAATATAGAGATGATGAAGAAATTGTTATTTACACTTGAAAGAGAGATAAAAGATAATATACCTTATGTAACCAAATCACTTATAAATATAGGGATTTCACAAAGTGGTTTAGATTCTAAAAATGAGGGTTATCTTTTCTTTGAGTTGGTTGATAGAAAAAAAAGAAAAGAACATTTATCTGTTATAATGGAAAGGGTTAGAAAAATACTTTCTAAATATGAGGGATTGAGGACATCTGTTATTGTTGCAGGAAAGGGAAGTATTTCCGGTGTCAAGGATTATGCTCTTGAATATGTTATAACCGGACCTGATATTGAAGTTCTTGATAGATATGCAAAAGAGATTGTGGATGAGCTTAAACAAGTTAATGGTGCTGTTGATATAGATACAAGCTTTACTAATGCAAAACCAGAATATAGAGTTATAATAGACAGGGATAAAGCAAATATGCTTGGTGTTAAAATAGAGGATATAGCAACTACGCTTAGAAGTTTTATTTCAGGTGAAGAGGTTATAACAAGATATAAGGAGGGTGATGAGCTTTATGAGGTTAAGATAAGAGTGGATGAAAAGTGGAGGAATTCTCCACGGGTAATAAAGTCTCTTACCATTCCATCATCTTCAGGTATGCTTGTTAGACTTGATAATATTGCTGAGATTGTTGAAGGATATGGCCCGACTCAGATAGATAGATACAACAGGCAGAGAAAAATATCTATTTATGCAAATACACAGGGTAAAGCTTCTTTAAGTCAGCTTTTAAATCTTGTTGAGAAAAAGTTTAATTCAATAAACTCATCGCCGCTTTATTCAGCAATGCCTGTAGGAAGAACAAAAGAATTTGGAAGAATGCTTAAAAGCTTTTTGATGGCTTTCGTATTTGCCTTTGTGTTTGTTTATATAGTTCTTGCTGCTCAATTTGAAAGCTTTTTATACCCTATCTCAATAATAATAATAATACCTCTCACCATTCCTTTTGCTCTTATCTCTCTTTATCTGCTTGGACAAAATCTTACAATGTTTGGGCTTATGGGAATGTTTATGCTTTTTAGCATAGTTAAGAAGAACTCAATACTTCAGGTTGACTATACAAACACTTTAAGATCACTGGGTTATGATAGAGAAAAAGCTATTCTTGAGGCAAACAAAGTAAGGTTAAGACCAATACTTATAACCACACTTACTCTTGTTCTTGCGATGATTCCTACTGCGTTGGGTAGTGGACCCGGTTGTGAGATGCGAAGGGCTCTTGCAGGTGTTATAATAGGAGGGCAGGTTTTATCACTTTTAATAACACTTCTTATGACACCTGTGACCTATATCATAATGGATAATTTATCATTAAAAATTGGCTCAAAATTTGGTATTTCAAAAAAATCTTGATATATGCATCAGCATAATTCCTTTCAAGTCAAAAAATCTTTGTCAAACTAATTCAAAATTTATAATGCAAAGTCCAAGATTTCACTTCTTATGTTTCATGTTTTACATCTCAGCTCTCCATTTTGCTGAGGTTAGATTATATTTAGCTTGTGTTATTGCATATTCTTCATAAAAATGTTAGAATGTGAAAAAGAAGAAGGTTTTTTTTCGTTTTTAAAATTTAAGGATATTTAAGGAGGAAAATAAAATGGAAAAGTATAAAAAGGTTGTTATGGATGGTAATACTGCTACTGCCTATGTTGCTCATGCAACAAATGAGGTTATAGCAATATATCCTATAACCCCATCAAGTGTGATGGGTGAGCTTTCTGATCTTAAATCTGCAAATGGTGAGAAGAATATATGGGGGACGATTCCAACCGTTGTTGAGATGCAGTCGGAGGGAGGAGCCGCAGGGGCTGTTCATGGAGCTCTTACAACAGGAGCTCTAACAACAACATTTACTGCATCTCAAGGGTTACTTCTGATGATACCCAATATGTATAAGATTGCAGGTGAGCTTACTTCAACTGTTTTTCATGTTTCTGCAAGGGCTGTTGCTACACATGCTCTTTCAATATTCGGTGATCACAGCGATGTTATGGCAACAAGACAGACTGGTTGGGCGCTTTTAGCCTCATCAAATCCTCAAGAAGCACAGGATTTTGCTCTTATTGCTCAAAGAGCAACGCTTGAATCAAGAGTCCCTTTTCTTCATTTCTTTGATGGGTTTAGAACCTCACATGAGCTTAATATAGTTGAGCTTTTATCTTTTGATGATATGAGAAAGTTTCTTCCTGATCGACTAATTATGGAGCATAGAAAAAGGGCACTTGACCCTGAAAGGCCTACAATGAGGGGAACGGCACAGAATCCTGATGTTTTTTTCCAGGGCAGAGAAGCAGTAAATAGGTTCTATCTCAATCTTCCTTCAATTATGAGAGATGTTTTTGATGAGTTTTATAAGCTTACAGGTAGAAGATATGATCTGTTTGAATATGTTGGTGCAGCTGATGCAAAAAGGGTTATAGTTATTATGGCAAGTGGTTGTGATGTTGTAGAGGAGACTGTAAAATATCTCAATAAAAATAGTAAGGAAAAGGTGGGTGTTGTTAAGGTTAAGCTTTATAGACCATTTTCTGTTGATGATTTCTTAAGGGTTCTTCCAAGAGGCGTTAAAAGGATTGCAGTTATGGATAGGACAAAAGAGGCAGGGGCAGGTGGTGAGCCTCTTTATCTTGATGTTGTTGATGCAGTAGTCAAAGGATATAAAAACGGTGTTATTAAAAGGATGCCTTTGGTTATTGGTGGGAGATATGGACTTGGCTCAAAGGAATTTAATCCTGCAATGGCTAAAGCTGTTTTTGATAACCTTGCTTTGGATAATCCGAAAAACAATTTTACAGTTGGCATAATTGATGATGTTACAAATACGAGTCTTGAGTGGGATGAGAATTTTGATATAGAGCCATCAACAACATTTAGAGCTCTTTTTTATGGGCTTGGTTCAGATGGGACTGTTGGGGCAAATAAAAACACAATAAAGATAATAAGTGAGGAGGCTGGTAAATATGCTCAAGGGTATTTTGTTTATGATTCAAAAAAGGCAGGTTCACTTACAATCTCACATGTCAGATTTGGTCAGGATTATATAAGAGCACCATATCTCATTACAAAAGCAAATTTTATAGGGTGCCACCAGTTTTCATTCCTTGATAAATATGATATGATTGATAAGCTTATTGATAAAGGGGTTTTTCTTCTAAACAGTCCCTTTAAAGCATCTGAGGTGTGGGAGAGAATACCATCACATGTTCAACAGCTTATAATAAAAAAGAAGGCAAGGTTTTATGTTATAAATGCATCTGAGATTGCAAAAAAGGTTGGTATGGGCTCAAGGATAAATGTTATAATGCAGACTGCATTTTTTGCTATCTCGGGGGTTCTTCCTAAGGATGAAGCAATAAAGGCAATAAAGGAATCAATTAAAAAGACCTACATAAGAAAAGGAATGGATGTTGTTGAGAAAAACTGGAAGGCTGTTGATGTTGCGGTTGAGTCAATTGAGGAGGTTAAGTATCCGCAAGAAGTTACATCAGCAATTGCTTTTAATCCATGCAGGATAACTGATGATATGCCAGAGTTTGTTAAGAATGTTACATGTGAGATGATTTCATATCGGGGTGATAGGATACCAGTCTCAAAATTTCCGGTGGATGGTACATATCCAACAGCAACAACTCAATATGAGAAAAGAAATATTGCTCTTGAGGTGCCTGTATGGGAGCCAGATTTTTGTATTCAATGTGGTATATGTTCATTTGTGTGCCCTCATGCGGCCATAAGATTAAAGGCATATGATGAAACTCAGCTTAAAGGTGCCCCTTCAACATTTAAATACACTGATGGTAAAGGAGAATTGAAAGGTTTAAAATTTACAGTTCAGGTCTCTGTTGAGGATTGTACAGGTTGTGGAACGTGTGTTTATAATTGTCCCGCGAAAGAAAAAAAAGATGGAAAGGAAACCGGCAGAAAAGCTATAAATATGCATCCACAGATTCCACTTAGAGAAACGGAAAGGAAAAATTGGGATTTTTTCCTCAAAATAAAAGAGAGAGGCTCGCAGATAACGAACAGGTTTACGGTTAAAGGAAGTCAGCTTGTGATGCCTCTTTTTGAGTTTTCTGGGGCTTGTGCTGGTTGTGGTGAGGCTACTTATATAAAACTCCTGACACAGCTCTTTGGTGATCATATTGCAATAGCAAATGCAACAGGATGTTCATCCATCTATGGAGGAAATCTTCCAACAACACCTTACTGTAAAAGAGAGGATGGGAAAGGCCCTGTATGGTCAAACTCACTTTTTGAGGATAATGCAGAGTTTGGTTTTGGAATGAGGCTTACTTATGATAAGCTCTATGAATATGCAATGGAACTATTAAAAGAGCTTTCATCAAAGCTTCCATCTAACCTATCACACGAGATACTGTCAGCTAAGCAAGATTCTTGGCTTGATATAGAAAGGCAGAGAGGAAGGGTAAGTGAGTTAAAAAAAGAGCTGGAAAAAATAGATGATGATAAAGCAAAAAGGCTTCTTTCAATTGCTGATTATCTTATCAAAAAGTCTGTATGGATAGTTGGTGGTGATGGTTGGGCTTATGATATAGGATATGGAGGTCTTGATCATGTCCTTGCATCTGGAAGAAATGTTAAGCTTCTTGTTCTTGATACAGAGGTTTATTCAAACACCGGCGGGCAAATGTCAAAATCAACCCCTCTTGGTGCAGTAGCACAGTTTGCTGCGGGTGGTAAGCCAATGCCAAAAAAAGAATTGGGCATGCTTGCAATGACATATGGGAATGTTTATGTTGCACAGATTGCAATGGGCGCAAATATGCAGCAAGCAATAAATGCATTTAAAGAGGCAGAGGAGTATAATGGCCCTGCCTTGATAATTGCATATTCACACTGTATAGCACATGGAATATCTATGAATGAAGGTATGAATGAACAAAAAAAAGCAGTTGCATGTGGTAGATGGATACTTTATAGGTTTAATCCAAGATTAAGGAGAGAGGGAAAGAATCCTCTTATCATAGACAGCCCTACAAAGCCGTCCATTTCACTTAAAGATTATCTTATGGGAGAGATAAGGTTTCGTTCACTTTTTGATTCTAAACCTGATATTGCTGAAAAACTTGCAAAGCTTGCGGAGGAGGAATATAGATGGAGGCTATCTGTCTATGAACAGATAGCAAAGATGAACTGTAGTATTCCATCTGATAATAAGGCTGAAGCTACAGTAAGATAAAAGGATGTATTATTATCAGCGAAGCTTGCCGACTTTAGCTCGCATCTTTACTCTAATTCTCTTTTATTTTTTAAGTTTTCTGTATATCTCTTTTTCCTGAGGAGTTAAAACCTGGGGGATATCTATTATTGTTTTTATGAAGAGATCACCCCTTGTTCCATCAGGCTTATAAAGCCCATGATTTCTTACTCTCAATTTGGTAGCTGTGTGAGTCATAGGTGGAACCTTTATTTTTATTAATCCGCCCTCCGGTGATGGGATTTCTATCTCGTCACCCAAAACTGCTTGTTCAGGATAAATCCTTGCCTCGGTGTATATATCATAATCCTGAACATAGAATTTGCTATCTTGAAGTATGTTGATCTTGATATAAAGATCCCCAGTTCTAATGCCTGATCTAAGTCCCTGTCCTTTAAGTCTTATGGTTGAGCCATTTTTTATACCTTTTGGTATCTTAACATCTATTTCTTTAGTCTGATTACCTATACGTAAAGTGAGTTTTTTGACTGAAGGATTAAGAATATCATAGAGTGTTAAATTCATCTCTGAGCTTACATCAAGTCTGTGGCGTTTTCCCAGACTTTCAAATGTATCCTCATCATCAAATATGTTCCTAAAAGAGCCTCTTTCTTTGCTTGAAAAAAAACTAAAGTTACCGAAAAGCATTTTGAAAAAATCACTGAAACCCTCAAAGTTTGAAAAATCACCAGATGTGTAAAATTTAAAGCTTGAGCCTGAAAAATCAGGCGGTGGCTCGAAATTCTGACCATGTTGCCAGTTAGGGCCAAGGCTGTCGTAAAGTCTCTTTTTTTGAGGGTCTGATAGCACCTCATATGCTTCGTTTATCTCCTTGAATTTGGCTTCCGCCTCTTTGTTTCCTGGATTTTTATCAGGATGATATTTCATTGCAAGTTTTCTAAAAGCGGATTTTATTTCATCTTGAGTTGCATCTCTTGAAACCCCGAGAATCTGGTAATAATCCTTATATTCTGCCATAAAACCTCCCTTTCAAGGAGATTTAAGAGCCCTTATTTTTCTCTTCTTTTATTATTTTAAAAAGAAGCATTGAGTTAAATATTAGAAAGTACAAAAGTAATATTCTGTCCCAAGAATGTTCTGATATGTTTTTTGAAAAAAGTGGTAGTATTTTAGACATAAACGCAACCAGCACAGTGTTTATGATAAAGATCTTTATATATTTATTTGTTTTCATAGATTATGCGCAAGTCCCTAAATATCATTATGTAGCCTATATGATTCATATTAGAGTCTTTTAACTGCATTGAGCTGTATCCAAGTGTTAGATTGAAGTTTGATTGGACTATTTTAATCTCTGCTCTTTGTACGGTTCTGTTGCTGATAATCATTTCATCAATAACACCAACAAGCTGTGGTATTGAGGAAAGTGATTTTCGATAATCTGTATTTTCAATAGGATGTGGTAGATGAAGTATTTTTTTCGCCATTGGATTGAGATAGATTATTCTGCCATCTTTTGAAAATGCTATTATACCGCTTGATAGACTTTCAAGAATGTTTCTGTATATCTCCATAAATATATTTTATTTAATTTTTAATGACCTTTGGTGTAAATTTTATTTTTAAACCTTCAAGATTCCTGATGTTATTATAAGATGAGTGTGTTGAAGGAACTGCTATTATTATATTTTTTGATTCTGAAGGAAGGATAGGTTCATCATAATAAAAATTATCTGAGAACAACTCCTGTTCTGTTAATGGGTTTATAATATGTATCTGACCGGAGATAAATTTTACTGGGTTTAGGGTGTTATTTTTTAGAAGAGCCTCTATCTTAACTACTCCTTTAACCTTTGTTTCAACGACCTCTTTTGATATGAATTTTATCTCAAACTCATCAGTTTTTTGTAATTCACTGATCTTTTTTTCAAGTGTTATAACCTTCTTTTCTAAAACTTCAATTTTCTTTTCAAGAAGTGTTAATTTTTTTTCAAGTAAGGTTGGATTTCTTTTATTTTGTTTTCTTTGAGCAAAAGTATAAGAGGAAGTGATTAAAAAAGACATCATTAAGAACAATGGTAAAAGAATCTTTTTCATAGTTCTATTTTACAAATTTTATAGAATTTAGCTATGGCTTATGAAGGAACTTCAATAAAAAATGTCTTTTCTGTTTCAAACTACAGATATTATTTTACAGCTCAGACATTTTCTCTCATAGGGACATGGATGTATTCCACAGCAATGAGCTGGCTTGTGTGGAGAATAACAGGCTCTGCAACGATAGTTGGTAGTGTTGGTTTTATAGGTAGGATTCCTGCACTTGTATTTAGCTATCCTGCTGGTGTTGTTGCGGATAGAGTTGATATAAAAAAAGCTCTTTATATAACTCAATCTTTTACAATGATACTTGCATTTATTATTGCTGTTTTAACCCTGAGTGGAAGTGTTAAAATATGGCATGTAATCTCTGTTAGTTTTATGCTTGGGGTTCTTGGTTCTTTTGATATGCCTTTTCGACAAAGCTTTATTATGCAAATAGTTCCAAGAAAACTTCTTCATAGCGCAATAGCACTTAATTCTGTAATGTTTAATGTGTCAAGAATAATAGGTTCTACAATTGCTGGTTTTGTTGTAAAGTATGCTGGCGAGGGTTGGTGTTTTCTTATCAATGCTTTAAGCTATTTTGCAATACTCTTTGCCCTTGCAAAAATAAAAACTCTTGAAAAAGTGAGAGAGAAAGAAAAGGATTTTTTAAAATCTTTTATTGATGGTATATCATACATAAAAAACACACCATATATAAAATATCCTATACTTCATATGTTTCTTCTCAGTTTTGTAATAATGCCGGTTATAACAATGATGCCCGTTTATGTAAAAAAGATGAATGGTGATGCAAGAACTTTGGGATTTTTTATGTCATGTATAGGTATTGGTGCGATTCTTGGAGGATTGTCTTTGGCATCTAAATCAAAGGCTAATAAATATACAAAAATGGTTAATCTATTTTCTACACTTTATGGTGTATCATTATTTTTGTTATCTGTTTCAAGGAATATTTATTTTTCCTGTTTTTTCCTTTTACTTACAGGGATATCTTCTTCACGTCAGGTGGTTGGGATTAATACCATAATCCAATCACTTGTATCAGAGGATATGAGGGGGAGAGTTGTAAGTATTTATTCTTTGAGCTTTATAGGGCTTGGGCCATTTGGAAATCTTATATGGGGATATATAAGTGCTAAATATACAATAGATACAACACTTTTGTTATCCTCACTATGGGTTATTTCTTCAAATCTTATTTTTTATATTAATATGCTAAATGTTAAAAAAAGGCTTTTTATTTCAGAAGAGAAAAAACCAGAATATGATATCCTATGAATAACATCCAGATCGTTTTATGTCTCATCTTTCACATCTCACTTCTCCCATTGATATTGATTTTGATGTTCTAAATTTGCTATAAAAACTATTGTATAGTTCCCCGGTAGCTCAATGGTGGAGCGGTCGGCTGTTAACCGATAGGTTGCAGGTTCGAGTCCTGCCCGGGGAGTTTCTTGCTTTTCTTTCCAGTAGTAAGCCAACGACTTGGCGCGCGTCAGGGCTAGAAAGCCCGCAAGCAAAACATATGCAATTTAGTTTTGTGAGGGGGGACTTGCGAAAAATTTTGCAGTGAGCAAAATTTATTTGTAGGCAAGTCCTGCCAGAGTAGCTTCTTGCCCATGAGCAAAACTCGATGCGGTTATTTATCGGTTAGATTTAAATAAATAATATTACAAACTTACAAGACTTTCTTACAAATGCAGGCTTAGCCCATTCATTTATTCATCAACTTTTCTGTCAAGCCAAGGGCATCAAAAAACTTTTTATCTCTAACTTACTTCAATTATCCTTATCTCTTCCTCTGTTAAATTATAAAGTTTATAAACCAGCTGGTCAATTTGGGGGCGTATTGGCACAGGGCTATTAATCAATTGCCCTTACATCGGACTATCTATAAAAAATTGAAATTGAAGAAACAGTATCTTTAAAATATCTATCTAAATACCCAATAAAAGCTGACAGAAGTTGCCATTCCTGGTCTACTTTTTTACTCTGAACTTTTACGACTAAAATTTCACCCTTTGAAAAACTTAAATTTATCCAACCGGGATATCTTACATGAGTCCATTTGTTTTTTTTCTTAACAACAAACGAACCCTTCCCTCTTAATTCCTTGGATTTGCTTTTAAATGAACTCTTAAATTTTTTACCACTTACTGGAATAACTGTTACAAATTTCATAACACACCTCCCTTTTGATTTTTCCATTATATCAAATTTATCCAATAGTTAGTACTCCTCGCATTAGATAATAATTTTTGTCATCGAAACCTCTGGATTAGGTATAACTAATCTTAGGAGGTATTTTATGATGGAGGCGTTTGATATGAAATTACTAAAAGAATACTGTGGTAAGTATA
>JBMFKQ010000039.1:0-14202 GCA_049972095.1 Elusimicrobiales bacterium
GACAAAAACTCATCTAAATACAATAATTACTGGCAAAATCAGTCAATAGTATGTAAGGCTTTTGATACAGGTTGGGAAGAGCACTGGGGAGGGCACGGTGGCAGCCCAAGTGAGGTTGAGGCATGCGAGGAGTGTTTAAGATATCACGGCTCATGTAGATATCAATGCTCAGTTCAGATGACAAGATGTGAATCAGAATTCAGGCAGACATCACAGCCATATTATCCATATCCTCCACAGCCTTATCAGCCACAACCTCCTCTAAAATGCGGTGGAAGCAATATGTATGGTACTTATTATGAAGGTGGTGGGTGCAATATGTATGGATGCTGGTTGCCGGGTGGTGGGTGTAATATGTATGGTTGTTGGGGGCCTGGAGGTCAATGCAATATGTATGGATGCGTCAATGAAACAGGCAGTCGTCCATGTAAGGAAGATAAATCATCTGATAAAAATAAATCATCTTATGGTAGAGATTATTATTACAGAACTTACTTAGGTGAGCAGAGACCAGATAGAGCAAGCGCAGAAGACTCAGCAATGGTGAGATGTTTTAAGGATAATTGGAATAACTGCTCAATAGGTTATTGCACAATAAGAGACTGCTTTGATGAATCCAGAGTTGTAAAAAGTGGAACCTGCAGAAAAAAATAGTTTTCTTTATCAGGAAGGCTAATTCAAAAAAAGAGGAAGGGGTGAGGAGAGTAAGTTAAGGGAAAAGCCCCTTCCCTCGTTTTTTGATCTACTGTATTTGTTTGAATGAAAAAAAGTAGGTATAAAATTTTAGAATTTTCATATCTCATAACTTAGTTTATTTTTATTACTATGCCTCTTAAAAGCAAGTTCTATTATCATCTCAATCTGCTTTTGAATGGATAATCCACTATTTTCAAAAAGGCGAGGGAACAAGCTATGAGAGGTAAAGCCAGGAATGGTATTTATCTCGCAAAAATAAAACTCTTGAGTCAAAGGATCCATTAAAAAATCAACCCTTGAAAAACCATATCCCCTAACAGCCTTAAAAACCCTTTCAGCCATTTTTTTTATATTCTCTGAAAGGGTTAAACTTAATGGAGAGGGAATTTTAAGCTCCATCCCATTATCATCAAGATATTTAGCACTATAATCATAAAACTCATGATTACCCTTAACACAAACCTCTCCACACTGTGATATAAAATTGTTAAATCCATCACCTATAACACCCACCACAATCTCTCTTGCTTTTTCAATTGCTTTTTCTATAAGTATTTCCTTCTCATACCTAAATGCCTTTCTTATTGCAGCCTCAAGCTCACTATGATTTTTAACCTTTGAAACTCCAACTGATGAGCCAAGTGAATTTGGTTTAACAAATACGGGAAAGCCAATTTTTTCAACATCATCTTTAATCTTCACAAGATCAAACTCCATCTCATTCAAAAAAATATCATCAAGTACTTTTACTCCAATTCTTGCAGAAAGAATCTTTGAAAGTTTCTTATTCATTGATATAGCAGATGAAAGAAGATCACATCCAGTATAAGGAATATTTATGGTTTCAAAAAAGCCTGCAAGTTTTCCATCCTCACCTACATTGCCATGTATTAGTGAAAAACAAACATCAACATCCAATCTCTTACCATCAACAATAAAATAACAATCTGTAAAACTATAACTCACACTTTTATTTCTTTGCGGTTTAACACTATCACCTGTATAAAACCACCTTCCATCCATATCTACAAAGATGCAAACTACTTCAAATCCATCCATTTTTTTTATGTTTTCAACAACATTAAAAGCAGATTGAACCGAAACATGATGCTCAACGCTTCTTCCACCATAGAAAACTGCCACTTTCATTAAACCTCCTAATAATCAATCACCCAACAACACTGTAAATAATCCCCCCACCAAGAACCCTATTACCTTCATAAAAAACACATGATTGGCCTGGGGTAAGTGCAAACTGTGGTTGATCGAATTCAAACTCAGCTACATCTGAACCAAACCTTATAATTCCAGCTGAAGGAGTATGCCTATATCTTATCTGAGCCATAACTCTACTACCATTCTTTATATCAGAAAGTAGATTAATATCCTTTATTATTATTTTCTTCTTAAAAGCATCTTTATGCTCTCCAACTACTATCTCATTCTCTTTTGGCTTTATATCAATAACATAAAGCCTTCTCCCCGCACAGATACCAAGATTTTTTCTTTGACCAATAGTATAATTAAAATATCCCTTGTGTCTGCCGACAATCTTTCCTAATGTGTCTCTTATAAAGCCCCAAGAAGAATTTATATACCCCTTCCTTTTCATAAATAAAGAATATCCTCCCTTTGGAATAAAACATATATCCTTGCTCTCATTATCAGTTTCTAATGGAAGTCCTTCTTTTTCAGCAATTTTTTTAACATCCTTTTTAAGTAATCCTCCAACAGGAAAGATAATCTTGCCGAGATTTTCTTTCTTTATACAGTAGAGAAAATAGCTTTGATCCTTATTAAGGTCATTACCTCTTTCAAGACAGAAACCATTATCCAGTTTTCTTATAATTGCATAATGTCCTGTGGCAAGAAAATCTGCTCCCATAGCATTTGATATTTCAAGAAGATAAGAGAACTTCAAAAATCTATTACATTCAACACAGGGATTTGGAGTAAAACCTGATATATAAGATTTAACAAAATTATTGATCACATTCTCTTTAAATATCTTTCTTGCATCTTTAACATAATGCTTTATGCCTATATAAGAACAGATTCTTCTGAATTTCTCCTCTGACTCATTTCCACCACAGCATTTTATTAAGTCATTATCAAAAAGTCTAAGATGTATCCCTATAACCTCAAATCCTTGTTTTTTAAGAAGAAGGGCACTTACACTTGAATCCACTCCACCACTCATTGCAACAACAACCTTTGCCATAGAATAATTCTATTAAATTTAAAATACCCAGATAATCTATGTCAGCTAAGGATGGATCTAAACAGATTCAAAAGATTCCTCTTCTGCTATATCCTTTCTGAAATAAATATCATCAAAACTTATTTTTTCTACATTTTTATAAACCTTTTCTCTTGCAAGTTTAAAGTTTTTATCAAGCCCAACAATATTGAGAATTCTACCACCGTTTGTATAATACTTTGAATCTTCATACCTTGTTCCAGCATAAAATACAAATACATCCTTATCGATCTTATCAAGACCTTTTATCTCTTTACCTGAGGAAGAAGCAAAAGGATAAGATTTTGAAGAGATAACAACGCATACAGATTTCATATTCTTAATCCTAATTGAATGTCTTTTTATAGAACCTTCTGCTACTTCATTCATTATCTCAAGCAGATCATCATCAAGAAGTGGAAGTATTGATTGAGTTTCAGGATCACCAAATCTTACATTAAACTCAAGAACCTTTGGCCCATCATTTGTTATCATAAGACCAAAATATATAACACCACGATAATCAATCCTCTCCCTGATTATAGCATCCATAAATCTCCATACTATCTCCTCATCAATCCTTTTAAGTGTAGCATCATCAAGATTAAGAGGAGATATTGAACCCATACCACCAGTATTTGGACCTTCATTTTTATCAAGAAGCCTTTTATAATCTCTGGCTATGGGCAACATCAAATACCTCTTACCATCTACAAAACACAAAAGACTTGCTTCTTTTCCCTCAAGATAATCCTCTATAACAACCTTCATACCAGAGCTTCCAAATATACCTTTATTCATAAAATCATCCAAAGCAGCATATGTCTCATCATAATCTCTACATATCCTTACTCCTTTCCCTGCACATAAACCATCTGCCTTTACAACCAAAGGGTATTTCTCATTCTTTTTGATATACTCAACTGCATAACCGAAATCATAAAAAATCTTAAAATCAGCTGTTGGTATGTAGTTCCTATACATAAACTCCTTTGCAATCTGCTTTGATGACTCAAGAATTGCGCCCTTTAATCCAGGGCCAAAAACTTTTATATTCTTAGCCCTAAGCCTGTCAGCAATGCCTTTTGAAAGAGCAAGTTCTGGTCCAACAACAACAAGATCTACCGAGTTTTCTTTAACAAATCTTGATATAGTCTCAAAATCAAGCATATCAATTGAAAGATTTTTTGAAAAAATCGAAAACGATGAGTTTGACGGCAAAGTATAGAGTTTTTTAAGCATTGGGCTTTGAAGTATCTTAAAACATATCGCATGCTCTCTTCCACCACTTCCTATGACAAGCACATTCATCACCCCTCCTTAACAGGATAGTTCTTATCAAAACATGCTGTGCAGAAATTTTCATCACCCCCGCAAGCTTTTTTAAGGCTTTCAAGGGATATGTAGTAAAGCTTATCAACACCTATGAATTTCCTTATACCCTCTATATCCATCCTGTTGGCTATAAGTTCATCCTCAGTTGGGGTATCTATACCATAATAACACGGACCTTTTATAGCCGGGCTTCCAACAAGCATATAAATCTCTTTGGCTCCTGCTTTTTTGAGCTTTGATACTATCCTTCTTGATGTAGTTCCTCTGACTATAGAATCATCTATTAAAATAATCTTTTTTCCTTTTATATTATCCTTTATTGGAGAAAGCTTTAAATCTGCAATGAACTCCCTAAGCTTTTGACTTGGCTGGATAAAAGAGCGGGGAGCATAATGATTCTTCATAAAAACCGGCATAAATCTAATACCAGACTCTGCTGAATAGCCAAGTGCATATGCAACACCTGAATCCGGCACACCGCTTACTAAATCTGCATCTATCTTAAACTCCCTTGCAAGCATCCTTCCACAAAGATATCTTGCTGAAAAAACGCTCTTGCCACAGACAAACGAATCGGGTCTTGCAAAATAAACCTGCTCAAATATACATCTGAAATATCTTTGAGTTCTACCAAAAAACCTTCTTATTATCCTTCCATTAAAAGCCCTTACTATTTCTGCTGGTTTCACCTCACCAAGATAAGAATAACCTATAGAATCAAGTGCAGATGTTTCAGATGCAAAGGCAAATGATCTTCCATTCTTACCTATAACAAGTGGTCTAAATCCCCATGGGTCCCTTGCTGCAATAACCTCGTTTTTAAAAAGGAAAACAAAACAATATGCACCTTTTAGTTTTTTAAGCCCATCAATAAGAGCATCAATGAAGGTATTTTCCTTTGAAAATGAGATTAGATGCGCTATTATCTCACTGTCAGTTGTTGTTTGAAAGATAGAGCCTTTTGCAGAAAGCTCTGATTTAAGTTGCTTTGAGTTAACTATATTTCCATTATGCGCCACACAAAACTCGCCAAATCGTGTTCTAAAAAAAAGTGGCTGCGAATTAGTAATTGTAGATGATCCTGTTGTTGAATATCTAACATGCCCTATTGCAGATGAGCCAGAAAGTCTATTAATTACATCAACACTAAAAGCCTCTTGAACAAGCCCCATAGAGTTGTAGTATCTATATCCATTATCAGAATAAACAGCAATTCCACAAGACTCTTGCCCTCTATGTTGAAGTGAATAAAGTGCAATATATGTAATAAACGAAGAACGCTGGCAGGATGTAACTCCAAATATCCCACACATACTATCTTACATAATCAACAGCATTTTTAAAAAACTGATATCCAACAGCATCTTTATCACATCCTTTCCATGGAAGCTGAATTGAAAAAAATGCCCTTTCTGGATGAGGCATAAGTCCAAAAACATTCCCACACTTATTCGTAACACCTGCTATATTCATAAAAGAGCCATTAGGATTATCAATATATATAAGTGCATCAAGGTTAAAATTTTTTATTTCCTCTAAAACCTCATCACAAGCAACAAACTTGCCTTCACTATGTGCAACTGGAAGATAAAACTCATCAGGAAGGTTCTTGGTAAAAATGCATGGAGATTTTCTGTTGATCCTCAATCTAACCCATTTGCATATAAATTGACCAGAGTCATTGAAATAAAGTGTTATTTGCTGTTTAAAAGAAGGATGTGGTAACAAGCCACTTTTTGCAAGAACTTGAAAACCATTACAGATACCTATGATAGGTCTTTTTGACTCTATAAACTTCTTAAAATCGCTATAAAGTTTTTTGATTCTAAGCGCAAATATCTTCCCAGCAGATATATCATCACCAAAAGAAAATCCACCTGGTAATGCAACTATATCAAACCTATCAAGTTTTTCTTTTCCATAAAGAAGCTCATTTATGTGAAGCCTGTATGTAGAAACTCCTAAAAACCTAAATGCATTTTCAGTTTCAATATCACAGTTAGTTCCACATGCTCTTATAATAGCAACATTTATTCTCTTTAAAGAGCTTTTCTTTCCCATAAACTCCTCACAAATGCAGGATCAAAATTCATAATTAAGCATCCATTGTTTCTAAAAACAACACTGTAAGGTATTGTCTTACCTATTTTAACGACATCAAAACCTCTCATCATTTTTAAAAACTCTTCTTCATAGTCTTTCTCCACCTCAACAACTATTCTACTACCATTTTCTCCAAACAAAACCTCAACATCACATACCCCATACTTCTTTATAATCTTATTTATATCTATTTCAGCGCCTATCTCACAAAATGACATTTCGGATATACACACAGCAAGCCCACCATCAGAAACATCATGCGAAGCAAGTACAAATCCCTTTTTCATTGCCTCAATTAGTTTTATATATATCTTTTTATTCTTTTTAAGATCAATCGGAGGCACAAGGTTATTATTCGGCTCAAAAATCCTTCCATAAACACTTGCACCAAGCCCTTTTTTAAACTCACCAACAACATACACTGGATTTGATGCCTTCTTAAAATATGAACTAACCACCTTTCTTACATCATCAACAGGAGCAACTGCAGATATGAGAAGGGTTGTTGGAATCTGATAAAGCTTTCTATCAATTTTTGTCTGGTTATAAAAACTGTCTTTCCCAGATATATAAGGCATCTGGATATCAATAGCACCATCCCTTGCACCCAAAGCAGCAAGCGCAAACCCTCCCATAACATTCTTATCATCAGGGTTTGCAGCAGAGAAGTTATCAAGCAAGGCTCCTCTTGTTATATCAGCACCAACACATACAAGGTTTCTAACAGCCTCATCGATGCTGTATAATGCCATATCATAAGGAGAAAGATCAGATGCAGCTGGTCTCATCCCACAGCTAACCGCAAAGCCTTTAAAACTTTCAAACTCACCTGTCAGCTGAGCTGTCCATATAACAGCTGCGTCAGATGGAGCTTTTTCACTATCTCCACAAAATGGTTTTAAAACACTCTGTCCTATCACCTCATGATCATACTGCTCAACTATCCATCTCCTTGACGAACAATTAAGGTCTGAAACAACATTCTTAAACCTCTCATAAAAATCAGAGTGATTTAATGGTTTTATGACATCTCTATCCTCAGTTTCAATCCATATACCTTCTTTTTTTATCCTTGGAAGCCTATGGTGAAGGAAATCCATATCAAGATCAATAATCTTTTCATCCTTGTAATACACCTCAAGCATTCTTGTATCAGTAAACCTTCCAATAACATAATATTGGCATTCTTCAATCTCGCATATTTTTTTGAGCTCTTTAAGTTTATCCTCATAAACACAAAGCACCATTCTCTCCTGTGATTCACTCAACCATATCTCCCACCCTTCCATATCTTTCTCTTTGAGAATAACATTGTCAAGTTCAACCCTTGCTCCACATTCTGAGGCAAGCTCACCAACAGCGCTTGAAAAACCACCAGCACCACAATCACTGATAGCACTATATATCCCTCTATCCCTTGCCTTCATAATGACATCTATTATCTTCTTTTCATTTATGGCATGTCCTATTTGAACATGAGATGTTGATGTGTTTGCATCTATATCCCTTGATGAGAAAGTGGAACCACCTATCCCATCCCTTCCGGTAGCTCCACCTATAACAACTATATAAGAGCCAGGAATGGCTTTTTTTTCTATCTTATCCCTTGGTATTATACCGGCACATCCAACATAAACAAGAGGGTTATAAAGATATCTATCATCAAAAAAAACACTTCCACATGCTGTTGGAATGCCTATCTTATTGCCATAATCTCTAACACCACTTACAACTCCGCATATTATTTTATGTGGGGATAAAAAACCTTTTGCAATTTTGTATTTCTTATCTGGAAACGCAAAACAAAAGACATCAGTATTTAACACTGGCTTTGCACCAAGTCCAACACCAAGTATGTCCCTCACAACCCCACCAACACCTGTCTCTGCGCCACCATATGGTTCAATTGCACATGGATGATTATGTGTTTCAACCTTAAAACAAATCCCCCAATTAGAATCCTCTGAAAGCTCTATTATGCCTGCATTATCCTTAAAAACGCTAAGACAATAATCTCTTTTCAGTTTTTCTGTTGCATAGACAATCGTTTCTTTAAAAAGATTTTTAAATTCATAGATCCTCTTAATCCTGCCATTTTTGTCTTTAATAGTTATTCTACACGGTGAGTTAAATGTTTTATGCTTGCAATGCTCTGACCATGTTTGTGCTATTGTCTCAATCTCAGCCCGTGTTGGATTTCTTGATATCTTCCTAAAATAACTAAGGATGATCTCAAGCTCATACTTATTCAAAGACCAGCCATATCTTTTATTAAGAGTAACGAGGTCTTTGAGTTTTGTCTTTTTAAAATCAAAAACTATGTCTTTACATTCAATATTCACTACAACTTCCTCAAATTAATTTTATTTATAAGCTCATTGAAATATTCTTCCTTTACAAAATCAACAAAATCATCCAGGAAGGTTAGATAAAAGCACCTTCCAGTTCTAACCGTAAATTTTTTAGAATACATCTTTTCAATTATATCACTTACACTCTCCCCCACAACATCACTAACACCATCTTTAAGAAAGATCTCACATGCATACTTATAGTTTTCTTCAAAAAAATTATCCTTCTCTCTTATCACATATTCCTCAACAATAGGATCAACAAGTATTTCTTTTGCTATTTTGTGAAGATATCTTTCATCCTCAAGCTTTCTTATATCATAAAGTCTTGAAATTTTTAAGGGAAGCCTTTTTTTGCTCTGCACCTCCAATCCCTTCCACATTTTATAAATCTTCCTGCTTTCAACATCAAAGCTATCAACTGTGTATATTTCAATTATCATAAATCTTTTGCTGTAATAAGTCTCATTATTTCAATATATTTCTCAGATGTTTTTTTAACAACATCATCAGGAAGTGGAGGTGGAGGGGATTTTCTATCCCAGTATGTTGAAAGAAGATAGTTTCTAACAAGCTGCTTATCATAGCTTTGAGGCTCTTTCCCAACCTCATATGTTTTTGCATCCCAGAATCTTGAGCTGTCTGGGGTTATCGCCTCATCTATGAGTATAAGCTCACCCTCAAGAAATCCAAACTCAAACTTTGTATCTGCAAGAATTATGCCTTTCTTAATAAGATAATTATGTGCAAGATGATAAAGTTTTAAGGATATATCTCTTATCATCACTGCAACATCATCTCCTATTTTTGATGCCATATAGTCAAAATCGACACTCTCATCATGACCAAAATCTGCCTTTGTTGTGGGTGTGAAGATTGGTTGTGGCAGTTTTTGAGCATACTTAAGACCATCTGGAAGTTTTATTCCACATATGCTTTTTGTCTTCTCATACTCCTTCCAGCCATTCCCAACAATATAGCCTCTCACAATACACTCAAAATCAACCCTCTTAGCTCTATATGCAAGAATAGTTCTTTTCGAATAATAGTCATCAAGTTCAATTGCGGTTAATCTTTTTATCGTATTTATATCAGCTGATATAAGGTGATTTTTTATTATATCCTTTGTCTTATCAAACCAGAAAAGAGATATCTGATTTAAAACCTCGCCTTTGTAAGGTATCTCATTTGGAAGAACAAAATCAAAAGCAGAAATTCTGTCTGTTGATACAATCAAAAGTTTATCATCACCAACATAATAAATATCTCTAACCTTTCCCTTATAGAGCTTAAGCTCTTGCAATTCCATTTCTGCCCCTTTTCAATTCCATAAATAAATCAGAAAAACCTTCCTTGCCTTCTATTCCCATTCTATTGTTGCTGGTGGTTTTGATGTAATATCATAAACAACCCTGTTTATGCCTCTAACCTCCCCCACAATTCTTGACGATATCTTTGCAAGAAGCTCATATGAAAGTCTTGACCAGTCAGCAGTCATCCCATCAACACTATCCACACACCTAATAGCAACAACACTTTCATAACTTCTTTTATCTCCCATAACACCAACTGAACTAACTGGAAGAAGAACACAAAATGCCTGCCAGGTTTTTGAATACCAACCAGATTTTTTAAGCTCATCCATTAATATAAAATCAGCTTTTCTAAGCATCTCAAGCTTCTCCTTACTAACCTCACCAATTATCCTTATTGCAAGACCAGGTCCAGGAAAGGGATGCTGGAATAATATCTCATCATCCATACCAATAGCCCTTCCAACTTCTCTCACATCATCTTTAAAGAGGTATTTAAGCGGCTCAATCAGTTTAAAGCCAAGTCTTTTTGGAAGGCCACCAACATTATGATGACTTTTTATTACAGCAGAAGGACCCTTCACAGAAACTGACTCTATTATATCCGGATAAAGTGTTCCCTGAACAAGGAATTTTACACCTTTTATCTTTTCTGCCTCAGAGCTAAAGATATCTATAAATGCTTTTCCTATTATTTTTCTCTTCCTCTCTGGATCTCTAACTCCTTTCAATCTCATCAAAAATATATCCGAGGCATCAACTATTTTTATATTGAAATCAAACTTTTTACTAAAAACATCCTCTATCCTTTGTCTATCACCAATTCTCAAAAGTCCTGTATCTACAAATATACAGACAAGTTTTTCTCCAATAGCTTTATGAGCAAGAAAGGCTGCAACGGAGGAGTCAACACCACCGCTTAATGCACATATTGCTTTTGAATCTCCAACAGTTTTCTTTATATCAGACACAACCTCATCTATAAAATTTTCAAGCTTAAACAGATTTTTTACACTACATATATTAAATGCGAAGTTTTCAAGAATCTTTTTGCCTTCAAGGGTATGTTCAACCTCTGGATGAAACTGAACAGCATAAATCTTTTTTTGAGTGCTTTCCATTGCACCTATAACCCCATTTTCAGTAAGAGCGGTTATTTCAAAACCTTGGGGTATCTTTTTTACCTCATCACCATGACTCATCCATACCGATGTCTTTCTACTAACACCTTTAAAAAGAATTGAATCCTTAACAATTTTAACCAAAGTATGACCGTATTCCCTTCTCATACCAGGTGATGTTTTCCCACCAAGCAGATGCGCAACAATCTGCATCCCGTAGCATATACCAAGAATAGGTATGTTTAAATCTTCAATATTCCAATTAATCTTAGGCGCATCCTTTGAATATACACTTTGAGGGCCACCTGAGAAAATTATCCCATTTGGTTTTTTTGAGATTATATCCTTAAGCGCAGTATGATAAGGTAATATTTCACAATAAACAGAAAGCCTTCTTAATCTTTTTGCTATAAGCTGGGTGTATTGACTTCCAAAATCAAGTATGAGTATAAGATCAGCCATTATTATTTCTGTCTTCCCATTCCAACAACCTGGGTTTTCTGCAATAATTTACCTTCAGCCTTTATTGACGGAGCTATAATTATCTGTGTCATCTGCATCTCCTTTATATTCCTTGCACCAACTGCTCCCATGGATGTTTTAAGAGCGCCAACAAGATTCTGCGTTCCATCATCAGTTCTTGCAGGCCCTAAAAGTATCTCCTCTATTGTTCCAGTAATTCCAACATAAACTCTTGTTCCTCTTGGAAGATTGGCATGAGGTGTTGCCATACCCCAGTGATAACCCTTGCCAGGCGCCTCAACTGCCTTTGCAAAAGGAGAGCCAATCATAACTGCATCAGCACCGCATGCTATTGCCTTACAAACATCACCTCCTGTAAGCATCCCACCATCTGTTATTATAGGGATATATCTTCCAGTCCTTTTGAAATAAACATCTCTTGCCTCAGCACAATCAACAGTTGCTGTAACCTGAGGAACGCCTATACCAAGAACTCCTCTTGTTGTGCATGCAGCACCCGGTCCAATACCAACAAGAACTGCCGATGCTCCAACCTCCATAAGCTCAAGAGCAACCTTATATGTAACACAGTTACCAAGAACAACAGGTATTTTCATCTCTTTTATAAACCTTTCAAGATTTAGTGGTTTTTGCTTTGATGAATAGTATTTGACAGTCAAAACCGTTGCCTGAACAAAGTATATATCAGCACCAGCCTCTCTTGCAATTGGACCATACTTCTCAGCATTTTGAGGTATTGAGCTTACAGCACAATAAACCCCATGTTTTTTTATCTCCTCAACCCTTTTTGATATAAGCTTTAGCTTAACAGGCTCTTTATAAATCTTTTGAAAAACCTCAGTTAGTCTATCAGGCGGAGCATTTATAAGCTCATTTATCGCCTCTTCAGGGTTTTCATATCTGGTATTTATACCATCAAGATTCAAAACAGCAAGACCACCAATCTTATTAAAAGCCACTGCCATCTTAACATCAACGACCCCATCCATAGCTGATGCAAGAAATGGAATTTTAAGCTTAAGGTTTGCTATTTCAACAGAGACATCAACATCCTCAGGATCCACAGTTATATTGCCTGGCACCAAAGCCACATCATCAAAACCATAGGTATATCTTGCTTCTCGGTTTCTTCCAATAAAATATGACATAGCTCCTCCAACTTAACAAAACTTTACAACTTTGAAAAAACAAAGAGAGCTTTAAATAAATTCTAATAAATTTTAAAATCAAATAGAAATAGCTCCTATGTAATCTTTAATCTTTTAAGGTGCATAGTCTCTCAAAAAAAGTAGTAAAATTTTGAAAACAAAGAATAAATGATATAATGGTAGAAAAGTAGTGAAAAATTTTGCACATACTTTAAACTCAAAGAGGATTGCATCTCAAAGAAATGAAGGGTCGGGTTAAAGTCAGCAAAAATCTCACTCATGACAAACCCAATTATCGTAAAGGAGGAGCGATGAAAAAAGGAAAAAGGATAAATAAATGTATGAAGAGAAGTATTTTTTCTCTGTTTGCCCTTTTTATTTTAGCTCTTCAAATGCATGGGATAAGTTTTGTTGTTTTAGGAGATAGTCGAAACGGAGAAGAAACCTCCCCAATTTTTAAGACAATAATGAGAGAGATAAATCTTCTTTCTCCAGATTTTGTAATTCATACTGGAGACTGGGTAGGCTATCCAAGCAGAAAAGGCTGGGAAAATTTCCTTAAGGTAATAAAGATAGGAGGGGTTCCTTTTTATTTAACAGTAGGGAACCATGAAACAGCAGAAGATTGGAAATCTCTCTACAAAGAGATGATCAATAAACCTTTTTATTACTCTTTCAAATATGAAAACTGTTATTTTATTATTCTCAACCCTTACATAGAAGTACCAGGGAAGATAGATGAGAAACAATTTAAGTGGTTAGAAAAAGAACTGATGAAAGCAAAAAAATCCGACTTCATTTTTGTCTTTATTCACGAACCTCTTTATCCGATAGATGGTCATATTGATAGTTCTCTTGATAGATTTCCACAGGAAAGGGATAAACTTGCAAATCTTTTAAGAAGGTATAAGGATAAGATTATTGTATTCTGTGGGCATGAGCATCTCTATAATAAAAGTGTAATTGATGGTCTAACTCAAATAATTAGTGGAGGTGCAGGTGCACCTTTATATACTGCAGATGAGAAAGGTGGTTTTTATCACTACTTATATGTTACAGTGAAAGGGAAATTGCTTCAAATTGCGGTGATAAAACCTGGGTCTATTCTTACAAGTGACTTATTACAAGAAGTTAAATAAGTATAATTGTGAATAGCAAGCTTTTTGAGCAGGGCTTTTTTCGTATTCTAATGAATTATATTATCTTTTAAATTGACAAGTTCAATTTTGTAAAGCGTCTTTACCTACTGCATTCATCTGACACAAGTTCAGCAAAATTTCTGATGTTTCTTGATGCTTCAAAATCTGTTTGCATAACTTTCAAATACTTCCATTCCTGGCATGTTTGTTTAGTTATATCCTCGCACCATCTTTTGATTGCACTGCTTTTTTGCTTCCTCTAATAATTCCTTTG
>JBMFKQ010000040.1:0-11028 GCA_049972095.1 Elusimicrobiales bacterium
TGACATATTTATTATCTAACGATGATTCCTTCGATGACAAAAATTATTATCTAATGCGAGGGCTTGACAGGTGACTTTGAATAATTTCTTTAAATTAGGTAAAATGTGAAAGAGATATTTCATATAGAATAAAAGGTGGGATTTATGAATACAAAAATCTATCCTCAGGCTTTAGATGCTGAGATGTCGGTTCTTGGCACTATGATAATAAGTAGGGATGCCATTCAAAATGTTGTTGAGATTCTCAAACCAGAACACTTCTATCTTGAGATTCACCAAATAATTTTTGATACAATAATTAAACTTTATGATGCAAAAAAAAGCATAGATATAGTTGTTCTTGCTGAGGAGCTCAAAAGACTTAATGAGCTTGAAAAGATAGGTGGTATACCATATCTAACCCAGCTTACAGAACATGTCTCTTCACCAGCACATGCAAAAGACTACGCACAGATTGTTAAGGAGAAATATATACTCAGAGAGCTCATCAAAGCATCATCACGAATAATAGAAGAGGCATATTCACAGTCAAAAGATCTTGATACAGTTGTTGACCAGGCGCAGAGAGAAATATTTAACATATCACAGAAAAATCTTTCTCATCAATTTACATCTCCAAAGGATCTTGCCCGTGAGTATCTCAATATAATAGAAGATGCAAAAAAAGAAGGCAAACCTATATTAGGCATTCCTTCAGGTTTCTCAAGACTTGACTCAATAACAGCAGGCTTTAAAAATCAAGAGTTCATAATCCTTGCTGCAAGACCCTCTCAAGGTAAAACTGCCCTTGCACTTAATATCGCATATAATGTTGGGGTTAGAAAAAATATCCCTGTTATAATATTCTCACTTGAGATGGATAGATACAGCCTTATTCATAGAATGATCTCATCAGCAATAAAATACAACTCATCAAAAATAAGAAGCGGAAGGATTGAAAGGGAGATCTGGCCAGCCCTAACCACAGAGATAGGTAAATTTTCAGACTCAAATATATGGATAGATGATACCCCTGGTCTTACAATAATGGATATAAGAACAAGAGCCAGAAAACTCATCCTTGACATACAGTCAAAAAATCCTCAGATAAACCGTTTTCTCATAATCATAGACTATCTACAGCTTATACGTGGTATTGGAAGACATGAATCAAGACAGCAGGAGGTGAGTGAGATATCAAGGCTTCTCAAAGATATGGCAAGAAGTCTTAATCTTCCTGTTTTGGCTCTCTCGCAGCTTAACAGAAGAACAGAGGAGAGGAGTAGAGAGGGTAACCGCCCTCAGCTTTCAGATCTAAGGGAATCAGGTTCCCTTGAACAGGACGCTGATATAGTTCTTATGATTCACAGGGAATACTACTACACTCGTGATGAAAGCAAGAGGAGGAATGCCACTCTGATTGTTGCAAAAAATAGACAGGGTATGGTTGGTGAGGTTGATCTCCTTTTCTTTGAAGAATACACAAGATTTGAAGAACCACTTCCAAACACGATTCAGCTAACAGAGGAAGAAATCTCTCTTTAAAGATGGAAATAATGAGGCCCACATGGGCTGAGATAAGTATATCAAAATTCATAAGAAACATCAAAAGAATAAAAAGCATAATTGCTAAAAAAACAAAGTTTCTTTTAGTTGTTAAAGCTGATGCCTATGGGCATGGAGCTGTTGCTCTTGCACATTTTGCTGAAAAGGAATCATTATGTGATTTTTTGGGTGTCTCGTCGATTGAAGAGGGAATTGAGCTTAGAGAAAAAGGTATAAGGCTTCCTATAATAATTCTTGGAAGCATATATCCAACAAAAAACTTTCCATATCTTACAAAATACAACCTTACACCTACAATATCAAGCTTAATGCTCTTAAAGGAACTTGTAAGATATCTAAGAAAAACATCCTCAAGAATGAATATTCACATAAAACTGGAGACAGGGATGAATAGAATAGGGGCATCGGAAGGCGTTGCAATGAAGATGATTGAATATATATCGTCATCACCAAATATAAAAATTGAAGGTATCTATTCTCACTTTTCATCTGCTGATTCAGATAAATCTTTTACAGAAAGCCAGCTTGAAAGATTCTTGAGATTTACATCAAGTATAAAAAACATCAACTTTATTAGACACATTGCAAACTCCTATGCTACAGTATCTTTTCCAAAATCTCATCTGGATATGGTGAGATGTGGAATAGCTGCCTATGGATCAATCGATGGATTTGAGGAAATAATGACATTAAAAACAAGGGTGGTTTTTCTAAAATATATAAAAAAATCAAGCCCTGTAAGTTATTCAAAAGCCTTTGTTGCACCAAAAAGAATAAGAGTTGCAACAATCCCTGTTGGATATGGTGATGGGTATTTGAGGTCCCTTTCAAATAAAGCTCTTGTTATGATAAGGGGAAGGTATGCACCTGTTATAGGAAATATAACCATGGATATGACGATGATTGATGTAAGCGATATAAAGGAGATAAAAATAGGGGATGAGGTTGTTATTCTTGGTGGCGGTTTTGATAAAATAAGTATAAAACAGACTGCTGTTAAAGCTCAGACCATACCATATGAGATAACAACTCTCATAACAAAAAGAGTAAGGAGAATATATAAATGAGTTTTATTGGAATCTTTGGAAGATATGTAATTGAAATAGCCTATGAGCTTGGTAGAGTAGTATTAATGATTAAAAATCTCTTTTACTGGTTCTTTAAATCAAAGCTTGAGACAGAACAAATTTTTAAACAAACAGTAAGAATAGGAATTGACTCGCTTGGTGTTACACTGCTTACAAATCTTTTTACAGGTATGGTTTTATCACTTCAAACTGGCTATACATCCAAAAGTCTTTTCAACGAACCGCTTTATGTTGGAACTATTGTTGGTTTTTCTCTTGTAAAGGAGCTTGCACCAGTGTTAACCGCAATAGTTGTTGCAGGAAGGGTTGGTTCAAATATTACTGCTGAGATAGGTACGATGGTTGTAACTGAACAGATTGATGCACTCTATACACTTGGTACAAATCCTTATACATACCTTCTTCTACCTAGGTATATTGCATTTCTCATAGCCCTTCCAGTCTTAACCCTTTTTGCAAATATCATGGGAATACTTGGGGGTTGCTTGGTTGCATATATAAAATTATCGGTTCCATCAACAATATTTTTTGATGATATATTTCAATTTATGGAGGTAAAAAACTTTATGCATGGGTTTATCAAAACCTTCTTTTTTGCTTTTACAATTGCAACCGTTTCATCCTACAAAGGGCTTTACACATCAGGTGGTGCTGAGGGAGTTGGTAGAGCCACAACACAGTCAGTTGTAATATCAATGATAATGATACTTGTAATAGATTATTTCGTAAGCTCTCTTCTTGTGCTTGTGGGGATAAGATGATAGAGATAAAAAAACTAACTAAGATCTATGATTCAGTAAGAGTTCTTAACTCAATCTCAATGAGCATAAAGGATGGGGAGATATTTACAGTTATGGGACCCTCAGGCTGTGGTAAATCAACGCTCCTTAAATGCATAATCAAGCTAATAGTTCCTGAAGAAGGAAGCATAGTAATAGATGGAAAAGACATACTAAAGGTTAAAGACGAAATTGAGCTTAAGCTTATAAGAAGAGATTTTGGATACCTATTTCAAGAGGGAGCCCTTTTCGATTCGCTTTCGGTGTGGGAAAATGTTGCCTTTGGTTTAAAATATCTTACCGATATACCAAGAGAAAGATACTTTGAAATTGCAAGGGAGAAACTCAACCTTGTTGGGCTTAAGGATGTGGAACATAAAAAAATAAGCGAGCTTTCAGGTGGAATGAAAAAAAGGGTTGCACTTGCAAGAGCAATAGCTCATAATCCAAACTATCTCCTTTACGACGAGCCAACCACAGGGCTTGATCCAATAACAGCTGAAAGGATCTATGATCTTATAAAGGAAACATCAGAAAAACTTCGTGTAACATCTATTGTTGTAACACATGATGTTAGGCTTGCTCTCACAGTCTCATCAAGAATAGCAATACTTAACTCCGGCAGCCTTGTTATGATAGACACCCCTCAAGGAATATTAGATTCAGCTGATCCTTTTGTAAAGGAGTTTATAGAATCCCCTATGATAGACTGGTATCAAAAACAAAAGGTAAAATATAGATATGAAAGATGAGGTAAAGGTTGGGCTTTTCGCACTTGCAGGCGTAGCTACACTTGCTTTTTCACTAATTCTACTTGCTGATTTTAGCATTGGAAAAAGATATAGAATATATGTTACATTTGACGATATATCTGGGCTTGCATCTAAGTCTCCAGTAAGGCTCAATGGTGTTGAGGTAGGTAAGATAAAGAGTGTGAGTTTTGATGGTAAGAAGGTTGTTGCTGAGGTCCTGGTTGATGAAAAGGTGAAAATAGCCAGAGACTCAAAGTTTTATATTGCTTCAACAAGTATAGTTGGCTCAAAATTTTTGCAGATAAATCAAGGAGATCTTTCATTGGGATATCTTAGACCAGGTGAAAGAGTAGACGCTATTGCAAGAAAACCCATAGAAGAGGTTGTTCTTGAAATGGCTGAAAAGATAAACTCTCTTGCAAATCAGCTCACATCAAAAGGAGAGATTGCAAAAAACTTAAGCGAGGCGGCAAAGAATCTAAGAGATATAACTGCAAATCTAAACTCTCTAATATCTAGGAACTCAACATCGATAGACTCACTCATAAAGAATGCGGATGAAACCTTATCAAAGATAAAAGAGTTTAGTATAAAGATTGAAAACATAATTGATAGAATACAAAGTAGTGAAGGGGCAATTGGAACACTTCTAAATGATAAAACAACACAAGAGAATGTAAAACAGACCATTGAGAATATAAAGGATGCTACAAAATCTCTCAAAGAATATACCTCAAAGACATCAAAGGTAAAAACATACTGGAAATGGGAGTTTAAATATGAACCATCATCAAAGCAATCATATAATGATGTTGGACTAAGGATAAATGTAAATGAAAACAAGTATTATTATGTTGGTGCAAGCAACATAATAAGTATGAAAAACAAACCTCGTGGCACCTCATACGAACCACATAATACACTTGATGCATATCTTGGTTGGGACTACGATAGATGGGGGTTTTATGTAGGTGCAATAAGAGGGACTGGAGGCTTTGGAGTTAAATACAGGATTACTGGAAATGAGGCTGAAAAAAACTCTTTATGGTTTGAAGCAGAGGCAAATGAATTTTCAAGAAATAGGGTAGTAAAATCAAGATACTTTAATGATGCCAGATATGATGCATCAGTTAGGTATTATCTAAAACCTGGGATCTCTACATCTTTAAAACTCACAGATATTCTTGAGGTAAAAAGGATTTCTGTAACAACAAAGGTTGTATTCGAGGATAAAGATATAACAACAATCCTTGGACTTACCGGAGGTTCTTCAGCAGCGGCATTAATTGCAAAATGACTAAACTAAAAAAAATATACATCTGCACAAACTGTGGTCATAAAGAGATAAAATGGCAGGGTAAATGTCCTTCATGTGGGGCATGGAATTCATTTGAAGAGGATGTTATAGCTAGCCCATCCAAAAAAACACAGATAAAACAACTTACAGACTTCTCTTCACCTCCAATTAGACTTTCTGATATAAAGTCTCAAGCTATCGAAAAAAAGCCAACAGGCATAGCTGAGCTTGATAGAGTTCTTGATGGTGGCACCATTGGTGGGCAGATAATTCTTGTTGGTGGAGTTCCTGGGATAGGGAAAAGCACTCTTATGCTTTCAGTTGCATCATCATTTGCCTCAAATAAAAATGAGGTTCTTTATGTATCAGGTGAGGAATCTTTAACACAGATATCACATAGAGCAGAAAGAATCTCAGTTAAAAACTCGCAAATTACAATACTGTGTGAAAGTGATATAACAAAAATAATTCAAGCCATAGATAACTTAAACTGCTCACTACTTATAATAGACTCAATCCAAACACTTTATCATCCAGAGATCCCATCATCACCATCAAGTCCACTTCAGATAAGATATGTAACATCTGAGATAATAAAAGCTGCAAAAAGCAAGAACATAGTAACCTTTATACTTGCACATGTAACAAAAGAAGGAGATATAGCAGGTCCAAAACTTCTTGAACATATGGTAGATACGGTGCTTTATTTTGAGGCTGATGTCAAAGGTCCATATAGAATACTTAGAAGTTTCAAAAACAGATTCGGTTCTGTTGATGAGATAGGGATATTTGAGCTTAATGATAAGGGTATTTTTTCAAGCCATATTGAAATAACTCCATCAGAAATAACTCCCATTGCCGGAAAAACCCATACCTGTATAGTCGAAGGGACACGAGCCTTTATAACAAGGATTGAAGCACTTGTATCAAGAACCTTTTATCCATATCCAAAAAGGGTGTTTTATTCAATAGACTCAAACTATGCACAGATACTTCTTGCATCGATAGAAAAGAATACACGATTTAAACTTGAATCCTATGATGTCTATATAAACATCCCAACAGCCTTTAAAACAAAAGATAAAGCAAGCGACCTTGCAGTGTGTGGTGCTGTTTTATCATCACTTACAAATACTAAACTTCCTAAATCTACTGCCTTTATTGGTGAGGTTGGTATGCTGGGGCAGGTTTATCCGGTTTCATACATAACAAAAAGAATAAATGAGCTTGAAAAGAATGGATTTAAAATGGTAATAATTCCAGATGTGAAAGAGAAAATAGACTCAAAGATAGAGATAATAAAGATCTCACATATATCTGAGATTGAGAGGTTTTTCCAATAAAGGGGATTACCCTTTTCAAATCCCCAAAGGAAATATAAAAATCCTAACCGAAGAAAGCTTTGGTATGCAAGAACAAATATCTCGATGGCCTTAATAGGATAAACTAATTTGATAAAATATTTATTAATGGGGTATGTATGAAAAACTCTGCCTACTTTTCAGCTTTTGCTGTAATTTTTCTTACAGCATCGCTATTTTATTTTTTTGGTTTAAGTGCCGGAATAATAGCAGTTGCAGCTATTGGATTTGCGCTACTTTTTATTAAAACACTTGATACAGCAGGTAAAATAGATTTTTTTTCGCAGAAGGAGGATGCAAAAATCCTTGATGCAACAATTCTATCAGATCCAAGATGCCTTGACATAATATCAACGGGTTTTCTTGGAAGTAAATTTATAATTCCAAAAAGTGTAATTGAGGATTTTCAAAAAAAAGCCTCTTTTAACGATGAAAGAATTAAAAATGATGCAAGAAGAGCTCTTGACATAATAGCAAGGTTGAAAGAAAACGAGAAGATAAGTGTTAGAGTAGAAAATACGGTTGCAGTTGAAAATCCATCAGACTCACCCCTTATAGATATGGCAAAAAAGTTTAATTCAGAGATAGTTACCTCTGATTATGAGATTACAAAAGTAGGATTAATAAACGGTGTAAAGGTTCTTAACATACATGATCTACAGTTATCACTGAGGCAAAGTTTTCTTCCTGGGGATGAGATGACGATCTTTGTAGTAAAAGAAGGAAAGGATAGGAATCAAGGTGTTGGTTATCTTGATGATGGGACAATGGTTGTTATTGAAAATGGATATTTCCACATAGGTAAAAAGGTGGAAGTGATAGTTCAATCAGTCCTCAAAAATCCAAACAGTAAGATAATATTTGCTAAACTAAAATGAATAAAACCTCCGCCATAATCCTGGCTGCTGGACGATCACTAAGGGCAGGGAGTGATAAGCAGTTTCTTAAACTTAATGGAAGGTATCTTATAGAAGTAACACTTTCAAAATTTATATCAGAGGTTGATGAAATAGTAGTTGCACTTTCTAAAGATAACATAGAAAAACATTTAGATATTTTTTCAAATAGTAAGATAAAGGTTGTTGAAGGTGGAAACACAAGAATTGAGTCTTTAATTAATGCTTCAAGAAAGCTATCAGATAACTCGCAGATTATCCTTGTGCATGATGGAGCAAGGCCATTTGTATCAAAGCAGCTTATAAATAAGATGATATCTGCATCAAAGTCATACGGTTGCGCTGTTCCTGTCATACCGCTTAAAGACACTGTAAAAGAGGTAGATATAAACAGTCAGAAGGTAATAAAAACAATAGAAAGAGATAGACACTTTTTAGTTCAAACACCACAGGGCTACAGAAGAGATATCTTTGAAAGGATTGTTAAATCTATAACAAATACTTCATTTACAGATGACTCACAGATTGCAGAATCATTAGGTATGGAGGTAAGAGCAATTATAGGAGAGGAAACAAACATAAAAATAACTACACCGCTTGATATAATAATAGCAGGAGTTATATATGAAGAAACCCAAAAAAAGTTTTAATCTAAGAGTGGGATATGGCTTTGACCTTCACAGACTTATTGAGGGAAGGAAGCTTATAATAGGGGGGGTTGAGATACCATCAAAAAAGGGAATGCTTGGACATTCTGATGGTGATGTGGTTATACATGCTATATGTGATGCGATCCTAGGTTCGATAGGGGAGGGTGAGATAGGAGTCTATTTCCCCCCAACTGATCTTACAATAATGGGTATTTCAAGCAGGATGATAGCAGAGAAAACACTTGAGATCTTAAAATCAAAAAATGGAGAGATAAATCAGATTGATATTGTAATAATTGCAGAGGAACCAAAGATAAAACCATACTATGATGATATTAAAAAATCCATTGCTGAGATATTTAAAATAACTCAAACAGATGTTAACCTTAAGGCAAAAACAATGGAGGGACTTGGTGATATAGGAAAAGGTGAGGGAATTATATGCCATGCTGTAGTTACCGTAAAGATATACTGCTAATTATCATCTTTTTTGTTTCATGTATGTATACAAACCCAGAGAAAAAAACATACTTAATAAAGTCAGATGAAAAAGGTGAAAAGGATATTATTAATCTTAATTTTCCCTCTCAGATTTTTTATTTAAGTAAGACGCCAGACTATGCTCTTGAAGAGAGATTTAGGGAGAGTGTTGATAATGCCTGGGAAAGGGCATATGAAAAATACTCAATAAATTTTAACTACTCAATATTGCCTGATGGTGCAGTTTATCCTTATTCGCAGGTTAAGGTAGTGTGTATGAGTGATGCCAAAACCTTTTCATCAAATAAATTTATTGAAAACTGTAATTATTTTTTTAGTGTTATAAAGGATAACCTTTTGAAAATAAAAGGGGATAAACGATGAAAATATATAACACTCTCAGCAAAAACATCGAAGAGATAAAAACTGTTGAAGAAGGAGTGGTTAAAATATATACCTGTGGACCTACTGTCTATACCTATGCACATATAGGAAACCTAAGGACCTACATATTTGAGGACTTCCTTGTAAGAGCATTGATGTTTGAAGGATATAAGGTTGTAAGGGTCATGAATATAACAGATGTTGGACATCTTACAAGTGATAATGATTATGGCGAAGATAAAATAGAAATAGGCGCAAAAAGGGAAGGGAAAACTGCATGGGATATAGCAAGGTTTTACACAGATGCTTTTTTTGATGATTTTAAAGAGCTGAATTGCATAATGCCTGACTATATTCCAAAAGCCACAGAGCATATAAAAGAGATGATAGACATGATAAAGAAGCTTGAAGATAAAGGCTATACTTATAGAACATCCGATGGAATATACTTTGATACATCAAAATTTCCCTATTACTATAAGCTTGTTGGAAAATCACATATAGAAGGCATAAAAGAAGGAGCAAGAATAGAGTTCAGCAAAGAGAAAAAAAACCTTCGAGATTTTGCTCTCTGGAAGTTTTCTCCAAAAAATGTTAAAAGACAGATGGAATGGGACTCACCATGGGGAGTTGGTTTTCCTGGTTGGCATATAGAATGTTCTGCAATGAGCATAAAATATCTTGGGCAGCCATTTGATATACATTGCGGTGGGGTTGATCATATACCGATACATCATACAAACGAAATAGCCCAGGCGGAGTGTGCAAATGATAAGCCATTTTCAAGCTATTGGGTTCATGGTGAGTTTTTAGTGCTCAAATCATCAGAAAAGATGTCTAAATCACTTGGAAACTTTCTAACACTCTCAAGCCTTAAAGAAAATGGATTTTCTGCCATGGATTATAGATATCTCTGTGCTCAAACACACTATAGAAAACAGCTTGAATTTTCATTTGAAGCAATGGAATCAGCTAAAAATGGTTATAGACACTTAAAAAGTTCAATAGAAGAACTAATGAGGGCAAAAGAAAACACTGATTTAGAACTAAAAGAAATAAACTCAAACCCATACTTTATTCAGTTTTCAAATAATATATCAAATGATCTAAATATACCAAATGCAATTGCGGTTCTCTGGGATATGATAAGAGATAAAAAACTAAAGCCATCGCTTAGAATTGCTCTTGTAGAAAGATTTGATGAGGTTCTTGGGCTTAACCTTTTAAAGGAAGAAAAAATTGAAATTCCTACTGAGATAATTGAGCTTGTTAAAAAAAGATCTGAACTCAGAAAACAGAAAAATTATACTGAGGCTGACAGAATAAGGGAGATGATAAAGCAAAGGGGTTATATCATCCAAGATACTCCATCAGGCCCTGTTATTAAAAGGATATGAAGAAAAGAGACAAGATAATACAATATATAAATGAATATCTAAAGATTGAAACTTTCTATGATCGTTCATTAAATGGTGTTCAGATTGAGGGTAAAGATGATGTAAAAAAGCTTCTTTTTGCTGTAAGCTACTCATACAGTGTTGGAGAGTATGCTCAAAGAAACTTATTTGATATGATAGTGGTCCATCATGGTATATTCTGGGATGAGATAGTTCCAATATGTGGAAATCTTAAAAAAAGAATTGAGGTTCTAATAAAAAATAATATAACCCTTGCAGCATATCATATACCGCTTGATGCACATCCAAGAATTGGAAATAATATGTCAATAATAAAGCTTTTCGGTTGTGATAAAACAAAAAGATTTGCAAACTATCACGGCAACAAAATTGGCTTTA
>JBMFKQ010000040.1:11123-12851 GCA_049972095.1 Elusimicrobiales bacterium
AATAATATGTCAATAATAAAGCTTTTCGGTTGTGATAAAACAAAAAGATTTGCAAACTATCACGGCAACAAAATTGGCTTTATTGGATATTTTAAAAAACCAGTATCATTTGAAAAAATAGTCAAAACAGTAAGGGAAGAAATAAATCCAAAGCCGTTGATACTTCCATTTGGAAAGAGGGATATCACCTCTATTGCTGTAATAAGCGGAAGCGGTTCATCGTTTTTAAAAGAGGCAATCAAAAACAAGGTTGATGTTTTTATAACGGGAGAGGCACAGGAATATGTTTTTGAAACAGCAAAAGAATCATATATAAATTTTGTTGCAGCAGCTCATTATAGAACTGAGGTTTATGGGATAAAGAATCTTTGTAAGCTTGTTAGAGAAAAATTCAAAATAGAAACTTTTTTTCTTGACACCAACAACCCACTATAAAAAATACAATTGCTCATATCTTTTGTTACTTCATTGTTTTTTTTAAAAAAAGATAGCTAATAACTACACCAAGGAAGGTAAAAATAAAGATATAAATTTTTTTGATACCTATAATCTGAGAGCCAAAAAGAAATATATAAACCCCACTAACCGCAGGCAGGTAATATCCGCTAAAAAGGGGGCAAGCAAAACAATACGATTGTGGACATCCACCACATACTCTCAATCCAAGGCATGCAAACAACAGAAGTATGATATAAAAAACACCACCACTAACAATTCCATAAAAAGCATATTTGATTTTATCTTTTAGCCTAAGATAGCAATAATATGTGAAAACACTGACGATTGAATATGAAAAAGAAAGATAATAATCCTCTTGTTTTAAGTAAATAAGCCAAAGGAACTTTATATCAGAGATGAATATATCCTTAAAACCTTTATAATATGTATAAAAACAAAAAACAATATGGACAAAAAATACCCCCACAAACAATAAAAAGTATTTTAAAAAATATTTCCATTTCATCTTTTATAATAATTCTATAAAATAAAAAACCTGCCTTCCTTAAAGAAGGCAGGTTTATCTATCTTTATCAACAATCAATTATCTACCCTGACTTTTCCCTGATGCTGGTGTAGCTGGGGTAGCAGGTGTGGCTGGAGTAGCAGGTGTTGCTGGCTTTTCTTCCTTCATCTCCTTATGGTGTTTCTCCTTTTTCATCTCCATCTTCTCATGAAGCCTTTCCTTTATCTGTTTTATCATTTTAACCTCATTGTTAACAAGCATTATCTTGACTCTCTCACCTGCCTTGAGCCCTGCTGCAAGCTCAGGTTTAAGAGTAAATGTTTTTTCTTCAGCCTCTTTCTTTCCCTTTGGTGTTATTTTTACTGTAACCTCAACCTTCTCAACAGCACCTGCTTGATTTTTTATCTCATTAACATTTACTATTTCACCTACAATATTCTCTGTCTTTTCCTTCTTCATTTCCTTTTTTACCTCATGCTTTGCTGGTGTAGCCGGTGTGGCTGGAGTAGCAGGTGTTGCCGGCTGGGTTTTTTGAATCTCGGGTTTGTTTTCAGGAGCAGTTGTCTGTTCCTGCGTATAGCATACTGCTCCAAGCATAGTAACCACAATAGCTGCAATTACTGCTTTTTTCATAGTAGCTTACCTCCTTTACTAAATTTTATAAAACTAAACTAAATATGTCAAGCCCTTGTAAGATCTCCATACATTTTGGACTTTTCTGGTGTTAATTCTTTGTTTTCTATTTTCTCTTTAATTAAATATTC
>JBMFKQ010000041.1:0-10697 GCA_049972095.1 Elusimicrobiales bacterium
CTGCTCGGGTTTTGCACCGGTATGGAGTTCCTTAATCATTCTTTTCAGAAGTTCTTTTTTAATTTCCTTTTTGCCAAATATTTCATTCACAACTTTACCTCCTTCTTATTTTCTATTACAAACTCTTCTATTTTTGCTTTTATTTCATCTCTTACCTTTCTAAAAATCATCAGTACCTGTTCCTCGTTTCCTTTAGATTCTGCGGGGTCTATAAAGCTCCAGTGTAGAATTTTTTTCACCTTCCCTGTGAACAAAGGACAGGCTTCACCGCAAAGAGTTATAACATAATCAAAATCCTGGTTATGAAAAGTTTCTACGGATTTACTTTTTTGCTCTGAAATATCAATCCCGAGTTCTGTCATAACCTTTATTGCTAACGGATGAACAAAAGATGGTTTTGCACCTGCAGAATAGACTTCAAATTGCGTGCCATAAAAATGCCTTAAGATCCCCTATGCCATCTGAGAACGGCAGGAGTTTGTTGTGCAAAGAAAAAGGACTTTTCGTTTCACATTTTCAACCGTTTAAGTTAGTAATCCTCACATTTAATTTGATAGAAGTTCCTTCCGTGGTCACAAGATGGGCATTTTTCTGGTGGTTGCTTTCCAAAATGAACATAACCGCATTCACGGCAAACCCACCAGACATCTTTTTCTTTTTTGAATGCCGTTCCTGCCTCAACTTCTTTCAAAAGTTTTTTGTATCTTTCTTCATGATGTTTTTCTGCTACTGCAATTGCTCTTAGCCTTTTGGCAATCTCAGGAAGTCCTTCTTTTTCAGCAATATCAGCAAATTCTGGATACATTTTTGTGTATTCATAATTTTCTCCAGCAATCGCTGCTTTTAAATTCTCCGCCGTTGTGCCAAGTATTGTTGGTGCTACCGCTTCAACCTTTATTTCGTCAAGATTTTCTTTGCTTTTCTTTTTCAATTCGTTAATCAATTTAAACAGCCAACTTGCATGCTCTCTCTCGTTTTCTGCCGTGATGAGAAAAATCTCGGCAATCTGTTCAAATCCTTCTCTTTTGGCAATTTTGGAATAGAAAGTATATCTATTCCTTGCCTGGCTTTCACCAATAAATGCGTTGGTTAGATTTTCAATTGTCTTTTTCATAGTTTTACCTCCCTTCATTTTGTTTAGTAATAACCTCGTCATCTTTTATTGTACAAACCTAATAAGATAATGTCAAGAGTTTGTAAGATCTCCATACATTTTGGACTTTTCTGGTGTTAATTCTTTGTTTTCTATTTTCTCTTTAATTAAATATTCCATCGGTGTCATCTCTATATTCTTAATGATACCTCTTTGAACTCAAATTAGATGTTTTTGATGCTCTTCCATAGGTTAATTTTATAAAATATAAATATGACTGATCACTTGTCTGCAATTGGAAGATTTCTTGTAATCTTTGGATTGATTATTGCTGGAATAGGGCTTGTTATATCTCTTCTTCCAAAGATTCCTTTTCTTGGAAGGCTTCCTGGTGATATATACATAAAAAAGAATAACTTTATATTCTATATGCCCCTTGTCACATCGCTTATTTTAAGTATTCTTATAAGTCTGATAATATCTCTGCTTAGAAAATAGAGTTTAAAGTCTTGTTCAATTTTGTATAATGGTATTTGTATAGTTTTGTTTAAAATAGTATGTATGTATTATTTGGGTGTTTAGATTTTTTTGAGGAGAATTATGTACCTTAAATGTATTGAGCTTTATGGATTTAAGTCTTTTGCTAACAGGACAAAGATTGAATTTTATCCTGGTATAAACATAATAGTTGGGCCTAATGGATGTGGAAAATCTAATATAGTTGATGCAATAAGATGGTCAATAGGGGAGATGTCAAGGAAGGCCCTTCGAATGCCTTCAATAACTGATGTTATATTTGCAGGAACTTTCAAAAGACAGCAGATGAATCTCGCGGAGGTTACACTTGTTTTTGACAACACTGAAAGAAAGCTTCCAATTCATTTTGATGAGGTTGCAATAACAAGAAAGATATATAGAACTGAGGAATCAGAATACTTCATTAACAGGATTTCCTGCCGTCTCAAAGATATAAAGGAGATGTTTCTTGATACAGGGATAGGCTCTAATGGTTATGCAGTAATAGATCAAGGTGAGATAGATGAGATACTTATTGCTGATGCTGTTGAAAGAAGAGAGGTTTTTGAAGAGGTTGCTGGTATATCCAGATACAGAGCAAAAAGGGAGGAGACGATAGCAAAGCTTGAGAAGGTTTCTGTTGATCTTTCAATAGTTGAAAACTCTGTTGCGCTTATAGAACAGCAGATAAAGAAACTTGAACAGGATGCAAAAAAGGCAAAATTAAGACAGCAATATATGGAGGAACTACGGGATCTTGAGATTGCATCAATTGTAAAAAGCATAGCGAGTCTATACTCTATGATATCAGAGGAGGAAAAACTGCTCAAGCCTGTAATTAATGAGATCGCTGAGATACAGATTGAGGTTTCAAAAATTGATGCTGAAAAATCAAAAAAAGAACTCGAGCTTGATGAAAAGAACAATGTGAATAAAGGCTTGTCTGAGAAGATTGTTTCTACCCGGCTTGAAATATCCCAGACAGAGGGTAAGATAATAAGTAATGAGGAGATGATAAAGGAGATAAGATCAAATATTGACCATCTTTCTCATAGACATGCAAAGAATGTTGATACAAAAACACTGATTATTCCGAAAATTGATGAGCTAAAAAAAGAACTTGATATTATTAAAAATGATGATATAAATATATCAGCTGAGTATGAAAGAATCTCTGATGAATGTAAGCAGTATGAGAGCAAAATAGAAGAGATTGATAGGTTTATTGCTGATGGTGAGCATAAAACTGTTGAGCAGTATCAGAAAGAAATAGAGCTTTCAAATATGCTTACTAGACTTGAATCAGAAATGGCTCATACTGATGAGGATATATCATCAGCCTTTAAAGATAGGCAGAAAGTATCTTACCAGATAGATCTTTTAGATAATGAGCTTAAAAAACTTGAAACTGAACTCTACACTCTTAATCAGATTAGAACCACTCTTGATAACGAAGCTATTGATGCAGCTATGAGGAAAAAAAATTTAGAAGATGAACTTTTAAAGGTAGAGGAGGAAAATAAAAGGATTTCACTTGATATAGTTTCACTTGAAAGTCGTTTAGATGCCTTAATCAAGGATGCTGAGAAAGACAGTTATTGGCTTGGCACAAAAACTGCCGTTAACAGCGCAATAGAGGGAGTTGAGGGGGTTTTGAGAAATCTTATTAAGTTTAAGGGAGAGAGCAAAGCTATTATGGAGGATATCCTTGGTGAGGCAGTAGATGCTGTTGTTGTAAGAGACAGAGAAACTGCTCTCAAATGTGTAGAGCACATAAGAAACACAGGCAAGGGAAGGGCAAGGTTTATAGTGCTTTCAAATATTCCGCCGCTTTCACCACCTTCGGATATTGTTGATGCATTTTTTGAGTTTCCTGAAAAATACAGAAATCTAATGAATTATCTTACAAAAGGCTTTACTGTAGATGGAAGCACTGTGGCTTCAGAGATATGGGTTTGTGGAGGCGTTGAAGATGTTAGTTCAAACGAACCTTATTGGGCAGAACTTGATGAGATAAAAAGAAATATAGAATCTCTTAAAGAATCAAAAACGAGAAATGATAGTCTGATACTGAAAATCAAAGAAGATATTGTTGAGATAGAGAGAAGGATTTCAGATATTGAAAGTAGAATAAATGAGGCCGAGACTCAGATGGCAGTTAAGAAAAATATGAGATTAAACCTTGATGAGAAAAGAAAGATAACTTATGAAAATCTAAAGTTTATAGAGGTTGAAATATCTAAGTTTGAAAACATAAAGAATGAGATTACTAAAAAGATTGAGGATACAAAAAAGGAGCTTGAGTTAGTAAAAAGCATTGGGGCCAGGTTAAGACAGGATGCAGAGGATCTTAAAAAACGTAGAGCTGAACTTGAAAAACTCCTCATAGAAAAAAAAGGGCAGCTTGCCTCTATAAAACATAAAAAGGATTCTATTTCTCAAAATATTGCTTCTCTTTCATTTTCACTTAGTTCCCTTGAAAAACAGATTGAGAATATAAACATAGAAGAATCCGAGTATTCACGCTCGCTTTTAGAGATGGAGAATAGGGTTAAAGCTCTTGAGGATGAAAATAAAAATCTTGCCGTAAAAAGAGAAGAGCTTTTAAACGATCTCAAAGAGCTTGATATTCAAAAAACCTTAGTTGAATCAGAAATGAGTGATATAAGAAACTACCTTGCTCATCTAAACACAACGCTGAAAGAAAATAATGAAATAATAAGAGAAAGATTTGATAAAAAGAATGAGATTGAGCTTAGAATAAACACATACAAAACAAGAATAGATGATCTTAAAAATAGGCTTGAGACAGAGTATCTTGTAGGATATGACGATGTAAAGGATAAATATTTATCGGTGGGGGTTGATGAGAAAAGGGTTGAGTATCTTAAGAAGAGGATTGATAACATAGGGCCTGTTAATATGACTGCACCTACTGAATATGAGGAGTTGATGAAAGAATATGATGAAAAGATGAGGCAGATAAATGACCTTAAACAGGCAAGAGATGATCTTAAACAAGCAATATCAAAGATCAATCAGACAACAAAAGAAAATCTAAAAACAACCTTTGATAAGGTAAATGAACACTTCAAGAAGATATATTCAACGCTTTTCAATGGTGGAACAGCTAAGCTGATTTTTACTGATCCAGATAACATACTTGAAAGTGGTATTGAGATAGTAGCGTGCCCCCCGGGCAAAAAGCTTGTGAATATATCGCAGTTTTCTGGGGGAGAAAAATCTCTCACAGCCATAGCTCTTCTTTTCAGTTTTTTCTGCGTAAATCCCTCACCATTTTGTGTTATGGATGAGGTGGATGCTGCTCTTGATGAGTCAAATGTTGAGAGGTTTGTCAATATGCTTAAAAGCTTTGCACCTTCAACACAGTTTATTGTAATAACTCATAACAAAAGAACTATGGAGGTTGGGGACAGAATATACGGAGTTACTATGGAGGAGATGGGAGTTTCAAAGGTTATATCTGTGGATCTTAAAAGAGCTGTGAGTATGGTTGAAGAAAATACAATAGCCGTATGAGACATGCAATAATAGCAGATATCCATTCAAATTATCAGGCTCTTGAGGCTGTTTTAAAGGATATTCAAAAAAGAGATATTAATAGTTATATAATATGCGGTGATATCATTGGCTATGGACCACAGCCGTTAGAATGTATAGGTGAGATAAGAAAGCTTAAAAATTGTAGATTTGTGCTTGGTAATCATGATGCTGTTATTGTGGAAAAGATGGATATAAGATGGTTTAATGAGTATGCAAAAAAGAGTCTTGAGATAACATCCCATATGATCTCAAATGAGATAAAGGAGTGGTTTAATAGTATGCCACTTAGAATAGAAACACAAATTTTCACTGCTGTTCATGGATCTCCTAAAAATCCTCTTAAAGAGTATCTTTTAAGTGAAATGCAGTGCTCTGAAAATATGAAGATTGTTAATACACCACTTCTTTTCTATGGCCATACTCATATACCTATGTATTTCTGCTTAAATGAAGAGGGGAAAATTTGGGGTGATTTTATAAAACCTTTTTCAAAGATAAAGATAAAAGAGTATATAAAGTGTTTTATAAATCCTGGTTCTGTAGGCCAGCCAAGGGATGGTAACCCTATGGCAAGTTATGGTGTGTTTGATGATGAGACGATGATATTTGAGCTTGTGAGAGTTAGATATGATATTAAGAAGGTTCAGGATTTGATGAAAAAGGAAGGTATTCATCAGTTGCTTATTGAAAGGCTTGAGTTTGGATTTTGATTTTTATGAAAAGAATTGTTGTCATAGATGATGATAAAAATTTCACAGATACTTTGAGAGATCTTCTTAAAGAGAAGATAAAAGAAGATATTGAGATATATGTTTTTTCAAATGTTAAAGATGCTGTTATTTTTCTTTCAGGGGAATTGGTTGATCTAATAATACTTGATGTGCATTTTGAAGGAACACATGGTTTTGATTTTCTCGATATGCTAAAGAAAAATCCAAGATTATCAGCAATCCCTGTTATAATGGTGTCCGCAAGATACACTGAGCCTCTTGACAGGATAAAAGCTGTTAATATGGGAGCTGTTGCATATTTTTCAAAACCGCTTGATATCGATAAGCTTGCAAAAGAGATAATGAATTATGTTAAAAAATAGAAATGTTGATATAACATCAGTTCTTTTTAAAAAGTTATCATTATCACTTTTAAATGACTGAGATTTTGCTACTTCTGTCTTTTTACCTAAACTCACAAACACAGCTTATAACAAAGGATTTTGATTGGAGGATAAAAGAAACTAAGCATTTTGATATATATCATTATCCAGGCTGTGAAAAGTGGCTTGGGTATTTGGAGAAGATTCTTGAAGAGGCTTATGAAAAGGGGAAGAAAGATTATAATCCATTGCTTGATAAAAGAATACCTTTTTTTTTCTTTACGGCATCAAAGTATTTTCAACAGAACTCTATAAATGAGGTTGGTGAAGGAACTGGCGGCTTTACAGAGCCCTTTAAGGATAGATTTCTTGTTTATTCTGATGGTTCAAAGAGATGGTTGAGATATGTTATACATCATGAGTTTGGACATGAAATACAGTTTTCAATACTTGTTGATGGGGGGTGGGAAACGCCTAAGATAATAAAGACATTTGTTTATCCTTTATGGATGCTTGAGGGATTGAGCGAAAATATGACTGATGAGTGGGATATCGCTGTTGAAGATATGTATGTGAGGGATTATTTTGTGGATGGGAAACTTCCACCTCTTGAAAAGCTTTTTGGTTTTTCCCATCTAAAACCTCATCAAATGACACTTGCTTATAAAACCGGTGCAAAAGCCATAAGATTTCTTAAAGAAGAATATGGCTACGATAAAGCAGGACTAATGCTCTATTACTGGCAAGATTCTTACGATATAAATACAGTATTTAAAAAACTTATAGGAAGTGATTTAAAAGAGTTTGATGAAAAATTTAGGGATTATCTTTCTCTAAGATTTTATGATCAGATGAAGGAAAAAGAGATGATTGAGGCATCGTATTATGGCGAAAGGTTAAGCCATGATATCGATGATATTCCTGTTTTTAATACCTCACCCATCGTGCTTAAAAATGGTAGTATTGCATATATATCAACAGTTAAAGGTTATCCATCTGTTGTAATTGAAGATAGAATTAATGATAAGAAAATAATTCTTGACAGACAAATCACATCACTTGATTGGATTTTGTATTCAAACTTCACAGTTCCAAAAAGGTATCTCTCTGCATCAGCTGATGGTGTTTATATTATTTTTTCTGGAAGGAAATCACACAGAGATTATATGTGTATCTATAATACCTTAACTGGAGAGTTTAGAAAAACTGAGATTAAAAATGTAGATGAGATCTCTCAAATAAATTTTTCTCCAGATGGCAAAAAAATAGTTTTTGCAGCAATGAAAGACTCATTCTATAATATATACGAGGCTGATTTTGAAAAGATTTTGATGTCAGATGTTTTTGATATAAATGATGCGGTTAAGATTACCGATGATGAAGATTATGAATCATCACCATATTATCTTGCTGATGGAAAAATCGCTTTTATATGCGAGGAAGAAAAGGATGAAGATATAAAAAACTCGATATGTGTTATGGATGGGGGGAGGAAGAAAAAGATATTTGATGGGATTGATGTAGTTGATTTTTATTACGATATAAAAAAGGATCTATTCTATATAATATCAGATCATAACTCTAACTTTGAGCTTTATTCATACAACCCGTCTAATGCTGAGCTTTTTAGACACACATCTGTTATCGGTGGTATATTTACTCCCTATTCTGATGAAAGCGGCATTTATTTTTCATATTTTAGACATGGTTCAATGCACATATACAAAGCTGATGAAGGAAAACTCAATTATATAAGATTGAGTTTAGAAAAATGCTGCTCGCAATATAAATCATCTTCATATTCATCTTCAGATAAAAAATCATACAAATACAAAACAAAATTTTCCACGGATTTATTCTTACCAACACTTTTTTTCTCATCACCTGGTGGTCTTTTTTTGTTTAATTATTGGCAATTAAGCGACTATACATCAAGACACAGCTTTGGCTTTTATTCAAACTACAATTCGGCTTCTTCCTATTCTGATCTTAGGCTAACCTATCTCTACAATAGGTATCGTACAAAGTTCTTTTCTTCAGCGGTTTATCTTAACTATAAAAAAGATACTAATACACCAGCTTACAAAAGAAGATTTGAGCTCTCGTCATCCGGCTTTATATATCCGTTTGATCTCAACTCTCAACTTTATATTCTTTTCACTACTGAGAATGATTTTAAAACCTACATTGAGTCATCTTGTACTTACTGTGGATACAGGGATAAAAAAAGGGGGTTGAGCATTTCTTTTTCAAGAAACCTTTTGAATGGGCTTTATCTCACTGCGGTTGAAGGATATGCTATTAAATCATCTATCTCTTCGTATGGAAGTAGATTTGGAGGCAACATCTCTTATAGTCAGTTTGAGCTTGACTATCTTAGATATATTCCTCTTTCAAGAAAATCTACCAATGTCAACAGATTTTACTGTGGTTTTTCATGGGGCAAAGATTATCCTCTTTATTCTTATTCTGGAGCAGGGGGAGTAAGAGGAATTATGAGTTCAAGGGCAAAGGCAAAAAACATACTTATCTATAATTCTGAGCTAAGATTTCCTATAGGATATAGCGATTATTATATGTCATATATCTTTCCTGATCTCTATTTTAAGTCTTTTTATATAAAGTTTTTTGCTGATAACTCGTATGCCTATGAAGGATCATTTTCTCAAGGAATATTTACAAATAGCTTAGGTTTTGGCTTTGATGTATACACATTTGTTCTTCAGACATTTAAACTTGTTTTTTCTCTTGATTTTGCTCGCAACATAAAAAATGGTTCTGATATAGCATATTTCTATTTGGGTCCTTTATTTTGAATTTTTTCTGAATTTTTTTTAGTATAATTTAGTTGGAGGTGTTTATGAGATACTTAGGTGGTATTTTGATACTTATTCTTCCTTTAGTTTTCCTCCATTCACAACAAACATCCCAAAACACGCCTCAACTCAACTCACAACAGACTAACACATCTACAGAGGTTGTGAATGCGAAGAATGATGTGTCTTTGGAGGAAAAAACAAAAGAAACAGACCCTATGATGGTGAGGAAATTTATAAATGATATAGTTTCCTCAAGAGATGTAACAAAGGCTGATAGGATTGCGAAATACATATACGATGAAAACAAACTTATCAAAATGGCAGCGATAGAGGGACTTGGAATGCTTAGGGCTGAAAAATATTGTGATGATATAATAAACATTCTTCTCAAAGAAACAGATAGGGATATTAAACACTCATCTATGATATCTCTTTCATATATACCATCTTTTAACACATCAAGGCTTATTGAGTATTACAATAAGGAAACTGACAACATGCTCAAAGCTCAGGTTATAAGGCTTTTGGCCTCAAAAAATGAAAAATCTCTTGAAAAGGAAGCGATAAAAATAGCCTCTTCAACAAACTACTCTACTGAGATAAAAATTGCAGCGGTTTATTATCTGGGTATTATTAAGTCAACAAATTCAGTCTCGCTTCTTATAGATCTTGCTAAAAGCAGTGATAAACTTTTGAAGATTGAATCTATAAAAGCCCTCGGTGAAATTGGTGATAAAACTTGTGTTGATGTTATAAGGATAAGAGCTGGAGAAAAAGATGATGATATTAAAATTGAATCAGTGTTATCTCTTGCAAAGCTTGGTGATAATTCAATGCTTGAGTCTGTCTATGATTATATTGATTCCCCTAATTTATCTTACCGTGAGAAGGTCCTTACAGCTGCTGCAATTGTAGGGGATATGAAAACTGTATCCTTCCTTGAGAAAAAACTTAAAAAAGTTAATGATCAAAATCTTAAATCGTTTATAAGTTTTACTATTGAAAGAATAAAATCAAGATTAAGTCAGAAAAAATAGAAGGGATTTAGCACGAGTTTTTATAAAGCCCATTTAAGCCACTAAAAGTTTGATTTGAGTTCGGAAAAAGATCTTCGTGTCTATGATTAAAAACCTGAAAGGAATTTCTCACAAATAAAAATGAAAAAACTTTTTAGGCACTCCCCGATACCAATATAGAGCCAATGTTTGGCATAACTCCGGAAGCCTTCAATACCATTAATATGGTCTCTTCCTTTTTTCTTTGCTCACAACTATATGATTGCTTCTCACAGCCAAAGAAGCATAAGCATGCCAATCATCCGTATAGTAGAGACTTCCCGCTTCAGTATGGGTTTTAAGAATCTTTTGAATTGTTTTGTTGTCCCTTCTCTGAATGGGGAAAACTCTAATCTTGTTGTTTCTCTTAAAGAACCCCAAAACAACGATTTTTCCAGAAGCACCCCAACCTCTTTTCCCAGGTTTTTTACCCACAAATATGTCTCCTCACATTCAAGTTCACCTGCAGAAGCTTCTTGGCACTCCTCAGCAAGAGAAAGCAACTTACAATAGCTCTAAAGGATTTTTTAATCGTTTCATCAGAAACCTTACTCCTA
>JBMFKQ010000042.1:0-9627 GCA_049972095.1 Elusimicrobiales bacterium
GGGTTATGCAAGCGTTTTTAGAAGTAGGATTTATTTTGAAAGAAGATATTGTTAAATTACAATGGAATATGAAAACTACAAGAGAAAGGTGGCGAGCAAAAGAGTATGAGTTTTACCTTATTGGACATGAGCATATTTTTGTTTTTAGAAAACCAGAGGATGAGAAAGAATATAAAAAATATAAATTTAGCATAAAGTGGTGGGAAAATGGTTAGGTTTAGAGAATTAGGTTTTAAAAATTTTGAAGAATATAAAAATTATTTTTTTAATACTCTATTGTCTTCAAACAAAACTTATGATTATTTTGTTGATTGGAATAAGGTAAAAGAAGCTGTTAATCAATATTTAAATGAACTATCTTTGTTAAATTCTTTAACCAAAGTAGAGCCTAAAGACAGAAAAAAGGAAATTCAAAGGAGATTAAAAATCCTTTTTGGAGTTTTTGAGGGGTAATAGCCCTTCTATCAAGTCTTTCTTAATGTCTAATTTTTATCATAAATTTATATAATAATTCTTATGAAGAAGGAGGCAGTTTTCCCTGGAAGCTTTGATCCACTAACATATGGACATCTTGATATAATAGAAAGGGCATGTAAGATATTTGACAAACTTATCGTCAGTGTTTTTGTAAACCACTCAAAAAATCCCCTTTTTACTATTGAGGAAAGGATTGATATACTTAAAAATGTCCTTGGCAAAAGAAAAAACATAAAAATAGACTGCTTTGAAGGGCTTCTTGTTGAATATCTTAAGAGGAATAGTATAAAGTTTATAGTAAGAGGGTTGAGGGCGGTCTCAGATCTTGAATATGAATTTCAATATGCTGCTGCAAATAGAACACTTGAGCCAGATATTGAAACTGTTTTTTTTATGCCAAGACTAAGATACTCCTATCTATCCTCATCAGTTGTAAGGGAGATAGCAAGATTTAACGGAGATATCTCAAAAATGGTTCCTCCGTATGTTGAGAAAAAAATAAAGGAAAAGATCAACAACTTAGAAAAGAGATCAAATACTCTTTAAAATCTCAACAACAAGCGATGGATCAGCCTTACCACGAGATTTTTTCATAACATAACCAACTATTGGACCGCTTGCTTTATCATTTCCATTTTTGAAGTCATCAAACGCCTTTGGGTTTTGTAAAACAGCCTCTCTTACCCAGTTTTCTATCTCTTTCCTGTCAGTTATCTGTCTTAGATTTAACTCATCAACAAGAAGAAAAGGAGATTTCCCTGTTTTTATAGCTTCGTCAAAAAGCCTTTTTGCTCCTACATTTGAAACCTCATTTTTTGAAATAAGATGTGCTATCTCAAACACAATATAAGGTTTTACAATCTTCTTGATCTCATACTCATCAACTTTCTTTTCGTTCATATATCCAAGAAGATGAGTGTTTATTATATTTAAGACATTTTTAATAACATCAGATTCATTAGTTAGCTTTAGGATATCGCTAAAATAGTCAAACATCTCTCTTGAGGATGTGACTATCTCAAGATCCTCATATCTCAAGGAGTATTTTCTTGAAAGCTCTTTCTTTATTTCAAGAGGGAGTTTTCCTATTTGGTTTCTTATCTTTTCAATAAGAGCATCATCAATCACAATTGGAATAAGATCTGGGTCTGGAAAATATCTGTAATCCTCGGTTGTTTCCTTTGTTCTCATAACAACAGTCTTTGATGATGATGCATCCCAAAGTCTTGTTTCATGTAAAACACTACCACCATTTCTAATTACAGATTCTTGCCTTTCTATCTCATATGCTACAGCATCTTTGACAGCTTTAAATGAGTTAAGATTTTTTATCTCAACCTTTGTTCCTAAAACAGTTGATGTTTTTTCTTTAACTGAAACATTAACATCACATCTTAACTCTCCTTTCTCCATATCACAATTTGAAACATCAATCCACCTCAATATTTTTTTTAGCTCAACAAGGTATCTATAAGCCTCATCGGGTGTTGAAATATCAGGGTATGTAACTATCTCAAGAAGTGGAACACCACATCTGTTTAGATCAATAAGGGTATAGTCAAGTTTTTGGCTCCCAATAGCATGGAGTGATTTTCCAGCATCCTCCTCGAGATGAGCCCTTTTTATTCTTATCTTTTTAAACCCTAAATCTATAAAGCCCTCATCACACAATGGAAGATCATACTGTGATATCTGATAGCCCTTTGGAAGATCGGGATAAAAATAGTTTTTCCTTGCAAAAACAGAAAAACTGTTTATTTTACAGTTAAGTGCAAGTCCTGCCTTTACACCAAGCTCAACAGCCTTTAGATTTGGAACAGGCAAAGCACCAGGCTGAGAGCTGCATACAGGGCATATAGATATGTTTGCAGGTGAGTTAGTATCTACAACTGGGCATGAGCAAAACATCTTTGTTTTAGTTTTTAACTGAACATGTATCTCAAGACCTATAACAGCTTCAAAAGACATTTTTGCCCTCCATTCTCTCTAAAAGCATCTCCACCATCTTTTTATCAGAATCATAACTTAAAAGCTTTAATGCCTCAGGAATAGAAACCCATTTTCTATCCTCAACTTCTAAACTACTTACAATACCACTTTCCTCAATTGGCTCCATCAAATACCATCTAACTGTCTTTGAAACCACATCTCCATTTCTTATAAACTTGTAATGATTTATAAAAAACTCATTCTCATCAATAATCCTGCACCTAACTCCACCCTCCTCCATAACCTCTCTGATAGCAGCCTGTTGAGGACTCTCTCCATCCTCTATATGCCCTTTTGGAAATGTCCAAAGCTTATTTCCAGACATAGTCTTCACCATAATAAGAAGAATATTTCCATTTTTAATTACAATCCCACCACTTGAGTTTTCAGCTATCACAAATCCTCCTTGCAATCTCAAAAAGCCAGTTCTCACAAAATCTGTTTCCTATGAATTGAACAGAATATCTAAAACCCAAAGAACTTCTACCATAAGGCGCAGAGAGAGCACAAATACCAGCAAGGTTAACAGGGACTGTGAATATATCATTCAGATACATTTTTATGGGATCATCAATCTTCTCACCAAGCTTAAATGGAAGTGTTGGGGTTGTGGGTATAACAAGGATATCAACATCCTTGAAAGCCTCATCAAACTCCTGTTTTATAAGATTTCTAACCCTCTGTGCCTTGAGATAATACTCATCATAGTATCCGGCACTCAAAGCATATGTTCCAAGCATTATTCTTCTCTTAACCTCTCTACCGAAACCACTACTTCTTGTATTAACATAAACCTCATCAATGCTATCTCCACAGGCCCTTTTACCATATCTTACTCCATCAAACCTTGCAAGGTTTGATGATGCCTCACTTGATGAAATTATGTAGTATGCATTTATGGCATATTTAAGATGTTTTATCTCAACCCTTTTAACATTTTTGACAACATTCGTTATATCTCTCACAGCAGAATCAAAAGATGAGATAACATCATCATCAACACCACTTTTATCAAAATCTATAACACCAACCTTCATCTCACAAGCATCTTTATGAGGTATGTTAGGTATAGCTAATGATGTGTTATCGCATGGATCATAACCTTTTATAACATCAAAAACCTTCTTAAGGGTTTCCAAATCCTTTGATATTGGACCTATCTGATCAAGACTTGATGCGAAGGCTATAAGACCATATCTTGATACACAGCCATAGGTTGGTTTAAGCCCCCACACACCACAAAAAGCTGCAGGTTGTCTCACAGAGCCTCCAGTATCAGAGCCAAGCGCTGCATCACACATATCAGCGGCAACCGCACAAGCACTTCCACCTGATGAACCACCACAAACGAAATCAGTATTTATAGGATTTCTTGAATGGAAGTAAGATGAGTTTTCCGTTGAAGAACCCATAGCAAACTCGTCCATATTTGTCCTTCCAATGATAATAGCATCCTCATCAACTAGCTTTTTGACAGCTGTTGCAGTGTAGCTGGAGATGTGACCTTGAAGGATCTTTGAGCATGCAGTTATCTCCTTCCCCTCAACAAGTATGTTATCCTTAACAGCAATAACATAAGCGTAGAGCTTACCTTTTTTATCTGAAATGGCTTTTGCTTTAAGCTCCTCGGCACGCTTTAAAGCATCATCTTCCCATACCTCAACAAAAGCACCAAGCCTCTTGTTTTTTTCTTTTATCCTATCAATATAATAATGTAGTTTTTCAACCACATCCATAATCTTGCCCCTTTAATCTATAACCTTCTTAACCTTTATAAAATCAAACTCCTTTGCAGGGAAATTATCCACTATGCGCTTTCTACCTTCAAAGACAAAAGGGATATCATCCCTTAGATTAAAACCTCCTTCATAAAGGAAAGGACCTATATTGCTGATATCAACAAGGTTTATTTCATCAACCCATTCAACTATTTTTTCAAAATCCTTCTCAAGAATCTTTTTTTCATCATCAGTTAACCTTATCTTTGAAAGTGATGCGATCTTCTCCACATCCATATAACCTCCTACTAACATATCAAAGTATCTCTATTGGAGCAAATCTCAGCATAAATGTATGCTCTTGACCACTATCAAACTTTATTTTTATCTTTGTAAACTCCCCAGTTCCTATTATCTCAACAATCCTCCCTATTCCAAAAATAGGATGAACTGCCATTCTTCCAACCTGTGCTTGTGGTCTTGAGAAAACCTTTGTTTCTATTGCACTTTCATCACCGGATTTATCTGTAAGATATCCTCCAACACCGCTTTCAAAAATAAATCTTGACATCATATTTGGATAGGTTTTACCAAAGATTCGTCTTGTTCTTGCCCATGAAAGGAAAAGTTTCTTTCTTGCCCTTGTCATACCAACATACATCAGCCTTCTTTCCTCTTCAAGATCATCCTCATTAGAGTTTGCAGAGTTTATAGGAAAAAGTCCCTCCTCAAGACCACTCACAAAAACAACATCAAACTCAAGTCCCTTTGCAAGGTGAAGAGTCATAAGCATAACACTATCCTGTGATTTAGATATCTCATCTGTCTCAGTTAAAAGAGATACACCTTCAAGATAATCCTCAATTGATGGTATCTCCCCTTTTTCTTCTTTCTCATCCTCATAATCCCTCAAGGCATTTACAAGCTCCTGGAGATTTGCAAGACGATTTAACGCCGTCTCATCCTTTTCCTTTGCCTCATCCTCTATCATCTGCCAATAACCGCTTTTTATGAGTATGTTTTCAAGAATCTTGTGTGGTGGAGTATTCCTAATTGAGTTTTTTATATCTGAGATAAGGTTTAAAAGACTGTTAAGGGAAGCCCTTGCTGAGTGTGAAATATCATCACAAAGATAAACAGACTCATAAAAACCTATACCTTTCATCCTTGCATACCTTATAATCTTCTCAACAGTCTTTTCCCCTATTCCCCTTGGAGGGGTGTTTATTATTCTTATAAAACTTACAACATCATAAGGATTAACAATAACTCTCATATAGGCAAGGGCATCTTTTATTTCCTTTCTATCATAGAATCTGAGTGAGCCAACAACCCTGTGCGGTATTTTCCTTCTTAGAAAAACCTCTTCAAAGCTTCTGCTTTGAGCATTGGTTCTATAAAAAACAGCTATCTCATTAGCTTTATATATCTTAAGAAGTTTTTCAATCCTTGATGCTATTTTTGATGCCTCATCATTTTCATCATCGCACTCAATAAGCTCAATCTTTTCTCCCCTTTCATTTTCTGTATAGAGATTTTTCTCTTTTCTGTTTCTATTGTTTCTAATAAGTTGATTTGCTGCATCAAGTATATTTGCAGTTGATCTATAGTTTTTCTCAAGGGTTATAACATAGGCATTTTTAAAATCATTTTCAAACTGAAGTATATTTCTGATATCAGCCCCCCTCCAGCTGTATATTGATTGATCAGGATCTCCAACGACACATATATTTGAATGAAGTTGAGAAAGAATTTTTATCAGAATATATTGCGCTCTGTTTATGTCCTGATATTCATCAACCAATATATATCTGAAATAGTTCTGGTAGTAATCTGATAGGTCCTTATTATTTTTTAGAACTGTCACAGTTTTCATTATCAAGTCTCCAAAATCCACAGCATTTGACTCCTCAAGCCTTTTCTGATATTCAAAATATATCTGTGCAGTTTTTATTCTTGAGTCATTACCACTTATTTTGGCATTAAAAAGATAAGACTCAGTATCCATCAGATCATCTTTTGCCCTTGATATTAAAGAGGCATAAACAGGAGCTTGAATCTTCTCTCTTTCATATCCAAGATCTTTTATTACCATTGAAAGAAGTTTTTTTTGATCATCCTCATCATATATAACAAAATCCTTCTTAAGCCCAGCTTGGGAATAATGCATCCTCAAAAATCTTGCACCAAATGAATGAAAAGTCATACACCAAAGTCCAGATGATTGGGGAACAATTTTTGAAACCCTTTTTTTCATCTCATCTGCTGCCTTGTTTGTAAATGTTATTGCAAGGATTCTTGATGCGGGGATTCCTACATGAACAAGCACCGCAAGCTTTGAGATCAGTGTTTTTGTTTTTCCAGTGCCTGCACCTGCAATTATCAAAAGTGGAGAGGAGAAATAAAGAACAGCCTCTTTCTGTTTTTCATTAAGGGAAAGAGAATCAATAAAACCTTTTTCAGCGCATATCTTTTTAGGCTCAAGGATCATTCTCTACTTTTTATTAGATTTAAATAAACAGAACTATCAGACCCTTCAATCTCACAAGCTCCAACAGTTTTCTTAAAAAAATCAACAGGGCCAGCCCATCCTATAACAGCATATGCATATCCATCATAATACATCTGCTTAAGAGTTTTTATAAGAAGTGCCTTTCCAATACCGCTTTTTCTAAAACCTTCAATAACTCCAATTGGTCCGAAAAAGTTTTTAACTGTTGCATCATAGCAAGCAAAACCAACTATCTGTAAATTTTTTACTGCAATAAAACATGTCGGTGGTGTTTTTGAAAGGGCAACATCACACTCACTTGCCCATCCAGCTGAAAATTTATTTCTTACCCACTCAACAACAGCATTTTTTTCTGCTCCTATAGGTCTTTTAATGATTATATCTTTATCTTTAAAAAAGTCCAGCTCATTCAAACCTACAACATCATACAATCTTACAAGAAGATCCATTACTTCACCTTCTCTTTTACAACAATCTCCTTATTCTCAATCCCTATATTAAGATTTGTTTTTTGAATAGTTTGAGTTGATTTTTTAATCTTGCTATTATCTATTGGATTTCCCTTTTCATCAAACTTATAAAAACCCTGCTCTTCCTTTTTGAAAACATACTTAGCTCTTTTCTGATTCTCATTTTTTTTCTTAACAGGTTTTTTTGCATTTTTTTTCTTCTTCTTCTTTACAGACTTTACATTTGAGTTTGATGTTTTTCTTTGTTTATTTGAAGATGATTTTGATGAGAGTGATTGTGTGCTTTTTGAAACATCCTGAGACTTTGACTTTTCAGTTTTTTTATTATCAAGATTGGTTAGTTCTACCTGAGGAAAAAGAGTGTTAATGAACAGAAAAGCACACAAAAAAAATAGTACCTTTTTCATAGCCTCTCCCTTTATTAAATTATAGCATTTTGGGCCGCTCTAACAGCTGCATTCAAAAGGCAGGCAAGAGTCACAGGACCAACCCCACCGGGCACTGGTGTTATTGCCAAAACGTTATCTTTAACATCCTCAAAATCAACATCACCAACAATTCTTTCGTTTTCATCAATATTTGTTCCAATGTCTATTATAATCTGATTGGATGATATCATACTTTTGTTTATAAACCTTGCCTTTCCAACTGCAACAAATATCATATCAGAGTTTTTAAGATGCCATGATATATCCTCAGTCTTTGAATGACATAATGTTACAGTTGCATCCATAAGTGAAAGCATAATAGCAAGTGGTTTACCTACGACAGATGATCTTCCAACAACACAAACCTTTTTTCCTTTAACATCTATGGAATAATACTGTAAAAGCTTTATGCATGCAAAGGCTGTTTGTGGAACAAAGAATGAATAATTCATAACATCAGAGATATCTCTGGTAATAAAAAGTCTTCCCATATTCACTGAAGAAAGTCCATCTACATCCTTTGAAGGATTTAAGATGTCCCAGAACTGGTTGTCATCAAATCCATCTGGAAGTGGTCTTTCAACCATAATAGCATCAATAGTTGGATCTAAACCTAATTTTTTAACAAGGTCTATGAAATAAGTCTTATCCCTAATATTTTGAGGCTTAAAAACCTTTACATCAATACCAAGCTCTACAGCTTTTTTAACCTTAAGCCTCATATAATATGCGGATGGGGAATCTTCATAATAATTTATTATTGCAAGAGATGGTTTTCTGCCAGTTTTCTTAAAAAAGTCTAAAGCAATTTTTGCTGTTTGACAATGTATATCCTGAGCAAGGCTCTTCCCTTCAAGTATTTTCATCTCTCTCCTCCCTTTTAAGTTTTTTTCCCTTTCAAGCCTTTCAACAAGGTTTCTTAATGCAATAAATCTGTTTAGCGAAAGAGACCTACTTCTGCCATAGCTGACTGTTATTCCTGTTGGAATGTGTCTTAAAACAACCTTATTGCTGGTCTTGTTTCTTTTCTGCCCACCTTTCCCACTTCCCTTTACAAACCTTTCATCTACGGTTGATAAATCCAATTTCAGCCTTTCCATCCTCATAATAAGTTTTTTAATCTTGCTTTTAGAAACCTCTCCAAATATATTAAAAAAATTCTCTTTCTTCACTTTGCTACTTTTTGGCTGAAGAATCGTTTTCCAAAAACTGCCTAAACCTAATGGCATTCTTTACTGCAAAGCCATAGGCATCGTTATTAAAGAAGGCGAATATATCCTTTTTTGTCTCTCGTGCAAATCTTGCCCATTCTCTTAGTTTCTCATCAGAATAATCTGTGCAATATAAACCGTTATCTCCATGAAAACGTAGATAAATAAAATCTGCAGTAATCTTCTTTATGCAAGGCCAGCGGTCAGAGTCGGCAATACATAAACAGGCATTATAATCTTCTAATAAACTATAAACCTCCTTATCAAACCAAGTTAAGTTGCGAAATTCAAATGCCTGTCTAAGTCTAATCTTATGTAAGTACTTTAAAAAATCTCTAAGACCTTTTAAATCCTTCTTATATCCAGCAGGAAGTTGCCAAAGAACACAGGCTAATTTTTCTTTGAGTGCTAAACAATTACTAAAGAATAAATTTAAAGCTTCTTTACAATCTTTTAATCTTTTTATATGTGTGATAAAACGACTCCCCTTGGCAACAAAATAAAATCCTTTAGGTGTGTGTTTATACCAATTCTCAAAGGTCTTTTTCTGAACTAAACGATAAAAGGTAACATTTAATTCTACGGCATTAAAAGACTTAACATAATATTCAAGCCATCTACTTTGACTTAAGTTTTCAGGATAAAATACCCCCTGCCAGTGCGGATAATTCCAGCCACTTGTGCCAATGAATAAATTTGGCATATCGTTTAAAGTATAACAGAAAAATAAAAGATTGGCAATGACTCGCATTAGATAATAATTTTTGTCATCGAAGGAATCATCGTTAGATAATAAATATGTCATCGAAACCTCTGGATTAG
>JBMFKQ010000043.1:0-5420 GCA_049972095.1 Elusimicrobiales bacterium
ATTAAGAAAAAAGCAAACTGAATTATTGGATGAATTATTTGGACTAAAAAAAGACAAAAAAGTTCTTTCTAGATTATGTGAAATTGAATTGGTCGCTTGATGACATAATTTAAATCTAATAGAATATATTACGATGACATGATATTTTTATCTAACACATATTTCTAAATAGATATATAAGGAAATACCAAATTGCCAAATTGAATGTCCTCTTTATACTTTAATACAATATAAAAGTGGAGTGATATGGGATAAAAAGTAGAGGAAAGAGGCGAGCTACGCACTTTCCACATCTCGCAACACAGGTTAGATGAAAGTGCGGGGTAGTTGCCAACCTTGCTCGGCAACTACAACTATTTGGAACATCTAAACTGTTACACTAAGTTATATCAGTTATGTATCAAAAATTACGCATTAAACTTTTTAAAAATGATAGAATTGTATTATGTTTATAAGCCTAAGATACATTCCTTTATTTACAATTATATCCGTTGTAATAAATTTGGCTGTGATATATCTTTGTAATAGATTTAAGATTGGAATTGATCATCGCTCTCATGGAAAACATAAACTACACTCACAACCTATCCCAAGACTGGGTGGCATTGGTATTTATCTGCCTTTTGTCATTACATTTTTATTTTTTCAGTCTAACAAAGTGGCTGATTCTAAATTTATATTCGTTTCATCACTTATCTTTGTTTTAGGAGTTTATGAGGATATATTTAAAAATACATCTGCTAATCTCAGGTTTGTTATGATTGCCGCTATTTCTTTTTTATCATTATTGTTTTTAGATGAGGATGCTGTCGTTAAAAATATAGGTTTTGAGCTTCCTTTTTATTTTGCAGTTCTTTTTACTGTCTTTGCATTTACAGGGATAATAAACTCAATAAATATAATAGATGGGCTTAATGGTCTTGCCTCAGGTGTATCTCTAACCGTGATTTTTTTTATGAGTTTAATTGCATATCAGAATAGTTATGTCAATATTTATAATCTGCTTTTTTGTTTAGGAGGAAGTCTTATAGGTTTTTTTATAATAAATTTTTTTACAGGGAAAATATTTCTTGGTGATGCTGGTGCTTATTTTATTGGATTTATTCTTGCTATAATATCAAGTATTATTTCTAATAGAAGTTATGGAAAGATATCTCCGTGGTTTTTTGTAATACTTCTAAATTATCCCATTGTTGATACACTTTTTTCAATCTATAGAAGGCTTTTAAAAAAGAAGAATGTATTTAAAGCTGATTTTATGCATATGCATACGCTTGTTTATAAAATAGTGTTTAGAGATCAGATGCAAGCATCTTTTTTTGTTATTGTTGTCAATTTTTTCTTTTCATACATAGGCTATCTTTTTAAAAATAATACACCTGTTCTTGTTGGTATATTTCTATTGTATGGGCTGAGCTATATTATGGGATATAGGCTTATATTAAAAAAGCGATGTTCTAAGGTTTTTGAGAATAGTTGAAAGAGTTTTTGTATTATTATCACAAGTATTTTGGTAAAGAGATTGGAGATTTTAAAAATTTGTATAATTTTTTTGTAGAGAAAAGGAGATTTTTATGAGGATAGAAATCAAAAAAATATCAGATGATGAAATAAAAAAGCTTAACATCAAATCATGGCCTATCTGGACAAAGGAAGAAAGTGAGTTTGATTGGTATTATGACTCAGATGAGATGTGTTATTTTTTAGAAGGAGAGGTTACAGTAAAGACAGATTTGGGAGATTATGATATAAAAAAAGGAGACTTTGTTGTCTTCCCTAAGGGGCTTAAATGTAAATGGATTGTTAAAAAAGCTGTTAAAAAACACTATAGTTTTAAGTGAGGTGTGCTATGTATTCAATACTTGTAATAAACCCAGGCTCAACCAGTGATGAGGTTGCTTTTTTTAAAGGTAAAAAATTAATGTTTCATAAGGTTGTAAGATATAGTCCTGATGATCTAAAACCATTTGAAAATCAAAAGGTTACTTCACAGTTTGAAATGAGGAAAAAGGTTGTTGTTGATGCCTTGAAGGAGAATGGAATAGAGATTTCAGAAATAAACGCTGTTATAGGGAGGGGCGGGCTTATTAAACCAATTGAAAGCGGAGTTTATGAGGTAAATGACAAGATGGTTAACGATTTAAAGGAAGGGGTTATGGGAGATCACCCATCAAACCTTGGAGGACTTATTGCTAAAAGTATAGCTGATGAAATTGGGGTTAAAGCATTCATAGCTGATCCTGTTGTTGTTGATGAGATGGAGCCACTTGCAAGATACTCCGGGATGCCAGAGAACCCAAGGATATCAATATTTCATGCTCTAAATCAAAAGAGGGTTGCGAGGCATGCTGCAAGACAGCTTGGTAAACCATATGAAGAGTGTAATTTAATAGTAATGCATGGAGGTGGAGGGATATCTGTTGGAGCACATAAAAAAGGAAGGGTTGTAGATGTTAATAATGCCCTTGATGGTGAGGGACCTTTTACGCCTCAAAGAAGCGGTGGGGTGCCAGCAGGGGGGCTTGTGAGGATGTGTTTTTCTGGGAAATATAGCCTTGATGAGATAAAGCTTAAGATAAAAGGAAAAGGCGGACTCGTTGCTTACACAGGAACAAGTGATATAATTGCAATAAAAAAATATATAAAAACTGGAGAGGTAAGCGACGGTTTAAATCCTCAACTTGTTAGTCGTGAAAAAGCAAAAGAAGTGCTTATGGCAATGGCATATCAGATTTCAAAGGAGATAGGTGCGCTTGCCACAGTGCTTGAGGGAAAGGTAGATGCAATAGTTTTAACCGGCGGCATAGCTTATGATGATGAGTTTATAGTTCCTGAGATAAGAAGAAGGGTTGAATGGATAGCACCTGTTATGATATATCCAGGTGGTGATGAGATGTCTGCACTTGCAATAGCCTGTGAAACTGCGTTAAAGAATCCTAAAAAGGTTAAGGTTTATTTATAAAGGAGATGTTATGATAGAGTTTAAAAGTTTTGATGAACTTCTAAAAAAAACAGCAGGAATACCAAACAGAATAATAGTCCCAGGTGCAAACAATGAAGAGGTTATGGAAGCACTTGAGATTGGACTTGAAAATAAAATCATATCCAAAGGGATCCTTATAGGTCCTAAAAAGGATGTTGAGAACCTTCTTAAAAGGAAAAATATACCTGGGAATATATTTGAACTAATAGATGAGTTAGATGTAGAAAAAATGTGTAATATCGCGGTTGAGTTGATAAGGGATGGAAAAGGTGATTTTCTTGTGAAAGGGCTTGTAGATACAAAGTTTTATATGAAGGCAATACTCAGGAAAGATATAGGTGCTGTTAGAGAAGGCGGCATTCTTTCACACTTTGTTCTTTTTAAACTTGACAGTTATCACAAATTTTTTGCCTTAACAGATGCTGCAATAGTTATAAAACCAACCCTTGAGGAAAAGGTTAAGATAATAAACAACGCTGTTGAGATAATGAGAAGAATTGGTGTGGAAAAACCCAAGGTCTCAGTTGTTTGTCCTGTTGAAAAACCAAATCCAAAGATACCAAGCACTATTGATGCAGTTGAGCTTGTTAAGATGAATAAAGAAGGGAAAATTTCAAACTGCATTATAGAAGGTCCCTACGATATATACATAACATTCTCCAAAAAACTTGCAGCCGAAAAAGGAATTAAAAACGCTCAGGTTCCCGGTGATGTTGATATAATCCTCCTTGATGATCTTGATGCAGCTAATGCAACATACAAAGCAATATCATTTTTTGTTCAGGGTATGACCTCAGCAGCTGTGCTTGCCGGCGCAAACTTCCCTGTGATTCTTCCATCACGAACAGATTTATGGAAAACAAAGCTTTATTCAATCGCATTTGCCTCATATCTTAAAAATATCGCTCCATCAAAGATAAAATAAGGAACTATGAATTTCTTTAAAAAGATTATTGAAAAATTCACTTCAAAAAAAGAGATTTCTACTTATAAAGGTAAAACTCAGCAAGAACTACAAGAAGAAAAATCAAACATAGAACAAGCTCCTGTTTCTGAAAAAAGAGTGGTTGAAAAAACAGATGAGGAAATTGTTGCTGAGCTGAATATGCTTGCGCCTGGGATATTCTCTCAAGCCAAAACCCCTGAGGCAAAAAATCTCATAATTAAAATATACAGAAAGATGGTTGAGGATGGTGTTGACCTTAAGAATGAAAAAGAGGTTGAGAGATGGATGAGGCAAAATCAGCATCTATTCGCATCTCAGATGCCAAAGGTTGAAACATATAGGCGTGAAAATCCAAAAGTTGGAAGAAATGATCCATGCCCTTGTGGAAGCGGAAAGAAATACAAGAAGTGCTGCGGATTAAAATAATGCCAAAATAAAATTTTTATGGAGGTAAGTGAACAATAGTCAAGCTACTTCTATAAAAAACATTAATACAGAGATTCTTAAAATCTCTGGGATAGTTATCTTCACAATTCTTCTTATCTTATCATCTCAGATAAAAATATATATGCTATCAAATCCTGTTCCATTCACATTACAGACTGCTGTTGTATTTCTTTCGTGTATATTTCTTGGAAAATCTGCATACATTAGTGCCCTTATTTATGCCGCACCTGGATTTGCTGGAATAAACTGGTTTGCAGCAATAACCTCATCCATACTTTATTCACCAACACTTGGCTATATAATAGGTTTTATAATTGCCTCATACATTGGAGGAAGATTCTTTGAGAAAAACAACTTTAAGAGGCTCTCAGATTATTTTCTGTTTTTTATATCCGTTGAAGTACCAATATACATATCAGGGATCATGTGGCTTAAAATATTTACAGGGTTAAGTCTTATAAATACAATAAGGGTAGGTTTTTTACCTTTTATTGCTTGGGATTTATTAAAATACATACTGGTGATTCCTGTAATAAATATAAAGAAATAGACAAGGGTATCACTGCTTTTGTTTAAGAACACAGCACTACTTGGCAGGCAGGGGATTAAACATATGAGGGAATACCTTTGAAAAACAATAATTCTTAGGAGCATAGAATATTTAAAATGGGGGATCTACTCTTTATAAAATCAAAAGGAAAGGCAAAATCTCTGTTGTTAAAACAAAAATGAAATTGTGGAACACGAGAAGGAGTAAAAGGTATAAAGATATGAAAGAAATAACAAAAGATGAATACCTAAAATTCATAAAAGAAAAAGACTTTGTCATAATTGAAGATGTAGAAGTAAAGTTAAACAAAAACTGGAATATTAAGTCATATGCTCCTTCTGAAAAGTATACTCCTGAGAGAACAACTGTTTGGAGTTTTCCCGAGAGAGGTGATTGGGCTACTCATAAAGGAAATTACAGAGGGAATTGGTCTCCCTATATTCCGAGAAATCTCATTCTAAAATATACTGCAAAAGGAGATTGGGTTCTTGACC
>JBMFKQ010000044.1:0-1177 GCA_049972095.1 Elusimicrobiales bacterium
GCCTACCTATAAGGAATTGAAACATAATAATTATAAGTTTTATTTAATTGATGTAAATTATTTGTAGCCTACCTATAAGGAATTGAAACCGATCTTTGAAAAACCGATCTAAAGATATAAACATTATTTGTAGCCTACCTATAAGGAATTGAAACTCGAAAATACCTGTTGATTGAATATTGATTTGTGGAATTTGTAGCCTACCTATAAGGAATTGAAACAATGATAAAATATTAAATTATGAGGAAATAAGCAAATTTGTAGCCTACCTATAAGGAATTGAAACCGCTGCAAATCACAGGCGGGGACCCACCAATTCTATGATTTGTAGCCTACCTATAAGGAATTGAAACACTTTTTTTTATTCGTGCGTATAATGTAGTGATGGGGGATTTGTAGCCTACCTATAAGGAATTGAAACATCAAATACTTCCAAGACACCAATGCAATGCCCTCCAATTTGTAGCCTACCTATAAGGAATTGAAACTCAGGCCAGAGGGCTGCGGTGAAAACCGCGCCAGGGCATTTGTAGCCTACCTATAAGGAATTGAAACTGTGGTCCGGGGATATGTGATTCCCGCGAATCCGCGGATTTGTAGCCTACCTATAAGGAATTGAAACCGGGTAGTGTATCTCGCATACAGAAGACACTACGTTATTTGTAGCCTACCTATAAGGAATTGAAACAACTTTCAAGATGTTCTTCTATTGAGAGAGGTTTTTTATTTGTAGCCTACCTATAAGGAATTGAAACTCTGTTTTTCGTTCATTTCAGGAATCTTTGATAATATTTGTAGCCTACCTATAAGGAATTGAAACTATGTCTGGGCTGGCGCTAGTTTTGATGCGTTATGTTGATTTGTAGCCTACCTATAAGGAATTGAAACAGATTTTTGAGCCTCAAAGTTTCTTTTTTATACACTCATTTGTAGCCTACCTATAAGGAATTGAAACTGGCTGGCTCGTGGCTGGCGGTTTGTTCCCTTTTCTCATTTGTAGCCTACCTATAAGGAATTGAAACTCTTACAAAATGACCCCAGACCCTGAATTAGCGAGGGATTTGTAGCCTACCTATAAGGAATTGAAACTGCGTTGCCCTCGCGCTGTAAAATTCTCAATACCCCCATTTGTAGCCTACCTATAAGGAATTGAAACGAAAGACAGGCAGAGGAAGAA
>JBMFKQ010000045.1:0-831 GCA_049972095.1 Elusimicrobiales bacterium
GTAAACTGAATAAACACCACTGTTTGAACTCCTCCATACATCATCACCAGTTTGCTGGTCATATATTGTTGGTAATGTTGTGTCTTTTAAAACATAAAATACATCACTTGATACACTAACATTCCCAGCATTGTCATAAACCCTTACGCTTACATAGTTATATCCGTTCATCATTGAGTCAAATATTGTGGCTGGAAGTTGCCAGTTTTGAGTATATGAGTTTCCCGTTATACTTGATACATAAACCCAGTCAGTTATCAGAATTCCAGTCATTGAAGGTCCAGTTGTAACCTTAACCTCAAATCTCAAAAGCCCACTTCCACCACTATCATAAAAATCAACATCATAAAAACCACTGTTTGTGTTTCTCCATATATTATCACCTAACTGATTGTCTGTAATTGTCGGAAAAACATTATCCTTTTTTATATAAAATGCATTGCTCAAAACAGAAATATTCCCAGCATTGTCATAAACCCTAACGCTTATATAGTTTGTTCCATTTTGTAGTAAATTCCATAGGGTTGATGTTAAGGACCAGGGGGTGTTATATGATGACAAGTTTATGTTTGTTATTAAATCAGTCCAGTCAAATAATACTGTTCCAGTTTGATTTGGTCCAGTTGTTGCTTTTACCTGAAACTTGTTTAGTAATGAACCACCAGTATCATTAAAGAAAACTGAATATGTGTGTGAGTTTGAGCTAATCCAGACATCATCTCCGCTTTGCTGGTTGTTTATCGTTGGGGTTGTCAGGTCAATTATAAAGCTTCTTGTAGAAGACCATATACCTATATTTCCAGCATTGTCATAAACCCTAACCCTCCAGAA
>JBMFKQ010000046.1:0-818 GCA_049972095.1 Elusimicrobiales bacterium
CTCGCTGTGGGGGACACTTAAAAGACGATCGTTGTGAAAATGTCCCAGTCTTTAATTGATGAAAATCTAATATTTGTCTATCTGCCACGGTATCTGTATTATGGATGCTATGTCAATAAAGAAAATAAAAACTGCCTGGATTTTGATATATATATGCTAAAAAACTCGCAGTTATTGAACCACTTTTTGATTGTTTTAATGGCTTTTTGATTGAGAAAACTTATTTCGTCTGGCAATTTCTGAGCGCACCCTATTATATATGTTTCAATCCCTTATAGGTAGGCTCGCAACATAATTATGGCTTCGGTGAGACAAAAAAAATCACTAGTTTCAATTCCTTATAGGTAGGCTCGCAACTGTTAGAGGGATTAAGTGAAGATGATGTTGAGATGAGGTTTCAATTCCTTATAGGTAGGCTCGCAACCAGAAAGGTCAGGAAAATTAGCAGGGTGGAAATGCGTTTCAATTCCTTATAGGTAGGCTCGCAACTTGTTCTTCCACAGAAAAAAACACTTTTTCATAATCGTTTCAATTCCTTATAGGTAGGCTCGCAACTTTCATTATTTACAATAGCCATTGTTATTACTGATTGGTTTCAATTCCTTATAGGTAGGCTCGCAACCAAAGTATATGAAGAGATATACAGAAATACAAAAGACGTTTCAATTCCTTATAGGTAGGCTCGCAACTCCATATTATCAACTAACTCCTGTTCTATCCTGTCAAGTTTCAATTCCTTATAGGTAGGCTCGCAACTCTGACATACTCGCTGAAATATACTTCGTGTCTCAAGTTTCAATTCCTTATAGGTAGGCTCG
>JBMFKQ010000047.1:0-275 GCA_049972095.1 Elusimicrobiales bacterium
CTGCGAAAATTGACTTATTGAAGAATAGACGCTTAGGTGAAGGTAAGATTTAATATTAGTGGTAAAATAAATGTATATAATATTTAATAATTGGTGACATGATGGAAAATAAAATAAAGAAAATAATACAAATCTTTTCAACTTCTGATGTAAAACACGGCTTATCCATTTTCGGTAATGAGGAACTTGAAGCTGTAGAAAATCTAATTGAAGAAAAAGAAGGAAAAATGTTAATTAAATGTCAAATTAAAGATAAATGGAAAATTGCAAAACCA
>JBMFKQ010000047.1:285-772 GCA_049972095.1 Elusimicrobiales bacterium
GAATGAATATAACTATCCGGAAAAAAGAATAGATGTTGAAAGAGTGGTTTATTTTGGCTCAAGGGATTCTGGTTTAGCAGATGCAGGTCGAGAACAATTAAAGTTCATAGATGACGCTATTGAGGTAACGGAGGAATAAAGAATGTCCAGTCGAGTTATAGAAATATTCGAAGATGAGAAATTGGTGGAGAAGATAAAAAGGCGCCTACCTTATTTGTTTCAACTTGCAGAATTAGAAAGTTCAAGGGCTGGCAAAACTGGAATGGAGGTCGGTTCAGTCCGAGAAAAGATAATCGTAGCTTTGCTTATTTATAAGTTCGGTGAAGCAAATGTAGAAACTGAAATTCCCATCACTGAGCCAGAAGTAGATGTGAAATTATTTGGTGAACCACTATCAATAAAAACAATCACAGGAAAAAGCTTTGGCGGTGTTAAACTGATATGGACTGTTGACGCACAGAAAGCAAAGGAATTTCGGGAAAAATAT
>JBMFKQ010000048.1:0-598 GCA_049972095.1 Elusimicrobiales bacterium
TAATCTCGGATACTTATCTTTATCTCTATATCAAATCAGAAAAATACCAATAAAGCAAAAGGGCTTGAAATGATTGGAATTTTTTATATAATTTTATTACTATGACACTAATAGCAAAAGAGGTTTTTCTCACCAAAGGTATTGGGAGGCATAAGGAGAAGCTTGCAAGTTTTGAGGAGGCCTTGCGGGATGCACAGATTGCGAGATTCAATCTTGTGCATGTTTCTAGCATCTTACCACCCAACTGCAGACTCATCTCCAGGCAGAAGGGGTTGAGCAAATTAAAGAGTGGTCAGATTGTTTATTGTGTAATGAGCAGGAACTCTGTTAATGAGAATCACAGGCTTATTGCTGCGGCTGTTGGTTTAGCAATTCCTAAGGACAAGAATCAATATGGATATATTTCAGAGCATCACACTTTTGGCGAGACAGATGAGCAGACTGGGGAGTATGCTGAGGATTTGGCAGCATTGATGCTTGCAACGATTCAAGGCATAGAGTTTGCTCAGGACACCACATGGGATCAGAAGGAAGAGATATGGAAGATGAGTGGCAAGATAGTTAAGACAACAAATATAACCCAGTCAGCTGTGGGTGT
>JBMFKQ010000049.1:0-547 GCA_049972095.1 Elusimicrobiales bacterium
CTCTTTAATTAAATATTCCATCGGTGTCATCTTTATGCTTTTATGATACCTCTCTCCATTATACCATACTAACCACTCCATTAACTCTTTATTGTATTCACCTATATCACCAAATATATCATCCCCTTTTACCTCTACAAAACTCTCTTTAAGCGTTCTGTTGAACCTCTCTATATGAGCATTGCTTTGAGGATGTCTTGGATAGTTATAGTAATGTGTTATTTCATTTCTTTTAAGATACTCATCAAAATACCTCTCAAACTCACTCCCATTATCCGTCTGCACTTTCTTTATCTTAAATGGACTTACATACTCCAATTTGTCCATAAAATCCTTCGCACTTCGGCTTGATAAGTTTGTATAGGCATATGCAAACGCAAATCTACTTTTAAGATCTATCGCTGTTATGATATATCGCTTTATCCCTTCTTTAAATAGTGTTATTCAAGTCTATCTGAACTAAATCCCCGCTCTTAATCGGTTTATAATCTTTCCTTCTTAATTTCTCCTCCCTCTTCCTTCCTAATACCCTTATCTTACCAGTCCT
>JBMFKQ010000050.1:0-541 GCA_049972095.1 Elusimicrobiales bacterium
CTTTAAGCCCATGCTTTTTAAAAAGTTTGCTACTTTTTCTCTGAGGTCGTCTGAGGAGATGTCGTAGATCACTAAGGTTATTACTTCCATCTTAGTTAAGATAGTGCACTGCTTTGAGTTTTTATTCTTTTTTAGGGTCTATCGAACCTAACGTAACGAAAGCCGACGTTTTAGCAAGCACCTTATGAGTAAGATAAGAGTGTTACAGTAAATTAAGGATATGCAATGAAAAAGGAATCCCAAAAATCAAAAATGTCCTTCTTTCTAAGGTCTCTTTCTTCGTTCTTCTTCATATTTTTCTTTTTCCCAGAAAATGATTTAAACTAACCTCAAGCAAAATAAGCATAGAAAATGGGCCTTTTCCTAACTATAGACGACGCAACAAGCTTATTCCAAAGGATTCAAAAAACTAAGATTGAGGTTAGCGAGGAGCTTAGAGGGTGGCGCTACTCTGAGTATCCTCTTAGGCCACCTTCCAGTTCAAAAGTTTCAGTTGGAGACCTAAGCTTGGAATTTTGCTCTACCGGAAGGCTTTTCTTCT
>JBMFKQ010000051.1:0-528 GCA_049972095.1 Elusimicrobiales bacterium
GACAATATCAACCTTTTTAATGCCAAGTTTTTCTTCAAGGAAGATAGCAAGCCCTACAAACTCAAAAAGAGTAGCCCCATCATAAAATTTCACGAGTAAATCAAGGTCACTTCCCCTTTTTTGCTCTCCACGCACATAAGAACCAAATATTCCCACTATTTCTGCCTTATAATCCCTTTTTATCTTATCTTTTAAGCTTTCAATAGTTTTTATTATATTCTGCAATTTTTTGTTCATTCTTATTCCTCCATTAATCTCTTAAATTCAGGCTCAATGTATCTTATTTCCCCCATTGTTGGTGTCAAAACACTCTGCCCATTCACATATACAATGCTTGGTTGCCATTCTTTTAGTTCACTTCCAATAAACTCTTTATCCTTTTTGAAATCTTCTTCGTTCCAATCATCACAATACTTGCGCCAGACAACCGCAATGTTTTTTCCTTCTTTTTCTCCAAGGATAAAGAGGTATCTTTTGCCATCGTTTTCTCTTGCTTTTATCTACTTTACCTTTAATCCTAAAAGGTAG
>JBMFKQ010000052.1:0-525 GCA_049972095.1 Elusimicrobiales bacterium
TGGGTGTCTTTGCTGTTCTTATAATTATGTAGTCATCATGCTTAATAGAAGCTTTTATAATTACCTGATCAGCTTTAGGTAGCCGAATAACCGGCACCCCAATCTCCGTATCAGGAATTGTTAGCATATCTTTTCCATCATATTCGGGTATCACTATTGCATAGAGAGTTGAAGGCAGCTGTGGTGTTTTTATTTCTGATGCTGTTTCAGTAACACCTGCAGCTGAGATGTCTTTCAGCTCAGCACCTGACTTTATCTCTTCAAGGCTGGATGCAAAAATGATGTTTGCACCAGCAAGTATTATTGTAACTATTGCTGTTATTACTTTTTTCATCTTTCCCTCCTCCTAAATTAAGTTTAACTTCATATTAACTCATAAGTAGATTCCTAAACGGAGACCATTTAAGCTAACATCAAGGGTTTTTTAAAAAATGCCTTTTCTCTAAGTAAAGCAGCTGATAAAATTCAGAAAATTGATTTGAGAGGCACAGATTTTTGCTATAAATCTATTGTTAATTTGTGAAG
>JBMFKQ010000053.1:0-523 GCA_049972095.1 Elusimicrobiales bacterium
CTTAAAGGTGCTTTAATGAAGATATATAACTTCTCAGTTTTTACAAACGAGTTTCCAACTATCGATAAGGTTAAGGTGTGGGTGAAGGAGTATATACCTGAGTCTGAAATAAACAATGATAATAAAATAACAATAGAGGATATTCAAGAGGTTGTTGCTCAGGAATACGGAATATCTATTGATGAACTTATGTCAAAGCAAAGAAGGGAAAAACTTGTTTTTCCAAGACATATAGCTATATACCTTGCTCATGAACTTACAGATATGTCATGGACAGATATAGGAAAAGCATTTGATAAAGATCACTCAACCGCAATCCATGCAAGCGACAAGATAAAAAGCATGATATCAAATGATCCATTTTTTGCAGAAGCTATTAACAAGATTATCAACAAGATAAAAACAAGAAAGGAAGTCAAATGATAAGAGGATATATTTGTGCATATTGTATATACAATGTTGATAAAATGTTGAAAAAACTGTATATAGAAAATGTATTATCAACACAATCAACAACTATCAC
>JBMFKQ010000054.1:0-516 GCA_049972095.1 Elusimicrobiales bacterium
GTAGTGTCTTCTGAATGCGAGACACACTATCGGGTTTCAATTCCTTATAGGTAGGCTACAAATGCCCTGGCGCGGTTTTCACCGCAGTCCTGGGGCATAAGTTTCAATTCCTTATAGGTAGGCTACAAATGTAGGCCGAACCGGGGTGTACAAGGTGGCCTTGTGAAGTTTCAATTCCTTATAGGTAGGCTACAAATTATCACACCAGAAGACGCATCAGTGAACTCCGCATCAGTTTCAATTCCTTATAGGTAGGCTACAAATGATATAAACATTTTAAACTAATCCATTATAAATATTCTCGTTTCAATTCCTTATAGGTAGGCTACAAATTGCGAAGATAAGAGAATTCCATATTTCCTGTTATTTGTTTCAATTCCTTATAGGTAGGCTACAAATTATTATGCGGGCAGGTCCAGGGCAAACGCGCCGCCGCAGTTTCAATTCCTTATAGGTAGGCTACAAATTCATTTTATTCCGTAATTTCAATACATTGGAAGAATAACCACTTCCCTT
>JBMFKQ010000055.1:0-507 GCA_049972095.1 Elusimicrobiales bacterium
GTAACAGCTCAATGATAATCTAACCCATATTATTCATAAAATTCCTGGCAGATGCAGTATTTGAGCGGATTTAAATTCTTTCTTCGAAAGAATTTACCTCGGAGGCTCGATCTTAATCGAGCCGAGAATGAGCGAGAATACTGCATCTGACATTTACGAAAACTGCCAGAATGCCCCGACCTTTAATCTGGGATGAATGGCAGGGCAGTTTTCGTAAAACTCAAAGGGGCTTGCCCCTTTGAATCCCCAAAGGAAATAAAAATCCTTTTGGGAGTTTGAGGGGCATAGCCCCTCAAAGAAAGTGAAGCCCCGACTAAAGTCGGGGAGCTTCACTCATAAATTTATGAATTAAGTGGGCTAAAACTTACTCCTGGACTATTCAATATTTACCTTTTTTGCTAATTCTATGAAGAGTTTCATCTTCTTGTGGTCTTTTTTCCCTTTTTCTGACTCAACACCACTACTGACATCTACACCATAAGGTTTTACACGACTTATTGCATCTAC
>JBMFKQ010000056.1:0-506 GCA_049972095.1 Elusimicrobiales bacterium
ATGCATTTTATCTAAGACTTTTTGTGATGATTATTTTTTTTAGTTTAATACTTTTACTTAGATTTCAATTAACAATTCAGGATATAAAAATGACACCTTTTCATGCTTATATATATACATTTTTAGGTGTATTTATGGCAATGAGTGGTGTTTTTGCATATTTGAAGGCAATGAGTGTTGGTGAGGCATCTAAGATAGTTCCCATCTCATCAACCTATCCACTGATAACTCTAATAATTGCTGTTATTTTTTTGGGTGAGAGTTTTACATTGACAAAATTCTTTGGCACACTGCTTATCGTTGCTGGGATATATTTTGTTTCAAAATAATAAAGCGTGGGTGGTAGGTGAAAGGTGGGTGGTGAATAGGTGATAGGTGGTGGGTGTTAGGAGAGAGAAGGGGAAGTGGAAGCTAACGGGATGTGAGCTTGTTTTTTTCATCATTTTTTCATGATTTTTTGGGAAAATTTGTATATAATATACAAGAAAGAGTAATAAAAAGTGATG
>JBMFKQ010000057.1:0-502 GCA_049972095.1 Elusimicrobiales bacterium
GGGCTTTAAATATGTTAGCTGATGCTGGTGTGGTTTTAGGAAATCAGACTGTTTTATTAAGAGGAGTTAATGATTGTCCATTTGTTATGAAAAAATTATTTCAATTATTATTAAAGAATAGATGTAGGCCTTATTATATTTATCAATGTGATTTAACAGAAGGTTTAGAGCATTTTAGAACTAGAGTTTCTAAGGGAATAGAAATAATGGAATTTTTAAGAGGTCATACTTCTGGGTTAGCTAATCCTTATTTTGTGGTAGATGCTCCTGGTGGTGGTGGAAAGATTCCTGTTATGCCTAATTATGTTATTTCTATGTCCGATAGTAGAGTTGTTTTAAGAAATTATGAAGGAAAGATATTTATGTATCCTGAGCCTAAGCATGCTGATTCTCCTCATGATTATAGAACTTGTAAATATTGTCAAGAAATGAAAGATCAATTAGATGGTGTTGCTTCTCTACTTTGGGAAGGTAATAACTCTAAAGTTAATTTAGATTATCC
>JBMFKQ010000058.1:0-500 GCA_049972095.1 Elusimicrobiales bacterium
GCATCAGTGTACACTTTCAACACCTTCCATGCTTATTTGTAGCCTACCTATAAGGAATTGAAACTTCAAAAAGAAGAATTGAAGAAATTGAGCGAAGAAATTTGTAGCCTACCTATAAGGAATTGAAACGCAACTCGCACAACATACTCGGGTGGCAGATTGCACTTATTTGTAGCCTACCTATAAGGAATTGAAACTACAAAGAAGAATTGAATGCGAAGGATGTGATAGAGGCTAATTTGTAGCCTACCTATAAGGAATTGAAACCCGGTCCCCAACCTCAAGAATTTTAGCCATACAATCCATTTGTAGCCTACCTATAAGGAATTGAAACTTTCGCATCTCGTTAATTCCCTCAGAAATAATATGATTTGTAGCCTACCTATAAGGAATTGAAACTCTACATTTTTCTTTAGCCCGTAGGAAATTGAGAATTTGTAGCCTACCTATAAGGAATTGAAACATAAACAGCGGATTTGATAAAGGGCAAAGTAAGTGGG